>NZ_JBLVOJ010000001.1:0-50415 GCF_053543715.1 Glutamicibacter sp. AGC46
TCCTGGACCAGGACGTCGAGCCTTTCACTTGCCTGATCGAAGGTATCTCAGGAACTCGGCACCAATACCGAGAATCAATGCACCAAGGCTCAAGAGTAAGCTGAAATTCCAATAAGGCTCGAACGCCATCCATTCGCGCTCCTTAGCCAACCGCAAGACCAGCCATATCAAAACAGCAAGCACTGCGCCAGCGACAATGAACCCTGATCTGGAACGCCCTTTCGCATTCGGCATTAATGCTTCGGCATATTCCTCCGGCTCGCCAAACTCCTCAACTAGCTGATCGTAGTCAGTACCGTGGGCCTTTAAATCCAGGATCGCGCCTTGAATTATCTCCTCAGAAGCTCCGTAGGAGCGCAATGCCGCTTTCAAACGAGTTCCATAGTCGAGCATATCTAACTCCTTTTGTTGATCATCGACAAACTTCGCGAAATATCTTGCCAGGCCTGTTCGGCGGCTAGAAGTTCATCCCGGCCTTCACCAGTGAGCCTCAGCATTTTCTTAGCTGGACCGTGCGATGTTGTATCCCAATAATGTTCAAGGGCTCCCTGCTCTTCAAAACGTCGAAGAAGCGGATACAGAACCCCGCCTTTCACATCACCAAAGCCATGCTCTCTCAAACGCACTATCAACTCGTAACCATGAATGTCTTCCTCGGCAATCACAGCTAGCGCCGCGTACTGAAGTGCGCTGCGCGCAAAATCGTTCCTCCACTGTCTGACGCTCATATCTATGATGATATCCGAAACTACGTATAAAATCTATCTAAATAATCATAGGGCTGCGGGAGCCTGCCCCGAAACAACTAAGCGAGTCCCACTATGCGCTGTGATCGGATAGATCTGCCATAATTCCATTGCTGGTCGGCATTCATTCCATAAGCTCAAGACAGCCGTGGGACGAAGCTCTAGCCGCTGATGATGGGGAATCTGTCACCCGCTGCCCTACCCGCCCGGGCCAATTCAATTTGCTTGTATCCCACAGGCTTACACTCCTTCGGGGCATACAATGCCAAGCGAATAACGATGCATCCTTCGTAGATAAAGCATCGGAGTGCTACCTGCATTAGGCCAGGGAACGCAACGGAAGACGGACAGAGCTGAATTTTCGGCAGTCCCACATACTAGTCAGCGGCTACTAGCTATAACTTGCACGAGGGCGTACTTCCAGCCTTAGCTTCGGCTTCGCCAATCGGGTACCGCTTCGTTGAGCGCCTCTAGTTTCCATAGCTCGAGCCGGTTCTCGGTACGTCGTTGATGCTGGTTATGAAGCCATACTCCCAGAGCATGCTCTTCTTCTGTGGCGTAGGACCTGTATCCGGGCATGCGCTGTTCAGCATCTACGAAAGCAATGAAGAGTGAGAGGTTCTTTTTCCACTGCATTTCACGTTCTCGCACCCGTGCGCTGACGTTCCAGTTTGGGAGAGATTCAAGCAGTACGATTTTTGCTTGTAGCAGGTCATTTCGCTCGAAGAGACGACGCTGCTCAGCGACCCACTCAGCCAGCGACCGCTCGGCAGGATCCCCGGTACTGCGCGGGAGACGCCCAAGCACTGCATAGAAGTATTGTGCTTCTTTCACTCGCCTTCGCCAATTTGTTGTGATGCGATGCGGCCCTCGAGCTTCTAGCGCTGCCGTGTGTTTGGTGAAGAAGTCAGGGTCGTTTTTTTGGCGGTTTTTCAGGTGCAGGTGCACGGTGGCGATGGTTTGTTTGCATAGGTCGGCGATTTCGCGCGCGGTAAGGCCCGCGGTAAACATCATGTCCCATTCCGGGTGCCTCGAGACGTCCCAACCGACCATGAACACAAAGCTACTGCACAACAGCCGCCTACTTGAAGAGCCGTACGGCGTTTGGCCCTGCAGCAGCTCGAAGACCGCCAGCTCGGGCGAGCTACGTACGCACCGGTCGAGGCTTCTCCTGCTCCATTCTCCCGAGATCCGACAGTCCTAGCTAGCAGTGTCTTCGAGTACCTGCCCTTTGCCCCTTATGACAAGCCTCCGCTTTTGTTCGGCTACCGCGAGTACACCTTCGTTAAGCATCCATCGGCCAGCACGATCGCCTGCCATAGCAGAGTCTTGGGCGCCGGTTTTCTGGTTGTCCGGTGTTTTGTGGCCGAATTGTGTCTTGTCCCCACCTCTAAACTGGGTTCAAAGGCACTGCTGACACGATAAATTAAGACAGGTTGGCAACAACACCGAGCCGCAGGGGCACGGTGTGAGCATGTTGTTGTGGTGTGAGTGAATGAGCGGTAAGTGAAGCTAGGGCGCGATGAAGTTCAAGCGTGGCTGGATGAGGTTTCTCCAGGCACCAGTTCCGTGCGCTTTGCTGCCCTCGCAGACCTGCCTCGGTTGCGGGTCAAGCAGCAGCTCGCTCGAGGCAACGTCGCCCCGGCAACAATCGCTGCCATCTCCCGCGGCCTGGGCCTGGATCCGCTCACCCAGCTCAGCCGCTTCGCTGTCTTCGCTGACCTTGTTCCTTCCTCCCCTGCCACCGGCGAGATGCCAGGTTTCATTTCATCGCCAGGGTTGTTCCGTGCCAGTGCTGGACGTTTGGAAAACCAGCCAGTGACCGAAACCCAACTCGGGCCTGAGAGCTATGATTTGGCGGCGTTGTATTGGTTCAACCTCGCCAACGACGGGGCGTTGCGTGCCAGGATTGCTGATGAGCTGGGAGTGAATCAGCCAACGCTATGGAAGATGCTGCGCACCAGGTTGCGTGAAGATGTGGCACTGGCGGTGTGTGAGCATGCTGGGTGGCCGGGCGTGTCGGCTTTAGTGATCTCTGAAGTGCTCACGGGGAAAGAAGCTGGTTGGGTTGAAAATTGCCGTGCGACTTGGGCTAATTCTGTTCCGGTCGGCCATTTGCTCAGTTGCACTGAGCAACGTTTGCAGCAGGTGGGCAAGCAGGAACGCGACCGGGAGAGCTTCGACCGTCATTTAGGATGAATGATGTGGCGGTTTCGAGCTGGGTGTCTGCAATCCTTGCCACCAGTTTCCTCGCAGCCCTCATCGCCCGCCTTCCTCGCCTGATCCAAGGGATCGGGAATCTCTGGTTGTGGCTCACCCATTTAGGCATGGCCCTCGTCTTGTCTTTGGCTGTTGATCCGGTCTATGAGTTCGTTGATTCCCTGGCGGGATCCCATAATTTTGCGAACCTCGTATCCCATATTGGTATTGCGCTGGTGTTCTTCTGTGGCGGCATACAGATTTCCCATGGCATCAACCGTCCCGAGATCGCCAGCAAGATCCTGAAACTCTCCACTGTCGCGTTGCCGGCTTCTGCCGCCCTGATGGGTGTCCTGTTCGTGTTCAGTGGGAGTTCCTATTCTGACGTTGGGTTGAATGCGTTCAGGGATAACCCGCTGGTGGTCTTATATAAGCTCGCGCTCTATATCTACCCGGCAATTGTTTCCTCGTTCCTGGTGGCCCCGCTGATGAGGGCAGCTACCGAGTCGGTATCCAGGATTCCGTACTACTCCAAGAAGCTCATGGGCTTCGGCTTCGGCCTGGTCATCGCCGCCCCGCTGGGGCATCTGGCCGAGTTGGCGAACCGGCAACTGGGCTGGATTACGGACTTGTTCATCTATCCTGCGATTTTCAGTGTCCTGGTAGGCATGACGTTGGGGCTGGTGGATGCGGTGCTGTGCCGGAGGCAGCAGCGGCGGGACTTTATCCAGGCATCGTGACTCCTTGCTGCTCGAGCAGCTCCATCGGGTTCGTGATCTGCCCGTCTTTCCATACTTCGAAGTGCAGATGGAATCCGGTGGAGTTGCCGTTGGTACCCACCTGGGCGATCTGCTCCCCTGCTTCAACTTCATCGCCGACGTGCGCGATCAGATCATCCGGGAACATGTGAACATACAAGGTCGTGATCTGGGCGCCGTCGTGCATGCCGTGGTCGATTTCGATCTGGCAGGGCGACCGGCCCACAACGAGGTCATCGCAGCTGGCGCGGATGACTTGCCCGGCGGCCGCCGCGTAAATCGGGGTGTCCTCAGGGGCGGCAAAGTCTTCGCCGGCGTGCGGGTAGGGGCCGCGGGATTCGCCGTAGTTGTGCCAGATCTTCGTCAACGTCTCCAAGGGGAAGACCCAGTCCGAGTCATTGTCCGCGGGAGTGTTTTTACTTTTCGGGTTGCGGCTCTCAGCCCCGTCATCACACGAGACATAGGCTTCATCTTGGTCGGCATCAGTGACTTCTGCGCCTTGCAACGCCGCATAGATCAGCTCTGCATCATCCCTGCGTTGCGCGTAGTTATCAGGCAGGCCGGAGGCTTGGACGGCTTCGGCGGCTTGCTCGTAGGGCAGCTCGTCCCACCCGTCAATGTTCTGGAGGCGGTCGAAGAAGGTCGCGGACGCGGTGGCGGGGTTCATGATCTGTCCGACAGTGCCCCAGTCGGCGCTGGGCCGTTGCTGGAAGGTGCCCATGGCATCCCAAGCGTGCCCGACGCCTTCATGCGGTTCATCCAAGGAAGCCACGGCCACCTCTTTGGCTTGTTCCCATTCGTTTTCGGTCATGATGCGGGTACCTTCCGGGTACTCCCAGCTCCCGTCGTTGGCCAGGATGGTCAGGCTGCTTTCCTGAATGGAGGTCATCAGTCCGATGATGGCCGCACGTTGGGGCAGGCCTGCGGTGCTAGCTTCGTTGATGATAATCGCGGCGTTCGCCAGTTGCTTCCCGGTGTAGTCGCCGACTGGGGTGGTTGGCAGGTGGGTGACGTCGATGCTTTCCCCGATGCTGCTGTTCGGGTCGCAGTCCATAGCCCGGGGATCCGCAGCGTCCCGGGGTCCGAGAATGGTCAGAGAGAGGAAAATGCCGCCGAAGAAGATCATCAGGGTGATGGCGAGGATTTTGATGAGTCTGAAGCGTCGCATCATTTGGTGCTGGTGATCTTTTCGACGACCCATTCACCATCAGCCCGGCTCAGCAGGAAGTCCAGGGAGCCGGTGTTGGTATTCACGGTGACGGTGGCGATTGCCGCAGACCGTCCTTTGACGGGCGTCTCGGTGCTGGTGACTTTGGTGGCGGTGATGTTCAGGTTCGAGACGTTCTGGAAGGTGCGTTGCGCGTCGTCCGAAAGGTAGGGCCGCAGCCCGGTAAACCATTGGGACTGTTCCAGGTCGGGGCGGGCGTAGGCTGTCGCGGCGTTGGTGGCCACGTCACTGGCTTCTTGGGCGATCCGGGGGCTCCATTCTTCGATGGCTGATTGTTCCGGGGAGGCGTGGATGTCGTGCATGATCCCGTTCTCCTCCCCCGGCGTGCCTTCTGGTTCGGTCGGTGTGCAACCCGCCAGCAGCGCACTGGCTAAGGCCAGAACGAGCCCTGTCGTGGCGGCACGGCGGCGAGAGTGTTCCCTAGTGTGGCGCGTGGTGCGGTGCATTCCCTGGTTCATGGCAACCCCCTTGAGTATTTTTTTATATTGAAGCTTATATTTTCAATACTAATTGATACTATGGGTTTGATGAACGAAAGGGGACCTGCATGAGCGGGGATTGGCCAGGCGAAGAACGCCGCCGCATGAAAACAGACCTTCTGGTGAAACCAACACCCACCGAACAGGGCACCAGCAAAGCAACCACCCAACAACCAGCCAGCGACGGACCAGCCCCTGGCTCGAGCACTGCCAGCCCAAGCGCTGCGGGACAAGATCCTGCTGACGCTCCTGGGAATCCGGATTCCGCACAGGCATCCCCGGCATCCGGGACGACTCAGGGATCAGGAACACTACTGGATTCAGGGACACCGCTCGTCTCAGGAACACCGCTGGTCTCAGGATCGCTCAGCAGTGCGATCACCGGCTCCGACGCCCTGGAAACACCGTTGCCAGCCGAAGAAGGATGGCAGAAGAAGATCCGGACTTGGACTGGCGGGCTGATCGCCCCGAAACCAGGACCCCAAGAACTGACACGCCGGGCCACGCTCGCCTCAATCCGCCGGGTCTACCCGCGGCCGGTCACCGTGACCATCGCCCAACCTGCCGGTGGAGCAGGGAAAACTTCTCTCACCGTCGCACTGGCCTCCACCATCGGCAACACCTCGGATCACAACGTGCTGGCCATGGACAACAACGAAACCATGGGCACCCTCGGGGTCCGCACCCGTTCCAACGGGTCGAACATGACCATCATCGACCTGCTCGATGCCCTCGAGCAGCTCAAAAGCGAACGGACCCGCAGCGGCGATGTCCAGTACTACACCCGCCCACAAGGAGACAACCGCTTCAGCGTACTGGCCTCCGATGAGGATCCAGACCGGATGCAAATGCTCACCCGCCCCACCTTCAACGAACTGCTCGAAGTCGTCCAGCGCTTCTGGAACATCGTCGTACTGGACACCGGCAACAACACCCGCGCCGAAAACTGGCTCGCCGGCATCGACGCCACCGACCAGCTCGTCTTCCCCGTCGAGCTCAACGACAAATCCGTCGTCTCTGTCCTGCGCACCGTCGAACAATTGCAGGCAATGTCCCAAGTCACCGGAAACCAGCACTATGCCAGCCTGTGTGAGCATGCGGTCCTGGTCATCACCCCAGGATCCCACCGTCGGGCCGTGGCCGCGGAGCGCCGCAAAGAACTGCGCCAGATGCTCGAACAAGCCCTCGGCGAGACCGCAACATTCCTAGCCATCCCCTATGAACCGGCCCTGGACACGAACGGGCTGATCGACTGGCAGCTAGCCACTGACGAGTCAGTGCGCGCCTTCGAGAAAGTCGCCGCTGCCGTCAGCGCCGGACTCTTCCGCTCAGCCTCTAACGACACGACCCCCCGAAACACCAAGGAGAACTAACCCGTGTTCGCACCAGTACACACCGCGCCCAGCATCGTCGCGGAACAAAAAGAATCCACGACCGTGAAAAACCCGTTCGAGGGCGTCTCCCCCGACATCTCGCCTTTGGGCGATGGATTCGACAGCGCACTGGGCATCATCCTCGGCGTCATCTGGGGCGTCGTGCTGATCTATGTGGCCGTGAAGCTGCTGACCAGTCTTGGCAAGTTCGCCGGTGCGAAAAAGCAAGGCCACTACGAAGAGCTCGGTGAGCATACCGATGAGATGAAACGCCGTGGCATTGCCCTGGTCGCGGTTGCCGCGTTCGGTGTCATCATCGGTGCGGTCCTGAAATTGGCGGGGATGCTCTAATGACCAGCCGTCGGAGAATTATTGTCCTCATCGTCGCTGTGGTGGCCATAGCCCTCGTCGTGGTAGCCAGCGTCCTCATGTCCCAAGATCAGGATCAACCCGATTCTTCGGCGGCCACCACCCCCACCACACCAGCCAAAGCCAGCGAGTACGGGTTCCCAATCTCCAGCATCCGCCTCGCTGAAGGCGGAACCAAGACCGCACCCGACGGCAAAACCCCTATCGGATACACGGCTTCGTGTGAAGACGCCGTCCGCGCTGCAGTGAACTATGTGGCGGCCGATTCCTACTCCCCTGAAAACTGGAAGAACCAGAAGGCAACGCTTCAGCAGATCACCACTTCGGGCGAGTACAACACGAAGTACATCAACGCCACAGCCTCACTGGTCTCCGATAATTCAGCTTCAGCAGAAAGCAGCCTGATCTCTCCGGCGATCTACAAGGTCGAGAACTGCGAACCAGGAAAATCAGCAAACATCGCCGTGGCACTCGAGATCGACGATCCAGGGCTCGAGCTGGATGGGAAAACTATCGGCCCCTCGATCGAATACCGCACTCAGAACCAAGCTTTGGTGTGGGAAGGCAATGATTGGAAGCTCGATCTCTCGCCGACGCCCGTCCGTGCAGAATCTCAATTGATCATTGCTGACGGCGAGAAAGCTCCAGAATCGCCGAACGATCTGCTGAACCAAATTTTCGTGGACTCCCAAGGCAATCCGCTAAGCCGTGATGGTTGGATGGAGCTTGCACGATGAGGCGGTTGCTCACCGCCATCTTCGCTGCCTTGCTCACCCTAGGTCTAGCAGTCCCGGCCCAAGCCACCGGAACAGATGAAAATGTCTCAGAAGTTCTGAGCCAAGACCAGGCCAAGAGGTACGAGAACTTATCGGATGACGATAAGAACACCTTGCTGCATGATATCATCACGGAGATCGGCGCCGATGAATGCAGCAATTTCACGTACTACCGCAAGATGGAATCTTTCCTCAACTTCGATGCCCGCAACTGCGAAGAACAGACACGCGATGCGTTGCACGCCATGTATCCGGACCCTGACGCGCTGATCATCAAGCAGGAACCAGCCATGGATTTGTGCGAGGCCCTGAGTTCCACGGGTGCGGGACAGCAAAGCGTTACTTTCTGCATCAGGAAACAAGCGAATGATTTCCTTATGGGGTGGGCTTCAGGCACTCTGAGAAATTGGATGGGCCAAAGCGAGATCGGCCGATCGGTTCTGAACGCCATGGATGCCATCGGCAACACCATCGACTTCGTTGCCGACCCCAAAAGCGGACTCGAAGAAGTCGCCAACAGCAGCAAAATAGAGTCCATCGCACTCACCTCAAAAGTCCTCGAAGAGCTCACCTCCACCACCGAATTCGACGCCTCCAGCCCAGAGTTCAAAGACCGTTGGGCGCTCTACGCAGGCATCGGCGTCGTCGGGCTCTCCATCATGCTGCTCACCTTATTCAAGCACCACAGCAACGGAGAGATCAGCGACGACGACTTCAGCAACTCCCTGCTCTACTACCTCCCGGTCAGCCTCTTCCTGGTGATCTACGGTCCGTGGGCCATGAACGAAATACAGCAGCGCATCGCCCCACTGACCTCCGGGGCCACTAACTGGTCCGCGGAAATGATCAGTAATTTCATCACCGTGATCTCCCGCTTCGCTTCCTTGGAATCCAGCAGCTGGTTCGGCCCGCTGGCGGCGATCATCTTCTTCGGGATGCTGTTCATCGGCTCGATCGCCCTGATGATTTACTTCCTGCTCATCCCGATCTTCCAGCAGCTCATGGGACTGGCCATCGCCGCCCTGATCGGCATGCTCATCTCGCCGAAAACCCGCCGCTACGTACTGAAGATCGCTTCTACCCTCGCCACCCTGCTGATCCTCAAGCCCGTGGTCTTCCTCGTCATGGGCGCCGTCTTCGGGGTCCTGGCCTCGCAGACCGCGTTCAAGGAAGGCACCGACGATGTGCTGGTCAATGTGGGCAACCTCGGAGCGACCGCATTCATCATGCTGCTGATCGTTCTTTCCCCCGCAGCGATCTTCCGGTGGATGCCCATCATCCAAAGCCGTGAAGCGAACTTCGGCGGGATCTCCCCTGAAATTTCTGCTGGTGTCGGCGCTGCGGCAGGTGGCATGGCCGGCTCACTCGCCGGTGCCGGCGCAGGAGCCGTGCGTCGCGCGATCTCCTCACGCCGCGGCAATGCTTCCAGCACACCTTCGCCTGCCCCCCGGGCCGGTAACGGTACATCGGGCGGCGGTACTGCAGCAGGTGCTGGAGCAGCAAGTACCGGTGCTGCCAGCCAGGGATCTTCAGCTGCGCGTGGCGGTGAGGATGGTTCAGCCCCACCTTCAGGGGCCGGCGCGTCCGGCGGCCCGGATGCTGGCCAGCCGCAGGGTTCTTCTGGTGGCCAGTCGTCGCCTGGCAGCCCTGGGCAGGGTACTCCGACCGAGGTCATGGAACGGCCAACCAGCCCCCGAACAGGCAGCACAGGAAATGCCAGTGGTTCCAGCGGCGCGGGTGCTCCAAGGACAACGGGTTCCTCAGGCCGCAATCCTGAAGGTGGCTCTGCTGGAGAACCGACCTTCGACAGTGCCGGTATTGGCACTTCTGGCCAGGCTGCTGGTGCTTCCGGCCGGCAAACCCAGCCCGCAGGCCCTAACTCTCCAACCAATGCCACCTCTAGCAAGGCGTATCGGCCGTTGCACACCGGCAAGGTCGGGATGCTCGCCAACGCCCGCTACGCCATGTCCAACGCGGCAGCCCAAGCCCGCATCGCCCAACAGGACTCCGACCCCGATACCTGGGATTCGTTTAAGGACTGATCAACCCTCATGACTCGTCACGTTGCCCTCGGCGGTGAGTTCAAGTCCCGCGGACTGCTCTCAGGCCGTTCCCTGCCCGAAAAGCTCCTCCTCTTCATTGGTCTCGCGCTCTCCGCGTTCCTGGTCATGTTGGGATCGTTCAGCTTCTTCTTCCTCGTCGCGGCGCTCTTCGTGGCCGTGGCCAGCATCCTGACTACGATGCCCACCGCCATCAATGAAGGCCGCAGCCTGGCAGCCATTTATGCCGAACGGGCCTACCGGATCTGGCAGAAAACCACCGGCACCGATGTCTTCGATCCCGTCCACGAACAGATCGCCGCAGAGCGCCTGAGAACCTACCAGCACGCCACCCAAAATAAGCAGAGAACACAGAACAAACAGAAAACTTCGAACCAGCCGAAAACTGCCCGCCCCAAAGGGTTCGCAGTGCGCAGGGCCCAACGCCGCAAAGCCACCGACCAGCCGGCCCCGTTGATGATCGGGAAGATGAGCGCCACCGAAGTCCCCTTCAACACCCGCGAACGCCTCACCGTGTTCAGGCATGCGAACACCAGCCCGGTATTCTATACCGCGATCTTCGAAGTGCGCGGCAGCACCGGCGGTGTCGTGGAAGAAGACATCGAAGACATCCCGTTCATCGGATTCGGCAAAGTCCTCGCCCGGGCAGCGCGGCGCACCAGCGCCATCTCCCACATCCAAAGCTTCACCCGCTCCGTCCCCTTGGACATCACCGACCACATTTCCTGGCTCTCTGACTACGTCCACCCCCAAGCCCATGACCACCTGGTCCGCTCCTACCAAGAGCTATGCCTGGATGTGGAGCAGAAGGCCGAACAGCACCGCTCCTACTGGGTGCTGCGCTTCGACAACCTCGCCGCACTGCAGCGCGCCATCACCGCCCAAACCCCTGGCCCGCGGGCGGTGCATGACGCGATCGTCAGCGAAGCCCACGCCCTGATGTCCCAAGCAGTCACCCATAAAGCGATCCGCAGTTTCCGGCCGGTGAACTCCAACATGGCCGCAGCACTCCTCTCCCACCTACAAGACCCGTACGAGGTCAGCATCGACGACCCAGACCAAAACCTCAGTTCGGTCTGGCAGCGTCTGGACGCCACAAAAACGTCCAAAGCAGTACTGGTGAACAACCATGCCTACACACGAGTGGCTTACATTCCCCGCCATGGGTTCATGGCCGGCTCCGCCCTTCCCGTCCAATCCATGCGGCAGCTGGTCAACGGGATCGTGCCCGCAGTGATCCATTCGGTGTCGTGGGTCAACGAAGTTGTCGATGCCCGCACCGCCCGTGCCCAAGCGGTCTCTGATCGCACCAGTGACAAGGCCAAGCGCAAATCCGATGCAGAGAAAGGCAAAGTCAGCGACGGCACCGAACACGTCATGTCCAGCTCCTCGGACCAGCGCGGCGCCGACCTCATGCCCGGCAGCGGGCATCACGGAGTGAAATGGGGTGCGTACCTGAGCTTCACTGTGCAGTCCGAAGAAGAACTGCTGGCTGTGTCCACACAGATTGAATCGGTGGCCACTGATTGCGGGATCGAGCGGCTGATCTGGCTCGATGACCGCCACCATATGGCGTTGGCTGCCGTGATGCCGCTAGGACGAGGGATCCGTTAATCATGAAATATTTCAAGAAAACCAGCACCACCACCAACCCCGCAGACGCCAGCACATCTGGGAAGACCGCATCCGGTCCCACCTCCCCTGCCAGCACAGTCGCCGGCCAAGGAGACACGAAGAAACATTCGAGGAAGGACCGGAGGGCCGCTAAGCAAGCCAGGAAACTAGCTCGAACACAAACGAGCAAACTAGCAAGCAATCAAAATGGCTACACCCAGGCACCCGCGGACATGTTCCGCCCGGACGTGTCCTGGGACGCTGGCCGCCGTTCCCGCACCGGATCCGCCTACGGCCTCTACGACCCGGCACCTGAAGGCGGAATCAGCACCACCCGGCAAACAGAGATCAGCAACCTCGCCGTCCCCTGGTCTCCCACCTCCTACAAAGGCCTACTCTTCGGCTTGGACCTGGAATCAGGGTGGGGTGTCATGCACGACCCGATCTTCGCCTACCCGAACACCGTGAACAACGCCAACGTCATTCTCATCGGCGACCTCGGCTCCGCCAAAAGCTCCGGCGGCAAAACCTGGGGCTGCCTGCGCCCGCTGATCTTGAACCGCAACGTCATCGTCGTCGACAAGAAACCCTCGGACTCCAACCCGGAAGAAGGCGAATACGCAGCCCTGTCCCGATTCTTCGGGCGCGAGCCGATCACCTTCAAAATCGGTGGAGGCGGCGCCTGCCTGAACATCTTCGACCCGGCCATCTCCCCTGAAGTCGAAGACACCCGAACCAACGGCTCCGAAGCCCCACCAAGCCAAGCTCAGCTATTGCGCGCGGTTGCCACCGAAGTCCTCGGCCGGCCTGTCTCCTCCCGCGAAGGCAAAGCCATGCGCACTGCCCACCACCGCGTGCTGAAAGAAACCCGCGCTGCTGGCCGTACCCCCACCATCGGCTTGGTCATCGCCCGCATGCTCGACCCCTCCCCGATTGACTGCGAGGAACTGCAGATCGAACGGACAGTCTTGCGCGAATGGGGGTACGATCTGGCATTCGAACTGGAACGGTTCGTCGATGAAGACCTCTCCGGCCTAATCGACGGCGAAACCTCAGAAAACGTCGTGTTGGCTGACGGGTTGACCGTCTTCGATGTCTCCCAGTTGCCAGAGACCGGGCCGGCGTTGGCGATCATCATGACCGTGATCAACACGTGGATGACCAACCGGCTCTTCCGGGCCAAGAACCGGCGCCAAACCCACTTCATCGTCGAAGAAGCCTGGCACGTCGTCCAAACCTCCGTCGCCAAAGTCATCCGCCGCAACCAGAAAGTCTCCCGCGCCATCGGCCTGTCGAACTGGTTCATGTTCCACCACGTCTCAGACATCCCGCCCGGCACCGAAGCTGAGGCGATCATCAAGGAATGCGACACCGTTTTGGTGTATCAGCAGAAGAAAGCCCCGGATGCGCGGGCTGCAGTGGAAATGTTCGACCTGCCCGCTTCCAGTTATGGCACGATCCTGAACTTGGCGACTGGCACGTGCCTGATGAAGATCGGCAACGAAGCTCCGTTCGAGGTCGAGCACCTGCGCAGCGACGTGGAGAAAATCCTCACCGACACCGACAAGGCCCTCACCGCCCAGAAAATGAACGAGGTGATCACCGATGAGCTCGAACCCCACGCAGCGTAACCGCGAAATCCCCGCCTGGCTGATCATCGCCGCCCTCGCCGGGCTGGCCTTGGTGGCGTTGAACTGGGGCGAACGACTCACCCCCACCGGCACCGGGATCTCGTGGAACCCCATGGAACTGGTCCAAGCCGCCATCGACAAGAACCTCGCCTGGCCGACCGCGTCCTGGTTCATCCTCGGCGGCTTCGCAGCCCTACTGATCGTGGCATATGTGCTGTTCACCGAAATCTGGGGAAGCTCGCGGGACGAGGCTGAGAAATTCACCCCACAAGGGGCCGCGATTACGTCAATGATGGGCTTCACCTCCGCCTGGCGCAAAGCCCGCCAAATCTATGGGGCGCAGGTCACGAAGAAGACCGCCGAAGCATTCATCGCCCTGGCCGTCTATGCCAATGCGTCGAAGAAAACCCCGCTGTATATCCAACTGGAAGACAGCATGTGGGTCTACGCCCCAGCCCGCGGCGGCAAAACCTCCAGCATCGTCATCCCCATGATCCTCAACGCCCCAGGCCCCGTCCTAGCCACCTCCACGAAACCCGATGTGGTCGCCTGGACCGCCATTGCCCGGGAAAAACAAGGGCACGTATTTGTGTGCGACTGGGAAAACATCACCGGCTGGCCGACCAGGGTGAACTGGACACCCATCTACGGGTGCGAAGACGAAGACGAAGCCCTCGAGCGCGGCAAAGCCTGGGCGAACGCCGCCCCGATGGAAGGCACCAAAAACGGGTCATGGTTCAGCGCCAAAGCCGGCACCGTCCTCGGCCGGCTCCTGCACGCCGCCGCACTGGAAGACTGCACCATGGATGACCTGCTCATGTGGATCTTCGACTCCCACAACCCCGAACCCATCACCATCCTCGAAGACCACCACAAATCCAGGGCCTTCATCCAACCCCTGCGTGAGCGCACCGAATCACGGGCCGGCGAAACCGAAGACTCCATCAAAGCCACCCTCCTCTCCCTAGCCGAACCCTTGGTCACCGAGAAAGTGCTCTCGCAATTCCGATTCCGCAAGGAGGAAGCCTTCGACATCAACACGTTCCTTGAAGGGCCGAACACCCTGCACATCGTGGTTGACGGGGAAAAATCCCCGCTGGGGACTTTGAGCACGATGTTCGCTGACCAGGTCTATCGGGCAGCTCGCCGCAAATCCAGCCAGTTCGCCTCCGGCCGGCTCTGGCCTGTCTTCCGCATGGTCCTGGACGAAGCACCAAACGTTGCCGCATTCAGCAACATGAGCGAACTGATCACTGATACCGGCGGACGGGGCATCCAAGTGATCGGCATCAGCCAATCCTTCATCCAGAACGAAGCACGCTGGGGCAAGGAAGAAGCGAAAACCATCGAATCCAACGCGAGCTTGAAGCTGATATTCCCCGGCATCAACAGCGAAGACCTGAAGACCTACGCCAACGACATGGGCGTCCGAAATAAGGCACGCATCAGCCATTCTTCTAGCAAGAGTGGAGGCTCGAGGACCACTAGTTCCGAGGAGAAAGCGATCGTGCGCGCTGAAGAGCTCAAGCATCTGCGCTTCGGGCAGGCCACCGCGGTGTATCGGAATCTGCCGCCGCATGTGGTGCATACCGAGATGGTGTGGCAGCGCAAAGACCACCAGGAGCTGAATGAGATGAAGGAGCAGACGTTGCGCAGGTGCGGCAAGATCTTCCACGAACCCACCCAAACCCTGGCAGGTAGCGATCCGGCAGAAACCCTTGGCGGTGCGCGATGAGCGATACGCAACCCACCGATGATGTCCTCGAGCTGATCGTTCCGCTGGTTGAGCCGCTGATCGAACGGCAAGAAAAAGTCGAGCAAGGCCTCGCCGCACAAGAAACAGTTCTTGTGGAACTCACGAACCAGCTGGAACGACTCACCAACATAAGACCCGAACAAGAGGTAGCACCTTGGAACCTCTATACGGCCAACCCGAAGCAAATCTCGGAGCTGCTCACTGAGATCAACCAGTGGCTGCCCTGGATGAACGCAACCTACGGAGCCGGGCAAAGCACGAACATGATCCCCACCTGCTGGTTCCTCCACCCGAACGTCGTCGCGCACGTGGTCGGGTTATATACGTCGTGGACGGCGGCGAACTACGGGTCCGAGACTCCGAATAGTGATCTGGTGTATTGGAACCTGCGCTGCCTGCCCGACGTCCTGGATATCGTGAACGCGCCAGCAGATAAGGGAGGGATGGCCGGCTGCCGACGTGAGCACCGCACACCTGAGCGAATGGATCCAGTCCCCGAAGCTCTCCAGGATGACTTCGCACAGTGGCTCGCCGAAGCGTATCCCCTGGAAAAGCCAGATGATTCAAAGGAACCCGACCTAGAACCTGGCCCCGTCGGGGAGCCACAGCAGTAAAACGATCATCCCAGAAGTTAGGGGCGAGACCCTGCTAGGAAGCTGGAACCCTGCGGGATAGCATCCGCAGGGTTTTGCTTTCATGAATTCCCGGTTGGTCGTTTTCTGAGGATCTGCACGACTTCGGCGGTAGCACCGACCCAGCTGCCGACCGCCGGGCTAATTCCGTGTAGCAGCCGGGTGGAGGTTCTGAAGTATGATTTCGCGTCGGTATTCAACAGTGGTTCGTGATGAGCAATGCGGTTTCGCAAGGCGTGCGCCCTCTGAAGGTAGTACTGAACCACGTAGACGTTGCTCAGGCCTGGGAAGGCTTTGGACAGGGCTTCAGACCAAAGTCGTCTAGCGGCCAGCTCTTTCGTCCGTTCCTGCTGGCTGAGCTGGGACAGCGGAGTGTGTCGATGCTTGGGGTTGGGCAATAAATGCAGCCAAAAACCAAAGGTGGTGTGTGCGATGATGTCATCGTGCGTGATGTGGGCTCCATGCCTGGGGTGGGCTGGGTCTCTTTCGTTGCTTCCGTCAATAGCCCGCCGCAAGGCACCCTCGTAGGTTGACAAGATTTTGCCCTTGCGCGTTCTCGTATTGACGAGTTTGAACAACAGCGGCGCCGGGTGCTTGAGCCACTCTTCGGAATTGCCGCCGTTGCGTTGACGAGCATCGTTAGAGTTCGGCTGCCCGAGGGTGAGAGGTTGGGCCGAATTCCAGATACGAAGTTGCAGATCCATCGCATGGCGGAGGACAACTTCAACGTGTCCCAGAACTCGTGAAAGTTCCGCCGCGAGCTTTGAGTTCCACGTGTAGGTAGCTAAAGCTAATTTGCGGTCGTCCTGGCAGCAATCCAAGTAGGTTTGAAACCGAGCGCCGGCCAGGAAGCTACCAAAATCCGCTAGTTGATTCGTTGGGGTCACCAAAGTAGAATATTAGACAGAAGCTGGACCGCCTAACTTGTATAAGTTGGGATTGTGATCCGTGCATATATCATTGGGAAGTCCTCGTACCGCCAAGCGGTATGGGGCTTCTTTTTATCTACAGACGCTTCATGGCCAAGTACGGCCCGCTTTGATCACATTAGACGGGGGTCCCTGAACTTTGCCCGCAGTCCGTAGCCAGGTTTGCTCGCAAGCAACCATATTCACGTACTAGGAGAGAATTCTTAGGTAGCCGAGAAAGGACGCTCGACGACCGCTAGAAAAGTTTTCCTAGCAGTCATCAAGCGTCCTAGATCCTGCGAATTATTTATTCGCAGAGTTCTTCCAATAGATAACAGTGCCGATGACAGCAAACCCTAAAGGTGCAATCCAAGCCTGAACCGAGAACCACGCCTGCATTGAAGAAAGATCATGTGAAATCGTCAGACCAGTAATGATTCGAGCAACTAGCAGAACCCATACAAAGGTCAGGACAGTTTTTAGCGCTCTACTTGAGCGAGCAGAATTTTCCATTTCAACTCCTTTATAGTTTGCCGCGGCAACTCCATGCGCCCCATCCCAGCGCCACGCCAATCCCCACAGGACCGCCCAAAGACTTTACGACAGCAGGGCCTAGGAACTTAGCAACTGCTTTTGCCGCAATTCCCCAGTTCCAAGAGCTGATTCCGAGTTTTATAGCTGAAATGATGCCCGGAGATCCACCTAGAGCGGGGATGCCCAAACCGTTCAAAATTACGCACTTTGCGAATTCTGTCGATCCGTAGGGCTGGAGTGTTTTCCCAGGAGTACGGCGCTCAATCTCGTTAGTTGCTTGCTCAGATTCTTTCTCAGCCATCAGGTTTAACGAGTCGCTCAACATACGTAACTCAGCTGTCCTGTCCTGAACCCCATCCTCAGCAAGATTCTTTGTGTTCACAAAGAACTGACCCGAAGAATCCATCTGGATATAGCGCGTGAACAGAGTCTCCACGTCTTTTTCCAGCTGTTCCATTTCCTTCTGGCTAATTTCACCTGACGAGTCAACAGCTACAGAAGCAGCAATAGTTCCAGTGCTTTGCTGAGAGGCAGCGAACGCACCGGACGGAACTCCTGCAAGCAAGGCACCGACCAGAGTTGCGGAGCACAACATAACCGTACTTTTCTTGAACATCGGGTACTCCTCATTGAGTGTAACAGTGATGATAATCGGCTGAAGCTTCCTACAACCGATGCTTTCTGCGAGAGTTCGAGAAAAGATCAATTGAGCGGACGACTATTTTTCTCTTACTAACCGATAAATTACACGGTAGTGAAGACGAATCTGCTTGTAAATCATACTTTAGTAGGAGGGGAAGCTTCCGTTTTAATTCCGAACGGTTCAGCGCGTGCGACTTTCTTGTGACGTCGCTAGGTACGTTTCTAACACTTGCGTTTGCCTGCTCGTGGTCGCGGAGTTTTCTTTTGAGGACGCTACTCTGGTGGGTCTTGTGCTGCGGGTGTGTGTTGCATAGATGCATTTGCCCTGACAGACAGGGCTCTAGGGCCATTGACAACGAACTCAGATTTTGGTGTGCCTATCGAGCATACGAAGAACCCTAAGGGACCACCATTGCGTCAATCGAGCGTTTCCATGAATCCCATTTCTGGGGTGAGAGGGGGGAAGTCTCCATGCAGGAGTGGTATCGCTCGCCCCTGTCAGGGACTTTTAAACTTTTCTCCTTCAGCATTTCTTATCCGTCTCCATTCAGGGCATCACATGGGTCGGTAGATCGTCAGAAAACAATCAAAACGGGGCCAGACGTCTCTTACGCGAACAGGTGGGCGCTGAAAAGACTGCAAAAGCAATGAAAGCAACTGAGCTGACAATCAGTGCTGATGGGAAGTCCTCGTATCGCCAAGCGGGGCGGGTTCTAACGGTCGTCGCAACACCCTGAACAATCAGGAGTTGCGACGACCGTGCCGCATTTAACCCAAAATTCAACACCCACCACCACTCCACGAACACCAAGAGCAAGACTCAGCGAAGACGAGAAACGACGTTTCAAAGAAGCTCTCGACCAAACTCAACGCGTCAAAGATGCAGCCCAAGCCATTGGCATTTCACTGCCAACCGCTTATCAACTCGCCAAAAAATACGGTTGGAAATCATCACGAACTGCGCCTTCTGCCGCGCTCGGGAAGCCTAAAGCGAGATACACCCAAGAACAGAAAGACGCGTTCTTCACTGCTTTCGACAGGCACCAAAACGTCAGCAAAGCTGCCCGAGAAGTGAATATACCGATCCTGACTTGCTACCAATGGGCCGTGAAAGCGGGACTGAAAATCCGCAGACCACATGCGGGTAAGCGTGAAGAGTTCCTGCGTTTACGTGCCCAAGGCGTAAGCCGCAGGGAAGCCACTGAATTAGTCGGCGTTAATAGACGCACTGCCCTCGATTGGGATAATGGCATAAAGCGCGTTAAGAACACCCGTATCTATCCTGATGGTCGAGTCGTGGACTATAACAGTGGAATGACCACCCACACCACCAAGTCAGTCCAGCAGCAGGTAACCTCTCATTCACGACTTGACGCGATGGGACCTCAGATCGATGCGCGATTCTTATCCATTGGTGAACGAGAAGAGATCTATGCCTTGAACATTGCAGGACTTTCAATGCGTCAGATCGCTCTCAAGGTTCACCGCTCACCCTCTACCATCAGCAGGGAACTCAAGAGGAACCGCACTTCCCACGGGGATTACTACCCCCACACTGCTCACCGGCAAGCCATAGCCCGTAGGGCACGGCCTAAGACCGCAAAGCTTGCTTGTCCCGAACCATTACGTGATTACGTGACTTACGGTTTACGTCTAAGGTGGTCACCGGAACAAATCTGTTCCCGTATGGCGACTGATCACCCTGATGATTTGGAGATGCGAGTGACTCACGAAACCGTGTATCAAGCGATCTATGTGCAGGCTCGTGGCGGCTTAAAACGCGAAGTCGCCCAAACCCTACGCTCAGGCCGAGCACGCCGTAAGCCACAGAAGAAGGCTGATGAACGCCGGCCTCGATTCCATGACCCGATGATCAACATCAGTGAACGTCCTGCAGAGGTTGAAGACCGTGCCGTGCCAGGGCATTGGGAAGGTGACTTGATTATGGGTGCGGGGAATCAGTCAGCGATTGGCACGCTGGTGGAACGCAGCACCAGGTTTGTGATGCTAGTGCATTTGCCAGAAGACCATACGGCGGCGACCGTGCGTGACGGGCTGATCAAAACGATGGCGTCGTTGCCCGAGGCGTTGCGCGGTTCTTTGACCTGGGATCAGGGTAACGAGATGGCGTTGCATAAGTCGTTTAGCGAGGCGACGGATATGGATGTGTATTTCTGTGATCCGCATAGTCCTTGGCAGCGTGGCTCCAATGAGAACACTAATGGGCTGTTGCGTCAGTTCTTTCCGAAGGGTACTGATTTGAGCAAGTACGGTCCGGAGGATTTGGAGCAGGTCGCGGTGTTGCTTAATGGGCGTCCACGCAAAACGCTCGACTGGAAGACTCCAGCCGAGCGTATGCATGATTTATTGTTGGAAGCCTAACCCGTCGGTGTTGCGACGACCGTTAGAACCCGCCCGGTGTGGGGCTTCTTTTTTTATCTACGTACGTTTCCTGCGCTCAACGCTCTGGCTCCGCGTAAAAGGAAACTGCTGTGAAGCATCGGCGGTAAAGCGGTTCATTTCATGTCTGCTGTTATCCGAATCGCATGCATCCTCGTATAAATAGCAAGGGACGAGGGCTCCTGCTTTCTACGTCGAAGAAACCCACGGATTCCGTGGGTTTCTTACGTTCACACCAAAAGGCCGCTCAGCTGAGCTGAGGGCCCTCTGGTGTCGGCTTCGTTGCTCGATTGTGTTCAGCAGGCGGTGGCTGCCGCTCACTGGCTTGTTGTTGCTTGATCCGCTGCAGCTTGCTCATGATGTCTTCGATGGCGGCCGAGGCCGGTTCGCTGGTTTGAGCCGATCCTTTGATCCGTTCGATCAGCGCTTCGGTCCTCTTCCGCGGCCGAGTGCCGTCGGAGACCTGCTCACCGGCATACTGCTGCACCCCGTGGACAATCGTCTTTTCACTGCCGCGCGCGGTACCGGCAACCAGCCGGTCCTCAGATGTGGGCCGATAGGACCTGAGCCGGTCAGCTAGGGCGCTGGCCTTGGTCTCTGGACTGTTTGTGTTGCTACAGTGGGTGCCAACCTAATGCCTTGGGAGCTGCTGCAAAAGTTGGATATAAGTTAGTCAAGCGGTTCGGATCCGTCAAAAAAGGCGTGAATATTATATGGCGTGCGTACCACAGCAAAAAGGGCGCAACCGCAAAGCGAAATGCAGCTGTAGCTGTAGCTGGTGGCCTGTTCGCCGAGCTTATTGGCATTAACGACATCAAGCAAAACTGTTTCTCCTAATCCGGAAAGAAGTTCCCAATGGCTACTGAAGCTAACCCAACGTCGCAAAATAAACGTAAGCCGAAGGCTATTCTTAGCGACTACTTTTATCTCGTCCTCGCTCTCTTGGGCCTTTCGCAGCTTCCTGCTACCTTCCAGACCAACGGACTATGGATAGGTCTTCTTCAGCTCGGCGCAATTTTGTGCTTCACCTATCTCATCGCAGCTGGCAACAAAGGTCGTTTTGTTCCTTGGCTAGATCACGATAAGCACCGTAATTAAGTGCCCGGTGGCTATGAAAGAGAGCGCTTACCGCTATCTTTCATAGCCACCGTCCTTTGGACGTATAGCTTGCACCGGGACATATGGCGTCGCAATTTTCCGAGGTGGCATAGCAGGGCTTCGAGTAGTCGGCAGGGTCGGGAATCTGAAGGCACGTTATTTCGCGAGGCGCACTGCTCTTGCTGCCACGTTCTGAGCCTCTCGTTCCTTTTGCGCACGTTTCACGGCAGCCAACTGTGTTTTTAACCAGACGTTCTCGCGCTCCACCAGCTCCAGCTGTTTCATTTGTTTTCGAAGTCGCGGCGCAGCCTCCAGCCCATAAGCCTTTTCCAAACTGGCGCAGGCTTTTTGAGTTACCCAGAGATCGTTCTTGGCATGCCATAACGGACCTAGGCCATCCTGATAAGACGATGATATAGGCATGGTCTTCCTGTGACGGACCATCACCCACCGCTGATCCGCATGCCCCATCTCCTCTGCAAACAACTGCCATTGTCAGCATGCTGCTTATTGCTCAATGTCCGATTTCCTTCTGTCTTGCGAGGGGCAGGATGTTAGACCACGTCATTAACCCAAGCGTGCATTCAACACGATAAGTAGTTCAAACCCCTTATCTCAGTGTTGGGCCAGATGGTCCTCGGCGCTGCGCTTCATCGTCCTTGAGCTTACGCTGCTGATCAGCTGCTTGTTCCTGTGCCTCTTGGGTTTTGCGCAGGCGGACCAGCAGTTCGTTGGTCTCAGCAGCCCCGGACCCTTCCTGGCCGGCATGGTGTTCGCTCGTGCTCATGGCGTTCTCCTTCTCCTGTGGGGTCGTTTCGTTTCTGGCTTGGGCTCGTTGGCGTAGCGCCGCGATCTTCGCCGCAGCGTCTGACTGCCCCACTGTTGCGGCAGATTCATTCGTCTTCTGCTGTGCTAGTTGTTCCTTCGCATCGGCTGGCATTGGCTCGCGGTTCGTCAGTTCAGAGTGCTTATGCAGTGCCGCGGCGCGGTTGCGCAGATCCTGCGCCACCGGACTGTTCTTCACATGCTGTGCAGGCAGGAGGGCTGGTTCAGCATCGGGGATGTTGTAGGTGCGGCGGTAGGCTGCGATTTCCGCGGCCAGCCGGCGCCATTCTTCAGCCCGGTCAGCCCGGCCCGGTACTGGGCCCAGGTCTTCCAGCCATGCTGGTGGGTTTTGGGCGAGTTCTGCTCCGAGCCGCTGATGCTCGGCATCAACCACGGGACGGTATGCTTCGATCTGTTCCTTCCACGCCGCGGGCAGGCGCGGGTCAGCCAACGGCTCGCGCGGTGCGAACCACTCGCCCAACCTGTTCGGTTCACGGTGCTTATCGAACGGGGCCTGTTCCAGTTCGCGCAGTTTCAGCTCGGTGCTGATGCGGCGCAGGACGGTGCCGCTGGTGGCGGCCAGGTTCTTGTGGTCGCGGTCGCGGATCTCTGCTTGGGCCAGTGGTTCTGGCATGTCCTGGCGCAGCTGCTGTTCTGCGCGCAGTCGGCCCAGTGACCAGGATAGGTACTCTTCGTTGTTGTCCATGTCGGAGGGGATCTGGCGGATCAGTTCGTTATCGGTGCACTTGATCCGGGCTGCTAGTTCCTCCTCGGACAGGTGGCCATACAGCCGGCGGGGCAGCGGTGAGATCTTTTCAGCTTCGGCAAGCTCGACCGCGCTCTTGCGGTACGAGGTGCCGGCGTCTTCAGCCCGGTCCATAGCGCGTTCCTTCAATGCGACAAGGTGGTCCTGGTCGACCTCGCGCAGTGGGCGTTCGGCGGTGGCGAGGGTGGCTTCGCGGTTGTCGAGCAGGGTGCCCATACGCCAGGCCAGGATCGCGGCGATGCTGTCTGCTTCGGCGAAGTCGTGCTGGGAGTAGGCGTCCTCGATGAGGGTTTCGAGCTTTACCCCGGACTCTTCGGCCCGCTCCAGATGCCGGGCCACAGCTCCCCAGGCCGGGTCTTCAAGGATTGGCTGGGCGATCGGGTTGCTGAGGGTGGTGCGCAGGATCTGCTCGTATTTGGCAGTCTGGGCTTGGTCTACCAGGTCCCGATAGATCATTCCGAGGCTGTTGATGTCTCGGGCCTGCTCGAATTCGCGAGTCACGGTTTCGTGGGCGGTGAGGTTCAGGTCCGTCCGCTCGGCAATACCGTTCAGGACCGTGTCGGCTCGGTCCCCGTCGGCCAGGCCCACATAGATGCGGTTGTCATATTTGCCGCGACTGGTCGCCACATACGCGCCGGCACGATCAGTGCTGCTGGTCAGCAGTGCGTGGGCTGTGTCCACGGTGGCGCCCTGGGCACTATGCACGGTATCTGCATAACCGAGGATCACGCTTTCAGCGACGTAGTCGGCGGGGATGGCGGCCAGTCCGTGGTGTTGCTGGTGCCGGGCGAGCAGGTGCCCGGATTCGATGCCTTCGACCACCCAGGAATCGTTGTTCTTCACGAAGTCCTTGCCCTGGTGGACGCTGAGGCGGCGGTCGTTATTCTTGGTCAGGATGACATCGCCAACATAAATCTGGGTGTCGTTGCGGCCGGTGATCACCTGGGTTTCATCCAGTTCGCCGCGCCCGAGCCGGTAGACCTGGGCCTTTTGGTTCAGGGTGGCGACTTGTTCATTGGTGCCGGCCAGCATGAGCGAGGTGCGCTCCTCGTTGGTGTCTTTCTGCCAGGCAGCGAACACTTGATCAGCCATGTCACCGGTGATGCCAGCTTTGATCTTCCCTTCAGCACGGTAGTACGCCCACGGGTCATCCTTCCCGAGTGCGGGAGCTTCACGCAGGGCCAGGGATGCGGCGGCTTCGCTGAGATTCGGGCTGCCATCGGCGTTCCTGAACCGGTGGATTTCCTCCAGGTGAACCAGTTGCTCTTCCTGGTTGAGCAGGCGCAGGATGCCGCCAGAGCCCACAGCAGCCAGCTGCTTGTCATCACCAATCGCCCGCACCAGAGCGCCGTGCTCCTGGGCTTGTTCGATCAGGGCCAGAAATTGGGTGGTGCCGATCATGCCGGCTTCGTCGATGATCACCACGTCCCCCGGCGACAGCTTCTCCTCGCTGGCCAGGAGCCGGTCCACAGTCATCGCTTCCACCCCGACCTCATGGCCCAACAGGGTCGCTGCTTTGGCCGAGGGAGCCACAGCAATCACGTGGTGATCGGCTTGCTTCATGGCGTTTACGGCCAGTTTCATCGAGGTTGTTTTACCGGTACCAGCTGGTCCGATACCTGCGACGAGGAGTTTGGGGCTGCAGGAGAATTCGCGGGCCAACGCCACCTGCGCCTCGTTCAAGCGGCCCTCAAAACTATCAAGGACGCTCTGGAAATGATCAGTCGTGACCGTGGGAATAACGTCGGTGCGCGCGGCCTGCAAAACCTTGTGTTCGGCTTCTAACACCGTCTCTGAGGTATAGAGGGCGGCGTGGGGTTTCTGGTACTTGTGCACCGCCACCATAGCCCCCGCCACCGATGCAGGCACAGGAAAATCAGGGGTGACTTTCAAGCTCAGAGAGTCGATCGCGGTGGATCGGACTTGGGCGATAACCGCATCAGCGACGGGTTGGGCTTGATATTGGCTGGAAAGCTGGCGGCGCACTTCAGCTTCCACATGCGCCTGATTCCACGTCGCCCGCGACTGCTCCAGGCGGGTGATGGTGGACTGCGCCAACTCACGGATCTGTTCCTCTGGCAGCTGGCCGATCGGCGTGTAAACCGGTTCCTGGCCGACGGAATACTTGCGCGCCGCAGCGAATAATTCATCGCCCACCAAGGCTCCGGGGACGGTGGAGAATTTGTCTTGCCAGTGCTCGGTGAGCTCTGAAAGGGAGAGACCTTTCTTCTTCTCAGCACGGGTTTCCAAAGTGGCTTGCTGGGAGAGCTTGATCAGCTGCTTCGGACTCGGAGCCCGCCCATACTTGTCCTCGAACTCATCAACGAGGGTCTTCAGCTGGGCTTTGATATTGCTCCGGCGTGAGGACGCAGCCTCAATACTGGCCAGGGGGATGCCGCCAATTTCGGTGATCTGGCGTTTGCCTTCCACCGTTCGTTGGGTGGTGGCGAGTCCCAGGTCGCGGCAGATGTTCTGCATGACCCTTGCGTTGTAATGCTCCGAAGCAGATACCGCATACTTGTGCAGGACGGTCCCGTCGATGGCACTCCACTTGCCATCCATCCCCAGCACTTTGTTGGAAACGACAATGTGGTCATGCAGCTGCGGATCCCCATCACGGGAGTCATAATGCCGGAAGGTGGTGTAGATCAGGCCACCGTCCACGTCTTCCGAGCGGACCCCGTTCTTGCCGCGGCGGGTGAAGACCGCATTGTTCTCCAAGTACTTCATGGCGTCTTCGATGGCCTCGTGATGGGCTTTCTCGATGACTTCCTGGACCTTGCGGTCGCTGACTCCCCAGAGGTAGGAGATGCTCTTGGACGGGGAGAACACCATGTCATACCCGGCCACCGCGTTCGAGCCCCTATGGGTCTGCCGGGAAATGAACTGGGAGAGTTCTTCCTTGGTCTTCGGCTTGCGGCCGTGCAGTTTGTAGAAGTGTTCGCCACCGGCCTTGGTGCGGAGGACGCGTCGTTCATCAGCGGTCGGTTCGCGGTGCTTGAGCCTGGTGAAATCACCCAGGGCGGTGTTAATCTTCTTGGCCAGTTCGCCGTCGAACTGGTCGAAACGCTTGTAGCGTTGACCCAGCTGCGCGTGGATCTTCTCCCCCGACACCGGATCCATCTGGCCGGCTAATGGGTGTTGTCCTAGCCCGTAGAGCAGCTCCATTTGCTCTTCGGTGACTTCCCCGTTCACGCCGAGGTTCTTAGCACCCCGTCCTCCCCAGATGCCGGGCGGGTGGCCGGTGACGGTGTAGTAATCCCCGAGCTTCCGATCCGGTGAGCGCAGCTCATCAGCGGAGGCAACTTCGCGGGTGTAGTAGAGATAGCCGTCCCCTGCACTGAGCTTATGCAGGGTCATCACACGTTCGACTCTAGCAATTCCGGCCAAAGTTATCGAGGATGCAAGAGGTGTGACAGATCTGGTCTTGATGGATCGGGAGAAAATAGGGCCGGAGGACTTCGACGATGCGTGAGAGATCTTGGGACGTCCGAATGAGGTACGAGTGGAAACTGGCGGGCCAAGACTCTTGCGTGTCGGGGATGGAACTGGCCGGAGGGCTGCTACCGATTCATCATGTTGGTCGGCTCTGCATCCTTTGAGGAACGAAGAAGAAATAGTGCAGAGGCGGGCAAAGAGATCTGGCCATCAAAAGAAGGATGTTTTTGGTGCGGTTTTGCATATGCGATCTTCGCTGTGTGCAGGTGCGTCCAAGGTGGGTTTGATAGGGTCGCTGCTGTGCCCAGGGCAAGTCTCTTGTGTGAAACCGTGGCCCGATGTTTTCCACGTGTGGGCGGGTGGAGACGGCGCTTAATCTCAAAGCCGTCCACAGGTGGCAAACATCGGGCAGGACAGAGCCTGAGCGTCAGCGAAGCCCGTTAACGCGTTTTTGGGCCGGGGTGCGCGAGGGGTGTCCCCTCGCAAAATTTTGTTTTCGAGTTGGCGAAGGATGAAGTGTTTTGATGAGTAAGCCACGCAAGTCTGCTGCAGCGTTGGCCGCCCGGGAGAAGGCGCGTGCGAAGGCTGAGGAGATCACGCGCCGCAATGAGCAGTTGATCGAGTTGGCGGCGAAGTTCTTCATCCATGAGGACGAGATCGAACTGATCGATGAGGATGCCGCGAAGAAGATCGCCGAGCTGCATGCGACTGCCGAAGTGAAGAAGGATAAGGCGCGAGTTGCTGCGGCGTCGGTGGTGGAGCAGATGCTCGGTACGGGAGAGTCGAAGAAGTCGATCGGTGAGCGTCTGGGGCTCAGCTCCGCGGAGTTGAAGAGCTTCCTACCCCAGGCGGCTCCAGCGAAGGAACCCAAAGTGGTCGAAGAACAAAACGAAGAGACTGCCCAGGCCCCAGCGTCGACTGCCGAGGGACAAACTTCCGGAGTTGCGGCCAACGCCTAAGGCCGAATGCTGAGCGCGGTGCCGCTTCTGCCGATGCGTCGGGTTTGAGCTTATGTGTTCGGCCCACGTTTGGCCGTTGACTGCGGATCTTGAGGCGCGAACGTCTTCCCCTCAGACCGGCTCCTGCGCAATCCATGCAACACGGCAGCGCCGGTGCTTTTGTGCTAGAAAAACATCCTCAATCGAGCGGCGGAACATACAGCCCATTGCCACTGGCAGAATGCCCGTGACAGAGCTTTGGCTCTGAACGCGTGAGCACTCAGAGCCAAAGTGCTGGGTTAGTTCCCGAAGTCCGGAATGTATGGTTCACATAGCCCGTCGATCTGCTTGAACTCTTGCGGGTTCATCCCTTCCAGCGCTTCCGGTCCATCCGATTGCCCGCTCGCCCAGTACCAGAACGCCTCCTTGCTGATGGCAAGGTTGCGGGCTTCGCAGCTGCGGTACCAGCGCGCGGTCACATCGCCCTCCACGTACGTGGTGTATCCGAAGAGCATCCCGGTTTCATCGGTCGTCTTAGCTGCGGCGAAGATGATGTAGGGCCAGGATCCCAAGTCCCATCCATCGCGTCCCCACCCTGGAACTTCGTGCCATCCAGTGCCGGCCAGCGATTCCATCCAGTCATACCCTTCGCCATACATATCGCGTTCGACCGTCGCTGGGACGGTGACGGTTTCGCGGGTGTCCTTGGTTGTGGTCTGCATAGGTTTTTGTCCTTCGCTTTACGGAAGAGGGGCAGGTTGCCAGCCTCCCGCCGAAGCCCTCCCCCGGTTGTTTTTTGCCTGCTGGCGAAATGAAATGAAGCGGGGCCAGCCGGAAAACCCATCAACCCGTCAGGGGTGCGCAATCCAGGAAAATCTTGGGCCGAAAGAAGCGACGAAGGAGCGCGGCCCGAGAATTTCTGGGTGGAGCACGCCCGAAGCGCAGCGAGTGGCTTGTGGGTTTGTAGGTGGCCCGTACACTCCGAAGGACAGCAGCAAAAAACAGGAAAAGACCGGACGGAGTCCGGGCCAACAGCCGGCCGCGCCAGCGCACGCCCGATACACACTGGAGACGAGTTTGCGAGGGGCCAGGGTGCTCAGCGGGACGGGCACCTCACGGCATACCTAGACTGCGTCTAACGTCCACGACTAGCCTGAACGGGGAATGCTCGCATGTTCAGGACCACCAGCGGGAGTTGTCACAAAAGTTCGGGACATCGGGTTCACGCAGCCCTTGAAACACAGGAAACAATCAACTCTCTGCAAGTCGCCCATGATGCCCCACAGATCAACTACGAGCAGCACACGAAAGCGCAAAGTACTCGTTCATCGCGGTATGCTATCTGACTCAATTTGGAAGCGACAAGGGCGTAGGACCATGCGCGGTGAGTATCTTCCGGCCTACCGGCTCAGCGCGTGAGAACTGGTCCACCGGTAACTGGCTTAATGAAAAACCAGAAATCTTCAGGGCGTGGTGTGCCAGTAAGCATACAGCTGGTGGTTTAGCCTAGTTTCATGCGTGGTTCAGTCTCATGGCGACACCACGCACTGTTCGGATTGAGCGTTTCACCTCTCTCATCCGTGCGGGAACCCTGCATAATGGCTAGGTGCCCTATTGGGCACCTAGCCATTTGCATCTGCAAGCACTGAACAGGCTTAGATTGACGTTCTGTGGACCAGGGCAGCCACACTTCAACGGTCTAAAACCAGCGATGAACAACCACGAGCAAGCGACGTTTACTTCTTGTTCAGCGTCATCGCCACTGTGGCATATCCAGGCTTCGCGACAGTTAACCAGACCGTCGATTTCTTAGCAGCGTCCTTCTTGGTCACGGTCTAATTCGACTGGGTGGCCTCGCCGATAATCTTTCCCCGAGCGCAGCCACTGATACGAAACTTTCACGCCCTTCGCATTTCAGGTAGCAGCACTTACTTTGACCTCCCTGCCAGTGGCTTTCCTGCCAGTAGTCGCAGGCTCCTTTACTACTTTCAGCTTCGCTGGAACGACCTTGTCCGTAGACGCACTCGTGAACACGGGATTGGTCGGGTAGTCCACCCGCGATCACAGCATTCGATCCTTCCCAGATAGACGGTAAGACGCGCCCGTTGCCACTGGAATCGCTTTACCATTGCGAGTCCACTGCAGACTCGTAATAGGATAATTGCCCACATTTGAACAGCAGATACTTCGCTTATCCATCCATCTAATTGTTTGAGCGACACGACCACAGCCCTGACCTGGCATCGAAGCGCATCGTAAGATGAATCCAAACGCATAGAATCACTGCAATACATTGCACCCTCTGCGCATCACCCTGCGCCTCTTCAGTGCGGGATAAACGCGGCTCCTCCGCGAGAACGGATACTAGTTTTGCTGTCAAAGATCAAAGAAATCGCGAATCGAACCTTCCACGTGGAGATCCGGAATAAGAAACCCATTCCTGTCAAGATGGGCGGCCAAGAGGAACTGCCGGCACTGCTCAAGCAAGTGATCGCCGAACTGAAGAAAAATCGCAACGAGCTGACCGCGATTCGCACTGCCACCACTGGCCGGTACATGGATGAAGTGGCAGAAGTCTACGCGCACCAAGTCCTGCCCTTTAAGGAGTCTCTGGAGCTACTGGCCGCGTCTAACGCCTCCATCGCACGATTCGGAGATGGCGAATTCCGGCTCATGCTCCGCCCAGAGTTCAACCTAGGCTTCCAAAGCAACTCCAAGGAGCTCCAGTATCAGCTCCGGGAAGTCTTTGAAACTCAATCCGAAGACCTGCTCATCGGTTTCCCCTTCTTATTCCGAGATGCCCACTGGTCCAACGTGTATGCCGAGCTGTGGCCCAGCTTGAAGCCACTGGTTAACCCTCAGCAAAAATACATCAATGCCCATATCACCAGGCCCCGAGTGTTTGAAGTCCTGGGCCAGGAAGCAGTAGAGCTATGGCGCAAAGTCTGGGACCGGAAAGATGCCGTCATCATCACCGGCGAGGGCTCACGGTTTGATTTGGTCCCGGCACTTTTCGATAACCTGAAAACCGCAGACTTTATCCATTCAACTCCCAAAGACGCATTTACCGACCTGGAACGAGTTGTCTCCGAGACCCTGGAAAAGAATCCGGACCTTGCCATTATTTCCCTGGGCCCGGCCGGAACCGTCTTGGCCAAAAAACTCTCCGAACGCGGGATCCGAGCTCTTGATATTGGCCATTTGAGCAGCAGTTACCTCAACGTGGTGCAAGGCCAAGCACGTCCGGAACATACTCCCGCAACGCGGCAACTACGCAAATAGCCCGCACCTTTGCCCCAAATGCCGCCTCCGTGAAGCAGCGCGTTCCCCCTTGCACTTACTGGAACGCCATCCAATTCCGCGCATAAATCGAGCTGACTTGAGGACCATGGACCTCACTCGCGCTCTCTTACCGAAGCCTGCAGTCAAATGGGAGCCTGGAACGGCGAACCAACCTCTAAATGGTATGTTTTCAACAAATCATCTGAAATGAGAAAACACCATGAACAAAGCAGTACAAGCCGCTGAATATGCTCTTTGGTGGTCATTGTTGACCACCAGCCTCATGGCACTATGGTGCTTGGGCCGCAATACCTTCAAGCACGTCATGCCTTCTGAGAACATTCTTACTGGCTCCGCCAAAGCCCTGGTGGCCAGCTTGCCCGCTGCCGTCGTGGCTTTAGCCATCATCAGCACCCCGTCCATCCTCGTTTCTGCGATGTACCCACACGCACCGACGAATGCCTGGCTGTGGCTCTGGACTGCGCCCGCTGGCCTCGGAGCGCTATTTATCGGCTTCCTGGCCTTGGGCTTGCTGGTGAAGCTCGCACGCCGGTTGGAACCGATGCCATCACCTTCAACATAGCAAGCAGCGCGAACAGGGACCGCGCCGGGTAGGCGCGGTCCCTGTCTAGTGCCAGTTACTTAGAACCGGGTCGGTACCTCAACGATGCAATCATTTCCAAGGGCGTCAATAAAGCTGTAGTTCAGGGGCTGCCTGGTTCAACTCACCCTTAGCGAAGGATCTACCTTTTCGTGCTGCGGGTCCGAATACGTCGATGCAATAGGTATTCAAAAAATCCCGAGGAAACAGCAAAGGTCGCTACGACGATCAATCCCAGAATCGGTGACAGCATAACGCCTGATGCGTAGTCTCCCCGAGCAACATCACTTTGTCCTGCTGTCGAACTCCAGATGGGAAGACTGGCAATTACGCCAAACAGTGTTGCACCGAGGAAGACGCCGATCAGATCACGCACCACGGAACGAGTTTTCTTGATCAAGGTCGGTACGGTGGCAAAGATCAAAATGGCGGTAAAAGGAATAAGAATGCCAGCCCACAACGTCGTGTACCCTAGCGGTGTAGCTTCAGACATGTATGAGATCAGATCAACAGTGAATGCAATGAGAATAAATATCGGCAGCGATAGCATCTGTGAGCTAAGACGTTCTTTAACGCAATTTTCCAACTCGTAAGACCTTTCAAAATATTATTTTTAGCTGTAGTTCAATTGATCTTTAATTTCACAGTTCGGCCGTATGCATTATTTCCGCAAGGGATAGCTAAGCAAGCGAAAGATTTCCGCTTGAGCCTATGGATGTTGGTCCAGTTCCCACGGAGGTTGGTGCGTGCATACATTTCATGGTTCGGGACCTGAACTCGGTTGAAACTGACTTTCATCGTGCCGGACCGGTACATTTTCACAGCGCCCGTGTAGCGGATCGCTCCCGCCCCGGGGCATAAAGGGTTAGAAACTTGATGACGCATCCTCCAGTAGACGTAACTGGATGATCGCTGCATCTGTTCAGTCTTGATACCCTGCGCGCTTGCCTGCTTCTTTTTCTTGAGGTTTCCTGATTTGTCGTAACCCTTGGAAACGGAAACCTGCGCAACCTTATAGACCTTGCCACGAGACCAGTCGACTTTGATGCCAGCTACGGTTTTATAGGATTCGTAGGCTGCTCCGTTCTTCAGATTCTTCCATGACCTGTTGTTGCCGTTGTGCTTCGTAACGTTCCAGCTATTTGAAGTGACCTTGCATGCCGCAGGGACATCTACATACTTCTCAGGAATAAACGTCGTGTAGTAGAACTCGGTCCATTGATTCTTTTTCGCAGCCGCGGGAGTGGCAATAGGAATCGTCAGTTGGGTCGTTTCGTCTCCCTGTTCGGTCTCCACACCAAACATTGCAGCCGCTTCAGCGCGAGGAAGCGTGATGGAGCCGTTACTATTTTCAGTTTTGTTCGCTGGCATAGCCACCACGATGCCAGAGGAATCGTAAGAAATTACATCTTTTACTGCGGTTCCGGCTGGAGCTGCAATGGTCACAGTTGTGGCCGTACTAGCGATAGCAAGCACCGGTTTGAAGTCAGCCGCGGAGACAACTTTCGAGGTCGCCTCCACCTCATAGCCATCTGACTCGCCGGAAACTGGGACCTCATCAATCGGGTCAGCGGGGCTTCCAAGGGTCTCCGGATCTGCCAATGGTGCGGTCTGTGTTTCAGACAGCACTTGAACTTCTACTTTTTTGCCATTCTTCGTCAAGCCTTCATAGAAGTCTTCCCCTGAACCGTCTCCATCGATCTTTTTTAAAGCAATATTTTGACCAGCTGGATCTTTCAGACTGATGCTTGATTTAGTAACGGTCATTGCGCCGAGATCCGAAAAATTAAACGGAAGAGGAGCAGGAGTCCCCACTCCTATCCCTGGTATCGCACTGTTCAGAGCATTCTGATCTGAGTCGGTAGCAGTTGATGCCACTAGCCGCTCCGCCCCGAATGCCGGTCCTGCGATTGCCCCTAGCATTAGAGACATCGTCACACCCCAGACAACTGTTTTCGTTCGATGCACAGAGCTGTTCATAGGCCCTCCCCTTTTTGGCTTGACCTTATATCAAGAAGCATGAATTACTGCTTTATGACTTTGAAGGAAACAGCCGCCTAGCAGGTATCCAGTAGATGAGTTTCTTCATAAATTCAATGATTCCAGAGAGCTCGAAACTTGAAATCTTAATTGAAGTACATTCAATGGACTTGGATTATCTATAAACAGAATGATAATGAAGGTTCTGCCTACACCTATGAACATCTGAAGCTACCAGTAAGACGATAAATATTTTGGGGCAGTACCTAACAGGCACTGCCCCAAAAATTTTTTGCAAATCGTTTCTGTTCTCACCGATCCAGGCCCGCTCGTTGGACTTGGGTGCCATGACCGCGGGCCCTACGGGCCTTAGGGGTCTTGGCCTTCCCGGCGCCCTTGACGGCCTCGGTGGCAGGCTTGCCCTGACTGACGTCTGCCCGCATGCGCGTGGCCACCACCTCGCGGTCAATACCCTGAACTTCGAAGCTCTGGGCAGTGCCTGCACTGCGCTCGGCGCTGTCGTAAACGGTGCGCCCGTCCTCTCGGGCACGGTCCGCCTGTGCTTCGCGCTGCTCAGCTTCGGCAACGGCACGCACGCGCCCCTCGGGGACCGGCTCATGTTCGGCAGCAGCCCGGGATTCCTCGGCCCGACGCTCGTCCTGTTCTGCCATTGCCATCAGCCGTTAAGCTCGCCAGAGTCTCACAGATGTGCGCAATCAGACGGCCCGAGAACTTGTCGAGCTTCAAGCCTAAATTGCAAAGCGAGTTGGTGATGCTGAGCGCGAGGACGTCAAAGCTTTCAACGCTGCAAGAACGGCCGGTTGGTCAGTCGAGGAGTCGCGAAAAATCGACTACGCCGAGCCGGACAAAAAAGTTCGCGCCCGTCGCCGCTCCACACGTAAAACTGGGCCGAAGCCTGCCGCGCAGACCGATTCAGGTTCCAATGAAAAAGACGCCCCACAGGGCGTCGAAGAATCGTCGTCGGGTTCGTAATCTAGCCCCCTGACCACCTGTGGACGGCGGGACCCTGGCTGACCGCCCGCACCTCACCTTGCATCGATACGTTGCAGTGAGAATATCACGGCCCGTGCACGGCCTCGGTGGTGGCGGTTCCCCTCGTTATCGGAATCAGTTGAACCGCCATTATTAGCTGGGAGAAAACCGTCAAATCAAGCTAACAGTCACAAAAAACGATCGTTTGCGGTATACCGCAAGCGGAACCCTTCGCGGGACATTAAATAATGCCAAATATTGAGGTCTATTCAATACCTCGTTCCCAGGACGTTGTCCCGGAAGAATTCGAGCCGTGAAACAATCCGGATCACCACCGGCAACTCATGGAACACACCTCGGTAAATTTCGGAGAGAACTTTCCAGTTCTTCAGATGCGAATTGCCGCGTTCTACTGACGCACGATACTTGGATAGCTGCTTGTTGAACACCTTGTCATGCTCAATCAACTCACCAGCTCCAGGGCGATGACCTTTCTTGTAAGGGGTCATCGCGCCGGTTCCTTGATATCCCAGATCAGCTAGATACGGTGACCCGGCAAGCAATTTCTCAACTCCGGTGGAGCTGAAAGCATTCCGATCATGAATACGCCCAGGTACTGGCTCACTCACATGCAAGGCTCTGCCTCCCAGCGTGGTGATGACCTGGACAGAAACGCAATGACGCTTTTTCTTCCCGGAATAATGCGTCCTGATAGCAGGCTTATGTTTACGAACGGGCACGTCAGTACCATCCACGATCAACGATTCACCTTTAGCTAAGGCCGCGTGGATCTCGGGTGCTTCAAAGGACAACGCTTGGCTGATCAGTGGCATGAAGCGCCGATAGATCCGTGAGACAGTCGGTTGACTGACATCGTACTTCGCTGCAGCGTAGGCTTGGCGGAGATTGAACCGTAGGATCTCTAAGACGAGGCGAAGCTGTTCATGCAGACTCAGCTCCACGGGACGTCCACCGGCGGTTTCTGGGGTTCGGGGCCTGCCATCGAGGATCTGGGCGATCCTTTCTTGTAGTTCCATGAATTTGGGTAGGGGCAGTCCAGTTATATACTTGTAGTCCATCGGCTTGTTCGGTTTTGGGTTGTTTAGACGCTTCCATTATTAACCGTTCAAGCCGATTTTTCTATGTTTATTGTGGTCAAGTGGTGAATGTCATTAACTTGAGTTATGAATTAACCTCATTGATCTGTCATTCTCTTGAAAAGTTTAAGACGATCGCTAGGGCGTCTTCGTTAGTAGAGCAGCCTAGATTGTAGCCTCGTGATGGCGTATTCCCACGATCACTCGTCGGTAGCGTCTGCGTCGAGCCAGGATGCAAAAGGTACCGAACCGAGCTGTTCGACGGCGGGAAGCAGCCTATCTGGAGCGTCGAAGGTCATGTAGTCCACCGAGTGAAGGACCCCGTCTGGCGCCCAGAGATCCAGATGCCCCAGGAGAACTTCATCTTCGTAAACCTCGAGGCTCGCAAATGGCCCACCTGGATGCGGGGGAATCTTCTCCAGATTCAGATCTTCGGAAATTTCAATAAGGAAATCCTCGCAATCATCGAACTGGAGTCCGCCCCAATGCGCATGAACCGCCTGTTGGCGTGCTTGTTTTGCTCCAGGCCAGTCTCCTGAGCACAAGCGCTGCAGCAAGATGCGCTCGTGCGGACTAAGTGGGCTACCTGGTATCCGTCGCGTGTAGTGGTCCATTGGATCAGTATCCCAGCCTTGCCATCGGCTCGCCCCATGAGTTTCGAGTTGCATGAAGTAACGGGAGCTTTCGTCGTCCTAAACGAGGTCGCGCACTACTTTATTTGCGACTGAGCAAATGACGACCATTCCGCAAGACGGTCCGTCTACGGACTAATTGCGCGTCCGCAAGGGAACCCACTGCGGGACAATGCCTTGTTGCGGATTGGTTTACGTGCTAGGCGTAAATAGATCCTCAATGCTGCATTGAAAGGCAGCTGCGATTCTGAAAGCAACCGGCAATGAAGGATCGTAGTGCCCTTTTTCAATAGAAATGATGGTTTGACGGGACACCCCGAGTTCGTCGGCCAGGCGCTGTTGAGACCATCCCAAATCTTTACGGCGCTGAGGGAGTGTGTTCTGCACTATGAAGCCGACTTCTTCTGCCAGAGGTAACGTGCTGCGATGTCGAGCATGGCGAAAAGGACCATGGCGGAGAGGCACCAACTAACAGGAGCTTCGATCTTCATGAACGCGAACACTGCAGCGCCGAGCCCGCCAACAAGGAGAATGTCTCCGAAAGCGCCACTTGCAGCTTTTTCATACCAAGCGGATTCGATGGAGTCGTCTGGCCTTTTGACTACACCAGAAAGTGTTGATCGGTCAATAAGGAGTACCCATCCGAGCGCTGCACTTGCTGGCAGGGTACCAATGGCCATAAGGGCAAAAACGAGCACCGGGCGCTCCGCGTTACCGAGCAACGAGAAGCCCCAGCCTAGGCTTGCTGAGACAAAGATGCCTATCCCAAGCGAGACACCTATTAAGGCTGCAGAGCTGCCGCCAAAGCGCGCTTTCCCCCAGCGGGTCTGTGAAACCTCGTTGGCGTTCATTTCATCCACTCTCTCTAAAACAAGGCCCTGACGGAGCCACTACTGTAAAACATACTTTACTGACAAAGGAGCTTTACGTCAAAGGAGCTTGTCTCTATGCGGAAGATCGCTCCTTCCGATCCCCCGTCTCACCGACGGTCCCGTAAGCCAGTCCCCTAGAGAAACGACCGCAAGGGGAACCCTCTTCGGGGCAGAAATCAGGCGAGCACCTGTTTGAAAAGAGCTTGATACTCGTCGTTGGCCAGATCCAAACTGATTGCCTCATCCAAGGTGAACCACCCGAAATCGTCATGTTCCTCGGGTACAGCGTTGATGATCTCGCCGTCCCATTCAGAGACCCGCCAAATTTCTAGGAAGAGATTTTCTTCCTGACGAGTGGCAAGTAGGTCTTCCGTGTTTGGCGGGACTATTTCTACGTTTAACTCTTCGCGAAGTTCACGCACAATCGCTTGTCGACCGTTCGCGGACTCTTCAACATGGCCTCCTGGAAGATCCCAGACATCCGGATATTTGGCCTTTGAAGGGGAACGGTGCACAAGAAATACCCTCCCCGAGCGTACGAGCAATCCGCAGGACACATAGTGTTTCATAGGCTCTCCCATGAGATGAGTCTACAGATGTCGTTACGAATTGAATTACAAGGATACGACCGCTCTGAGAGGGATGAGTGAGGTAATTTTGGGAGCTGGTCACGTCTATCCCGTATGACGGTCGTTCACCGGTACAACTACAGACGACTTCGGACACTAATAAATTTGGCGAGTTTCAGCGATTGCTAGATTCCCGTATACCCCGCCCGATAAAATGCCCGGTGAAGGGGCGCTAAACGGTACACTCCAAATCATGACCGGACTCCTGATCGGATACGCGCGCGTATCCACTAACGACCAAGACCTCACAGCTCAAAAGAACGCGCTCATGGCCTCGGGCGTGCCTCCTGAGAAGATATTCACCGACCAAGGCCTCACCGGCACCAATAGAGCACGGCCAGGACTCAGCGAAGCATTGGCCGCCTGCCGCAATGGGGATACGCTGGTGGTCACTAAACTAGACCGGCTGGCACGCTCATTACGCGACGCAAAAGACATCGTTGACGAACTCACCCGCCGTGAGGTGAAGCTCAGCATCGGCGGATCTATCCATGACCCCACCGACCCTGTAGGCAAGTTACTCTTCAATGTCTTAGCCATGGTTGCCGAATTTGAGGCAGATCTAATCAGGGCGCGTACCCGCGAGGGCATGGCCGTTGCCAAAGCAAAGGGCAAACTGCGCGGCAAACAGCCCAAACTCTCCAAGAAACAAGAAACCCACTTAGTCGCGCTTCACCACGCGGGGACCCATACGACGGCAGAACTTGCCGAACTCTTCTCAGTGGCTAGATCCACTGTTTACCGCGCTATTAAACGCGCGGGTGAAACAGCCAGTTAGGGCCGCACATTCCCTCTGTGCAGGATAGTGCAGAGGACTATTGATCAAAAACCGACTCCGTGCAGTCGACTTCTGAAATTTTTATGTCCATAGTCGACTGCACAAGCCCGGAATTTCAACGGCTCATGTGCAGCCAACTTCGGAATCTGACAGTCATAGTCAGAGTGGGTGTTCGCATAAAAACACCCCCTAAAGAACTGTCCAAAACGCCATGCCGGACAGACCCCTACGGGACGGTGTGACTGTTGCAGGTGCGAAAGAAAAAGCTTGTAGGTTCGAATAAAGCGCGGGGCGCGCTTCAGCGATTAACATGATTCGGACTGTGCCATACTGGCGAAATGGACACGCCACGCATCCCCGTATCATCGATCATGGCGCGATGGAACTCCGCTGATCAAGCCGTGGACCTTGTCATCGACGGGACCGCGGTCATCGATATAGTCGATATTCAACGACATTGGGGGGTTTCTCCGTTTGCACGCCGTTTCTCGCGCGCAGCAGTACACCAATGGTTGACTGATTATCGCGGGGCGTACGGCGACCGCGATGAGAGGCTTTCGGGAGAAGAACTAGAAATCACAGTCTGCAGGGCGTGCGGCGATATGGATTGCGGCAATCTTGCGGTCGAGGTCGAGATGACAGCCGACACAGTCACCTGGAGACGACCTCACTGGGCCGGAGATGACGATGAAAACGACGACGAGCCCGATGCTAACGATCCAGAATCACTCTTCCCTCAGCTATTGGTATTCAACCGTGTCCAGTACGATACCGCGCTAATAGACGCGGAAAGGTTCATCGCGCGATCCAGGTGGCGTCGGCAGGAACCTGAGGCCGCAATATGGCTTGATCGACTACGCAACCGGTTCATGAGACTGTGGAATAAATAGGTACGTGCGCGCTGGTGGTAGAGGCCTGCTAACGCGATCCCAGTTAGGGTTCAGCTGGCGGTCATCGGATCTCAGTGGAGACGGCTTTGGAAAACGACAATTGCTCAGCCGGAAGTTGCATCAGCTTCTGCAACGGCAGCCAGAGCTGTACCTTCTACGCTCAACATCACAGTGCTGTCCCGACGGTTGAAGAAGTGTGTAATGATCGTCCGGCCGTTGGCCTCCCAAATCCAGGGTGGCGTCTCTTCGTTGTCCCACGGATGTTCTGGTTTTCCAAAGAGATCGGTGAGTTGGATACGTAGTTCGTTGAATCCGTTTTGAACTGCTGGTGCACCGGATTCTTGAGTGCTGTAGAGGTGGATTGTTACACCTAGGAACTTACGGTTATACGTGTCCCATGAACCAAGCACTTGTCCGCCGACACATATATCCAGCTCATTCATCTGGTGGGGTGATTCTTCGTTCTCTAGCTCGTACCGGCCCCCTGATATGAATCCAACACGCGCGAATAGATTTTCGCGTTCTTGATCAGACCGTGGCCAAGGCTCGTCGACCAATTTCTTGACGAGCTTCACGACGGTGCCAGGAGTGGGATTCAATTCCAACAAGAGGTCAGTCTCGGACATAGTGTGAGCTTACCTCGCAAGAATTGAGACATGGCCCTTAGAGGTTCCTCATTCGGGACACCAAAAACGGTCGTTTCTGACACATCCGTCTGTCAGGTTGGACGAAAATCCTCGACGGTCGAGAATTCAACAGATTTTCCAAGGTCGTTTCGTCGCAAAACCCAATGCCAGAAACTATGTATCGAAAGCGCAACCGATTCACGAGTATAGACATTCCTTCAGTCGGGAGCTGTCTCCACCAACTAGCTTTCGGCTAGCATTTAGCCTCGACCCACTGCCTGGGATAAGTTTGCATTCTGCAGCGTCCTGTCCAGCATCTACGCTATGTGCCCTTCAGCTCCGCAGCATCTGGCCCGTGGACAGCAAAGAAATGCCCTCGGTACATGCCAGAAGTTGCACTCCTCAAGTTCGCTAACCTGAATCGGCTTTCAGTCGTTCGCATCCCCTAATTTCTCATCATTTTAGAGTCCTCTCGCCTCCCTGGCTTCGATAATTGGCTGCAGTTGATCATCGTCAAGCTTGCTCTTCAAGGCAGCCACTAGGTCGTTCAGCGCATGGGTAATACCGTAAATATCCGTTCTTGTATGGCGAATTCGATGAGCATAGTGACCTACCAACTCATCCCCATATGCCGCGATAACGCCTTCAGGAAAATCCCATCGATGATGCCGGGTATCAAAACCGACATTGTGGCCCATATACATGTCGATCGCGTCGGGCACGCCATCCCCGAAGTAGGGAATCAAGTACCCCCATGAAGACACCTCTTCAGTCCCAGCGTCTCTAGGGATGCCTCTTAAACGCCGAGACATATAATCGCCCAACCAACGCTTCCAAACTTCCGTTCGGTCGACACCAGCACCTTCCAAAAAGATCCCTATTGTTTGAACAAAAGATGAAGCATATTTTCCATTCTCAGCAAGGATGCTTTGTTTGAGTAGCTTCTCACGTTCTTCTTCGGGAATACTCGAATACGAAATAATTGATATGACTAGGCTAAAGAATTGGTTCTGGAGATGACCTTCGAGCTTGCGTATGAGCCCCCAAGAAGTGATAAGACAATCCGTGAAACCTGCAGCTAGGAGCTGGTTGTCTACTCGTGGGTTGTGTAAGTATGCCCTCCAGGAGCCCAGACGGTATCTTTCATCTTCGAATAGCGGAAGTATATGGTCCACGGTGAACTGAGAATCAGCTGCTTGCATGAAGTACAGATTTCCCGCAAAAGCAGGACCAGCTGCATCGCATACATGTTCGGGACCATCTAAAAGCTGCCTTATCGCGGCTCGTTCTTCATCATTTAGTCCACCCCATTCATCCCGGTGTTTTCGCCATCTACGATCAACTTCAGAGATCCAGTAATGTGCGAGATCTCCTGGCCACGAGTTGAGCTCCAACACAGCAACCGAATTCTTAGCAGATTGCCCTGCGTGTCGATAGTCATCGCCATGTTTGACGAAAAGGTCTATGGCTAAATGACGCATCTTGCCCAAGAATTCAGAATCGTCATCATCTGTTCGTTTCTGAATCTGTTCCAGAAGAAAACGAGTAATCGCGCGAGACGCAAGATCAACAGGCACTAAACTCGCAACACGGTCAAGCATCGTTACTTCAACGCTATCTTTAGCGCCCTTGGCCCATCCTTCGACTATGGAGGCGTATAGGTCATCTTTTGATAGACCGATGACTGGGGTGGAGTTGATAATTGACCAAACTTCATTTCCAACGTCAGGCCGAGCTTCCGCGACTTGCTTTACAAGGGAGAGGCAGTCGGACCACTCAGGCTCCTCGAAGTTTCGGCTTGAATAGTCCTGGCCAAGGAGATCCTGGACCGTCTGTGACGGTTCGATGCCGAACTTAGAGATGAATTCGTCAACTTCCATAGGAAGTTTTCCGGCCCACGTTCCTCCTGTCATCCATGAATTCATGTCTGGATGCTCGCGCTCAAGAAATTCGGGATTAACTAACTTAAGTTCCGCAAGTTCTTTTGCAGCTTCGCCCCAGCCTGGATCACATTTGGCTAACCAACTCACGAGGTTGAAGACTGCGTATGCATTGTGGCGTGCATTGTTTGGCATATCTTCAGTCAGTTTGGGGCCGATTCGTGCTGCGTCCAGAAGAGATTTGCGGCTTTTCTTGGAAGACTCCGCTACTAAACTTTCCAGGGCAAGATAAACTTCGTGTTTCAGGTTGACCTCGAAGAGGACTGCCCGTTGAATTAGCCAGGAAATTTTCTCGTCTACTGTCCTGATTTTGTCCAGTCTAAGTAGGTGTAGAGAAAGCCGGCGAAATAGTGATAGATCTGTTGACCACCAGGTGTCAATTAACGTTGCATTGGTAGGAAGAGCCTTCTCCCCATACGCCCTAAGCCCGTCGATGATCGCATCAATCGGATTGCGAAACTGATCCTGCTCGTGGGGCTCAATTGCTTTACGACTGAAACTTAGAGGGTCCCATTCCCGTTTCCCATGATACGTATTGATCAATTCGTAGGCGCTTTGAAGAGCGAGCTCCAGCAAGTTTCCCAGCGCCCGGTCTCCGGGTTTTCTACGTGATACAGCCTTTGAGACATGACGGGTCAGGATTTCGGAATTCGCATCCCAATGCGCCTCCGCGTCGGGTAGCTGCATCGGATCTTGTGTTTCATTAAACGTCATCCGGGGCTTGAGCAACAGATATGGTTCGATAGCCACGCGAAGTACGGCCCCTGGTTCCTCTTCCTCATAAGGTTCATATGGGAGCAGTCCGTACTCAAGAGCAGAGGCAACGTTGCGCGACACAGAGGATGCTAGAAAAGATTTCCAGCGTCGTCCCGCAATCTTGTCTTCCTTATACAGTTCGTTCGCAGCCCTACAAGCTACCTCGATGATAGCCCCGTCGAATTTTTGACCTAGTCGCTGCACCGTTTGCAAAGCTACGCCATGGAGTTCAGATTTGGCGATAAAAGACCAGCAAAACCAGTGCGCCAGAATCGAAGAAATTGGACTTTGCAGCCCCTCCGAAAAAACACCCGCAAAAGAAGGTAAATCTTCAATCCACCGAAGCCATTCTGCTTGAAGGGCAGGTTCAACACTTTTGACCTGGTGCACAAATTCGTTTGCACCGTCTTCCGTTGACAAGCGACTGAGCAAATAATCGTGGTCAACTGGGGTAATTTGGGTCCCACCCTTAATGATTTCAGCGGTCATTGCGTTATGGTCAGTTCGGCCCATCCGAACCCGCAGATCCCACGCTTCAAGAGCAGCCACCAATGAACTATGGTCGTTATCCCTGACCGGATATTCAATCGTTTTAATACCTAGCCGCGACCACTTTTTTCGATCGCGATCTGCGCCGTTATTTGGAACCTCTGCTTCTTCCATCCCTATGAATGCATATCGAGCAGTTCCCGACGGCAGCCCCAGGGCGAGATAACGCATGATGGGATCGTCATGACTATAGCCCACGAAAAGAACAGTAAATGATTCGAACATTTGCAACAAGAACCTTGTTGCCCACGCGTCATTAAGATAAGCACGCCCGAAATCTCTGTCAGTAAGGACTAAATGCCGAGGGGGTCTCGCGGTCGAGCCATGCAAGTGAACAATGCCTGTAAAATCCCGTCCTAGCGGAACGGCGGGGCCAGCCCAAACATCGAGTTCTTCAATTTCGGATACAGTCGACAAATGTCTATCGAAGTTCGTCGTAACTAAGCGAGGCTGCCCCTTGGATAAGGCAATTCTCATCAGTGCGGTATGAGTTCTATTCGGCTTTGAGTCATCGCGTTCAATGAGATCACGTGTGTGTCGATGGATGTCGAAGCCGTCTGGCAAGGAGCCCAAGAAGTGATCTAGTTCGACCTCACTATTGAAAGGCTCTCCCGCTAGTCTTGCGAGTTCTTTAGCCAATTCTTCAAATGAAGGAAGGGACGAAGGTGCACTCATCGAAGCGCCCGCACCTACAAAGAGAACTAATTCACCGCTTGCGTGATCATCAATAACTTGCTGAGGGAGATCGACCTTACTCGTAATCCACATTGATTGCTGCTCCTACTAAAACGTTAGGACAAACACGCGCACATTAGATGCAAAATTCCGGCATGCTTTTGGATGATCGTAGCAACTGCTATTAGTAATCAGCACTAAAGTGGATCCATCGTCATATAGTCTTACAACCCATAGGTTGCAAGACGTCTCACCACCTACCACTCCCCTGATGAAAAATTCGCGGAAACTCAACGGTTCGAAATTCTCGCAACCATGTGTCGCAACCAATGACGTAAAATCAGGTCAACACCATTAGTTGCGAGACACTTTCGAAGGACCGATGACCAAACTGATCGGATACGCCCGCGTATCCACCAAAGCCCAAGACGCCGACCGGCAAATCCAAGATCTTCTGGCGGCCGGCGTCCGGCGCGATGACCTCTACACCGACCACGGCCTATCCGGCGCATTGGCGAAGCGGCCCGGACTCGGTAAGGCGCTCGAATCGCTGCACCCGAACGACACGCTCGTGATCACCACCTTGGACCGGCTTGGGCGCTCCACCCAAAAAATGCTCGAATTAGCCGAAGAACTGCGTGAGCGAAATATTGGTTTACGGGTGCTGAACTTAGGCGGCGGTGATGTGGATACCAAAACCCCAATGGGTGCCATGGTCTTCACCGTCATGGCAGCACTCGCCCAAATGGAGCTCGAGATCAAACGCGAACGCATCAACGACTCCGTCACCAAACGCCGTACCACCGGCGGCGACCTCGGCGGCCGACGCCCCACCTTCACCGAATCCCAAATCCGCACCGCATCCAAACTCATCCAAGCCGGCGAACCTGCAACCCAAGTTGCCAAGGATATGGGGATGTCCCGTGCGACGCTCTACCGACGGATCAATAAAATGGACAAGCTTCACACCAATTAGTTCATTCATAGAGATCGACGTCATCGAGTCTGGGCCATCCCCGTAAGTTTGCCGGCCATGAGACGCCCAAAGTCTTCCGCCGATTGAATACCCTCTTTTCCAAGTTAGGAGTATTCTCAGAAGATCACTCCACGAAGATTACCGAGCGTCAGAGGCGAAACCCGGGGAACGTAACTGAATAAAATTCAGTAAAGCTCGTGGTCGGCCAGCTTAAGGAAAGCTGCCCTCAATGGAGGAAGATATGAACACGCCCGAACTACATACCCCCGCCACCCAACGTCTCAACGAGCTGCTGCACTGCCCTATAACTCAAAGGCACCTCACCGCGTATGGATGGGTGGAAGGCATGCCAGTAGTCTTTGCCCACCGAGATGAGCTGGTGGAAGACGTCATGGGGTTTGTTTCCGTCCATGGGCGGGCTGTGCTTCTGGTGCTCACCAATGCTCAAACTGACGCCTTGCAACTGTGGCATGTCACCATCCCCAGCCCCTCTTCACCAGAGTTGTTCCTCTGCCATCGGGAACTACGCTCGCGGAACTCTGCATTAGGCACAGCGAGAATAGGCTTATGCCCTTTCGCGTCCATTTCTGGGCTCATAGCGCCGCGCTTCACCAGATCCCCCTCTACGTCAGCAACGACAACCACGCGGCGGATGCCCAGCTGTCATCTGATAATCGCTGAGCCTTGCGCCAATTCCCTAGTCAAACCTCTTAAATTTCTGAGAATCCTCACCGATCCCCAGTTTCGACGCTTCATATGCGCTCTGAGCAACGCGCGGCCCCCAGCCTTTGCCTGTCTGACTAGTCATTTTCGGCATCCTTCCGCCAATCCACATTTTCTTTCCACAGGCAATGCGGTTCCTTAAAAAACTGCCAATTGATGAGTTGACGTGAACTTTTATTAACGTTTACCTGAATCGGTAGCGTTGTTGCGCCGATCATCCTAGGGTGGAAACAACACACTAAGAACCGCAGCGACAGGCAGCCAGTCTGCGTTGTGTCTTGTTCCAAGCTGATGGGGATCACTCGGAAGACTCAAGAACACAGTGGAGGTAGTACCAATGCCAGGACGTCTCGTAAGAACGCAAACTGCCGAACGCGTCAGCGAACTGCTCGGATCACGTGAAGGACGCGCACACCTCGCCGCGCACGGCTGGGCTCAGGGAATGCCAGTGGTCATGGCTGATCCTGCCGAACTTCTCAACGACGTCATGGGCATGGTATCCATGCACGGGCGATCGGCGTTGGTCGCTATGCTCGACGCTGGCTCTGATGAACTTAAATTCCTCTATGTTTCCACGCCGAACCCCGTATTGAAGTCAGTCGATCCGGAGGAAGCTACAACTCACATCCCAGAGCTTTTTGCTCGCACAGAGAATCAAGGCGCGGTAACTTTCCGAGTAAAGTATTGGGATTCCTGCGCAGTGGCACTGCCCATCCCGGTATTCCACCCAGTGTCAGACACGAAAAGCTACGGGCAGCGCTTGAGCCTCTGACCCTTTCCGCACACTATCGGATGGCAGAGAAAGGAGCATTGCGGCTGAAGGCCAGTCATCGGCCATGCCGCACAGCTAAATCCGTAGCTCTCTACCAGTAAGTCTTTTATTGCGCCGCTCTATCACCGGTTTGATCAGCCTCGTTCAGCTTCGAAAGCTGAACAGGTTCAGGCTCCGCTTTCGCTTCATTAATCGAGCACGCCTGTGGTGCGTGCTACGAGTGCGGATGCTCATGTGAATCGTGGGAAAGGCGCTGCAGGTCTTGATTCACCGCGTCGGGGTTTTCTCCTGCCGCGAGACGATGCACAGCTTCGAGCAGTCCTTGGACTTCTGCAACGCGGTGAGACCAATAAGTGGTCTCTAAACCGAAACCTAAAGCCGACTCCTTGGCGAACTGGTGTAACCCGTTAAGGTGGGTCTCCAAAGCGCTGGTCAAGTCATCGTACTGGTCAGGTGAGAGAGACAGATGAATGTCTTTGCGGTGGGTGTTCAACATGAACTCCTGGGTTGTCCAATAGTTCTATGGCCTCTGACCTTACTGCCGGGTAACAGGTATAGATCAAGACCGGAGAAATTTACTCAGCAACCCCACAAGAACCGTGACCAGCCAAGAAACATCGGTCTTTGCTGAAGTACAGGACGCGGGCACCGAAGTAAAGCGAAATGGGATTGCCCCGGCCAAGCCTAAAGGAACACCGGCATGCTACGCCATGACGCAGGCCTCACCGGCAGTTCTTCACCCGGTTCCCGTGAACAGCCACTCGAGGCATCCGAATGGCCGTGTTTCTCCTCGCGGTCAATATCCTCTATTAACGGTGGACCGCAAGACGAAACCATTGGAGACACAACCTCTTTCGGGCACGACTCAAAAATCTAAAAATCAGCCAAAAAATCTGAAGTCAGCTGCATCCCGTAAACCACTGACCATGGATTGTGGGAAATACCGTTCCGGAATCAGGTTTCGGGAATCCGAAAAGACTGCGAATCCGCTCACTGACGGATAATGCGCGAGCAGTTGATCCTGCGTCCCATAAATGATCGTTTTCGGTGCAAGCATTCAGCGCCCTAAGGCAGGCATGATCGTTCCGTTTCACGCCCCGTCACCGATCACCTCACCGGATGGGGCTAACAGAACGGTTGACTTTCCTGTAAAGGATAAATAAGGGGATAGTCGTCACCCACACCATCACCTAATACAGGCACAGGTTATAGATTTCGAACAGGGCCTAGCTCCCGAGCCAGATGACGAACAGCGTCCCCAGACTCATCCCAACGCGTTTCATGCTCCGAAACTGGGCAATCCTCGCGTGAGGATGAATTTTTCTATGTCGTCGTCACTGCCTTTTGACCCCTCGCCGACGCTCTCATCAAAGCTGTCTGAAGGGGTTCAGGTCACGTTGCTGAACTGGTATCGTCGGCGGTAACCATCGAGGGTAAGGAACGAATCCATGAGTCATATCATTTCAATGCTTAAAACCCATCCTCATGACACCAGCGGTCTGGATCTGCAAAAGCTTGCCGATTGCATCGCCGCGTGCTTCGAATGTGCCCAGAGCTGTGCTGGGTGCGCCGATGCTTGCTTGGCCGAAGACATGGTCGCTGACCTGCGCAACTGCATTCGGCTGAATCTTGATTGCGCCGACATCTGCGCCGCCACGGGAAGTATTCTTACTCGCCGCACCGGCCAGAACCCCGTGACCGTCAAGGCCATACTGGAGACCTGTCGGATCGCCTGCCAGCAATGCGCCTCCGAATGCGAGGCACACGCCGGCATGCATGAGCACTGTAAGGTCTGTGCTGAAGCCTGCCGACGCTGCGAACAGGCCTGCGCCGACCTTCTGGCCGATCTCGGCTAATTTCCCCTGGCTCGGCGTTCAGCTTCCGCAGGGGCTGGACAGTCCCGGCTTTGGCGGCCAAGGACGCTGCCGCTGCCGCTGCCGCTGTTTCAGGTGTGATGCCGCAGGCACGCGACCATGGTTAGTCACCGGCACATGCCGCGTCCGGTGTGAGCAGGCGTAGCCACAGTCCTGCCGAGCCTGGATCTTCAGGTGAAGCCCCGGCGCATGCGCCTTAGTCGCGGGACGATAGGTGCCATAGCCGCGATCAGGGTTGCATATCCGGGCCACTGCGATTTCCCCACGGGTTCCCTTCCTGACCGCGCTCTTTTGCTGGACACCGAACGCATCGATATCCTTGATGAGGGAAACCTTCACCCCGGTGGAAAGGCAGGATGCGATGAACCAGGCCATGGCGCAGCTCCTTATCCTGCCGCTGTCATCGCTTGTCCGGGGAGCTCCTGCCGGGCGACATCCCGTGGCCCTGCTGCTGGGGCTGGCCTCGATCATTCTCGGGATTCTGGGAATGCACATTTTGGGCGTTTCCCACCAGATGCCAGCCGCCACACCGCACGTGGCCATGGTGCCTGATACTGCCGGCACGGCCGTGGCCTCCCCACGCCACGCCACCTCCCAGGACCATAGCCCCGCCGTGGCGGACGCCTTGTCATGGACCGGAGCCGATCAGATCCCGGCTGACGCGTGCGCCGGGCCGTGCGGCAGCGAGCAGCACCTCATGGCTGCCATGTGCGTGCTGATGGTCATCATCCTCGCCACCTTGTGGTTCATTCCCAAACTTCGGTTCCTCAAGGCCTTCCACGGGCTGCGTGCCCCGCCCGCCATGCCCGCCCCGGCAACCCGTTTACCCTGGACTCCTTCGCTCATCGAGCTCTCCATTAGCCGCACCTAAAACACCGGCATCCCTTCCTGTGCCACAGGAAGGGCCCGTGCCTGCGCGCCGACGCGTGCGGGCCGGGGCATTGATGGACACCCCGATTGAAAATGATTTCGAAGGAATACGCACATGAAACGCCTAACCGCCATTTCGGCAACCACCCTAGCCGCAACCCTCGCACTGTCCGGCTGTTCCGCTGGCACTGGCACCGGCACCGGCACCCCAGAACCTACAAGTACCATGTCGGCCACGGCCTCGGAAGCCGCCGCCGAGCACAACAGCGCCGATGCCATGTTCGCACAGATGATGACTCCCCACCACGAACAAGCCGTCCAGATGAGTGACATCATTCTGGACAAGGAAAACCTGGACCCCCGGGTCATCCAGCTTGCCCAGGACATCAAGGCCGCCCAGGGACCGGAAATCAAGAAGATGACCGTTTGGCTGCAGGTCTGGGGAGAGCCGATGGACATGTCCGTGAACCACCAGATGGACGGGATGATGAGCCCCGAAGATCTGGCCGAGCTAAAGGACGCCGAAGGCGTCGAAGCATCCCGGATGTTCCTGACCCAGATGATCGCCCACCACGAAGGGGCAATCACGATGGCCGAGGACGAGGTCTCCAACGGATCGAACCCCGAGGCCGTTGCCCTGGCCAAGGACGTCGTCTCCAGCCAGGGAGCCGAGATCCAGTTCATGAAGTCCCTGCTGGGCGACCTTTAGGACTTTTAGACCACGATTGCCGGGCGCGGGAATTCTCCCTGCGCCCGGCAGCAGGGCACCGGTGCTCTTGGAGGATCGGTGCCCGGCCTGTCCCGAACATCTCTGCTTGACCTAAGGAACCACCATGCCTTCAAAAATTCCCCTTTTCCGCGCCAGGCAACGGACCGTCTTGGCCGTCGCGTCACTGTCCCTTACGCTGCTGGCCACCGGCTGCGCCCAGCCGGCCGGCAACACCCCAGCGCAGGAACCTGCCGGCACCGCGGTGTTCAGCCACATCCACGGCATGAGCGTAGACCCCGACACCCAGCGCATCCTTCTGGCCACTCATGAGGGACTCTTCGATGCCACCTCGGAGATCCCCCGCAAGATCGGACCGACCATCGATCTGATGGGATTCGCCTCCGCCGGCAATGAGCACTACTATGCCTCCGGGCATCCCGCCCCAGAGACCGGCCTGCCGGACCCCGCGGGTCTGATCCACTCCATCGACGGCGGTGAAACCTGGGAACCGCTCTCCCGGCAGGGGGAATCGGACTTCCACGCTCTGACCGTCACGGGCGGAGGAATCATCGGGTACGACGGTGCACTGCGGGTGACCGGTGACATGGAATCATGGGCCACCATCGATACCGACCTCCAGCCCTACAACCTCGCGGGGACTCAGCTGGCTCCGGTGGTTCTGGCCACCACCGAACAAGGAGTCCACCGCTCCACGGACGGCGGGGAAACCTGGGCCCTGCCCACGGGTGCGCCAGTCCTGCTGCTGACCGCTTTCGCCAACGAGGCCACTGCTGTCGGCGTGGCACCAGATGGTGCGGTGCAGGTTAGCCATGATGCCGGAAGCACCTGGCAGGAAACCGGAGGCACCATCACCGGGCAGCCGGCCGCGATCACCGCCAGCGAGGACGGTGGGCAATTACGGATCTGGGTGGCCACCACCACCGGCATCGAACACTCGGCAGACAACGGAGCGACATTCACCCGGCGATAGCCACACGAGGTAGGCGCGGGGGGCCCAGGG
>NZ_JBLVOJ010000001.1:50461-75663 GCF_053543715.1 Glutamicibacter sp. AGC46
GGGGGCCCCCGCCATTCCCGTTGCGCAACGGCGTTCGCGTCGCCGCACAAAGTTGATAGTACATTCACGCGGGTGGTCCGGGGTTCCAAGGCTTTTTGCCCCCTTACCCTTGCAGATGCTCAAGTCGATCCATTCGGATTCACTACCCCGATTTCACGAAAGTGGACCGGCACTGGATCTATGGGCGCTTAATCCGTGATTGACGGTTCGCACCAATTACGGTTTCATGCCTTGTTTGCTGTCGTCCCCCGCTCCTGCTGTTTGGGTGGGCAAAGAACCGTCCCATAGGAGCAGAAAACGCAGCAATCCCCCTCCGCTGGGCGTAGACGTTCCCCGCAGCTGGGGCATGCCCAGAAGAACTGGCATGCGTCGGTCGGCATCTGAACGGCAGTGGTTGCGCCGCACGACGGGCACGACACAACGGAGTTTAATTCGACGGACATTTCTTGACTCTCCATAGGTTGGTAGAAAATGAGGCTGACGACCCCCGTTGCTTTGGTAACCGGCTAACCGGTGAAAGCGGGGAGGAACCGCACAAAGACCGACCCTGCGACCAGGACGTAGACGATGGCCACGAGCGTTCCAGCCCACTCGGCCGCAAACCTGACCAGAACCTGCGGAGCGGGAATGACACCGTGGATGAGGTTGCGGACCGTGAGCAGGATGAACAACGGGATCATGGCCGCCCAGACCACCATGCAATACAGGCACAGAATATAGATCTCAAAGAGGGCCTGGCTCCAGAGCCAGATGACGAACACCGTCCCCAGGCTCACTCCCGCTTGCAGACCTGCCCAGTACCAGCGCCCCGGCGCTGCTCCGGAGAGCACCACCATGGCGGTGGCCAAGATCAGCGCGAAGGCGACAATGCCAATCAATGGGTTAGGGAAGCCGAACAATTCCGACTGCCAGGTTCCCATGACCCGCCCGCAGGAAACCCACGGGTTCACATCGCAGCTGGTGACGTGGCCCGGGTTCTCATACAGGGCCAGTCGTTCCAAGACGAGGATGGCCGAGGCGGCCCAGCCCACGGCCCCGGTAACCAGCAGCACGAAGCCGAAGGTGCGCGGTCGGGCAAAGCGGGGCACGCGGATCGCTGGGTCACGGGGGCCGGCCGAGGTGCCAGAAGTGGCAGGTGTACTCATGGTGTCTTCTTCCGGATCTGGCGACGGTGGCTAATTGGCGACCGTCGCTGCGACGGCGGCCTTGAACTCATCCAGGCTCTGCACGTTGAGCATCTTTCCGTCGAGGAAGAACGTCGGGGTGCCGGTCACGCCCAGGGCCTTGCCATCGGCGATATCCAGTTTCACGCGTTCCTCGGTGGCCGGGTCGGCGACGGCGGTGTCGTAGGCGGCCATGTCCAGTCCCAGGTCTTCGGCGTAGGTACGGAATAGTGCGCTCTTGTTATCCGCGGATTCGCCCCACTGGGTCTGGGTGTCGAACATCTTCTTGTACATGTCATCATAGGCGTCCTGCTGAGCTGCTGCCTCCACGGCCACAGCGGCGTTCATGGAGTTCAGGTGTCCGGGCAGCGGGAAGTACCGCTGGACGAAGGTGACGTTATCCGAGTGCTCGGCGCGCAGTTCCTCAACGAACGGGTAGGCCGCGCCGCAGGCCTCGCACTCGAAGTCCAGGAACTCCACCAGGACCGCATTCTCGTCCGGAGCCTGGGAAAGTACCCGGCTGTTCTCCCGCACGACCTGCTGTTCGGTGGCGGCGGCGTCGGTGGCGGCGGGAGTCGCGGCCGTGGAATTGTTCTGCGCGACGAAGTAGCCAATGACCGCGGCGATAACGGCGACGGCCAGCAGGATCCAGACGACGATCTTGGTTTTCTTCGGGGCACGGGTCGTCGAAGTGGTGGGGCTGTTCATGTGGTGTTCCGTTCTTTGGCTTGTGTTCCGGCGGGCAGGGCAGGCTACGGGGTGTGGTGGTCGCTGAGAGTAGATGCTTGCATGCTCGTTGAGCGCATCTTCGGCCGGGAAGTCCGGCTCGATTTCGTCCGGGCTGCGCGCAGTCCGTTGAGGATCACGATGACCTCGGCGACCTCGTGGATGAGAACCACGGCCGCGAGGCCGAGCACACCGGTGATGGCCAGGGGCGGCAGGACCACGATGATCAGCAGCGAGAGCACGATGTTCTGGTTCATGATCCGCCGGCCGCGCCTGGCATGGGCGATGGCTTGCGGGATCAGGCGCAGGTCGTGGCCGGTGAACGCGATATCGGCGGATTCGATCGCGGCATCGGAGCCGGTGGCCCCCATCGCGATCCCGACTTCCGCGGCCGCCAGCGCCGGGGCATCGTTGATGCCGTCCCCGATCATCGCCGTGGGCTTTGCCGCATTCAGTTCACCAATGGCTTTCGCCTTGTCCTCGGGACGCAGCTGCGCCCGTACATCCTCGATGCCCGCCTGTGAGGCGAGGGCGCGCGCGGTACGGAGGTTGTCTCCGGTGAGCATGGTGACGCCGAGCTCTGCGGCGGCGAGTGTCCGGATCACCTCGGGCACCTCGAGGCGCAGCTCGTCGCGCACCCCGATGGCTCCAACAACCGCACCATTACGTTGAACGACGGCAACCGTCATGCCCTGTGTTTCAAGGTGCTGCACCTGATCGCTGAGTACACCTGCGCTGAACCGGCGCGGGCTGCCGACTTGCACGTCGCTGCCGTCAACGGTGCCGCCGATGCCGTGCCCGGCTTGCTCGGTGACCCCGGTGGCTGCCGCCGTTCCCGGGGCGGCGTGGGTGATGGCGGCAGCCAGGGGGTGGGTGCTGTGCTGCTCCAGGGCGGCCGCCCAAGCCAGGACCTGCTGTTTGCTGGTTCCTTCGACGGCGAGAACTTCGGTGACGGTGGGCTGGTTGCCGGTCAGCGTGCCGGTCTTGTCCACGGCGAGGTGGCCGATTGTACCGAACCGTTCGAAGGCCGCACCGCTTTTGATGATGACGCCGAACCTGCTGGCCGCTCCGATCGCCGAGACGACGGTAATCGGTACCGCGATGGCCAAGGCGCAGGGGGAAGCGGCGACCAAGACAACTAGGGCGCGGATAATCCACGTTTCCGGATCATCAAGGAGCGAGCCGATCAGCGCGACAAGTGCAGCGAGGATCAGCACTCCGGGAACCAGCGGGCGGGCGATGCGGTCGGCCAGACGGGCGCGTTCGCCCTTTTCGGCCTGTGCCTGTTCGACCAGGTGCACAATGGTCGTCAGGGAGTTGTCGGTGCCCGCCGCAGTGGTTTCGATCTGCAGGACGCCGGAGGTGTTGATCGCCCCGGCGGAAACTTTGTCTCCCGCCTGGACCTCCACGGGGATGGATTCACCGGTAATCGCCGAGGTGTCCAGCGCACTGGCCCCGGTGCGGATGACCCCGTCGGTGGCGATCCGCTCCCCGGGCTTGACGAGCAGCAGCTGGCCGATGCTGAGCTCCCTGGCCTGGATTACGGTCGCGTTGCCGTCAATCAGCACGGTGGCAGTCTCCGGGACAAGTTTCAGCAAGGCCCGCAGGCCATTGCGGGCACGGTCCATGGCCTTGTCTTCCAAGGCTTCGGCGATTGAGTAGAGGAACGCCAACGCGGCGGCTTCCTCGATGTAGCCGAGGATGACGGCGCCGGTGGCGCTCATGGTCATCAGCAGCGCGATGCCGAGCTTGCCCTGGGCCAGCCTGCGGATTGCCCCGGGCACGAATGTCCATGCACCGAGCAGCAGACCGGCCCAGAAAAGCACGAGCGCGGGAATCTCTGCCCCTGACCACTGAGTCACTAGTCCGGCGATAAATGCCACGCCGGAGGCGACCGGGATCATGACTCCGCGATCCCTCCACCACCGGGTGCTGGCCTCGGATTCGGTGAGCTGTTCTTTGGGCTCTTCGTGCGCGCAGCATGCGTCACTCATGCGCTTTCCCCACTCTCGCAGCAACCGGGCACCGGGCACCCTTGGTCCAGGCATTCGGCGCTCTCATCGACCGCCAGGGTCACGTCGATCAATGCGGTCAGGGCGCGGGTCAGGTGCGGGTCGGTGATTTCATAGCGGGTCTGGCGTCCTTCGACTTCCGCCACCACGATGCCGCAATCGCGCAGGCAGGCCAGGTGGTTGGAAACGTTCGAGCGGCTCAAGCCCAAGGTCCGGGACAGTTCGGCCGGGTAGCCCGGCCCCTCCAGCAAAGTCATGAGGATACGCGACCGGGTCGGGTCGGCCATCGCGCGGCCAATCCGGTTCATCACGTCGAGTCGAGAAGTAATGGTCAGCATACAATGATTATACAGCAAGCGATGAACTGTAATAAGTTGATGATGCCAGCGCCAATTTCGAAGAGCTCCTGGCTGAGGCAGGTGGCTCGCTACTCTCTTGAACACCGCCCCGCAGGACATTCGGTTTGAGGGCGCATCAAAAACGATCGTTTTTGAATCATCTACACTACTCAAAGCATCGACTGTTCAAAATTTTTTAATTGCGCTCAATACCTCGTCAAATACGGATTGAATGTTGAAGCTCAGTATAAGCTAATCAATATGATTGACTAAGGCAACTAACAGATCGATGGGTGAAACTTTTGAAAAAAATCACTTCAATTGCTCTCGGCGCTCTTCTGCTAGGTAGCTCGTTGCTGAGCGCGCCAGCTAATGCAGCCCAGATGGAGCCAGAAAATTTCGTAGAAACACAGGCAGTCCCAGCCTATGCTGTCGGGGAAAGTGGAGAACGGTTCTACTTTGACAACATTGAACAGAAGTTAGGGGTCGCGCAACCCGCAGCATACTGGTCACCCTGTGGCGTTTTCGATAAGAACGAAAAGCTCGTCAGAACTTTCAGTAGGCAAACGGTTAAAGGAGTCTCGGGACGTACAGCCTACCTACGTTGTGGCACAAACAAAGTCGTCAAAGGTAAAAATATCGGTTGGGGCTATCGGCATATCAAAGCTGGCCACATGAACGACTGGAACAACCAGGCGGAATCCTTAGGTGCGAACTGGAGGGACTTCGCGGATTGGGCAACAAACGAAGCCTTAAAATGGTCATGCCTAAAGAAATACCAAAGCGGCAATAAAACTATTCGGTACGGTGGGGTTTATGAACTTCGAGATTCCCGTGGGCGGATCATAAAAAAAGTCGGCGTCACGGCATCAGTTTCAGCCACAAATTCCCGTCTCATCACATCTCATCCCGACAGTGTGAACCGAGCTTGCGGTAAATAATCAAGCTTCGCTGGTAAGTTCTAACAAGAAGGGCTATGGCGCATGTGCGCCATAGCCCTTCTCAGTCTTCTGCTTCTATTCTCATACTTGCCCCGTACATGGTTCCCCGTGAACCAGTGAAAGTATGAAGAGCTGCTATCAACTCCGAGAACGCATACTGTTCGCCGCCGGTAAAGCCTCGCGGCATTCTAATCCCGTTCAAACCGGCAAGTTCATTTTCCGTAACCCTCCATTTGACGACCGCCGTGCCATTATCGTCAAAATTGGGATATTCGATATAGATTCCCCACGGAGTTAGGCGAGCTTCATACCCACGTTCGTTCACTAGGTAATCAACATACCTTTGACGCTTAAATGTCTCCATAGAATAATCCTAAGTCCTCCAAGCAAACAATCTAGTTACGGTAGCGAAGATCTCTGATAATGAATTCCGACAGGTTACGATTGCGATGGACCCAAGGATCTTTTTTCGCCACGAACTGTCATTGTTAGAGCTTTCTCACAGTTAGCATCATACGAACCCCAGCAGCGCCAAGGGTTAACTCTGATACCTCCACGTGGTCTTACTCCTTTAAGATGATGTGCCCATGATAGGTGTTCCTCGTGGCCTGGCAAGTGATATTCGCTTATCAGAGGCCATGCACGGGCCACGATCCGCCGTCGAAGGAGAACTCAGGTACCGCAGCTTGTGGCTTGCGTGCGGGAGGTCGTTTGGTTCCTGCTGTCCACGTGGGTGCAGGAAAAGCAGCGCAGCGATTGGGCTTTTGCTGTGCACAGGTGGGCAGGAGGCTTAACCGCGATGCCCTGGTTTCGTCGCGGTTGATTCGGCTTCGGGTAGGGTTTCCATCCAGCAGGTCGCGTTGATCGCGACCTGTAGCGTTGCCAGGGCTTGGGCGACGGCTTGTTTCGTGTCGGGATAGTCCTTGTTCCACGAGTCGGTGCTCATGGTGATGCGTCCGGTAGCGGCGAGGTCTTCCAGCTCGTTGGCCAGGGCTTTGAGATCATCGAAAATCTCTGAGGCGTTGCGAGTCATGGTTGCTGTCCTTCGGTGGTGGGGTACGGAGGAAGATTATCGAACGTGACCGACAAGTGCGGCAGCCACGTCCCGTAGGTCTCCCCTTTCTCGTCCTCCCAGACCACGTGCACTAAGTGCGGGGTGCGGGCGGTGGCCTGTCCGTGAATTTGTGGGGTTCCGGTGGGCGTATGAATGAGAGCGGTTACGGCTTGATGTGGCTGGATGGGGTGGCCTGGGTAGTCTCCGGGCTGTAGCCGCATCACTCGATAGGGTTTGCTCTGGTGAGTGAAAACGTCCCAGGGGTTCGGTACCGGGGGTGAGGTTTGAGCGCGGCGGCCGGGGGAGCTGGCGGCGGAGGCCGCCGCGCGCGATTTCTGCAACCGCTCAGTGTCCGCTTGCAGGTTTCTTTCCCAGATGCTGGGGTCGCTAGTCATAGGTTTTATTGTCCTTGGTGTGCTGGGGATATGGCTAAGTGAGGGGCTTGGTTGCCCCTCATTTAGCCGGTTATTTACTTATCGGGTGTGCTGGCCGATTTCGGTAGCTTCCCGCTGGTGAACAGTCGCCGTTGCAAGTGTGAGAGCCGGTGTTCCGGGTCAATGGCTAGTGCCTGATCCAAGAACTTCATCGCTTCGGTGCCCTGTCCGGCCATCCAGCGAGTCCATCCCAGCGCTGCCAAAACGTTAGGGCGGTCATCGCCGGCCAGGAACTCTAGCGCCTCGTAGAGCATCGCTGCGCCGGCATCGAAGATCTTCCGATCAGCGATCATCGCATCTCCCATGAGCAGCTCGACCAGCTCCTGCTCGGTGCCGGCGGTGCCGGCCAGCGCTGCGGTGGCGGTGTCGCGTCCCATGCGCAGGGCGTAGGTTCCGGCGATCCAGCCGGCCATGTCCTCGGTGACTTTCCCGTGATCGAGGTAGCGGGCGATCTGGTGCATCATGTCGTTGCCGAACTGAAGGGCGATGGCAGTAATACCCCGGGCTTGAATGCTCAGGTAGTCCTCCCCCGCCATCTGCGCGATGCGCTCAGCCTTGGCATCCATGGTGGCCTCGGTGGCTTCCGTGCACTGCGGTGCATCCTCGGCCAGCCGAAGCGATCCGGTGGCCAGCATAGCTTCGAGGGTGAACGGGTTGGTGTAGACCTCGGCGTAATCCACTGCGTCGGTACTGTCCCCGTCGTAGTCCATGATCTGCCCGTTGGTGACCAGAACAGCCTTGGCGATGGGTGCGCCTGCTAAGTCAAGGCGCTGGCTCAGTTCGTCGTACTGGGCGAACGTCATAGCCTTGTCGCCCTCGTAGCTGACCAGAATGGTCGCATCGATCGGCTCGCTAATCGAGGCGAGAATCCGAATCACTGACGAGGCGAACTCCGAAGCTTCGGTCTCAGGGTGTGCGTCGATGCGCAGGGTGGCCAGTACCGAGCTGTTGGCGCAGAGCACCAGCACGACGGAATCGGTGGGGTCAAGGTGCAGGGCTGAGCGCACGAGGCTCGCAATCCCTACCTTGTCATTAATGGTAGCCATGGTGACTGTCTTTCCTTGGTTCTCAACTGAGGCCCGAGCTGGTCTTTCCAGCGTGGGTTCCTATCCCCTGTTGATACTTCAATTCTAGCAGTTTACTATCTTGCTAGCAAGCTAGTTTGCTGTTTTTGTTGAAAGATGTTTGCTATCTTTCAAGCATCCTAGAAAACTTGCTTACCAGGTCAACACAACTTTTACGCCTGATTGCATGGGTTCCCCTTGTTCCGATACATGCCAAAATGCACGCCTGAAAGTTCTGTCAGGGGGTGGGCGCTAGCCCATCGCGTAGCGACGCGCAGCGCCCTTGACTGGGCTTTCAGACGTGCAACAATCGGGCATCGGGGCAAGGAAAACTCCGCTTAGAGAATATCGATCTTATCCGGACGGAATCCTGACCAGTGATCTTGATCGGTGACCACGACAGGGGCTTGCACATATCCCAACGATCGGACATATTCGAGCGCTTCTGCGTTCTGGCTGATGTCGATCGATTCGTACTTGATGCCCTTTTTGTCTAGCGCCCTATAGGTGGCGTTGCACTGGACGCAAGAAGGCTTGCTGTAGACGGTGACAGTCGATTTCATGGCTTTCTTCCTAGTGCTAGGCCTGGGCTTCCAGGGCGGTGATTTCTTGGGGACTGAGCTTGTAGGCAAAACTGCATTGTCCGAATGCTGTCGCTGCTGCGCTGGCTTCTTCCTCCGTGTCATAGAATCCGAGAATTTCCGTGACTGGGCAGTTCAGCACGACATAAGGGGCAACGGTAGTCATTGGTGACCTGCTTTCAGGGGCGTGGTGCCCCGCCTTTCGGCGGGGCGGTTGGCTAGTCGTTGGGTAGTCCGCGATATTTTTCGGGTAGCTTCTCGAATTGCTCGGGGACTCCTTCAGGGCCGTCGCTCTGTCCGGTCTTCCAGAAGAAGTGCGCGTCGCGGTCTATGGCTTCCTTGCACGCTTCCAAGTTGTCGAAATACTTGGTGGTGGTGTCGCCTTCAACGTAGAGGCCGTATCCGAAGTGGCGCTGTCCGCTGGCATCCTGGGCTTGTCGGGCGAAACCGATGATGTAGGGCCATGCGCCGAAGTCGTAGCCTTCACCTCCCCACTGCGAGATGACCGTCCAGCCTGCTTTTTCGGCGGTTTCGATGTAGTCGTAGCCGTCTCCTGCGCAGTCATCGAGTGGCAACTGCGGGCCGGCGAATTCGATGCTAGTCATTGTGACTGCCTTTCCTTGGTTCTCAACTGAGGCCCGAGCTGGTCTTTCCAGCGTGGGTTCCTATCCCCTGTTGATACTTCGATTCTACCAGATTGCTATCTTGCTAGCAAGCTAGTTTGCTGTTTTTATTGAAAGATTTTTGCTATCTTTCAAGCATTCTAGAAAACTTGCTTACCAGGTCAACGCAACTTTTACGCGTGATTGCATGGGTTCCCCTTGTTCCGATACATGCCAAAATGCACGCCTGAAAGTTCTGTCAGGGGTGGGCGCTAGCCCATCGCGTAGCGACGCGCAGCGCCCTTGACTGGGCTTTCAGACGTGCAACAATCGGGCATCGGGGCAAGGAAACCGGTACCAGGTTTCGGGTACCAAAAGGCGAACCCGACCGCATAGGAAGGCGGTCGGGTTCGGTTTGCTTCCAAGGAAAGGAAGTGAATCTATTGTCTCATGGGCGGCTTAAGCACGCTTCTCGAGGAATTCTTGGAGAGCTTGCGCCACGAGAACCTGCTGTTTGATGTCGTTAGCCGCAGCGTAGAGCTTGATCTGAGTATGCAGCTCTTTTGGTATCCGCACGTTGAGCGGCTTCATCTCCGGCTCATTTGATTCTGGGGTCCTGAAGCTCTCGCTCACCGAGGCAGTCTTCTCGGTTGAAGTTTTCACAGCTGGCTTCATCTTGTCTTTAAGGCTGCTCATGACAGTGCCTCCATTAGTTCCTTGGCCACTTCTTCATAGCCCATCAGGTCGGTGGGAATTTCGCCTGGAATAGTCTTGAATGCCTGGCGGTGCTTGATTCGGGTGCCGAACAGGGCTAGATCGCTGCCTTCCAGGAACTCTAAGCTATCCCTGAGTGCGACAGTTTGTTCGTTGACCTTGGTGAAAAGGGCAATCCGCGCGGTGTCGGCCGGCAAGTTTGCGTTCGTGGCGACCAGTCGTCGTAGATCCATGACCGCTGGCTCTGTTGGCATGATGACCACATCAGCAATCTTGATTGCAGCATCGATAGTTGCCGGATCTCCTGGGGGAGTGTCGATGATGACGAAATCCGTGGTGCTCTTGCCGGCAAGCCGCTTCAGTTTGGCGATGTTCACTATCTCGACCGGGAACGGCAGTGGGGTGCCAGCCTCCTGAGCGTCTTCAGCCCATTCAGTGGCAGAACCCTGCATGTCGGTATCCCAGAGCTCGACAGTGAAGCCCAGGGCAATTAGCGCACAAGCGAGATAGATGGCACTGGTCGTTTTGCCTACGCCGCCTTTGGTTTGCACGAGTGCAATGGTTGTTGCCATTTTCGCCTCCTAATCATTTGCACACAAGATATTTTGCATGCAATAACGCAAAATTGCAAGCTAGCTTGCAAGTATTCTACCGAATTCTAGCGTACTAGTTTGCTAGCATTCTTGCAACCTATTTTTCAAAATAGCTAGCAAGATTTTTGTATGCGGATCTATCTGTCGGAGCGGGGGAGTAGCCTTGGCGCGTTATTTCTGACGAATTTGTTGAGGTGCGTTTTACGGCGGCCGGTGTGCCGTGGAGGATTAGGCGCGGCGGCCGTGTCTGGCAGGTCGTGGGCGAGCCGGGCCGTCATTTTGAGCGGGTGAACTGGTGGGAAGACCACTCGTTCAGAATTAAGAAGGGGGCTGCTGATCCTATTGATTTTGCGGTGTGGCGGGTGCAGGTGCGGTTAGGCTCTAATCCCCGCTCGGATCTGCTGACATGGGATCTGGTGGAGCATCCTCGGGATGGTTCCTGGGCTGTGCGAGACGTGGAGTAGATGCGCGAAAAAGGGGGGGGCTTGCGGCCGGCCCTTTTTGGTGTGCTGATTAGATGAAGATATTGAGTATGAGCGCAATAAGCACGATGGGGACTGCGCTGTATCCCAGGATTGTGAGTGTTCGGTTTTCGGTCGTGGTTTTGTAGCCCTGGAAGTGCGCTGTCTGCCAAATATTACGCATTAAGCAGGCTACAGCCATGATCACCGCTGCTAGTGCGATTCCGAAAAGTACTGTGAGCGATCCTGAGATGATCACGCCCAGGATCAACAGGACGGGGATCAGTGGCGCTGCGAAAAGGAGGGGGCGTTGTTCGCGCATTTTTAGCGCTGCTTCGTCTGCTGCGTAAGGGGTCATTGCTTCTCCTTCGGGCATATGGCAAGTCTAGGTGTATTGTCGGACAGTTTGGGCTTCGCTGTTTTCTGGTGAGTGGTGCCTGGTCAGAGATCCGTGCACATGTCATGCTCGCGTGTCGTGTGCTAACTCGAGTACTAAACGTGTGGCTTGTGTGCGGTCGGTCGTTTGGTTCCTGCTGTCCATCATGTGTGCGAGAAAAGCCGCTTGCGGTTGAGCTTTTGTCGTGCCCATGTGGGCAGGAGGCTAGGAACATGCCCCGGTTCGGCGTGCGGCGGCTAGGGCGGCGCGTGCGGTTGCGGCGCCTCGGGAAGCGGTGGTGCGCAGTTGCGGGCGCTGCGCGGCTTGCTGGGCGCGGCGTTCGGCGGCGGCTCGTGCGGCGGCGCGCGCGTGGCTGCTGGCGGCTGTGGCTCGCTGGGATCGGCTGAGCATGATTTCTCCGGTGGCGGTGCGCCATTGGTTCATGCGGTGCAGGATCGCTGCGCGCAAGATCCGGCAGTAGTCGATGTAGGACTGGGTTTCACGGTTGTGCTGGGGGAGTGCTCCCCAGGCTTCTTTGCCGTGCAGGCCTGGTGTGGTGCGCCATTCGAGGGCGTGCTGGATGTCTGAGATTGTCCATCCGTTGGAGAAGAAGGCTTTGAACATGTTGAGCACGTTTTTCTTGGAAAAACGGGCAAAATCTGGCATCCGACGCAAGATTTCAGCGGCAGCCGATAGCCCCTGTCCTCTAGAGCTGATCGTTCTGTGAGCTGGCCACAGTTCGACTGGTCGATCATCGCTGTGGTGAGTTCGCACGGCGGAGCCGTGCCCAAAAAGTTTTTCAGTGCCGCGTAGCGGCTCATTGTGAGTGTTTTTCTCGCGCGTGCGCGTGTAGGAACTTACTTCGTAAGTGGTTAACCCCCCTACGGGGAGGGGTTCTAAGTTATTTCCACAGGCGGTGTGACTTGGGGTTACTAGGTTGGGGCTCTTGGTTGTGGTGTCGGGTGTGTCTTGGGGGCGTAGTCCGAGGCCGGCGGGGCGGCAGATGACGTAGACGGGGGCTTCGTTGGTTGCTGTTTGGCCGGCTTTGGCGGCGTATTCCGCGGAGCGTCCAGATGCGACGATGCCGATGATGCCCCAGGTGCGTAGGTCGTAGAGGACGTTTCCGACGGTGGCGCGGCTGATGCGTGCTTTGTCGGCGATGGTGTTCCAGGTGATGCGCGCGGTCATGGTGTCGTGGTCGGTGTAGCGCAGGAGGACCCAGAGGACGGCGAGGGTGTTGCGTTGGCGGTCGGCTCGTTTGGCGAGGTGTTCGTCGATGGAGCGTGTGGCGCGCCAGGCTTGGGCGGTGTGGTCGACTTTTCGACTACCAATGGGGATGGCCCAGTTGATGGCACGGTCGGAGGTTTCTTGGGCGCGGGAGACGCGGCGTATGCGGACCGGGGCTAGGGTCTGGTTGTGCTTGGTGGCGAACGCTTCTTTGGAGGCGTTGAACTGGGTTTTCCCCTTGGGGGTGAAGTGGTCCGGGGTGTCTGCTTTGAGGAAGGGTTTGTGCCCTTTGGTGACGTGTTTTTGGATCGCTGCGATGCGCCCGTTGCACGGTCGGGTGTCCCAATGAGGCCTTTTTGTGGTCTGAATCGCGTTGTTTCGGCGTGTTTCAGTGGCTTGGGTGCTTGATTGGGCGCGCGGAGGCGCTACTATAGACATACAACGTCTTTCCTGTAAGAGGGTAAAGAAGAGGGAGCGTCTGGCTTGGTAACCGGAAGCTTCGTGGTAAATCACGATCTGTAGTAACTTTGGCGAGAGACATAGATCGGATTCAGAATTTCAGCCCCGCGCAATGCGCGGGCTTTTCTGTTTAAGGCTTGTCGATAGGCAATTTTCCTTCGTCATCCTTTTGAGGGGCCCAAGAAGGTAGGCCGCGCTCATCAAGTTCAATATTCTCGATCATTAGATCGAACATTGCTGCGCCGGACAGCCCAGCCTTGGCTGCCAAGTCAGTGAAGAAATCTTTGTTCTCTCGCTGTACTTTCCAGCCCAACGCTATAGGGTCGTTTACAGACCCTCGGGGTCGTCGTGGGGAGCTCATAGCTCAACAATACGAGATAGCGACATCATTAAGATATGTGCGACACGGCTTAATTTTTTAAAGATTCCGTTTGTTTCCTCGTCAGTTTTAGCTGTCCCGGGATACATGTCTGCGATGGGCCGCATCGAGAGACCAGGCAGGTAAGCCACCGGAATGCAAAGGTTCTGGGCGACCTCGACAGCGAGGGCTCAGATGGTGGCTGGCTGGTCCACGAAAACCAGGAGGGTGCCTTTGGCACTGAGATCCTGGTAGACCGAGACGAGTTTAGCTTCGTCGTCGACCTTGTTCCAGACTTTGGTGCCGACCTTAATGACGGCACAGACCCAGTGGTCGGTTTTCCCTACGTCTAGCCCGAGGAAGTTGTCGATGTCCATGGTGATCATGACTAGTGCTCCTTTGAACTAGTTTCGATCCAAAGTCGACCAACCGCAGGCAGCAAAGTCTTACTTCCACGTTATGACAGGCGTCCATTTAGGTGCCGCGCCCCTATTCAGCAATCACCTTGCTGCCATCCCAATCTCGGTGGCAACACCCCCCCGGACTATTGGATAAGCAGGGCAGGACACCATGTCGAGATTGCTCGGCCGACAGTCCCTATAATCCTCTTTTTAGGGGCTATCAATAAGATAACGGGCTGCAGTTGGGCCGGCCACAGGTCGGTCCGGGTGGAGCTCGAATGACTGCGTTCCGGGGCGTCTGACGACTCCTGGAAGAACGCCGATTCATATTCCCAACCACCACCCCTTAAGGACAAGAGCCGCCCCATGACTGCACTCCTGACCCGAGCCGAATACCTTTCCGCGCAGACCACCGCGACTTCGGCACCGAACACTGCTCACCGGAACTACTACAGCCATTTCGTGACCTCGCAGACCTTGCGCGCCGAGTTCGAAACTGCTTTGGAATTGAGACCCTTACCGCAGCTTTGGCCAAGGATCGGCACCTCAACACCATCCTTTGGATGCCTCGGATCGCTTGACCTGGCGACCGTCATCCGGGAACACTGCGCAGCCTTTGCGTAGAACTGCTCGCGGCCATGCAGATAGACCGTTCATCGCTACGCTGCCCATCGATCGCGCGGCCACTGAGGCAACCAGTGAAACAGTCACCCTCGCTGTACTGGTGCGCATCGCCAAGCAAGCCTCCCGCCAGTTGGTGGAAAACTAAGAGCAGGTCCTTCTCAATGCAACGCTCACCAGTTGGCATATGACCTTCGCCGCTAGCGCTGGGGGCTTGGGGTAGGCAGATTTCGGCGGCTCGACCCCTTAGTGAAACTCCTAACATGGATTCATGACGCCACAAATAAGGCTCTGATTCGCAGTCGAGGTTAAGCCCAAACATATGGGTCGCTCTTCGCGCTAGTGTGCGTGTACAAGACAGGGTCTGCAAGCTGCCCAGGGCTGCTTCTTCCCCTTCGAACGCATGGAACTTTCACCATCTAGATTAACTACAAATAAAGTGAAAGAATAGATGTAATCTACACAGATAGAAGGAAATCATCACATGCAACTCGCAAAGGCACTCTGCTCCATTGCGCTTTCTGGAGTCCTCGTTATTTCGACTGGTGTTGCCGCTCAAGCGGCTAAAAAAGACATGAGCGAAGCCGATCTCGAAAAAACTCTGACCCTAATCCAGAAGGTCACACCACATGACAGCCGTGGAGACTACCTGCGAAACCAGACGCCACAAAGGCTCTCGACATCCCTGTCAGAAAAAAGGTCGAGCATCAGCTCAATAACTGAATCTGCGTCATCGGCCCGTAGTTTCAGTTCAGAGCGTTCATCCCAAGGCCGAACCACCATCAATTCGGACCCCGACGTCCCTTTGGTTTACGAGCCTGAAGGGACCGATAATGCCGTTGGCATCAATCTGCCATCCGACCTTGATCTAAACGACGGCGTAAAACTTGATTCCGCCGTGGCATTTCAAGATGCCAAGTCCGGAGTAGTCGTTACTGCCGAAAGCGTGGAAGGCGGAGCGCGCATCCACACCGTCCTGGAAGACGCTGATTCCCCTCATTCCTTCTCCTATGCATTAGACCTTCCGTCCGGGACTTCTCATCATCAGTATGACGACGGCTCGATCGTTTTCACCGACGCCAACGGTGAGGTTGTTTCGATGGTCGCCCCTGCGTGGGCAAAAGACGCTACCGGAAAATCGGTACCAACTCAGATTTCCTTTGAGGATGGTGCGCTGACCCAGATCGTATCTCCAAAAAAGGTCAAGAGCGTGACCTACCCGATTGTTGCCGACCCGTACATGGGGCGGGCGCTTTTCGGTAGCTTTAACACCTCAAAACGCTGGAATAGCCAAGTGGTCTACTCAGGCACAAAAACAAAATGGGGCCAAGACATCCACAACGGTTCAGCTGGAGACGAAGCCGGCTGGGTCGGCGGCGTAATTGCAGGTCAAGGCATCATGCGCAACGAAGGCTGGGCCGAATGGAAGAAGCGTTTCGGCTCAACCACAATGACCAACAAGGCCACGCTCTATCAGCAATACAGCTGTCACGTCCTTGGAGGTTTCTATAACTGGGCCGATGACTGGAACCTGGAGCGGGCCCGGTCGAATAACTCGGGCTGGGGTTGGAATGCAGCGTTCCACCGTTGCAACTGGTAACAGCCACGCATAAAGTAAGAGCGACTTGAAGCCCCTTGGGCACCAAGTCGCTCTTACTTTGTTTGAATCTAACGTACCCGCAAGGCCAAGTTGGACTGAATGCGCGGCGCGAACCATAGCGCGGCCAAACTTGCAACAACAACCACAAGGCCTGCGATCAACAGGATGGATCCGCCAGCCGCCGGAGGGCATCCCATTGATGAATCCTCTTCAACGCACCTTGCCCATGGCTGGAACACAGCCAGAACAACAGCGCTCACGCCGAATCCCAGTAAAACAAGGAGGCCGATTACCAGGGCGGCCAGTGACATGGGTTCACGCTTCCGCATCGTGGCTCCTTTCGAGTCTTGCTTGTAGCGATACATATAATTTATGCATCTGGTGAAAATTGTACCTTCCCACATGTATGTTTTAGTAGCTTTCAGGGCTGTCGGAGGAGTAGGCGACAGCTCCTGTTGGGCCTTTAGAGCCAGGTTCCTGCCCAACATCTCCTCGAACTCGACCAGAACCAAACACCTAACAGCGCCCGACTTCGCCCGAGACTGCACCTCATGCTCAGCACCACAACACGTCTACCGACTCCAATGACAGCAATTCGCTGCACCACTCGGGGTTTGGAGAAGATTCGCCCGGAAATTCACGCTAAGGCATTCGCGACCTGTTGCATGGGTTCCATGGTGGTTGATTTTCTAAGTGATGAGCAGACCGGGGCGTCGGCAGATTCCCAGACGAGGTATCCACAGAGGACCTTGAACGTTCTGTTGGTTGGACGATGCCGACTTTTGGAACTGGAAGGCCTGTTGCGCGTTGGGGAGGGGGCACACGGTTGACCGCGTGGGAAAGTCTGCGGACCGGGCCGACGAGGGTATCGGTGCCGGAAATGTTGCGGCAGTTGGAGCGGCTGGGTCGCTTGCGGGCACTGGGCGCCGGATCAGTTGATGTGGAGATGATCCCCGAGGGCCGGATGAATGCCCTGGCCTGTTACGGGTTGGTGGGCAAGGCCTCTCCGATTCGAGGGCTGTCGGGGCAGCGCCGGGGCGCGACACTGTTTTGTGCCGTGCGCGTCTTGACGTCGGAGGTCGCTGATGATTTGTGTGATGCCCTGGAAGCGATCGTCACCGAACGCATTCTGCGCAAGGCAACCAGAAAATCCATTGCCGCGCGATTGAAGTCCCTACCCCGTTTGCCCAAGCCCTCGCTGCAGTTGGCGAAGGCCGCGAAAACGCTGGTCGAAGTTCTGGGCAATACGGAATATGCCGGTGCCGAGGCCTCCTTGGTGCTGGCCTTTCAGGTGTCCTTGCCCGAGCTACGCGCTGCGCTGGAGGTGGTGAACGAGGTTGTAAATCCTGAGGGTGCTGAGGCTGACACCGCAGCCGAGATGATGCGGCGGTTCGCCACCGTGCGCTCTTTCCTGCCGGCGTTGGCCGTGGCGGCGCCTTTCGCCGCCACTGCGGGCGGTACACCAACGTTGGCGGCGCTGACAGCACTGCCAAAGATCCTGGACGGCCGTAAGAAGGACTTGGCCGAGGTTGATTTGTCGGTGCTCTCTCCGACGTGGCAGCGCCTTGTCACGGTTTCGGACGGGATCGACCGCAAGGCCTACACGGAGGCGGTGATGGAGGCCGTCCATAAGGCGCTGCAGCGCAGGGACATCTTCGTGATGGGTGGGCGTAGCTGGGGCCCCCGGGCACGGTTGCTGACCAATCCGGCCTGGCAAGCCACCCAAAAAAAGACCTTGAGGGCACTGCAGCTACCCGAAGAGCCAACCGACCACCTTGAGACCGTCCGTCACCGCTTGGACGCCCATTACCGTGCGGCGGCCGAGCAGGTGACCGACAATCCCGCGGTGCGCATTGACGGGGGCCACCGGCACCACGAACCGCATCCCGTCGACGGACGCCAGTAGGCCTGGACCCCAGCGTTGCGCGAGCCCAAGACCCGCTACAAGGGAGAGTTCGAGCATTTTCTGGGTGAATAGTCCGAGCCGGTCCAGGGTGGTGATCACGAGAGTTCCATCTGGATGCAGGGCATGCGCTTCATCCCACCCAGGAACGTTCGGCGGATGCTCCGGACTGGCCGTGGGCAATGTAGAGGTCATCGCGGCGGATGCTGGCGGTGAGGAGGTCTTTAATTTGCCGGTCAACGTCCTGAGCTTTGGTGGATACGCGGACGCAGCCGATCAGTTTGGGCATTGGCCCTTCGCAGGTGTCTCGCAACTAATGGTGCAGACATGATTCTACGTCTTTAGTTGCGAAAAATAATTGCAAGACTCTTGGACCGTTGAGTTTGCGCAGATTTTTGATTGGGGGAGTGTGGGGCGGCGAGACGTCTTGCAACTTTTGAGTTGCAAGACTTTACTTTACTGTATTAGTAGCTCAAGCTTCTCGGATACCGATGAATCATCGAATTCATATTCCATGAAATATCGGAATGCAGCAACCAGTGGCATTCTCGCAGAGTGGACTATTTTAGGGAAGTGTGGGACAGCAGCACATGCCCTATAACAACTTTTCCCCCGCTCGATGTATCGGAAATTGGTAGCATTCATTTAACCAATCCAAGACATAGATAAATTTTTCATCCGAAATGAATTCATTCTTCGCCCACGCAGGTGTGTCTTAGATAGCGCTTACCTAATCTCAGGTACTTTATTTTCAGGACCGTTGTGAAAGCGTTCCTTGCTCACTCACGCAAATCCGTGAAAAGCATTTATTCAACGAGGAGAACCATGTCTGCAGGGACGAATAGTAAAAAAGCGTTACGGACGCTTTTCAGTAAACAAATCGTCATGACGGTCACCGCAAGCCTTCTTTTTACTGGGTTGGTTGCATATCCAGCAGCGGCAGATGAACCAGGCATCATAACGGAAGCTGAGATCGAGCAAGATGCCTACATTTCATCGGCGACCAGCGAGGATAGCGCACCAATCGCTCTAGGAGAAAAAGTCGAAGGCCTGCATGTACCTTTGTCTGCCTCTGAAGCAATACAGATCGATGGAGAAAATGGCAGGTCCGGCGTGCAAATCGGGATTCCTGCGGAGGGCCATGGAGAACAGCTACCCAATGGTTCTATCATCTACGACGCAGAATCTCCTCAAGCGAAAGTTGTTGTTGACAATGTCCCTGTTAGGGTCGAAGGCATTGAAGCAACATCCGTTCGACAGCTGATTACAATTGGTGGTCCGGAAGCTGATACGCGATACGAATTCCCAGTCGATCTCCCTGAAGGTGGGCGATTATTAGAAACATCGGATGGGACGGTTACAGCGGTTGATGGTGCGGGATCTGAGCTCGGTGTCTTTGCGCCGGCTTGGGCTGTAGATGCTGATGGTAAATCAGTCCCCACTCGATATGAAGTTTCTGATGACACCTTAATTCAGATAGTGGAGCACCAAGGCGCTGCTTATCCAGTAACCGCAGACCCATGGTGGTTTGTATTAATTCCTGTGGCCAATGGCGTGGCGAGAATATCGGTGAAAGCCGCATCAAAAAAGGCTGCCCAAGAAGCAGCGCGCAAGGTCGCTATCAAGCAAGGATTCAAGCCTAAGGTTTCCGCAGGAAGTCTGGAAGCCTACAAGGGTTCGTTCATTGCTGCCAAGGGATTTACTTTAAGGAAAGGTGCAAAATTCTCAAAAAGCCACTCATACAACTCGTTCGCTGCATTCAAAAGAGCAAATGGCAACGCCAAGAGTGGTTACGAATGGCATCACATAATCGAACAAAACATGGTGAAAAACACCAAGGGAAGAATTCCAACTTGGGTTGTCCAGAACAAGCAAAACCTTGTTCAGATACCTAAGAACATACATAAAAAATGCATCACCCCCCTCATGGGGACAACCATCAAGAAGCTTTCGAAAGATCAACTCGCAAGGTTGGGGCTTTCTAATCTCTCCTCCACATCCAAATCCATGGTTCTCAGGAATTACTTGGCAAAGCACTACAGTGAACGAAATGCGCATGCCTTGGGTATGGAACTCATGAGTATTTGTGGAGTCAAGGTTGGGTAGGTACAGTCACAAGATGGAAACACATACTCGACCGCGGGGTCCTAATGACTGATGAACTGCCGGATCCCTATCTGTACTTGCATGACCCCGAAGAATACCTGTCCTTGGTTCAGGCAAAATTCCCCAGCGTCCAGATTGAACCTAAGGTTTCTCTTGGACTTGGCGTCATGGAGTTCAATAACCCAAAGAGAATGCGCAAGGAACTGGATAAGGAACCTACACGGTTTGGGGCCTCCTGGTTCGGCGGTCAACCCTTTGAGAATGGCCGGGAATGGCCGAGAAGTTCCGACGGGATACCGCTCACGCATATTGCCCAAGTCGACCTCGGATACGAATCCATGAACGTGGGAGATCCTGGATTCGTGCCCACAGGTCTTCCGAACGAAGGCATCATCCAGTTCTTCCACGACACGCAGAACATGGGCGAACCCGAAGACGTGGAAGACCTTCTGAATCCGCCTTGGGCGATTCGGTACTTCGTGCCCGAAAATGACGAGGTCGAAACCTTCGCATTCATGGAACCTTCTGGTGATGCAGCCCTCTCGATTCCGTTGATGCCGCTGGACATTGACGGGTTCATGAATCTCAAGGATCAGTTCAGTGTCGATTTCAGATCCGAGGAAGAAGCTGATCTCTATGCGGATTTCGTAGAGCTTACCGAGTTCGAGATCTACAACAGGTTGTTAAGGTTCGAAGCTCGGCTTCCGGATCATCGCCCGGAGCATCCAGATTTCATCCCGGATGAACGCATCAGCAGGATGTCAGGCTGGAGTGCGTGTGAAATCCGTGAGGAGTACAACGGGCAGCTGGCCACGTTGTTGCCGCTCACGGATGCGTCGGATGAACATGTTTTGCTTTTCGAGATCAATCCAAGGACTTTCCCGACACCTGGTTGGTTCCACGAGCGGCCGGTTCAGGTATGGATCCGCCGGACAGATCTAGACGCGAGGAATTTCGATCATGTGTGGTGCCTGATCCGCACTGACGCGTAGCCGGTAACCCCTGCACGACTTAGGAAGCGCATCGAGACCTGTAACGCTAGGTCGTGATGCGCTTTCTGTCGTTGACGGACGTCGGCGTAGTGGACAAGTCTAGTTACTGTCCGGAATGATCTGTGCTTATGCGGAACGGACGGTTCAATAGTCGGTTGGCAGCTAATCTTTCGACGCATAGTTTGTGGCACTGAGTTTTGCGACGAAAGAACCGTGGAAATCTGTTGAGTTCTCAACTGTCAGAAATTTTCACCCTGGGTGACTGCTCACTGTGTCGAAAACGAACGTTTCAGACAGTCCGTTGATACATCTTGAAGCTCTTCGATTTCGAAATGAATTTCCTGCGTTGCAGGCATGGAAGCGGAAAATCATACCGGAGGTATGCTCGAAGAAGTTAGACGGCACGTATCTGAGAAGCAACGCCCGAAAGGCGCGTGTATAGAATCACGATCCTATCGACTGACTTCGGGTAGCTTTATACAATGACTGATTCATCACCAAAGGCACTGGACCGCGTTAACTTTGGACGTATAGATGCCGAAAAAGACCAAAACCTACTCGACTACTTCGTCTCGGTTGGCGCGGCAGGAAAAGCATTAACAGGAAAATATCTCGTCCTAGGACGCAAAGGATCCGGTAAAAGTGCACTTTTTAGGTATGTGGCATCAAATGCAAAAGGCACTGTTGTTGAACTCGACCTTAAAGATTACGTATTCACTGCTCATAAAGCGCTTCGTGATGATGCTGTGGTGGACGCTTTTAAATACGCTGAATCTTGGCGGTTCGCGTTCATCATTGCTATGTTCAGCGAGGGATATTCCTCTATGCCACTTCGTCTCAGGTGGCGCGGTAGACGCTTGATACGAAAGTTAGGAGCAGGCCCAGATAAGGCCCCCCTACGAGCTATTTTTGGATGGCTTGCTCGGGTTCGAGAAATCAAACTTCCTTCTATCGGCGGGGTTGTTGATTTCGGTGGTTACAGTGTTGACCCGAAAACTGCTAAGCCATTTGAAGCAACGACCCGTCAGCTGATCGATCAGTTGCAGGAAGTACTTGTAAAAGCCGTTAAAATCAGACCGATTACAGTTCTGGTGGATCGACTTGACGATGCTTGGGACGGTTCTGAAGATTCGCTCAAGCTCATCGGCGGGGCTGCAAGAGCCGCGCGGCAACTCGCAGATGACTTACAGCAAGACGGGACAGCCCCCGCAATTGTGTTCTTACGCACAGACCTTTGGGAACGAATAGGTTTTAACGACAAGAATAAGTTTACCCAAGATACGGTCACTCTAGATTGGAATAACAACGATCTAGCGCAAGTTATCGAGGAACGAATCCGTAAGACTGCGGGTACACCTGAAGGGCTTGGTTGGGAAACGATATTCACCCCGGAAAAAATGCGACAAGGAACAAGCGCGCAGAACTATCTTCTGAAACGAGTTATGGGTCGACCTAGAGATATAGTCGCGTTCGCGATTTTCGCCCTCGAGGTTGCGAGTGCTAATGGACATTCTCGGATTGAAAAAGAGGATATATACACAGCCGAAGCTAGATACAGCGAGCACATTCTCGATGAATTGCGGGATGAGATTTCAGAACATGTCGAAGATATGGAAGCCGTGGTGAACTCGCTGAAGGCGTTAGAACGCAGAAAAACTTCATTGGACGCGTGGGACGAAGCCGCAATTAGGCACGGAATTAACCGATCTTCTCTGACAAAAGTTCGAGATCTTCTGTTCGAAGCCTCAGCAGTGGGCGTCCTTCGGGCCAATCAGAAAACTGCATATCGTTTCAACGATCGCTCTCTCAAAATCGAAGAAACGGGCAATCTGAGCGTGCATCCAGCGCTCTTGAAGGAACTTGGAATCCTAGATGCCTAGCAACTATATATAGTGGGAACCCACCGAATTTGTTCTAAGAAATCAACTTAGAACCTCCCAGGGGCGTCACAGCATCAAGGACGGGGTGTAGGCGAGCTAGCCTTTTTCGTATCAGATCTAGGCAGCAATGTTCTGCAGGGTAGGGCAAGTTTTCGGGCGAAATTATTCCCACAGTGCGGGGCAAATAGAACATTTTTTCAGGTTAACCATCGGCCATCTTCCGCGATCGATCTAGGTTGTCCTTCTCACGCATACTTGCGAAATGTGCAATACCCGGGAATTAACTAGAACGTTAACGCATACATTTTCACTGAAGTGTTGTGGCCCCTTGGGATGAGGGGTGACACCAACTTGATGGATACGACTACTCATAAACCTCAGCCAAGCCAGAGTTGGGGATCAATGCGAGGCGTTACCCGAAAGTTCGTTATGTGCGGTGAAGACTAATAAAGCATTTAGTGCTTTACATAACGTGCATTATCGGCTCGGGTGTCAAGCACTCGAGAGGTACGATTCAATTGCGCACCTGGTAGGTTTCCTGGGCTTGAAACGGGGCAGCGTTGAATCTGATCCGCAGGACTGTCAATGCACGATCATCGGCAATAAGACTAGTCAGTTCGATTCATTGACGCGGTGCGATCAATCGCGGGCTAGGGCGCACTTCAATGGCTCAGCCTTCCGATACCCTCGACGGATCACCACACAGCAAATTCTCGATCAAGGTACTCGTACGCCTTGAGCGTTCTGCGTTCCTAGATCCGCCAGTGGAAGGTAGTTATTCCGGCCGATCCTGGTCCAGGTCAGCAGTCTTTCGCTCGCGAATCTATAAATTCATGGTCGGATATTTAGGTCCGGATTGTGTGCCCAGGTAAGTGCAAGAGTTAGATCGATTCCATCAGTGAATCGCACCAGCCTTCCGAAATAAGGACAACTGAACCGTGCTTAGGCAGAATCTCCACACCGACATGTTCAAGATTGACGGCCCCACGACAACGGCTCTTGGAGTTCTTCACGCGACTATTTTGTCCCGTTTTTGGCGGGCGCATAGTTGAAGATAGCCCACGGCCAGGCATGTTGCATAGACCTTTACGCAAGGTGAATTTTTATATAAAACTCGTGACTTTAATGAATTAGTATGTAAGGATTCTGTTGTAAATCTAGTCCGATAAGGAAAGATTCCGACGACCAACGGAGCAAAAAGGATGAAAAACCCATTTCTGAAATCCGCCACTGCGATTTCAATCGTTGCGGCAATGAGCTTCGGCGGAGCAGCCGGCGCACAAGCAGCAGCAGTACCACCGAGCCACTCAACTGCATCTTCAACTACCAGCACCATCGCACCCAGCTCACAGCGTGCAGCACAGACGGGAACCGTTGCCCCGGCACCACTGTCCTCGACAGAACGCAACAACACCAACGGAACCAAATCCGTCCAAACTAATGTGGGCACCCCTGCTGCAGTGCCAATCGCCATTCGCCTGGCCGTCAAAGCAGGCATGCAGGTACTCAAGCGGACCAACGTCAAATGGTACAACGCCATTAGAACTCAGCTAAACAAGGGCCGCACCGTATTCGTGAACTGGTGGAACACCAAAGTTCCTAAACCGATCAAAACGATTGTCTATGGCGCCACAGGAGGCGTCGGGGTCAACGCACTCTACGACACGCTGCTCTGGGTAGTCGGGCTCAATTAGCCCTCTAAAAAATCCTGACACCCAGTCGATTCCAGGTCAAGCATCGACAAATCGACTTAAAACACAACAACAAGAGAGCAGGAGAACTATCGATGAAAAAAGCCACAAAATCACTGGTGACGATTTCAATCATTGCGGCAATGAGCTTCGGCGGAGCAGCCGGCGCACAAGCAGCAGCAGTACCACCGAGCCACTCAACTGCATCTTCAACTACCAGCACCATCGCACCCAGCTCACAGCGTGCAGCACAGACGGGAACCGTTGCCCCGGCACCACTGTCCTCGACAGAACGCAACAACACCAACGGAACCAAATCCGTCCAAACTAATGTGGGCACCCCTGCTGCAGTGCCAATCGCCATTCGCCTGGCCGTCAAAGCAGGCATGCAGGTACTCAAGCGGACCAACGTCAAATGGTACAACGCCATTAGAACTCAGCTAAACAAGGGCCGCACCGTATTCGTGAACTGGTGGAACACCAAAGTTCCCGCGAAGATAAAGAACGTTGTCTATGCAACGACAGGAGGCCTGGGAGGCAACGCCCTATACGACACGCTGCTCTGGGTAGTCGGGCTCTAATCAACCTCAAGGCTCGACGTCCAGTCGATTCCAGGTCAAGCATCGACAAATCGACTTAAAACACAACAACAAGAGAGCAGGAGAACTATCGATGAAAAAAGCCACAAAATCACTGGTGACGATTTCAATCATTGCGGCAATGAGCTTCGGCGGAGCAGCCGGCGCACAAGCAGCAGCAGTACCACCGAGCCACTCAACTGCATCTTCAACTACCAGCACCATCGCACCCAGCTCACAGCGTGCAGCACAGACGGGAACCGTTGCCCCGGCACCACTGTCCTCGACAGAACGCAACAACACCAACGGAACCAAATCCGTCCAAAC
>NZ_JBLVOJ010000002.1:0-42897 GCF_053543715.1 Glutamicibacter sp. AGC46
CCGGAGGTCGCGCAGCGTATCGACGCTGAGCTGGCGCGCCAGCAGCGCGGTCTGGAAATGATCGCTTCGGAGAACCACACTGCGCAAGCAATCATGCAGGCGCAGGGTTCGGTACTGACCAACAAGTATGCCGAGGGCTACCCGGGCCGCCGCTATTACGGCGGTTGCGAGGAAGTTGATGTCATCGAGACGCTGGCGATCGAGCGGCTCAAGGACCTGTTCGGGGCGAAGTTCGCCAACGTGCAGCCGCATTCCGGTGCGCAGGCCAACGCGTCGGTGTACCACGCGCTGGTTCGTCCGGGCGATACCGTGCTGGGGCTGAACCTGAACCACGGTGGCCACCTGACCCACGGGATGAAGCTGAACTTCTCGGGCCGCTTGTTCAACATCGTTCCTTACGGTGTGGACGAGGAAACCTATGAAGTGGACATGGACGAGGTGGAGCGCCTTGCCATCGAGAACCAGCCGAAGATGATTGTTGCTGGCTGGTCGGCGTATCCGCGCCAGCTGGATTTCCAGCGCTTCCGCGAGATCGCTGACAAGGTTGGCGCGTACCTGTTCGTGGATATGGCGCACTTCGCTGGCCTGGTGGCAACCGGGTTGCATCCTTCGCCGGTCCCGCACGCTCACGTGGTGACTTCCACGACGCATAAGACGCTTGCTGGTCCTCGTGGCGGCATTATTCTCTCGAATGATGCGGAGATTGCGAAGAAGCTGAACTCGGCGGTGTTCCCTGGCCAGCAGGGTGGTCCGTTGGAGCACGTGATTGCTGGCAAGGCGGTGGCGTTCAAGATTGCCGCTTCGCCGGAGTTCAAGGAGCGCCAGGAGCGGACCTTGGCTGGTGCGCGTATTTTGGCTGAGCGTTTGACCCAGGAAGATGTTGTTGCCAAGGGCATCAGCGTTTTGACTGGTGGCACGGATGTTCACATGGTGCTCGTTGACTTGCGTAATAGCGAGTTGGATGGGCAGCAGGGTGAGGATCTTTTGGCGCAGGTGGAGATCACGGTGAACCGCAATTCGGTGCCGTTTGATCCTCGTCCGCCGATGGTGACTTCGGGGTTGCGTATTGGTACCCCGGCGTTGGCTACCCGTGGTTTCTCGGAGGCTGCGTTTGCTGAGGTTGCGGAGATCATTGCGCAGGCGTTGATTGCTGGTGCTGAGGGTAATGCGGCGGTGTTGCCGGAGCTGAAGGATCGTGTTCTGCAGCTTGCCGCGGCCCACCCGCTGTACCCGAACCTGAAGAAGATTGGAGAATAGCCATGGCTGATCTGCTGCCTGAGCACCCGGAATTCCTCTGGGCCAACCCGGAACCGAAGAAGTCCTACGACGCAGTGATCGTCGGAGGCGGCGGCCACGGCCTGGCTACCGCCTACTTCCTGGCCAAGAACCACGGCATCACCAACGTCGCCGTCCTGGAAAAGGGCTGGCTGGCCGGCGGGAACATGGCCCGCAACACCACCATCATCCGCTCCAACTACCTCTGGGACGAGTCGGCGGGCATCTACGAGAAGTCGCTGAAGCTGTGGGAGCAGCTGCCCGAGGACCTGGAATACGACTTCCTGTTCTCCCAGCGCGGCGTGATGAACCTGGCCCACACCCTGGGCGACGTGCGCGAATCCGTGCGCCGCGTGGAAGCGAACAAGCTCAACGGCGTGGATGCCGAATGGCTGGACCCTTCCCAGGTCAAGGAAGCCTGCCCGATCATCAACATCGGCGATGACATCCGCTACCCGGTCATGGGCGCGACCTGGCAGCCGCGTGCCGGCATCGCCAAGCACGACCACGTGGCCTGGGCCTTCGCCCGCAAGGCCAACGAGCTGGGCGTGGATATCATCCAGAACTGCGAAGTCACCGGCTTCATCAAGGACGGCGAGAAGGTCACCGGCGTGAAGACCACCCGCGGCACCATCCACGCGGGCAAGGTCGCACTGGCTGGGGCAGGGCACTCCTCGGTGCTGGCCGAAATGGCCGGCTTCGAACTGCCGATCCAGTCCCACCCGCTGCAGGCACTGGTCTCCGAGCTGTTCGAACCGGTGCACCCGACGGTGGTCATGTCCAACCACATCCACGTCTACGTCTCCCAGGCCCACAAGGGGGAGCTGGTCATGGGCGCGGGCATCGACAACTACAACGGCTACGGCCAGCGCGGCGCCTTCCATGTCATCCAGGAGCAGATGGCCGCGGCCGTGGAGCTGTTCCCGATCTTCGCCCGGGCGCATGTGCTGCGCACCTGGGGCGGCATCGTGGACACCACCATGGACGCCTCGCCGATCATCTCCAAGACCCCGATCCAGAACCTGTACGTGAACTGCGGCTGGGGCACCGGCGGATTCAAGGGCACCCCGGGTGCCGGATTCACCCTGGCGCACACCATCGCCAACGACGAGCCGCACGAGCTGAACAAGCCGTTCAGCCTGGATCGCTTCGAAACCGGCCACCTGATCGACGAGCACGGCGCAGCAGCCGTCGCACACTAGGAGCAACCGCCATGATGCTGATTGATTGCCCGAACTGCGGGCCACGCAATGAGAACGAATTCAAGTACGGGGGAGAAGCCCACGTGGCCTACCCGGCGGACCCGAGCGCCCTGAGCGACAAGGAATGGTCCCGCTACCTGTTCTACCGGCAGAACAAGAAGGGCATCTTCGCCGAACGCTGGGTCCACGCCGGCGGCTGCCGCAAGTGGTTCAACGCCCTGCGCGACACCGTCACCTACGAGTTCAAGGCCATCTACCAGGCCAGCGAACCACGCCCCGAACTGAGCACCACCGACATCCGCAGCGCCGAAGGAGGCACCCGATGAGCAAGCCGCAACGCCTGCCTGCAGCGCAGAGCACCCGCGCCCGCATCAACCGCGAGGAACCACTGGCCCTGTCCATTGGCGGCGCGCAGCTCTCCGCTTTCCGCGGCGCCACCGTGGCCAGCGCCATGCTGGCCAACGGGCTGCGCAAGGCCGGCAACTCGCTGTACCTGGACCGCCCGCGCGGCATCTTCGCCGCCGGGGTCGAGGAACCCAACGCGCTGGTCACCGTCGGCGCCCGGCATGAGCAGGACATCGACGAGTCGATGCTGCCGGCCACCACCGTTGCGGTCACCGACGGGCTGGACGCCACCTTGCTGTCGGGCCTGGGCGTGCTGGACCCGGCCACCGATCCGGCCTACTACGACCACGTGCACGTGCACACCGACGTGCTGGTGGTCGGCGCCGGTCCGGCCGGCCTGGCCGCGGCCCGCGAAGCCTCGCGCTCCGGGGCCCGGGTGATGCTGCTCGACGAGCGCGCCGAGGCCGGGGGCACCTTGCTGGACACCGCCGGGGAGCAGATCGACGGCCTGGACAGCAGCCAGTGGATCGAGCAGGTCACCGGCGAACTGGCCGAAGCAGAAGAAACCACCCACCTGCAGCGCACCACCGTCTTCGGGTCCTACGACGCGAACTACCTGATCGCCGCGCAGCGCCGCACCGTGCACCTGGACGGCCCGTCGCAGCCCGGGGTATCCCGCGAGCGCATCTGGCATATCCGCGCCCAGCAGGTGGTGCTGGCCACCGGCGCCCACGAGCGCCCGATCGTCTTCGAGAACAACGACCGCCCGGGCATCATGCTCGCCGGCGCGGTGCGCAGCTACCTGAACCGCTACGGCGTGCGCGCCGGGCAGAAGATCGCCGTGGCCACCACCAACGACTCGGCCTACGAGCTGGTAGCCGAACTGGCGGCCAGCGGCGGGGTGGTTGCCGTGATCGACGCCCGGCAGAACATTTCGGCCGCCGCCGCGGCCGCCGTGGCCGAGGGAGTCACCGTGATCCCGGGTTCGGTGGTGGTGGATACCGAAGCGGATGCCGCCGGCGAGCTGTCGGCCATCGTGGTCGCAACGCTCGACGAGCACCGCGAACTGGGGGCCACCCAGCGCTTAGAAGCCGATGTGCTGGCCGTGGCCGGCGGCTTCAACCCGGTGGTGCACCTGCACTCCCAGCGCCAGGGCAAGCTGGACTGGGATACCACCATCCACGCCTTCGTCCCGGCCGCCGCGGTGGCCAACCAGCACCTGGCCGGCGCGGTGACCGGGCGCCTGGATACCGCCAGCGCCCTGTCCACCGGGGCCGCCACCGGCGCCGCGGCTGCCACCGCGGCAGGATTCGCCACCGTGGCCCGCACCCCGCAGGCGTTGGAGACCGCGCTGGGCCAGACCCGTCCGGTCTGGCTGGTGCCATCGGCCAAGGGCGATGACGCCGCGAACTACACGGCCCACTTCGTGGACCTGCAGCGCGACCAGTCCGTGGCCGACGTGCTGCGCGCCACCGGCGCGGGCATGAAGTCGGTGGAGCACATCAAGCGGTACACCTCGATCTCCACCGCCAACGACCAGGGCAAGACCTCCGGGGTGGCGGCGATCGGCGTGATCGCCGCGGTGCTGGGCATCGAGAACCCGGCGCAGATCGGCACCACCACCTTCCGCGCCCCCTACACCCCTGTGGCCTTCGCGGCCCTGGCCGGGCGCAACCGCGGGCAGCAGCTGGATGCGGCGCGCATCACCGCGATGCACTCCTGGCACCTGGCCCACGGCGCGGCCTTCGAGGACGTCGGGCAGTGGAAGCGCCCCTGGTACTACCCGCAGCCGGGGGAAACCATGGACCAGGCGGTCTACCGCGAGTCCGCCGCGGTGCGCGCTTCGGTGGGCATGCTCGATGCGAGCACGCTGGGCAAGATCGAGATCCGCGGGGCGGATGCGGCCGAGTTCCTGAACCGCATCTACACCAACGGCTACACCAAGCTGAAGGTCGGCATGGGCCGCTACGGCGTGATGTGCAAGGCCGACGGCATGATCTTCGACGACGGGGTAGCCCTGCGCCTGGCGCAGGACCGCTTCTTGCTGCACACCACCACCGGCGGCGCGGGAGACGTGCTGGACTGGCTGGAGGAGTGGCTGCAGACCGAATGGCCCGAGCTGGATGTCGTGTGCACCTCGGTCACCGAGCAGCTGGCCACCGTCGCGGTGGTTGGGCCGAAGTCGCGCGAGGTGATCGCCAAGGTCGCCTCCACCGTGGACGTGTCCAACGAGGGCTTCAAGTTCATGGCCTTCAAGGACGTGGTGCTGGATTCCGGGATCGAAGCGCGCATCTCGCGCATTTCCTTCTCCGGGGAGCTGGCCTTCGAGATCGCGGTGCCGGCTTGGCACGGGCTGCGCGTCTGGGAAGACGTGTACGCCGCCGGCCAGGAATACGGCATCACCCCGTACGGCACCGAAACCATGCACGTGCTGCGCGCCGAGAAGGGCTTCATCATCGTCGGGCAGGACACCGACGGCACGGTGACCCCGCAGGATGCCGGCATGGAATGGGTGGTCTCCAAGGTCAAGGACTTCATCGGCAACCGCTCCTACTCCCGGGCGGACAACCTCCGGGAGGACCGCAAGCACCTGGTCTCGGTGCTGCCGGTGGACAAGTCCCTGCGGCTGCCCGAGGGTGCCGCGCTGGTGGCCGCCGACGCGATGGCCACCGAGGGCATCACCCCGATGGAAGGCTGGGTCACCAGCTTCTACGACTCGCCGGCGCTGGGACGCACCTTCGGCCTGGCGCTGATCAAGAACGGGCGCAGCCGCATTGGCGAAGTGCTCAAGACCCCGGTGGGCGGCCAGCTGGTCGACGTCGAAGTCTGTGAAACCGTGCTCTACGACCCGGAAGGAAGCCGTCGCGATGGCTAGCAACACCATGATTGACAGCGAAGTACGCCGTTCCCCGGCCCAGCACCTGGCCCAGGAAATGGAAGCGGCCAGCATCGCCGGCCGCGTGGGCCTGCGCGAAATCGCCTTCGCCACCCAGATCTCGCTGCGCTGCGCGCCGGGCAGTCCGGCGCATGCGGCGGTGGCCGCGGCCACCGGAGTGGGCTTGCCCGCCGCGGTGGGCCAGGTGGCCGGCGAGGCGCCGGGTACCGCGGTGCTGTGGCTGGCGCCGGATGAGTTCCTGGCCACCAGTGCGGAGAACGCCGAGCTGGCCGGGGCGCTGACCGCGGCCCTGGGCGAGCAGCCCGGGCAGGTGGTGGACCTCTCGGCCAACCGCAGCGTGCTGGAACTTTCCGGCCCGGATGCGCCGCTGGTGCTGCGCAAGAGCTGCCCGGCGGACCTGCACCCGCGCGCCTTCGGCGTGAACCAGGCGATCAGCACCTCGCTGGCGAATATTCCGGTGCTGCTGTGGCGCACCGGCGAGCAGAGCTGGCGGATCATGCCGCGTGCCTCGTTCACCGAGCACGCCGTGCGCTGGCTGCTCGATGCCATGGCAGAGTTCGCCGCGCCAGCGGTGCCATAGCCCGGCCTTGCGCGGTGCGCGCAGCGCACGGTGATCCTGCGCTAGCTGCCCTCGTCGATGGCCCGGTAGCGCTGCTGGGCATCAACCGATTCGACCGCGTCGAGATCCCGCAGCGCTGCGGCCACCTGCTCGCTGCCCTCGCCAATAATCTGGCCCAGGGCAGCGAGCACCTGCTTAACCTGCAGTCCGCGGGCTTGCAGCTGGTCAACGATGGATTCGGGGGCCACGGTGGCCACCACGGTGACCACGTAGATGTGCACCTGGACGTCGCACATCCTAGTGGCCTTCCGCCCCGGCCGGGGCTTGGGCCAGCCCGGCACCGGCATCCTCAGCAGGCAGCGCGGCATCGCGGGAGGTGGACAGGAGCTTGTCCCACAGCTCTTGGGCACGCAGCCCGGTGGATTCGGCCAGCAGCGCCGCCACGCCGGCCACATGCGGGGTGGCCATGGAGGTGCCGCTGATCGTGTTGTAGCGTTTTTCTCCCGGCCAAGCAGAATAGATGTCCACGCCGGGGCCGGCGATATCCACTGCGCCGCCCTGGGCATCCAGCGCCTGTGCCGAGAAGTCGGCGACGGCCAGGTGCGGATCCACGGCGGCCACCGCCATGATGTAGGGGCTGTTGGCCGGGGCGCCGACGAACCCCGGGTTCCCGGCGGAGCGCTGCGCGTTGTTGCCGGCGGCGGCCACGATCAGCGAACCCAGCTCCAGGGCGCGCCGGCCCGCGGTGACATAGGGCGGGTGCACGGTTCTCACGTCGGCACCCAGGGACATCGAGATGACCTCGCACTTGTTTTCCAATGCCCAGTTGATTCCGGCCAGGATCGTGGAGTCGGAACCCGATCCGTTGCTGCCCAGCACCTTTCCGGCGAAGATATTGGCCTCGGAGGCGACCCCGTAGCCCGGTCCCTGCTGCGGGTCGCGCGGACCGCAGGCGGTGCCGATGCAGTGGGTGCCATGCCCATGGCCGTCGTTGGCGTCCTCGCCATCGACAAAGGACTTGGCATCCACGGTGCGGCCGGCGAAATCCGGGTGCGCGCTGTCGAAGCCGGTATCCAGCACAGCCACGTTGATTCCCTTGCCCGTGTAGCTGGACAGCTCTGCGCCCACCGCTTGCAGGCCCCAGGTGAATTCCGCGGTGTCCGCGAACGGGGACTGGCCCGGGGCCTTGGCGGCATCGGGCAGAATCCGGTAGACCAGTTCCGGCACCACCGAGGCCGGCAGCCGATGCCCGGCGCAGCGCTGGCGGAAGTCCTCCAGCTGCTCGGTGCCGCTGGAGACCACCGCGATGCCCAGCATCGGGAAGTATTCGCTGGTGGAGTAGCCCTGTTCGGCCAGCAGCTGGGGCAGTTCGGTGTCGCGTTGGACTTGGGCCAGGCCAGGGGCGCCGGCAGCTGGCTGGTCGAAGACGAGCACGTAGCGGCCCGGGACTTCAGCGGCTTCGGTGCTTTGGTGGCGGGAAGTATGCATGGCTGGCTCCTTAGCTGGTTTTCCGGCATACGCCGGTGCGTGCTTGGCGAGTTACTTCGCACCCTACCCGCTGCGCCAGACGTTTAGCCCGGGGCGGTGAGGACTTTGCGCAAACTCCCATTCCCGGCTTCGCAAGCTTTTTATCGCAGATCAGCTTGCTTCTGGGCGCACAAGCTACAAGGGTGTAAAGCAGAAGGACAACAATGCAAGGAAGGTTGGAGACGATGACCCAGAAAATCGACGACTCGGACTCCGCGGAGTCCAACAGCGAGCTGCCCAGGCCGCTGGACGCGGAGCCGGAGGCATCCCCGCATACTGCGCCGATTCCGGTGCATATGCATATTGCAGAAAATGACACCGACGCGCAGATCACCGCGAAGCTGCGCCGGCAGGGCGTGCGCCTGGGCAAGGGCGGGATCGCTCCGGCGGTCTTCTGGCCGGCGCTGGTCGTGATCCTCGCGGTGGCCGTGTTCGCCATCGTGCTGCCGGATACCGCAAGCACTACGTTCAACGCGATGCAGAACTGGATCGTGACGAACCTGGGCTGGTACTACATGCTGATCATCGGCGGCTTCGTGGCTTTGGTGATCGTCATCGGCTTCTCCAAGCTGGGCCGGATCACCCTGGGCAATGACGGGGAGAAGCCAGAATTCGGGCTGTTCAGCTGGTTCGCGATGCTCTTCGCCGCCGGCATGGGCATCGGCCTGGTCTTCTACGGAGTGGGCGAACCGCTGATGTACGCCACCGTCGACCCGAAGCCCGGATGGGAAGGCACCGAAGGGGAACTGGCGGGCCTGGCCATGGCCCAGACCTTCATCCACTGGGGCTTGCATCCGTGGGCCATCTACGCAGTCATCGGCTTGGCCCTGGCTTATGCGATCCACCGCCGCGGCCGCCCGGTCTCCATCCGATGGGCGCTGGAACCGGTGCTCGGGGAGCGGGTCAAGGGCTGGCTGGGCGATGTGATCGACGTGCTGGCCATCTTCGGCACGGTCTTCGGCATCGCGACCTCGCTGGGCCTGGGCGTGCAGCAGATCAGCTCGGGACTGCAATCCATCGGGCTGGTGGATTCGGTGGACAACACGCTGCTGGTCATCCTCATCGTCGTGATCACGTTCCTGGCCACCATGAGCGTGGTCAGCGGCCTGGGCGCAGGCATCAAATGGCTCTCGAACATCAACCTGTCCATGGCCGGGCTGCTGATGATCAGCGTGCTGCTGCTGGGCCCAACGCTGTTCCTCTTCCAGAACTTCGTGCAGTCCCTGGGCGTGTACCTGGCCAATTGGATGAACATGACCTTCGACGTCGGCGCCTTCCAGCAGAGTGAGGAAGCGCAGACCTGGTTCTCCAGCTGGACGGTCTTCTACTGGGGCTGGTGGATCGCATGGGCCCCGTTCGTGGGCATCTTCATCGCCCGCATTTCGCGCGGCCGCACCGTGCGCCAGTTCGTCCTGGGTGTGCTGCTGGTGCCGACCATCGTCGGTTTCCTCTGGTTCTCTGTGATGGGCGGCGCGGGGCTGTACCGCCAGTTCTTCGGAGCGGGGGACATGGTCCAGGACGGGGCGGTTTCCGCCGAGGGCTCGCTGTTCCAGATCCTGCAGGACCTGCCATTGGGCTCGATCCTCTCGGTGATGGCAATCATCCTGGTGGCGATCTTCTTCATCACCTCCTCGGACTCCGGGTCGCTGGTGGTGGACATGCTGGCTTCCGGCGGGCACCCGAACCCGCCGACCTGGTCCCGCGTGCTGTGGGCGGTGCTCGAGGGCTTGCTCGCCGCGGCGCTGCTGATGGCTGGCGGATTGCAGGCGCTGCAGGCCGGTTCGCTGGCCACGGCGCTGCCCTTCAGCATCATCATGATCATGATGGCGGTGGCGACCATCAAGGGGCTGCGCCACGAGAGCAAGACGCTGGAGATCATCGAGGCCAAGCTCCGCCTCGAGCGGGTCACCGAGCACGTCTCCGACGAGCTGTGGGCCACGCTCGAAGACCAGCCGGAGCTGCGCCGCTACGTCGATGACCGCATCGACTACCGGGTGACGCGCACCCGGGGTGCCTTTGGCCGCCGCGAGGAGAACGCAGACCGGGGGCGCCGGAAGAAGGACGGCGAGCGGTAGCAGCCGCCGGGGCAGGCGGATGACTGACAGCCGGGGGGGTGGCCGCAGGCAGCGGCCCGCTCGCCGGTTTCTCCTTTTCCCGGCAGTGAACTGGCCAGAGGTTGCCAAGCTGGCCATGGGGTGTGAGGATCAAAGTACATCGTCGTTGAGCAGTGGGGTGCAGCATGGAATCGATCGTTGTCCTTGGGGGCGGCCTGGCCGCCGCGAGCGTTGTTGGCGAACTGCGCGAGCTCGGCTACACCGGGGCGCTGAGCTTGGTCAGCGAGGAAACGCAGCTGCCCTATGAGCGCCCGCCGCTGTCCAAGGGGTTCTTGCAGGGCAAGGAGGAACCGGCGGATTTCACCGTCCATGACGCGTCCTGGTACGCAAGCCATGATGTCGCATTGCGCCTGGGCGTCGCAGCCACCAGCATCGAAACCGCCAAGCGGCAGGTGCTGCTGGCCGATGGCAGCGTACTGGACTACGACCAGCTGGTGCTGGCCACCGGTTCGCGGGCCAGCCTGGGCGGCCGAACCCCGATACCCGGTTACGACCTGCCCGCAGTGCACGTGCTGCGCACCTTGGACGATGCGAAGTCCCTGCGTGCAGAACTGGTCGAGGGCGCCCAGGTGGCGGTGGTGGGTTCGGGTTGGATCGGCATGGAAGTGGCGGCAGCCGCCCGCCAGCGCGGGGCACGGGTGACTGTCTACTCGCCCTCCGAGGTCCCGTTGGCCAAGGTGTTCGGCGAACGGCTTGGAAATCACCTCTTGGAGCTGCACCAGTCCCATGGCGTGGATGTGCGCACTGCACGGGTGCACGGCATCGAAGAAGCCGACGGGCACCTGCAGGTGCTTTCCGATGCGGGCTCCTCGCGTGCCGACCTGGTGCTGCTGGCCGTGGGTGCGCAGCCGAATGTGCAGCTGGCCGAGACTGCCGGGCTGGACGTGGACTCCGGCGTCGTGGTGGATGCCTCGCTGCGCAGCAGCGACGCGCGGATACTAGCCGTGGGGGACATTGCCCAGGCCTTCAACACCGCATTGCACAGGCAGCTGCGCGTCGAGCACTGGGATAACGCGATTCGCCAAGGCAAGCTGGCCGCGGCCACGCTGGCCGGGGAGGAAAGGTCCTATGACTGGCTGCCCTACTTCTTCACCGACCAATTCGATCTCGGGATGGAATATGTCGGCCATGGTTCGCCCGGGGATACGACGGTGGTGCGCGGGGATATGGAATCCGGGGAGTTCTTGATGTTCTGGCAGGACGGATCGGAAATCACCGCTGCGGCGAACGTGAACATCTGGGATTCCAATGACACCCTGCGCGGGCTGGTGGGCCGGGAGATCGACGCTGACCGGCTCAGCGATCCGGCCATAGCGCTCAAGGATTTGTGAACTGCAGTTCCTTCGACCGGAACTGCCAATAAGGGAAGCGGGTAGAGCTGATGAGCACTATGGTCATGGGCGTGGAATCGGGCATGTCCCCGGCGGTCTTGGCGGCGGCCGGTGCCCTGGCACGCGGGCTGGATGCACGATTGGTGTGCATCCACGCTGATTCCGGACGCCTGATTGCCGACAAGCTGTCCGAGGGCGACCTGCTGGCTTCGGCCAGCCCGGTTTCCGAGGAGCTCGCCTGGGAAATCACTTCGGTGATTACCGGCGTCGAGCTCGAGAGCTACACCGTGGCCGGCGCCCCTGCCAAGGTGCTGGCTGCGGTAGCCGAGCAGCTCGATGCGCAGATGATCGTCGTCGGCACCCGCCGTCCGGGGATCCGCAGCAAGATGGCCCAGCTGATGGACGGGTCGATCGCCGTGGCGCTGGCCCACAAGCAGCATCGTCCGGTGCTGGTGATCCCGCAGCAGCCTGCACAAGAGAACGAACTGCCCTGGGACTAGCTGGCTGGCTTCATCTCGAAGTACAAGTCCAGATGCAATTTGCAGCCGGGATTGAACAGGGCCTGGCAGTTCGGGCAGGAACTGGCATCGAGGTACTTCGCCGGGCTCAGCTGCGTGCTGCAGACCCCGCAGAGCACGGCGGGTTCATCGAACCGGTCCGCCGGCCACGGCGTTGCCTCGTGATCGGCCAGTTCGCCATGGCAGAGGTGGCAGGGGTAGAAGGTGGCGCAGCAGTCGTGCTTCAGTGCGATCACATCGAACAAGGAGTGGTAGTGGGCGCAACGGGTTTGCGCATCCATGCGCACGCCTCGCAACGCCACCTGGTGCACGGGGTTTTCCCAAGCCATCATCCTCGACCTTTCATGCAGCCGCCGCTGCGTGTGCAGAAATGCACGCTGAATGTGCAGAAACTGCATCCCACTATGCCTCGTTTCGCCTATCTTTCGCGATGTGATCTAGGCCATACTCGCTGATGAGGCCGGTTCCAAAGGGGGTACTGGCGTGGGCGGAAGGAACGCACAGTGGCAAGCGAAACGTCATCGAAGGCCGAGCGCAAGGGATTGCGCCGGGTCGTAGCAGCCTCCATGGCTGGCACCGTCGTCGAATGGTATGAATTCTTCCTCTACGCGACCGCGGCAACCCTGGTCTTCAACAAGATCTTCTTCCCGGATACCGGCAACGATCTGGATAACATCATCAAGGCCTTCCTGACCTACGCGGTCGGTTTCATTGCCCGCCCCATCGGCGGCATCGTCTTCGGCCACTTCGGCGACAAGTACGGACGCAAGCACCTGCTGCAGGTGGCGATCGTGCTGGTCGGCGCAACCACCTTCCTGATGGGCTGCCTGCCCACCTTCGACTCCATCGGCTATGCCGCACCGATCCTGCTGATCGTGCTGCGCTTCGCCCAGGGCTTCGCCGTGGGCGGGGAATGGGGAGGCGCGGTGCTGCTGGTGGCCGAGCACGCGCCGAACAAGGAACGCGGCTTCTGGTCCTCCTGGCCGCAGGCCGCAGTGCCGGTGGGCAACCTGCTGGCCACCGTGGTGCTGCTGGTGCTCTCGGCAACGCTGAGCGAAGCGGCCTTCCTGGCGTGGGGCTGGCGCATCGGCTTCTGGCTCTCGGTGGTGATCGTGGTCGTCGGCTACTACATCCGCACCCGCGTTTCCGATGCCCCGATCTTCAAGGAGGCCAAGGCTGAGCTGGAGCAGAACGCGGCTGCCGGCTACGGCGTGGGCGAAGTCTTCAAGCGCTACCCGCGCGGGGTGTTCACCGCCATGGGCCTGCGCTTCGGCGAGAACATCATGTACTACATGGTGGTGACCTTCTCCATCACCTACATGGCCACCCAGCTGGACATGGACACCTCCACGATCCTTGGCCTGATGCTCATTGCCCACGTGATCCACGCGATCCTGGTGCCGATCGTCGGCCGTTTCACCGACACCCTCGGCCGCCGCCCGGTCTACGCCACCGGCGTGGTGCTCATGGCCGTCTGGGGCGTGGCGGCCTTCCCGCTGTTCAATACCGCCAACGATGCGGTCATCCTGGCCACCATCGTGCTGGGCTTGGGTGTGCACGCGCTGATGTACGCCGGGCAGCCGGCCATCATGGCCGAGATGTTCCCGACCCGCATGCGCTACTCGGGCGTTTCGCTGGGCTACCAGGTCACCTCGATCGTGGCCGGGTCCATGGCCCCGATCATCGCCACCTTCCTGCTCAAAGTCTACGGATCCTGGGTTCCGGTGGCCGGCTACATCGTGTTCGCCGCCCTGGTCACCCTGGTGGCGGTGTTCTTCATGAAGGAAACCAAGGGGCTGGACCTCGGCGAGATCGACGAGGCGGACCGGCTGGCAGTGAACGGCGAAAATGCCGCCCGCGATGAACTGAAGATGCAGAAGTAAGCCGCAAGATCCAGCACGACGCCGAAGGCCAGCTCCACGGACGGGGCTGGCCTTGGGCGTGTTCGGTGGCCTGCGGGCGGGCCATCGGCTTGCGCCGCCGTTGCCGATCTGCGAGTCTGGCAGCCAAGAAGGATGGGGTTCGGTGGAAATCACTGTCCCCAGCATGATGCGATTGCGGGGTGCACGGGCAGATGGGAATCGAGTACCTGTTGGCGTTCCTGTTCGGTATTGGCTTCGTTGCCGCTTGCGCTTCATACGGGCGGCGCCGGAGCAGCAAGAAGAATAATGAAAAGTAGCCAAGTTTGCCGTCGGGGCTCTGGATGAAGCGGTGCAGGCTGCATATCTTCGGTGCCAGCGGCAGTGGCACCACGACCCTCGCGCGCGCCGTGGCCGATGCCTGGTCCGTGCCGCATGCCGATAGCGACGACTACTTCTGGGTTCCCACCGATCCTCCATACCGCCAGCAGCGTGCGCCGGCTGCCCGAACCATGCTCATGAACCAGGTCTTCGTTCCGCGCAAAGCCTGGGTACTGTCCGGATCAGTGCAGGGATGGGGAGAAGAAGTCCTGTCGCAATGCGATGCCTTCGTTTTCCTGACGCTGGATCCCCAAGTGCGCCTGCGCCGTCTTGCAGAACGCGAGAAGCAGCGCCTGAGCGGGCAATCCCTGGAACTCGGAGCCCTGGAACAATTCATGGCGTGGGCAGCTGGCTACGATGACCCGGACTTCAGCGGACGCAGCCGCGCCCGCCATGAGGCCTGGCTGGAGAACGAAGTCCGTCCGGTGCTCCGGCTGGACAGCGCCCGATCAGTGGCGCAGCTGCTGCAAGCCATCGTGGACTGGGAATCCGCCGGGCCACGGTGAACGGCGCCTAGCCGGAGGACAAGTTGTACGCCGGGAATGGCGGGATGAACCAGTCGCCGGCGGTGGCTGCATCATTGAGCGCGCGCACCGTTTCCTGGACCGCGCGGCTGCGCAAGGCTTCTTCGCGTCCCACCAGCCAGTACTCGGACTGGTAGGTGAACTGGTCATGGAGCACCGGAACCATATTCGGGTAGTGCTCCGAGAGGAAAGTGGGGAGCAAGCCGATGCCTGCATGGTTCATGGTGGCCGCATATTGCACCGCGATGCTGGTGGAGGAAATCGCGCGGTGCATTGGCGGCAAGGCGCCGGTGGCCTCGTCGAGCTTGTCCACCGTCAGCGCGGTGTCGATGTAGTAGTTCAGGCTATGCCCGGCCAGGTCGGCAACCTGTGCCGGGGTGCCGTGGGCTTCCAGGTATTCGGCCGTGGCGTAGAGCCGCAGCTCGTAATGCAGGAGTTTTGTGGAGGCCGCCTTGCGGACGCTGGGTTCGCCAATGACAATCTCCAAATCCATGCCGGTCCGCGTCTGCCGTGCACGGGTGGTTTCCGAAACGATCTCGAAGACCAGTTGCGGATGCTTTAGCTGGAGCTTTGCCAGGGCCGGAGCCGCCAGGTGGGCGCTGAAGGCGTCGGGAGCGGCGACGCGCACATGGCCGGCCAATGCACCGGTCTCCTTCTGGGAGCCGATGGCTTCCACGGCCTGCTCGATGGCTTCCGCGCTGGACATGGCCCGGCGCCCCAGGTCCGTCAGTTCCCAGCCGTTGGGAGAGCGCGTGAGCAGGTGGCCGCCCATGGCTTTTTGCAGTGCGTCGATGCGACGGGAAATCGTCGAGTGGTTCACCCCGAGAACATTCGCGGCGGCGGTGTAGCGGCCCAGGCGCGCAACGGTCAGCAGGGCAATGAGGGATTCGAGATGGCGGTAATCGATCTGACGGTCCATGGTCCACAGTCTGCCATGCCTCGTGTGCGCTAGCGCACACTAGGCCTGCGCAATTGGCGTGCCCCAGTGCATTGAGTCTGGCACGCCGCGCACCCTACGCTGGCCTGACAAGGACAATACTCAAGGACGAGGGGTGTGCAGATGAGCACGTACGCATGGATTGGCCTGGGCAACATGGGCGGACCGATGACCGCGAATCTGGTGGCCGCAGGGCACACCGTGCGCGGCTACGACCTGGACGAGCAGGCCTGCGCCGCCGCGGCCGACGGCGGAGTCCAGATAGCCGGATCGATCGCCGAAGCCATGGACCAGGCCGACGCCGTGTTCACCATGCTGCCCAAGGGAGCGCACGTGCGCGCGGTCTATGAGGGCGGCGCCGGCATCTGGGCCAACGCCAGCAAGGACATGCTGCTGCTGGATTCCTCCACGGTGGACATCGAAACTTCCCGCTACATCCACGCGGGCTCCGCGCAGCGCGGCCTGCACTTCGTCGATGCGCCGGTTTCCGGCGGCATCTCCGGGGCCGCGGCCGGAACCCTGGCCTTCATGCTCGGCGGGGCACCGGAACTGATGGAGCAGGCCACCGGATTCATCGCCCCGATGAGCGGGAAGACCATCGTCGCCGGGGGCCCCTCCATGGGCATTGCCGCCAAGATCTGCAACAACATGATGCTGTTCATCGACCTGATGGCCAGCGCCGAAGGCTCCCAGCTGGCCGAGGCCCTGGGCCTGGACCCGGAAGTCTTCTGGCAGATCGCCTCGGTCTCCTCGGGACGCTCCTGGGCGCAGCAGACCTGGTATCCGGTGCCGGGCATCATCGATACCGCCGCGGCGAACAACAACTTCGAGGCCACCTTCCGCACCGACTTGGCCCGCAAGGACATCGGGCTGGCCCTGGACGCGGGCGCAAGCACCGGGGTGCAGCTGCCGGCAGCCAGCTTGGCCCGCGAGCACTTCGACGAACTGATCGAGCAGGGGCTGGGGGACAAGGACTGCTCGCTGATCGTGAAGAACTTGTTGCCAGATGGTGCCGTGCGCGGGTGGAACCCGGAGTCGGCCGAGGCCAACCAGCCAACCGCGGGCTGAGCATGCGCCGGATCCATGCCGCGGTGCTTGAGCGCCGGGAGAACCAGCGGCCCTATGCCAAGCACCGGCCGCTGGCGATGCGCCAGCTGCAGCTCGAAGAGCCCGGGCCCGGCGAAGTGCTGGTGCGCATCACCGCGGCCGGACTGTGCCATTCGGACTTGTCGGTGATCGACGGGAACCGGCCGCGTCCGCTGCCGATGGTGCTGGGCCATGAGTCAGCAGGCATCGTCGAGCAGGTGGGTGATGGGGTGGATCTGGACATCGGCCAGCAGGTGATCTCGGTCTTCCTGCCGCGCTGCGAGAAATGCGAAGCCTGCGCCAAGGGCGGCAAGCTGCCGTGCAGCGCCGGCACCGCGTCCAATGGCGCCGGGACCCTGCTGACCGGCGCTCGCCGGTTGGCCCTCGACGGCCAGCCGGTCCACCACCACCTCGGTGTCTCGGCCTTTGCCGACTACGCGGTAATGGATGCGCGCAGCCTCATCCCGGTGGGCGCGGATGTTCCTGCTGAAGTGGCCGCGGTGCTGGGCTGCGCGGTGCTCACCGGCGGCGGTGCACTGCGCAATGCCGCCGGGGCAACCGGCGCCCAGGATGTTGCCATCGTCGGCCTGGGCGGGGTAGGCATGGCCGCCTTGCTGGTGGCCGCGGGGCAAAGGAGCACCGGCCGGATCCTGGCCGTTGACGCCAATGAGGACAAGCTGGCCACCGCGCTGGCATTGGGCGCCGATGAAGCCTTCACGCCGCAGGCCCTGGGGCAGCGCACCGCCGAAATCGTGATCGAGGCCGCGGGGCATCCGCGTGCCTTCGAAACCGCCTTGCAGGCCACCGGCGTGGGCGGAACCCTGGTGACCGTGGGGCTTCCGGCTCCGGGCGCGATGAGCAGCATCGAGCCCCTGGGCCTGACCGCAGGAGCACGCACGATCATCGGCAGCTACATGGGTTCTGCCCTGCCGAAGAAGGATATTCCCTACTACGAGCAGCTCTGGCGCTCCGGCAAGCTCCCTGTGGAGAAACTCGTGGAAACCAGGCCGCTGGCCGAGGTCAACGACGCCCTGGATGCACTAGCCGAGGGACGGTCGGTGCGCCAAGTTCTGCTGCCCTGAAATCAGGGCAGAAGGCCAGTAGGATTGGTGGGTGACTGATTCCACTGCGGGGCCCCGTGCCCTGGCAACGCTGACTGACATCCGGGTATTCGATTACCTTTGCCAAGCCCCGGCGACCCGTACCCAGATCGCTGCGGATCTGGGGATCTCCAAGCCCACCGCATCGCAGGCGATCTCGCGCCTGCAGGAGAACGGCCTGGCCTCGGCCATCGAGCGGGACAACGAGCCCAAGCGCGGCCGCGTTCCCGAGCACTATGCGCTGGACAGCGGCTTCGGCCACCTGCTGGCACTGTGCCTGCAGGCAGAATTCCTGCAGGTCCGCGCCACCGACTTGGCCGGAAAGACGCTGGTGGACCGCTTCTACCCGCTGACGGCGCAAACCACCGCCGCGCAGGTAGAGCAAATGGGAGCCCGCGAGATCTCCCGCGTGGCCGCTGAGCTCGGCTCCCCATTGCTGGCCGGGGCCGTGAGCCAGTCAGCCCCGGTGCAACGCGATGGCGGGCTGCGAGTCCTGGCCACCCCGATTTTCCCTTCCTCCGGGGCCAACCTTGCCGGCCAGTTCGCCGGCGGGGTTCCGGTGCTGCTGGATAACGACGTGAATTGGATGGCCCTGGCCGAAGCCGGGGAGCTGGCCGGTTCCTTGATGATGATCTACATCGGTTCCGGCCTGGGCGCAGGCCTGGTCATCGACGGTGCGCTGCACCGCGGCAAGCACGGCACCGCCGGCGAGCTGGAGACCCAGCTGGTAGGCACCGCGAACCTGCGCGATGCGCTCGGCGAGGCCGGGATGTTCCAGACCCGCGTGCTCTGGGAAAAACTGGCCGATGAACGGAACTGGCCAGCCTTCCTGTCCCCGTTCGGCCGTGTCCTGGCCAACCTGATCGGCTTCGTCGATCCGCAGCGAGTGGTGGCCATCGGCCCGGGGCTCACGCCTCAATTGTGCGCGGCGCTGGAAAGCGAACTGAACAGCTTGCTGCCCAAACCGGTTCATGTTCAGCTTTCCACCTTGGGAACCGAGGCCGCGGCACGCGGCGCTTTGGCCGGCGCCCGGGAGCTGGCCTTGGCCAACTTATGGGAAAACTACCGGGTACGTTGACCAAAGTGATCCAAGCTATATATTGTAAAGAGTCCTTAAAATTTTATTTGCTTCACCGGGGAGACCACTGATGGCACCATCTGACGCATCGGCATCCACGTCGCAGTTCGCTGCCATCGGGCTTGATCTGGGCGGCTCGTCGATCAAGTACGGATTGGTTGGAACCGACGGCAAGCTTGTTGAGAGCACCTTCAGCAAGGCAGCTACCCCTGAGGGCGCGCATCCGGATGCTGTCGCCCAGGTGATGGCGGGCATCGTTGCCGACCTGCAGGAGCTCACCGGCGACGAGCTGGCAGGAATCCCCGCTGGCGTCACCGTGCCTGGCATCGTCATCGACGGCGTCGTGCACTCGGCGGCCAATATCGACAAGGCCTGGATCGGCTTGGATGCCACCGCCAGCTTCAGCGCGATCCTGGGCCGCGACGTCTTTGTGCTCAACGACGCGGATGCCGCCGGCGTGGCCGAGGTCTACGCGGGTGCCGGAGCCGAGCAGGGCAAGCCCGTCAAGGGCAGCACCTTGCTGCTGACCCTGGGCACGGGCATCGGCTCGGCCTTCTTCCGCGACGGCGTGCTCTTCCCGAACGTCGAATTCGGCCACCTCGAAATCGACGGATTCAATGCCGAGAGCAAGGCCGCCGCGCGAGTCATGCACGAGGAAAACCTCAGCTGGGAGCAGTACATCGCCCGCCTGCAACGCTACCTGTCCCACGTGGAATTCCTGTGCAGCCCGGATTTGATCATCATTGGCGGAGCGATCTCGGAAGACCACGAAAAGTTCCTGCCGCAGCTGGAACTGCGAGCCAGGATCGTGCCTGCCCAATTCAACAACGCCGCCGGGGTCTTGGGCGCTGCGCACCGCGCGCTGAAACCCGGCAACTAGGAACCTATGCATACGATTGACCCGAAGGCCCAGATCAAGCTCGTCGCCGTTGACATGGACGGCACTTTCCTGGACGGCGAAGGCAAGATCCCCGAGGCATCGTGGGCTGTGATCGACAAGCTCCAGGCCCGCGGCATCAAGTTCGTGCCAGCTTCCGGGCGCCAGTTCGCGACCCTGCGCGAGCAGTTCGCCACCTTGGGGGAGATCGCGATCATTGCCGAGAACGGGACCGTCGTGATGCACGGCGAGAACGAGATCTACTCCAACATCATCGACCCGCCATCGGTAGCCGCCGTCATCCAGGCCGTGCGCGGGCAAGCCGCACTGGATGCCGGATTGGTGCTGTGCGGACGCCGCACCGCCTATGTGGAGCGCGCCGATGAACGGTTTGCCAACGCCGTGGCCCCGTACTACCGCGCCGTGCAGGTGGTTGAAGACCTGGCCCAGGTCGAGGACGAGATCATCAAGATGGCCGTCAACGTCGGGACCGGCGCCGTGCAGGAAATGGCGGCAGCGCTGCACGTGCCGCTGCAGGTGGTGATCTCCGGCAGCCACTGGGTGGATGCCATGAACCACGGCGTGCACAAGGGACTGGCCCTGGCAGCCTTGCAGGACAAGCTGGGAATCAGCGCGGATGAAACGGCAGTTTTCGGCGACTACCCCAATGACCTGGAAATGATCAAGGCCGCCACCTACTCCTTCGCCATGGCCAATGCGCATCCGGTGGTGGCAGAAGCCGCGAACTTCACCGCGCCTTCCAACCTCGAGCACGGTGTGCTGCAGGTGCTCGGCGCCTACCTCGATGGGCGTACCCGGCTCTAGCCAAACCGGCAAGAACATTCCGAAGGCCCGGGCGGAAGGAGTGTTCCTCCACCCGGGCCTTGGCATGCCGCCGGCGGCGCGATCGACTTGGGAACCGGAGTCCGCTACCTGGCCAGGTAATGCCCCAGGCCCGCCAGCGCGGCGCGAACCCCTGTTGCCAGGGAAAGCTCGTAATCAGGCAGGAAATACGGCGAGTGGTTCACCGGTGGCGCCTCGTCACGGGGCAGGAACCCGCCGAAGAACCAGTAGACGTACGGCACCGAAATCTCATCTCCCAGAGCCCCGAAATCCTCGGATCCCATGGCAGCGGGCAGGTCGACAACTTTGCCTTCCCCGAGTTCCCGGCTCAAAGCCTCCTTGACCTGCTCGGTGTGGCCCGGATCATTGTGCAGCTTGGGGAAGGAATTCAGCGTTTCGATCTCAGGTGCCGGAGCATTCGACGCGGCGGCTTCGGCGCTCACTATGCGTGAGACCCCATCCAGGATTTGGGTGCGGGTCTGCTCATCGAAGGTCCTGATGTTCAAGGTGAATTCGGCGCGATCCGGGATGATGTTCTCCTTCAACCCGGCGTGGAACGAGCCGCAGGTGAGCACCGCAGGAGTCTGAGGGTGCAATTCCCGCGAAACCAGGCTCTGCAGGCGCGTGATCGTGTGCGCGCCCTGGACGATCGGGTCGATGGAGTCTTGCGGCTGTGAGCCGTGGGACTGCTTGCCGTGCAGCGTCACCTTCAGCGAATCAGCCATTGCCATGGCGGGGCCGCTGGTCAGGCCCACCGAGCCCGCGGCGAAAGGAAAGACATGCTGGCCGAGGATGACCGAGGGTACCGGGGCCTTGTCCCACAATCCGTCTTCGAGCATGGCCCTGGCACCAGCGCTGGTTTCCTCGCCGGGCTGGAAAATCCACACGATGGTTCCGTTCCACGCCCCCGTCTGCTCGGCGAGCCGGGCAGCGGCGGTCAGCGCCGCGGTGACATGGGTGTCGTGACCGCATCCGTGCATGACCGGGACGTCAGTGCCATCGGCCAGCTGGCCGCGAGCTTCCGAAGCATAACTGGCTCCGGTATCTTCCGCGATGGGCAGGCCATCGGTATCGGCGCGGAAGCCTACCACAGGCCCCTCGCCATTGCGTTGGATGCCGACGACGCCGGTACCGCCGCAGACGAAGTTCTCGATTCCCATGGTGTCGAGTTGCTTGCCGATATAAGCGGCGGTCGCGCGTTCCTGCATTGACAGTTCGGGATTGGCATGCAGGTGGCGATACATTTCGTGCATAAGCTCGGCTTGCTCGCCAGTCAGGACGGTTTGCAATGCGCCAGCGGGTTGGGTATTCAAAGTGACTCCTTTAGTCAGCAACGGGCGTGTGGACTGCTTTGCGATCGCGCACGATCCACGAAACGATGATGGAGAAGAGCACAACCAGGGCTGTGCCGAACAGGGCCAAGGATGGAACCAGCGGGATGACCACGAAATACATGGTCAGCGACAGCACGATGGCGACTATGGTCGGGCGAACCTGCTTCATGGCGACGATGGCCTGGACAAGTACCGCTCCCATCAGGGAGGGCAAGATGTAGATTCGGGCTACCTCGATCATGTCGTTTGGAATGATCGAGACCAGCCAGGACCCGAAGATCCCCACGAAGACCAGCAGGCTGGTCAGGTGGACGGTGGCCGCGCCGCCGATGGCCATCACCGAGGCCAGATCGCCGCGCCTGGTGCCGGGCTTGGCGTTGATCGCGGACTGGGCCACGATGGCGGCAGGCAGCAGCTTGTTGGAGATATTGCCGATCATGAAGGCCTGGTACATAGCTGCCGAACCCAGGATCGGGAAATAAGTCAGTGGTTCGACAAACCAGAAAATTCCGAAGGTGGCCGCAACGGCGGCGAAGGCGACCCAGATCATCGAAGGGCTGATGTCGAGGTCCGTGAAGAATACGAGGTAGATCGGGCCGAGCAGCGAGAGGATCAAGCCGGCTGTCATGGTCAGTGAACCGTAGCGTGTGGTCTGCTGCTCGAAGCGGGCCATCGAGGCGTCCGCAGTGGTCATTGCTGGTGAGCTCATGGGTTCTGTCCTTTCTAATTCGCTATGCGGTGTGCATCAGGTAGCCGGCGGTGATCGAGATTAGGATCGCGAATCCCAAGGCCCATTCCTTGAGCCATTTGGCTTGGAGCACTTTGGCCAAGAAGAGGAACAAAGCCATGGAGGCTGCCGAGATCAGCACCAGCGTCATGTGGATGCTGGACTTGGGAATTTCGGCGATGGTCAGCATGCTGAACGCTCCGAGCAGGGCTGCGGTGGGGATCAGGGCCATGGCCGCTGGGTTGCGCTTGGCCAAGGACTTGCCGCCGCGTTTCAGGACCGGGGTCAGCAGCAAGGTGCAGAGCATCCACATGCCTCCCGATAGGCTCATGGCCATGAAGGCCACGGCGAAAACTTGTTGGGTGTAGGTATCCCCGCCGAGCATCGAGCCCATGGATTGGGCTGCCAAGTTGGCGCTGGCCGTTTCCGTGGAGGCCGAGCCGATCAGCCCGATGCGGACAAGAACGGCTGGCGTTCCGAACAGAGCCAGTAATGCGATGGCGACCAGCACCACCGAGAGGGATGGCCCGATCGAGGCGACGGCACCGGCACGGAAGGCTTCCTTGACTTCGCGGACGGGCATATCGACATGGGGTGCTGCGGCCTTGGCAGCACGGACATAGAGAATGGTCTGGACGAAGATCACGGCGAAGACGCCCAGAGCGCAGAACCACAGGAACGGGCTGTTGGCGACGGCCCAGATGTCAGTTGAAACTGGATCGCCGGCTGCAAGGGGGAAATGCATCGGAACTCCTTCGATATTCACCAGCATGATGTGATGCCGGTCTCATTGAATTCAAGGTTCCTCCTATTGGAGGCCTTCGGCAAGGAATGTCGGAATTAGCCATATTTATGGCGAGATCCCCCAAAATGGCGAGTTTTCTTGAGGAGTATTCCATTTGCGGTCAACGTAGGCGGAAGATTGTGACACACATCGCAATGCAGTCATCCTTTAGAAAGGCACGGCCATGAACGAGATCCAGCAATTGAGCGCCACGGAGCTCACGGCAAAGATCCGCAAGCGCGAGTTGTCGGCGCGTGAGGCCTTGGAGAGCCATATCCAGGCAATCGATGAAGTTAACGCCCAAATCAACGCCGTGGTCATCAAGGATTTCGAACGCGCGCGAATCCTCGCTGCTAAGGCCGATGAAGCCACGGCGGGAAACGAGCCGACTGGAGTGCTCCACGGTCTGCCGATGACGCACAAGGACACGTTCAACACCGCCGGCTTGCTGTCCACCCAGGGGTCGCTGGCATTAAAGGACAACGTCCCAGAGCAGGACGACTTGCAGATCGCCCGACTGGCAGCAGCAGGCGCGATCAGGACGGGGAAGACCAATGTCCCGGAATTCGGAGCCGGATCGCATACCTTCAATGAATTGTTCGGCACCACGACGAATCCCTATGCGGTGGATCGATCGGCCGGAGGCTCCTCAGGCGGCGTAGCCGCCGCGGTCGCCGCTAGGATCCAGCCGCTCGGTGACGGCTCAGACATGGGCGGTTCGCTGCGCATTCCGGCCAGTTTCTGCAATGTCATTGGTTTCCGGCCCTCCTACGGGGTCATCCCGCTGGAGGCGGAATCCAATGCCTACTCCTGGCTGGCCCGTTCGGGACCGATCGCACGCACGGTGGAGGATATCGCGCTGTTCATGCGAGCCAGCGCAGGTGACGACAGGCTTCCGACCCCGAACAAGCTCTCAGCCAGCGATTTCGGCACTCCCGAACCAGAATTGCGCGGAGTCCGCATCGGCTATAGCTTCGATTTCGGGATCGGTGTTCCGATCGAGCGCGAGGTCGTAGAGGTATTGCATCGCCAACTCTCGGTTTTCGAGGCCGCTGGCGCAATTGTCGAAGAGGCGTGCATTGACTTTACCGATGCCGACGAAGTCTTCGGCAACACCAGGGCCTTCGATTTCGCCACTAATCTTGGCGGACTAGTGCGGAGCCACGGCTCGCTGATCAAGCCCGAGGTCCTCTGGAATGTCAAGAAGGGGACGGACCTCGACGGAGAAGCCATGATTTCGACGATGGCGGCCCGAACCCGGCTGGAACGAGCAGTTCAGCGCTACTTCTCGCGCTACGATCTGTTCCTCTCCCCGGCAACCCAGGTCTTGCCCTTCGACGCAGCGCAGCGCTGGCCTGAGCAAATCGCTGGAACCCGCGCCGAGACCTATCTGGACTGGATGCGATCTGCCTGCCTGCTCTCGGCCACGAGCCTGCCGGTCATCGCCATGCCAGGAGGCTTCACCGAGTCCGGGCTTCCGGTGGGATGGCAGCTGGCGGCGAATCACTACAAGGACGCCCAGCTGCTCAATTGGGCTGCCGGCTACGAGGAGCAGAACCGCTTCGCGGACGTGATGCCGGTTCTGGCCACTGATCCGCAGTCGGTGGCCGTCAATGCAGTCAAGACCGCCAGCGCCTGATACCGGAATTCTAGAGAGGCAAATATGAACAAGGAACAGCACAGCACCGGACCGCTGTCCGGGTACACCGTCATCGACTTGTCGCGGGCCTTGGCTGGACCGCATGCCACGATGATGCTTGGCGATCTGGGAGCCCGAGTAATCAAGGTGGAAAATATCCAGGGCGGCGATGACACCCGAGGCTGGGGTCCGCCCTTCGTCGGGCCGGAGGAGGACCGCCAATCGACCTATTTCCTCTCGTGCAACCGCAACAAGGAATCCATTGCCCTGGATCTGAAGAGCCCCGACGGAATCCAGACCCTGCGCAGCCTGCTGACGCAGGCCGATGTCCTGGTAGAGAATTTCCGCCCCGGAGTGTTGGACCGGCTCGGCTTCGACGATGCAGCCCTGCAGATGATTAACGGAAAGCTCGTAACCCTCTCGATTTCCGGCTTCGGCCATGACGGCCCTGAAGCCTGGCGCAGCGGATACGACCAGATTCTGCAGGGCGAGGCCGGGCTGATGTCGCTGACCGGTTCCGGACCGGAGGACCCGCAGAAAGTCGGCGTTCCCATCGGAGACCTGCTGGCCGGGATGTACGGATCCTACGGCGTGCTGGCGGCCCTGCTGGAACGCGAGCGCACGGGCAGAGGCCAGCATGTGCGCACCTCGCTGCTCGCATCGATCATCGGAGTGCATGCCTTTCAGGGCACCCGCAGCACGGTTGCAGGACAGGTTCCGCGCGCCCAGGGCAACCACCATCCATCCATCGCGCCCTATGGACTGTTCCGCAGCGCCGATGGCTTTGTGCAAATTAGCGTGGGCAGCCCGAAGCTCTGGGATTCACTGGTGGCGGCATTCCAGCTGCCAACCGAGGGGTTCGAAACCAATGAGCATCGCGTCGAACGGCGTGACGAGCTCATCGAAGCCATCGAAGAAAAGTTCAAGCGCCACGGTACCAGCCAGCTGCTGGAAATGCTCGGTGAAGCCGGCGTCCCTGCCGGCATCGTCAGAACCCTGGATGAGGTGTACGAATGGGACCAGGTGCGCTCGCAAGGCCTGGCATTGAATGTCCAGCACCCGTTGCTAGGGGAGCTGACCCTCCCAGGCGCGCCGCTGCGGTTCTTCGAGGGCGGCAAGGAAGTCACCCGGACCGGGCACTCCGCTCCGCCACTGCTTAACCAAGACGAGCAGCGGATCCGGGAATGGCTCAAGACCCGCGCGCAGCAGGCGGTGCGTTGAGTATGGTGCAGGAGAAAATCGAGCACATCAGTGCACAGCACATGATCGACCAGGTGCTCGATGCGGGCAGCTACGAGAGCTGGGATGAGCCGGCGGATTATTCATTTGCCGATGACGCCTACCGGACCCAGCTGGAAGAAGCGGCGCGTCGTTCGGGGGCCGACGAAGCTGTGCTAACCGGCTCCGGCACAATCAAAGGCCGCAAAGTGGCCGTCGTCCTCTCCGAATTCGGATTCCTGGCCGGATCAATAGGCCAGGGCACCTCCCGCAGGATTGCTTCGGCATTCGAAAAAGCCGCCGCATTAGGACTGCCGGTACTGGCTTCCCCGGCCTCGGGCGGAACCCGGATGCAGGAGGGAACCCCTGCGTTCGTGTCGATGGTGCACATCACGGCCGCGGTTAGGGCGCATTCTGCTGCCGGGTTGCCATACCTGGTGTACCTGCGGCATCCCACCACCGGAGGGGTTATGGCGTCGTGGGGATCCACCGGGCACATCACCATCGCCCAGCCCGGTGCCCTGCTGGGATTCCTTGGTCCGCGCGTGTACGAGACCATCTACGGCAAACCCTTCCCGCAGGGAGTGCAAGTCTCCGAGAATCTCCAGAAGCACGGGCTGATCGACGCCGTGGTCCCGGTCCATGAGCTGGGCGGGCTGGTCAACCGGGTGCTGGCAATCATCGCCCCGGGAGATCCGATCGACTCGATTGCCGGCTACCCCTTGGCAGATGACCGGAGACTTACCGAATCCCAGGTGTGGGATGCCATACTCGCCACGCGCAAATCCCGACGCCCCTCGGTGCGCCACGTCATCAAGTACGCCGCCAGCGATGCGTTGCAGCTTTCCGGGAGCACCGAAGGGGAAAGCGATCCGCGGATGTACCTGGCGCTCGCGCGCATCGGGGGCCAGCCGGCGGTGGTCATCGGCCAGGACCGGTCGCGGATAGACCACTCCGAAAACCTCGATCCGCTGGGGCCTGCCTTCCTGCGCGAAGCCCGGAGGGGGGCGCTGCTGGCACAGAATCTGGGCATAGCGATGCTCACCGTGATCGACACCGAAGGAGCGGCGCTGAGCCGTGAGGCCGAGGAAGGCGGCATGGCCGGGCAGATTGCCCGCTCGCTGAGCACCTTGGTGGGCATTGGCGTTCCGAGCGTTTCGCTGCTGCTGGGCCAGGGCACCGGAGGCGGCGCACTTGCCTTGCTGCCGGCTGATATCTCCATAGCCGCAGCAAACTCCTGGCTCTCCCCGTTGCCGCCGGAGGGAGCCAGCGCGATCATGTACCGGGACACGGAGCACGCCGCACCGTTGGCTTATGCCCAGAAAACCGATGCATACTCGCTGCGACGTGCGGGGATAGTACAGGTGATCGTCCCCGAGGAGTATGATGTGACCACCGCTCCGAAGCGCTTCTCGCTGGAAGTCGGAGCGGCAGTGTCCACGGCGCTTGCGCAGCTTGCGGCGACAGATGCCGCGCAGCTGCCTGGCCGGCGCGCGCTGAAGTATGCATCGATTGGCCGGCCGAAAACGGCCAACCAGGAGGTGCGGGACGCCGCTGGATGACTAGAACAGAGGAACGGATGATCGAGCTGAGCACGGTGCAACGCCGCATCATTGCCGCCCTCCAAGTGGACGGGCGAGCCACCTGGCGGAAGATAGCTGCCGTGCTTGACCTGCCTGAACGCTCGGTCGCCCGCCATGGCGCGTGGCTGCTGGAGAATGGGCTGGTTACGGTTGCGGCGATCCGCCACCGCGAGCATTCGCTGCTGATCGCGTGCACTTGCGCCCCGGGCACCGGGCGGATTGCCAGTGAATCCTTGTCTTCCCGGCCGGATACCAGCTTTTCCTACCAGGTCACTGGCCGGGAGGATCTCGTCGTGGAAATGCACTACAACGGAGATGTGACCGAAGTGCTCTCGCTGGAACTGCCTGCTACGCCGGGGGTCTCGTCGATTGTCGTGTATCCGGTGTTGAAGTACTTCAAGACGATCCGCGGGTGGCGCCTGGGATCCTTGAAGCCCGCAGAAGAGCTTGCCTTGCAAAAGGACCCGGATGTCACGAGCTGGCGCATCCAGCCGAACCTCAACTCCAAGGACGAGCAGATCATCGATGCTTTGCACGATGACGGCAGAGCCAGCTTCGAGTCGATTGCCCGCCGGGTGGCGATGAGCGAGACCTCTGTTGCGCGGCGGATCGATTGGCTCCTATCCACCGGGCAGATCGCCATTCGCGCCCTGGTTGAGCCCCTGGCCGTGGGGTTGCCGGTCGAGGCATTGCTCTGGGTTTCGACGACGCCATCCCAAGTCGAAAAATTGGGCCAGCGACTCGCCACCCGACCGGAAGTTCGCTATGCAGCGGCCGTGGCCGGGGATTGCCAGTTGGTGGTCGACGTGACGGTGGCCAACCAGGCCGAGCTCTATGACTTCATTTCCCACAGCGCCTGGGGGAACTCGATGCTGCAAGTTAAGGCCTCTCTGGTGGTTAGCGCCCGCAAACGCGGTGGGCGGCTGATCAGTAGCTGAACCAGACCAGGAAACCGCGTCGTGCAGCACCAGAATTCAACTGGAGTCCAACTCGTCTTTGGCCGCTGTTCGCCGCTGGGCCCAGGAAGGTGAACGGCAGGTGAACACTTCGCCGTAAGGCGATAATAATGCGTAATATCGCCTCAAGGGTTCGGAACCGCTTCGGAAGTGGCATAGTCTCACGATACCGAGCGGCATGGCTTCGCTCGCGCTGTTAACAACCAGTTAACGCTGCAGGGGTGAAAGGAATACCGGCAACCGTGAGCAAGAGGTTGACCTACGGGACGAACCAGGGAACGGCTACGCCTGAAAGCGCGTGGCGCAAACGCAAGGACGCGTGGGAGCACTTGGGCTATGTGCTCAGCGAGATCTCTTCTGAATACCAGGAGGAAGACCGCCGCACGGAGCATGAGCTGGAAGCCGGCCGGTTGCTGGGGCTGCTGGCAGCCATAGAACCGTACTGGGCGAATCCCGGCATCGAATACTTCAACGAGGTTTCCCGGCTCATGTCCGGCGGGCAGTACGAAGATGCGATGAAGCTGGTCTACCAGGCGAACCAGACCTTCAGGACGCTGACCCAGTACATTGACCTTGAAGGCCATGACGAGGCGGAACAGGATCCATCCCAGCTGGGCAACGGTGCACCTGGCAACGCCAGGGTGCAGGCCCCGATGGTGGAAATCCTGTTGGTGGATAATGGCCCGGCGGAGGAGATCGAGCTTTTCAAGGAAGAAATCGCCGAACAGCGCCAGCGCACCGATCCGTTCCACTACAACTTCGTGGTGGTGCCCAGCGTGGAAGACGCCCTGGCCGCGATCCTGATCAATCCTGGCATCCAGTCCGTCGTGCTGACCGCCCGCTTTGATGTGCGCACGCGTCGCCGGCTCTCCTCGACGCTCAAGAATTTCATAGCCCGGCGGATGGAAGGCTACTTCCAATCCACCAGGCAGATCCAGGGCCTGCTGGACCTGGAAAATATCCTCGATGAACTGCGCCCCGAAGTCCCGGTGTACCTGATCGCCGGGGTCGCCCTGGAATCCATTGCCCACGAGATCACCGGGCGTTTCCGCCGGATCTTCTCGCGCAATGACCGGATGGACCTGCACCTGTCGATTGTCTCGGAAGTGCTCGAACGCTACCAGACCCCGTTCTTCAACGCCCTGCAGAAGTACGCCAAGCGGCCTGGCGGGGTCTTCCACGCCATGCCGATTTCCCGCGCAGGTTCGGTGCAGAACTCTCCCTGGGCCAGGGACCTGGTGGACTTCTATGGCAAGAACCTGCTGCTGGCCGAAACCTCGGCCACCTCCGGCGGGCTCGATTCCCTCTTGGACCCGCAAAGCTCCATCAAGAAGGCCCACGAGCTGGCGGCCCGGGCTTTTGGCAGCCACCGCACCTACTTCGTCACCAATGGCACTTCGACCGCCAACAAGATCGTGCACCAGTCGATTCTCGCGCCGGGGGACATCGTGCTGGTGGACCGCAATTGCCACAAGTCCCACCACTACTCGCTGGTGCTCGCCGGGGCGAACGTGAGCTATCTGGAGGCCTACCCGCTCAACGAGCATTCGATGTACGGGGCGGTGCCGCTGGAGGAGATCAAGGGACGGCTGTTGCAGCTGCGCCGCGAGGGCCTGCTGCACAAGGTCAAGATGCTCACCTTGACCAACTGCACCTTCGACGGGATCATCTACGACCCGCGCCGGGTGATGGAAGAATGCCTGGCCATCAAGCCGGATCTGGTGTTCCTCTGGGACGAGGCCTGGTTCGCCTTCGCAGGATTCCACCCGGTGTACCGCCAGCGCACCGCCATGACCGTGGCGGCCGTGCTGGAAAAGCAGCTGGAAACCGCGGATTACCACCAGCGCTACGCCGCGCAGCGTGCGGCCCTTCCAGCACCGGGCACCATGGAGCACCCGGAGAATGACCAGGCCTGGCTGGAGACCCGGTTGATTCCGGATCCGGAGCAGGTCCGCTTGCGGGTGTACTCCACCCAGTCCACGCATAAGACCCTGACCTCCTTGCGCCAGGGCTCGATGATCCACATCTACGACCAGGACTTCGCGGTGCGCAACCTCAACGCCTTCCGCGAGGCCTACATGACCCACACCTCCACCTCGCCGAACTACCAGATCCTCGCCTCGCTGGATATCGGCCGGCGCCAGGCCGAGCTGGAAGGCTATGCGCTGGTGCAGCGCCAGGTCGATTTGGCGCAGTCGATTTCGCGGGCCATGGCGCGCAACGAGCTGCTGGGCAAGTATTTCAAGATCCTGCATTCGACGGACCTGATCCCGCAGAAGTACCGCCAGTCCACCACGCAGAACCCGGTGCGCGACGGGCTGGCAGCCTGGGACGAAGCCTGGGCGGAAGACGAGTTCGTGGTCGACCCCTCGCGCCTGACCCTGGACATCAGCCGCACCGGCGTAGACGGGGACACCTTCAAGCACGAGTACCTGATGGATGGGCATTCGATCCAGGTCAACAAGACCAGCCGCACCTCGGTGCTGCTGATGACCAATATCGGCACCACCCGTTCGGCCGTGGCGCACCTGATCGAGGTGCTGGTGAAGATCGCCGAGGAACTGGACCGCAAACGCCGCCTGGATGGGAGAGTGCTGGCACTGGGCAAGAAGCCTGCGGCCGAACAGATTCCCTTGCCGGATTTCAGCGCCTTCGCTCCTGAATTCGCAGGAGGCGGCGGAAGCGGGGACATGCGCTCGGCCTACTACCTGACCTACCAGGACCCGGCGACGCATTTCCTGTCCTCCGCGCAGATCCGCACCCAGCTGGTGAACGGAGAACGCGTCGTGTCGGCGGTATTCGTCACCCCGTACCCGCCGGGATTCCCGGTGCTGGTCCCCGGCCAGGTCATTACCCTGTGCATTCTGGATTACATGGACCGGCTCGATACCAGAGAGATCCACGGCTACCACCAGGACCTGGGCTACCAGGTGTTCACCTGCGAAGCCCTGGAACAGGTCGCGGAGCAGCAGTCCTGAGCGCGAAGAGCGGCTTGCCTTGAACGCAGCTTGCGGACCCACCCGGCATCCCCGGGTGGGTTCCGGCTTCCGCGGCGAAGAACGCTGCACGCAAGAATAGCTGCCAGCACGGCAAAGGCCCTGATTCGCGCACCGAATGCGCAAATCAGGGCCTGAATCGTAAGCAGCCCTAAGGCTGTATTTTCCGTCCGGCCAGATGCGCCGAGATCGCCTCGAACGCACGAATGGTCGGGAACAGCTTGGAAGCATCCTGCGGCAGCGGCCAGCTGGAAAGCTTGACCGCGACCAGCTTGGTCGCCGGATCCATATAGATCATCTGGCCATGGATGCCCAGGGCCACCGCGGCCCCGGTGGCAGGGTTCGGGAACCAGATCTGGTTCCGGTAGTGCCCGCCGGGCATCATGTTGTCGCCCGGGGACTGGGCGAACGCCTGGACCAGTGCGGGACCGGTGGCGAAGGTGTCGGCGATCCATGCCTCGGAGAGAACCTGCTTGCCGGTCAGCGCACGCCCGCCATTGACATAGAGATGGCCGAAACGCGCCAAATCGCGCAGGCAGGCGTTGAATCCGCCGTCGAACATTCCGGTGCCGAATTGGTCAACGCCCATCACCAGATCCTGCTGGGCACCGAGCTTGGACCAGACATAATCCGAAAGCAGTTCCTGCAGCGGGGCGCCGCCGGCGGCTTCCAGCACCCAGCCCAGGGCGTCGGTCTCGCAGGAACGGTATTCGAAGACCCCGCCGTGCGGTCCCTTGGCCTGCAGGGTCAGCAAGAACTCGTACATCCCGATAGGCCCGATGCCGCCACGCGACGGGGCCCAGCCGATGGCCTCCTCCAGCTGGCGCACCTCGGCATTGGGATCCAGATACTCTTCGGAGAATTTGATCCCGGAGCGCATATCCAGCAGGTCGCGCACCCGGGCGCCGGCATAGCCGCTGCGTTCCAACGCCGGCACGTAGGTGGCTACCGCCTGCTCGGTATCAAGCATTCCGGCGTCCACCAGCGCCCCGGCCAGGGAACCCACCAGGGTCTTGCTGACCGACATCAGCAGATGATCGGTCAGCGACGTCATGGTGTTGTAGTACTTCTCCCAGAGGATCCGTCCATTGTGCATAACCAGCACGGCGTCGGTATTGGTCGCGTGCATTACCCCGCGCACGGTCAGCGCCGGGTCGGTAATGCTCGCCTTGGCCACTTCCAGTTTGCCCAGCTTCTCCTCGGCCAGGTGCAGCCTGACGATCGGGCCATCGCCGCGCGAAACCTTCACGGTGGGATGGATCCTGGCGATGTTCTGGAATGAGCGCTTGATATTCTGCGGGTACTGCCAGGTGGCGATGTTCAGCGCCTTGCTGGGAGGACCTGCCAAGTTGGCCGCCATGTGCCCGGCGGCATCAGTCGCTTCAGTTGCCATGCTCTGATGGCGGAACGTCAATTCCCTTGTATTGGGATCGGATGCAGGAGATGAAGTGCTTGGCATCGATGCTGAGCTTGGTTTTCTTCTTGCCTTCGTACTGCAGCTTGGCCTTGGTGACCAGGACCCCAAGATCGGCTCCCTTCCATCGGTAATCCTCTACGCCGTAGATGCGCAGGAAGAATGCTTCCTTGTGGGTCTGCAGCTGGTGCCAGTCCAATGCGGAACGGGAAAATTGCAGCTTGCCGCGCGAGTCGAGGTAATAGTTTCCGGTGCGTGGGGCATGGGTGATGTACTGCAGGATGTCATCGGTTTCCTTGATGATCATGTGGCTCCAGACATCAGCCCCGCTCATCTCTTCCCAGCGAGCATTGATCTCGTCAACGTCCAGCTCGAATTCCACATCAAGGAATTCAAGCAGGTGGAAGAGGAACAGCGGCACGTCGGCATAGGCTCCGGCGGTGACGTTGGTGATGGCGCTGGCCCCGGAGATGCGCGGGTTCAGTTCGCCCAGGTACACCTCGTCGGTGTCGGTGTCCACCAGCACGTCCACCTCGAAGAAGCCGCGGTAGCCGGTGTCCTTCAGACCGTTGCCCACCTTGCGGACCAGATCGATGGCGCGCGAACGCTGCGAGTCGGTGACCACATCCGGGTGCATCTCATTGCCGCACCAGCCGCCCTTGTACGGAGTCAGTTCCTTGTAGCCGGCCAGTTCGGTCAGGATCGGCCCCACCACCGTGCCGCATTCGGTCAGCACTGCCTCAACGGCTACCGGCTGGTTGTTGATGCGCTTCATGATCTTGAGCTGTTCGCCGATGATGTTCTTGGCATGCGCCTTGAACTGCGCCTTCGAGTCGATGAAGAAGGTCGTCTTGCCCGAATCCCCGTAGGGGGTCTGGACCACCAGGTCCTTGCCCAGGCCGGCTTCCCCGGCCAGTTCCATGAGCTCGTCGTAGTTATCGGCGGTGCCCAGCACGTTGGGCACCGATGGTGCGCCGGCGGCATTGCCCAGCTTGGTGGTAACGATCTTCGAGTCCAGTTCGGTGCGCAAGGCGGCCGAGGGCAGGATCAGGTCGTAGCCCAGTTCCTCGCAGATTGATTCGGTTTCCTCGTCGAAGAAGACCATCGCGATCTTCGGCCGGGGACCGCCCGGGGTGCACTGGGAATCGATGTATTCGCGGACCTCGGAGTTCTCCAGCAGCCAGTTGTTGATCTCTTCGGCGCTCTGGAAATCGACATAGGGCTTCTCGGCGGGGGTGAAGACCCGCGGGTGGTGGCCGTCCCAGCCGTCGTAGTAGGTGATGTAGCTGAATTTGCGGACCCATCGGTCAAGGCCCAGCAGATTGACCGGGGTGGCGCCGAGGAAGAAGATCGGAGTGGTATTGGTGCGGAAGAAATGGCGAACTTCGCTCATGTTCTTCAGCTTGCGGTCCATGCGCAGGACCTTGGCCGGGAGATTCGCGGGTTCGGACTCGTTGTAGGCCGCGTCGACGGCGACGTTTGCGCTGAGCTGATCGGTAACAACGCGCGCCTTGTGGCGCAGCTTGTCCAGATCGCTGGGTTTGGGCATGCGGTGGCGAGAAGCCGGGGCGTGGGCTTCAAGAATGTTGGCCATGATGTGGAGATGTCCTTTGAAACTGTCCGAAGAAGGGCGGTTGCACGGCACAATGCGTGACAGTTTCATGCTCAGCGCTCATCGTAAGCACCGGCACACGTTCTGCTTAACGCGTGGTGAACATTGAGCCCGCCCCGCCGATGCGGCCTGTGACGTGGCATGCAACGGCAGGTTCGGGCTCAAAGCTAGGTAAAGGTTACTCCTTATTGCGGTAACTGGCGGCTGCTAGCCAGACACCGTCGATGCGAAATCCAGCTGCTGGAATTCGAATCCGGCCTGCTGCAAGACTTCGCTGGTGACCTTGCGGCCGGTCAACGCGACCCGGGCATTGGATCCCATGACCGCGGCGCCGATCTTGGGCAGCACCGAGCCGGTGGGCAGGCCAGGCAACCCCGCGATGGATCGCAAGGCGGCCATGACCTCGGCATTGCGCAGCGGCTTCGGGCTGGCGGCATGAACCAGGCCGGCAGGGATGGAGGGCTCTTCGAAGCCGAGCAGGCAACGGATCAAGCGCAGCCAGTCTTCCAGCCCAATCCAGCTGAACCACTGCTTGCCGTCCCCCAGCGGACCGCCCATGCCGGTATTCACCAGCAGGTTCAGCGGGCCAAGCAGGGGAGCATCGGGGTGCATCACCAGCGAGGTGCGCAAGAGATAGCGCTGCTCGGCGTTGACCGCAGCTTCGGCGAAGGCCTGCTCCCATGCCGAAGCGACCCCGGTCATTTCCGGCAGGGCGCGCTGGTCGCTGGGCACGGGGCTGGACTCGGTCAGCTCTTCCTCGCCGGCGTCACCGAAGATGGCGGTGGTGCTGGCCTGGATCCAGGTGGCCAGCTGGGGCACCGAGGCTGCGGCTTCGGCCAAGGTCTTGGTGGAGCCCACGCGCGAGTCGGTGAGCGCTGCGATGTTCTCCGGGGTGTTGCGCTTATCGACGCGCTCGCCAGCCAGATTGACCAGGTGCACCGTATTCTTGCTGGACAGCGCGCGGGCCCAGGGCCCCTGGTGCACGCCATCCCAGCTGTACTGCTCGGCAGGGAAATCATTTTCCGGGTTGCGGGTCAGCACCGATACGGAAATGCCGCGGCAGACCAGATCGGCGACGAGGTTGCGGCCAAGGAATCCGCGACCGCCGGAGATCACCACATGGGCATCGCGCTTGCGGTGCGCACCCGGGGCGATGATCCGGTACAGGCGGGCCGCCGCGATGGCGAAGTCCTTGCACAGGGCGTTGGCCACGGTGAATTTGAAAGCGGTGGTGCCCGGGCCGTTGAGCTCAGCGGTGAAGTGCAGCACGGATCCGTGCTCATGGGGCTCTACCTGCCAGCGCAAGACCATTTCACCGGCCGGCTGCGGCTGGGTGAACTCCACCATGAGGGTGTCCTGGTTGCGCCGGGTGATGGAACCCGAAGGCGCGGTGCTGCGGTGCAGCGGGCCGAAGAATTTGCCCGGCGGCAGCAGGTCCACCTTGGTGCCCACGCCGCGCTGGTCGTCATGCACGACGAAGCCGTCGAAGCTCTTCATCCACTGGCCGGTCTGCGACAGGTTGCCCACGATCGAGTAGACGGCCTGCGGGTCAGCGGCCAGGAACTGTGACTCGGTGCGCTGCCAGTGCGTGAATTTACTCGTGGTGCTCATCTTGGAATAGTTCCTTCCAGCTCGGTTTATCGGGCATAGCTCTAGGCTACTGTGCCCGGTGCACTTCGGCAGGATAGACATCGAAGCCTGCCTGAACTGTTACACCAGGGTCCCAGAACAGGAAAAGCTCCCTTGGTCCATGCGGACCAAGGGAGCTTTGCATCGGGGCGTTGGCTAGGCGGTAACCTTCGCGCCGACTTCCTGTTCCATTTCGGTGAACTCGGCATCGATGGTCGGGTTCGGGCGGTAGGTTGCCCGGGAAACCAGCCATGCGACAACCAGTGCGGCGAGGAAGCCCGGGACGATCTCGTACATGGCCGAGGCCAGCACGTCCACGTTGCCCCAGATGAACACCACGACGGCGCCGGTGACCATGCCGGCGAAACCGCCCACGGCGGTCCGCTTGCGCCAGTACAGGGCCAGCAGGACAACCGGGCCGAAGGCGGCGCCGAAGCCCGCCCACGCGAAGGAAACCAGCTCAAGGATGGAGGAGTTCGGGTTCAGCGCCAGCAGGGCGGCGATGACGGCCACCAGCAGCACGCCCGAGCGGCCCAGCATGACCAGGGCCTTGGGCGAAGCCTTGCGGCCGGTGATGTTGTACAGGTCCTCCACCAATGCCGAGGAGCAGACGATCAGCTGCGAGGACATGGTGGACATGATGGCCGCCAGCACAGCGGCGAGCACCAGGCCGGCGATCAGCGGGTGGAAGAAGATCTGGCTCAGCAGCAGGAAGACAGTTTCGCTGCTGGCCTTGTCCAGCGGCTGATCGGCGAAGTACGCGACGCCGATGAACGCGGTGGCGATGGCGCCCAGGGTGGTCAGGAACATCCAGCCAATGCCGATGCGCCGTGCGGTCTTCGCTTCGCCCGGGGTACGCAGCGCCATGAAGCGCACGATGATGTGCGGCTGGCCGAAGTAGCCCAGGCCCCACGCTGCGGTGGAGAAGATGGCCACGGCGGCCAGGATCGCGCTGTTGTCGCTGAAGGAGGAAAACAGGTTGAACGCTTCGGGATTGACTTCGGTGACCTTCGAGGTGATGTCCCCGATGCTGCCGATCTGGATGACTGCCACAATTGGCACGGCAATCAGCGCGGCGAACATCAGCACGCCCTGGACCATATCGGTCAAGGATGCTCCGAGGAAGCCGCCGAACAGGGTGTAGAGCAAGGTGATTCCGGCCACGAAGAACATGCCCGCAAGGTACTGCCAGCCGAAGGAAGCCTCGAAGAACTTGCCTGCAGCCACCATTCCCGAGGATACGTAGAAGGTGAAGAACACCAGGATGATCACCGATGCGCCGATGCGCAGCAGGTGGCTGTTGTCCTTCAGGCGCTTTTCGAAGAAGCTCGGGATGGTGATGGCGTTCTGCGAGATCGCGGTGTAGGAACGCAACCGCGGGGCGACGAACTTCCAGTTCAGCCATGCGCCGATGATCAGGCCGATGCCGATCCATGCTTCGTGCAAGCCACCGAGGTAGATGGCGCCGGGCAGGCCCATGAGCAGCCAGCCGGACATGTCGGATGCGCCTGCGGAAAGGGCTGCGACCCACGGCTTCAGGCCGCGGTCGGCCAGCATGTAATCGTCAATGTTGTTGGTGCGGCGATATGCAATATAGCCGATGCCAAGCATGGCGGCCATGTAAATTGCGATCGCAATCATCTGGAAAGTCTGGTCGGACATTTTTCCTCATTACCGTTTGTGCCTGGGGCTTTTCTCAGCCGCCATAGGCGCGGATTTCTGTGGTGCGAGTCACCACTATGGCACTAATTCTCCGGTTTGTCGCCGGGTGCCATCAGGTCTGTGATCATTCTGTTATCTACTCGACCGTATCGAAGTCTGCAGGGGTAGCCAAAATCGCGGAGTTGCTTGCATCACTCATTCCGGGCTGCGCGTGCAGCGATTTGCGCACCGCGCGGATGGCCGGGGACTGGGTGGAGGAATGCCGCATGGCGGTGAAGATGGTGCGCTCCGGAGAGCCGGGCAGATCCACCGTGCGCAGGCTGCTGCGCTGGTCGCGCAAAACCAGCTCCGGGAGCATCGCCACGGCGTTGCCTGAAGCGACTAACTGCACGTGAGCCTGCAAATCAGCGGTTTCGTAGCGCAGGTCCGGCTCGAACCCCGCAAGCCGGCAAGCCTGCAGGGCCCAGTGCCGGCTGGCGGCGCCCGCTGGCTCCACCACCCAGGGCAGGGAATTGGCATGCTCCAAGGTGTGCACCCGGTCGAATTCCGCGTTTCCGGCCGCGCCCCGTGCCGGCAAGGCCAGTCGGATCGGATCGTGAGTCAGAACACGCCGATCGAGGTTGTCATAGTGCGGTGCGGAATGCCCCGAGTACTGCTCCGCGACCACCAAATCGAAACTTCGGCTGCTGGTTTCATTCAGCGCGTCGGCTGGCTCCTGCTGGCTCATTTCCACCCGCAGATTGGGGTGCCTGGTGCGCAGTTCGCGCAGTACCGGCGGCATGAGCCGGAGCATGGCCGTCTGGAAAACCGCTAGCCGGACGGTTCCGGACACCGTGGACATGGCCGCGGACAGATCCGCTTCGGCGCGTTCCATGGAATCGAGCAGCTCTTCGGTGTGGGCCACCAGGATCTGGGCCTGCGGGGTGAGCTTGAGGGTGCGTCCGGTGCGCCGCAGCAGCTCCACTCCGGTTTCGGTTTCCAGCTGGCTCAGCTGCTGCGACACGGAGGAGGGGGAGTAGCTCAGCGCATCGGCCACCTCGGCAATGGTTCCGCGGATATGCAATTCGCGAAGCAAGCGCAATCTTCTCAGTTCAAGCACGGATTTCCCGCCATTCAGTTAATGGGGACTCACGGAGTCCAGACACTTCGGCAAAACCGAACGAACATCTTCGGTTTTGTTCACTTTTGCTTAAGACAATATAGGTTCATACTCGATCTTGCACACAGCTTTTCTTATCGGCCCACTGGCAGCAGCAGGCCGCCGGATTAGCCATAACGACATCAGCGTTCGGTGCCGAACCACAAGTACGAATTGCATCGAAGGGACCACCAGTGTCTTTCACCTCCACCCAGCACGTAGTGCCAGCCGCACTAGATGCCGACGGCAACCCGCTCACCTCGCCGGCCGAACTCGCTGACGACGTCATCAAGCTGGTGCGCCGCTGGCTCACCGAAGCTTCCGAATATCCCGTAGATGCCGCCGCCGCCCGCCTGGCCGGAGTGCTCAAGGACCCCAAGGGCCTGGACTTCACCGTAGGCTTCGTCGATGGCGTGATCCGCCCCGAAGACCTGAACGTCGCGGCAGCCAACCTCAAGGCGCTGGCCCCAATGGTTCCAGGCTTCCTTCCCTGGTACATGCGCAAGGCCGTCGCAGTTGGCGGCGCCATGGCCCCAATCGTGCCGCAGGTAGTTGTCCCCATCGCCCGCAAGGTCTTGCGCGAGATGGTCGGCCACCTGATCATTGACGCCTCGGATGCCAAGCTGGGCGGCGCGATCTCCAAGATCAAGCGCGAGGGCGTGGATCTGAACGTCAACCTGCTCGGCGAAGCGATCCTCGGCGAAGGCGAAGCGGCCCGCCGCCTGGATGGCACCACCAAGCTGCTGGAACGCGATGACGTGGACTACGTGTCGATCAAGGTCTCCTCCACCGTCGCCCCGCATAACCACTGGGCGTTCGATGAAGCCGTGGAGCACATCGTGGACAAGCTGCAGCCGCTGTATGAGCTGGCTGCCAACAGCCCGAAGAAGAAATTCATCAACCTGGACATGGAAGAGTACAAGGACCTGGAGCTGACCATCGCGGTCTTCACCAAGATCCTGTCCAAGCCCGAATTCAAGGACCTGCCCGCCGGCATCGTGCTGCAGGCCTACCTGCCAGATGCCCTGGGCGCGATGATCCAGCTCCAGGAATTCTCCGCGGCCCGCGTGGCCGAAGGCGGCGCACCGATCAAGGTCCGCGTGGTCAAGGGCGCCAACTTGCCAATGGAAACCATGGAAGCTGACATCCACGGCTGGCCGCTGGCCACCTGGCACACCAAGCAGGACTCCGACACCAGCTACAAGTCCGTGCTGGAATACGCGCTGCGTCCGGAACACGTGAAGAACATCCGCATCGGCATCGCCGGGCATAACCTCTTTGATGTCGCGCTGGCTTGGCTGCTGGCCAAGTCGCGCAACGCCACCGACGGCATCGAATTCGAAATGCTGCTGGGCATGGCCACCGGCCAGGCCGAAGCGGTGCGAAAGGACGTCGGCTCGCTGCTGCTCTACACCCCGGTGGTGCACCCGCAGGAATTCGACGTGGCCATCGCCTACCTGATCCGCCGCCTCGAAGAGGGCGCCAGCCAGGAAAACTTCATGTCCGCAGTCTTCGAGCTGGCCAAGAACGAGGCCTTGTTCGAACGCGAGAAGAACCGCTTCCTCGCATCCCTGGAAGCCATGTCCAATGTGGTCCCTGCCCCGCATCGCGTGCAGAACCGCCAGGTCCAGGATCCGTCGCTGAGCACCCGCGTGGCCGGTTTCGCCGACGGCTCCACCGAATTCTTCAACACCCCCGATACCGACCCGGACCTGAACCAGAACCGTGCCTGGGGACGCGAGATCCTGGCCAAGATGCAGGAATCGCCGCTGGGCAAGGAACTGGTCAAGAACAACACCCTGAACAGCGCCGGCGAACTCGACGAGTCCATCGCCATGGGCGTGGATGCCGCCGCCGGCTGGCAGCAGCTGGGCTCGGCGCAGCGCGCGCAGATCCTGCACCGTGCCGGCCTGCTCTTCGAGGAGCGCCGCGCCACCTTGCTCGAGGTCCTGGGCTCCGAATGCGGCAAGACCATTGACCAGGGCGATGTGGAAATTTCCGAGGCCATCGACTTCGCGCACTACTACGCGGAACTGGGCCGTGAACTGGATACCGTGGATGGCGCGAAGTTCGTCCCGTCGAAGCTGACCGTGGTCACCCCGCCATGGAACTTCCCGATGGCGATCCCGGCCGGTTCCACCCTCTCGGCGCTGGCCGCCGGTTCCTCGGTGATCATCAAGCCTGCCAGCCAGGCCGCCCGCGTGGGCGCCGTCATGGTGCAGTGCCTGTGGGATGCCGGCGTGCCCAAGGACGTGCTGCAGCTGGTCTTCGTGGGCGATCGCTCCCTGGGCCAGCAGCTGGTCTCCGATGAGCGCGTGGACCGCCTGATCCTCACCGGCGGCTACGAGACCGCGGAACTGTTCCGCTCCTTCCGCAAGGACCTGCCGCTGCTGGCTGAGACCTCCGGCAAGAATGCCATCATCGTCACCCCGAACGCCGACCTGGATCTGGCTGCGCGCGACGTCGTGCAGTCGGCCTTCGGCCACGCCGGACAGAAGTGCTCGGCAGCCTCGCTGGTGGTGCTGGTGGGCTCGGTGGCTGAATCCCGCCGTTTCAACAACCAGCTGATCGATGCGGTGAAGTCGCTGAAGGTCGGCTACCCGTGGAACCCCGAATCCCAGATGGGTCCATTGATCGGCGAGCCGGGCGAAAAGCTCAAGCGGGGCCTGACCACCCTGGGCGCCGGCGAGCGTTGGGCCATTGAGCCGAAGCAGCTCGATGACTCGGGCAAGCTCTACTCGCCGGGCGTGCGCTACGATGTGGCCCGCGGCAGCGAGTACCACAAGACCGAATACTTCGGCCCGATTCTCGGCGTGATGACCGCCAAGACCCTGGAAGAAGCGGTGGAGATCGTCAACGAGGTGGACTACGGCCTGACCTCGGGCCTGCATTCGCTGGATTCGGCGGAGATGGGCTACTGGCTGGAGAACATCCAGGCGGGCAACATCTACGCCAACCGCGGCATCACCGGTGCCATCGTGCAGCGCCAGCCGTTTGGCGGCTGGAAGAAGTCGGCCATCGGCGCAGGCACCAAGGCCGGCGGCCCGAACTACCTGGTCGGCATGGGCTCCTGGGTGGACGCCCCCGCCACGCAGGGCGCAGCGCTCTCGGCATTCGACCAGCGCCTGCTGAACACCGCAGAACTGGATTCGGAGCAGGCGCAGTGGCTGGGCTCGGCACTGGCCAGCGACAAGCTGTGGTGGAACAACGAGTTCAACCAGGCCAAGGACCGCTCGGGGCTGGTCGCCGAGCGCAACATCTTCCGCTACCGCGCGGTTGACGTGACCGTGCGCTTCGAAGAAGCCACCAGCGGCCACGGACTGGCCGAGGCGCTGCGCGTCATTGCCGCCGGTGTCACCGCAGGTTCCCGCGTGATCTTCTCCGCTGACGTGCAGCTGCCCTTGGGCGTGCGCAACCTGTTGGCCGAGAACTCGGTCACCGTGGTGCGCGAAGACGCTGCGGCATTCGCCGCCCGTGCTGCGAAGCTGGCTGCGAAGACCGGTCCGGAGTCCGCTGCCCGCATCCGCCTGATCGGCGGCTCGATGAAGGCTGTCGCCGAGGCAGCCAACGGCAAGCCGGATGTGGCCATCTACGCATCGCCGGTGACCGCTGCCGGACGGGTGGAGATGCTTCCGTTCCTGCATGAGCAGGCCGTATCCATCACCGCTCACCGCTTCGGCACCCCGAATCACCTCAGTGATTCGCTGATCTAGCAGGCAAGCGCATAAAGCAGTGGCCCGCATCCATTTATTT
>NZ_JBLVOJ010000002.1:42938-82117 GCF_053543715.1 Glutamicibacter sp. AGC46
ATTTGGATGCTGGCCACTGCTTTATGCCGGAAGCTCTTTACTTCTTGCGTACCTTGAACTTGGCGACCAGAAGATCCGCGGTGGCGGAGAGGATCGCCGGAAGAATGTAGCGGGCCAAGGTCACCAGGGTAAAGGCGAGTACGGATCCGCTGGCCGAACCAGCCACGGACAGGGCCGCAAATCCCAGGCCCACCGCCGAGAGCAGGCCGACGATCCAGCCAGCGAGCTTGCGGGGACGCAAGACGAACCAGCCAACCAGCGAAAGCACCGGCAGGAGCAGGCCCCAGACGGTGAAGTAGCCGGTGTACATTCCTTGCAGATCCAGCGCGGAGACCAGGAACCAATCGCCATACTCCACGGTGTCCAGTACCGGCAGCTTCAGCAAGATGTCCAGGACCAGCGACAGCAGGACCAGCAGCATCGCGAAGACCTTGGTGTCCTTGCGCGCTTCGAGCAACCAGAAGCTGCCGATGGCCACGAGCCTGATCACCCACAAGGCGATCAGGGAGAGCAGGCTGCCGCCGGTGACATAGTCGGCGGCGGACAGCAGCGTGGATCCGGTGATGCCGGCGATCAGCACCAGCCAAACAATGATCAGGCGGGCCGGCAGATGCAACAGTGGTTTTTCTTCGCTCACTTAGCCAAGTCTAATGAAGCTGGCTGTGCATCGACTTGGTTTCACCCTAATGGAGTACCGATTAGTAGGCCAATACAGGGCTAGGATGACTTGCATGGCGCGTTCATTCACTCTGATCCAGTTGCGGTATTTCATTGAAGTTGCGCGGTTCGAAAACATGCGTGCCGCAGCAGCGTCCTTGAATGTCTCGCAATCGACATTGTCTGCCGCGATCAACCATTTGGAACGCGATTTTGGCGTGCAGCTGTTCCTGCGGTTACCAAACCGTGCGTTGAACCTGTCCGAGGACGGGAAGCGACTTGTGGCAGGTGCCCGGAACCTTTTGGAAAATGCGGAGATCTTGCACTCGTCATTGAGCGGAGCGAGCCATGAACTTAGCGGAAGACTGCGCGTCGGAATTTTCGCGCCGTTGGCACCCTTCGTTGCACCGAGGTTGTTCGCAGCATTCAAATCCGCATTCCCCGGTATCGAATTGCAATTTATCGAAGGCGAGCAACAACAAGTTCTAGATGCCTTGCGCAAGGGCGAATGCGAAATAGCGCTCATGTATGACCTCGGCGTCGGAGCAGAATTCTCGATGGAGCAGGTAGACCGGTTAGGTGCGCACGTCATCGTGGCCCAAGAACATCCGCTGGCGCAAGGCAACGGAACTGTATCGCTAGAGGACCTCGTTGACGAGCCGCTAGTTCTGCTCGATCAAGAACATTCAAGAGAGTACTTTCTCAAGCTCTTCTCCTCGTTGGGACTCCAACCCAATGTGGCCCATTGGGTTTCAGGATACGAGACCGTCCGTTCCTACGTGGCCATGGGGTTGGGATATTCGGTTCTGAACCGGCGTTTGTCGCATGACCTGACCTACACCGGCAAAGCCGTAGTGCCCCTGCAAATCAGTGATCCGGTCATTCCCATTTCAATTGTGGTCGCCTATCCGAAGGAGATGCAGATGACGCGGAAAGCACGGGCGTTCGCAGACCTTGCGGGCGAGATCCTGAACGACGGGTAACTTCTGATCGCTTTTAGCGATCACGCCAATAAAACTTTTGCGTTGGACGACATGACGTGGATCACAGATCGTTGAGTACTAAGAGGCCGGACTGCTCGTCCGCTCCTTCCACAGCAGCTTCCTGAGAATTCGGCGGAGCTTAGCCCGAAAGAAGGCAGACTCGTGACCCTGAATAGCATTGATGCCGGCGCGGTGCCGTCGACGACGAAATCCGACATGAAACAGAAGCGTCGCGTGCTGGCCGGTGGCAGCATCGGACAGTTCATCGAATTCTACGACTTCACGCTCTACGGGTTATCGGCAGTCACGCTGTCCGCACTCTTCTTCCCATCAGACAGCCCGCTGGCAGGCCTGCTCGCGACGTTCGCGACGTTCGGTGTCGCCTTCTTCGTCCGGCCGCTTGGCGGAATGTTCTTCGGCGTGCTGGGAGACAAACTCGGTCGCCGTAAGGTCTTGTTCATCACCTTGATGACTATCGGACTGGCAACATTCGCTATCGGACTGTTGCCGACCTTCGCGCAAATTGGAGCTCTGGCTCCAGCACTTCTGGTGTTGTGCCGACTCGTCCAGGGATTCTCGGCCGGCGGCGAATCTGTCGGTGCACCTGCCTTCGTCTTCGAACATGCGCCAATTGATAGACGAGGCTTCTGGCTGAACATCACTCTGGCAGCTACAGCATTGCCGTCGGTGATAGGTGGAACCCTGATCCTGGTGCTGTCCACGACGATGGACTCCGAAGATTTTGCATCCTATGGCTGGCGTATACCATTCCTGCTCGCCCTCCCGCTCGCACTCTTCGGCCTTTGGATTCGCTCCAAGACCGAAGAGTCGGAAGCATTCCAGCAGGTGCTCAAGAAAAACGAGCACAAGGAGTACAGCCCTTTGCGCCAGACGTTCGCAGAGAACAAGCTCCGGATGCTTCAGGTCATCTTCGTCATGGCGCTGACAGCCATGGGGTTCTACTTCCTCTCCGGATACTTCGTTTCCTATGTCCAGGTAACCGGAAACCTGAGCCTGGAAATGTCGCTAGTGGCAAATGCCGTAGCCATGGCCAGCTACGCGATCCTGCTTCCTATTGGCGGACGGTTCAGCGACCGCTTCGGACGCAAGCCGATGCTCATCGCAGGTTCCGCAGCGCTGATGATACTCAGCATTCCATGCTTCATGCTGGTAACCAGCGGTTCACTCGCCTTGGCAATCATAGGGCAACTGCTCTTCGTGGTTCCCATGTGTATTTATGGCGGCGGTTGCTACACCTTCTTCGTGGAAATATTCACCACCAGAACTCGGTACACTTCCTCAGCCATCAGCTACAACGTTGCCTACGCAATCTTTGGCGGCACTGCTCCATTCGTCGGGACGTGGCTGGTCTCGGGCACCGGTATTGCGATGATCCCAGGCGTGTACATGGCCACAGCCGCACTTATCGTGCTGTGTCTGCTGGTCTTCACCCCAGTGCCGGAAACCCATCCGCTATATGCCAAGTCTTCGCCAGCCACCGGCCAGTAAAAGCGCCGTACTCTAACTTCACAGAAAGGAATTCACCATGCACAACGAATTTCTCGTTGACTTCCACCACGTTGCCGAATTCGGCGCAACGGATAAAAACGGTGTCGACCGGCAAGCAGGCACACCCGAGGACAAACTCAGTCGAGATTGGTTCGCGCGATTCACCAGGAACCACGGCTGGGAACTTCGCGTCGACACTATCGGCAACATGTTTGCATTGCTCGAACTTACGCCAGGGGCCCCCTACATACTGCTGGGATCGCATATGGATTCGCAACCACTGGGTGGACGCTTCGATGGTGCCTACGGTGTCCTCGCAGGCCTGCATGCTGCCAAAGCCATTGAGTCAAGGTTGAAAGCGGAATTACAGCAGCCGGCCTTCAACATAGGGGTAGCCAATTGGTTCAATGAAGAAGGCGGCCGGTTCGCCCCGTCCATCATGGGCTCTTCTGTGTTCGAGGGCTCCATGGACGAACAACAGATGCTGCAAACCCGGGATTTGGCGGGGATCAGCGTCGCAGAAGCCCTGGAATCTATTGGATACCTCGGCCACGATCAACGTCCTGAAGTGGTAGGCTACGCGGAGATCCACATCGAACAGGGACGCATCCTGGAACGAGAGTCGATCAACATCGGAGCTGTCGATTTTTCCTGGCACACGCAGAAGCTGGACGTCGAAGTGCTTGGGGAACAATCCCATACCGGTGCAACGGCCATGGCCGATCGTCATGACGCACTTGTCGCTGCGAGCAAGGTGATACTGAAAGTCCACGACGTCGTGGGACACTTTGCTGAGGGCAGCATCGTGTCGTCGGTCGGGCAAATGACGTTGGAACCGAATTCTCCGATTGTCGTAGCTCGTCGGGTGCACTTGGTTGCTGACCTTCGCGCCGAGATGAAAACGGACGTATTGCGAGCGCGACAAATTCTAATTGGGCAAATTGCGGAGATTGCCCGTGAACACGACATTCGGATCAACGTCAATGATTTCGACGTGCGCGAGATTCAGTACTATCCGGAGTCTGGCCTTGAATTAATCGAGAAAATAACCGCCAATCTGGGCAAGAGCGTTCGTCGTATACGCACGATGGCTGGGCATGACTCGGTAGCGATGAACCGAATGGTGCCGACGGTCATGCTCTTCATTCCCTCAATCGACGGCGTCAGCCATTGCGAACGAGAATTCTCTACTGACGAGGACATGATCCACGGGTTGGAAGTCCTCACTGAGATTGGCTGGGAAATGATCTTTGGCGCCCTAGATGAGAATGCAGCGTTGGCTGGCAACGAGAGCAAAGCAATCCATGGGATTTCCGCATGATGGATGATCTAGCCTTCCTCAGCGCAACAGAGCAGTTATCAGCTTTCCGCAGTGGAGAAATCTCTCCTGCAGAGGTCCTTGAAGCCCAGTTTGAATTGATCAATGCCGACAGGGACCGTGGGGTCGAAAGAATCAACGCGCTGACCGAGACGATGGAAACCGACGCATATGCTGAAGCTGCCAGAAACACGGAGGCGTACGCCAAAGCCCGTCGCGCAAATGAAGTGCAACAGTTGCCGGCATTGTTAGGCATCAGTGTCGTCGCGAAGGAAAAACACGGGCTAGCAGGGCACAGCCTTTCGATGGGACTGCTCTCGCAGAAACAGTCTGTTGCCGAGGTCGACCATCCGATCATCGAACGGCTCCGAACTGCCGGAGCCATTATCCACGGCCGAGCGACGAGTCCTGAGTTCAGCTGCGCCACTGTAACGCACTCTCCTATCTGGGGAGTTACCCGCAACCCTTGGAACCCCCAAATGTCACCGGGCGGATCCTCCGGGGGATCGGGTGCAGCGTTGGCAGCCGGATTTACCACGTTGGCTACCGCCTCGGACATTGCAGGATCAACTCGAATTCCGGCTGCCTTCACCGGAACCGTTGGGTACAAGGCCCCATACGGAAGGATCCCCGGGGCTGGGGAATTGGCCGCTGATCGTTACCGCGGCGATGGGCCGATGGGACGAACCGTCGCGGATGTTCTGCTTATGTCATCAATCATCAGCGGTACGCACCCGGCTGATTCGAACTCTTGGGGATCGACAAATCCCAGCCAAGAATTTGAAGAAGCGTCTCTCGCCGACTTGAAGATCGGGGTCTCCCTGGAGCTGGGCAATTACCCCGTAAGCCAAATGGTTGCCGCAGCGTTCGCCTCGACGATCCAGCGGCTGCGGGATCTGGGCGCGAATATTGTGGAAGTCGACCTGCCCTGGACAACAGACCAGGTCAGGGAAACAAGCTTCGCCCATTTCGGACAAATTCTTGCCCCGGCGATGACCCAGATCATCGGGAACTCTAAAAATCCGAGAGCTGCTTATACCGATCAATTCATTGCCGATGCGCTGGCTCAGGCGGAATCAGTGTCATTGGTCGATTCCCTTCGCTTGGACGCACTGTTCAATCAGCAATTGAACACGGCTATGTCAGGCGTGGATGTCTTGCTTTGCCCGACGAACGCAGTCGATTGGCTGCAGGCCGACGGAGACTACCTGGACGGGATCAGCGTGGCAGGACGGAAGCTTAAGCACTATTGGGAGGGCCATATGACCAGTCCTTTCAACATCGCCAATCATCGACCGGTGATGAATCTTCCGTGCGGTGTGGGTGAGGCCAACGTTCCGATTGGACTGCAGATTGTCGGTCAGCCATGGGATGAAAGGACCGTATTCCAGGCTGCGCTCGCTATGGAACGAGTCATCCAGTTTACCAGTGGTAATCCATACCCAGCACTGGCAGGAACACCGACCGGTTAACATCAGGGAATATGCGGGGACCAGTCCAGAATGGACTGGACCCCGCCTATTCTTGCAGGCTCAGACCTCGAGCTTCAGTGCCTTGCGCAAGGTCAACGCGCCACCGGTGTGCATCACTGCCCTGCCGTAGATCTTCTCGGCAAACAGCAGCACGAGCCAGCAGGCAGCCAGGAGAATTGCCAGCGAAAGAATCGGCTCCCAGAAAGCGACCTCGCCGGAGAGCAGGCGGCTAGGCATCGCCGCCGAGGAGACGATAGGAATGTACGAAGCGACCACCAGGAAGCTGCCCTTGGCATACAACCCGATAAACAGCACCGCCATCAGGAGGCCCACCACGGGCCCGCTGGATTGCTGCAGATCCTCGGTACGGGTAGCCAAGGAGCCCAACGCTGCCCAGATCCCGGCCAGAAGCAGGAAACCGCCGAAGAAGAACACCACGAACCACCCGGCCACCTGGGTGACAACTCCGAGGAACGGGATCTGGATCGGGGAAATGTAGGCAGCCAGCAAGCCAATGCTGAGGAAGGCCAGGAGCTGGATCATTGCGAGAACGACATTCCCGATGATTTTTCCTGCCAGCAGCTGGCGCAGCCGGATGGTGCTGGCCAGGATCTCGACCACGCGGTTCTGCTTCTCCTCGATGACCGAGTTGGCGATGGGCATGCCGAAGAGGAATGCGGCCATGTAGAAGAGGAACGAGAAGACCAGCGCCATGGCACTGGCCATCGCGGCCCGTTCGGAATCGCCATGGAGCTGATCGAGAATGAGGTCCTCGTTATCGGGCAGGCCAGCTGATTCCAGTCCGGCCTCGGCCAGCAGCTGATCGGTCTTCACGGTTTTCATTGCCTCGCGGACCAGGGAACTGAGCTCTTGGTCGACCGCGTTGAAACCGGTCAGCGTGAATTCCTGCGCATCGGCCGAACCGGACAAGGTCGCGTTCAGCCGCTCAGCGGATAGCTGCTGCTCCGCCTGTTCAGGAGCGAGCCTGGAAATGCTCAATTCCACGTCTTCGGGGCGATCCTGGATCACCTGCTCCAGCACCCGGAAACTGGCATCGTCGGTGGCAGCCACGGCGAAATTCGACGTGCGATTGGCGAGGAATCCGGTAACGGCGACCGATCCGATGATGAACAGCAAGGTCACGATGGTGCTGATGATGAAAGCTTTGTCGCGCAGCTTGGTTTCGACTTCGCGCAAGGCGACAATGAGCCATGGAGCCGTGGTGGTGTTCACTTGATGATCTCCCGGTAGATGTCGGCCAGCGAAGGGCGATGGACTGCGAACTCTGCGACGGGCCCGCGGCTCATGGCGGTGGCGAGCACGCGTTGGGCATCGGCTTCGGAATCGAAATTCACCAATGCGTCATGGCCTGAAATATCGATAACGGTGACCCCCGGTTCATTGCGCAGCCAGCCCGTGTCGGAGCCCAGGGACAACCGGTGCCGGGATGCCTGCGTCGCACGGAGCCCGGCTGCCGATGAATTGGCCAGGATCCTGCCGTCCTGGATGATCACCAGATGGTCCACCAGCACATCGAGCAGATCCAGCTGATGCGAAGAGAAGAGCACCGGTACGCCACGCGCTGCATAGTCGCGCAGGATGGAGCTCATTGCGTCCACCGCGATCGGGTCAAGTCCGCTGAAAGGTTCGTCGAGGATGAGCACGTCGGGTTCGTGCAGCAGTGCTGCGGTGACTTGAACGCGTTGCTGGTTGCCCAGGGACAGGGCTTCGAGTTTCGACTTGGCGCGGTCAGCCAATCCGAAACGGGCCAGCAGTTCCATGGCCCGTTTGCGTGCTCCGGAGCGGGACAGGCCATGGAGCTGTCCGAGGTAGACCAGCTGCTCTATGACCGGCTGCTTGGGATACAGGCCGCGTTCCTCGGGCATGTAGCCGAAGTTGGGGCGGGTGGCTCCATTGAGCGGTCGGCCGTTGAGCGAAACAGAACCGGAATCGGCGCTGAGCAATCCCATGATGATGCGCATGGTGGTGGTCTTGCCGGCACCGTTGGCACCGACGAATCCGGTGAGCGCGCCGCCAGGTACGGTGAAGCTGATGTCATCGAGCACCAAATTCTGTGCAAATGACCGTGACACATGGTTTAGCTCAAGCATGTTTTCCTCTGCCAAGTATTGTTTCTACTCATCAGCTTAGGAAACGAAGCAGCATTTGCGCTCCGTCTGGAGAATGAAACTATTGGATGAGTCCGGCGCGGTGGGCGAATAGCACGCCCTGCACCCGGTCGCGCAGGTGCAGCTTCGCCAACAGGTTCGACAGGTGGGTTTTCACCGTGGCTTCCGACAAGGAGAGCACTGCGGCGATTTCCTGGTTGTTCTTGCCCTGGGCCAGTTCGCAGAGTACCTGGCGTTCGCGTTCGGTGAGTTTTTCCAGCTGCTGGGCCTCGGTAGTTGCCGCTGCCGAATCCGCGGCAGGGACCGCGCCGGTGCCACGCTGGATGAGCTTGAGCGTGACTTCGGGGGAGAGCAGCCCGTGGCCGGCGGCCACCTGGTGCACGGCGGCCACCAGCATTTCAGGCTCTGCATTCTTCAGCAGGAACCCGCTGGCCCCGGCATCCATGGCCTCGAAGAGGTAGTCGTCGCGGTTGAAGGTGGTCAGCACAATGACCTTGGTCTGGGTGGTGCTGGCGATGAGCTTCGTGGCTTCGATGCCGTCCATCTGCGGCATTTGGATATCCATCAGCGCCACCGTGGGGTTCAGCTCGCGAACCATTTCCAGGCCCGCTTGGCCGTTGCCTGCCGTGCCGATGACCTGGATCTGCGGATCGGTTTGCAAGATCAGTTTCAGCGACGAGAGGATCAGCGACTGGTCATCGCAGATCACCACGGTAATTTTGCTCATGTTGCCAGTCTAGTTGCCGCGTCGGAAACCACGCGCAACCGGGCCCGGGTACGCCAGCCGTGCGGAATGCGCGGGCCGATTTCCACTAGCCCATGATGCAGCTTGGCGCGTTCGCGAATGCCACGCAGGCCGTAGCCGCCACCGGCGGAATCCGGCCGGGGACGGCCGCTGTCGGTGACCTCGACTTCTATCCATGCGCCATCGGCATCGGTTCCCGAACGCAGCGACAAGGTAGCTGTGCGGGCCGTGGAATGCGCACGGACATTGGCCAAGGCTTCGCCGCTGATGCGGTAGAGCGCGAGCGACAGGCCTGCCGGCAGGTCAGAAATGAAGCCGGGCTGGTGTTCATCGCGGGAGATCTGGATGCTCAGTCCCTGGCGTTCATTGGCTGCGATCAGCTCATCGAGCTGCGCCATGGAGGGTTCGGGGTTCCGTGCCCCCTCAGCGCTGTTCGGCGAATCCTCCGGTCCGCGATGTTCGCGCAATACGCCCAGCAGTGCCCGCGTTTCGCTGACTGCACTGCGTGCCGAGGACTCGATGCCGCGCATCAGTTCGATGGACTGCTGGGGATCGCGCTCATGCACCATGCGGGCGGCCGAAGCCTGGATTCCCACCGAGGCAATGTGGTGGGCAATGACATCGTGCAGCTCGCGGGCGATGCGCAGCCGTTCCTCGTTGACCGCACGGTCTGCCAGCTGCTGGGACTGGTCGGCAATGCGCTGGGCCTGGGTTTCCACTATTTGGCTGGCGTAGGCATTGGTCCAGCTGACCATGCCCAGGAAGATCGCGCCGCCGAAGTACAGCAGGTTCATCAGCAGGTTGTAGAAGATGAAGGCCGTTGACGTCGGCAGCACGCCTGCTGGATCCTCGACCATGGAAGTTCCGGTGGCCGTGAGCAAATCGGAGGTGAAGAAGGTGACGATCACCCAGGTAGCCATGAACAGCAGCACCACGCTCATCGCTATCCACAGTCCCCGGCGGTTCTTCGACCACGTGACCGCGGTGTAGATGCCGATGAAATAGGCCAGCTGCGCGCAGAGCTCCATGCCGACTTGGTAGGTATTTTCGCTTCCGGCGCCCACGAACGCAGCCGAACCGATGAGCATCATGGTTATGGGCCAGCGCCGGCGGAACATCAGCGGCACGATCAGGGACACAAGCACGAGATAGGCGAGAAGAGGATCGGGCGCGTTCTCTTGCTCGGTCAGGGAGAGCAGCAGTTCGTGCATGGCCAGCGCCAGCAGGAGGAAGCCCGAAGCGACGATAATGTCGCGGCGCAAGCTCTTCTTATCCGGAGACGGACGTTCCCAATCCACCGGAGGCAGCGTCGGGAGCCTCCGGTGTACTAGCTCGGGGAGTCGGTACATGGTGTTCCTTGATCATCTCGTTGGCCAGGCATTGGAAACGACTTTACCGGTCTGCGGTTTTCCGGGCATGAGCCTGGAGGCTTACCCCTGGCGTTGACCCGGGAGGAAATGCGCTAGGCAGAAAGGTTACTAGGCAGTAATGTGATGGTATGCACATGATTTTCCGAATCCTCATGGTTTACCTGAACAGCAAGAAGGCTTCCAAGCTGTCCATGTTCGACACCAGCTCAGTGGGCATGCGTGCCACGCTGACCGATATCGACTTTGCCGGCCACATCAACAACGGCATGTACTTCTCGATCTTCGATCTCGGACGCTTCGACTTGATGTTCCGTTCCGGTGTCTGGGACATCATGTCCAGGAATAAATGGGTTCCGGTCGTGCAGACCGAGACCATCACCTTCCGCAAGTCGGTGCGCCTGGGAACCAAGTTCTCCCAGGAAACCCGGCTGATCGGCATGGACGACAAGTGCATCTTCTTCGAGCAGCGCATCGTCGTGAAGGGCGAAATCTACGCTCGCGCCTATGTCGCCACCCGGATGACCTCGACAAAGGGTGCGGTTTCCAACGAGGAAATCCTGGCAGCAGTCGGCTTGGAACTGCCAGCAGACATGGTGCTGCCCGAGTGGCTGCACCAGTGGCGCCAGGACGGAGCGCTGCCCAGCACCCGCAAGCCGGCCCCGCACAATTGGATCCGCTGAATCAATTCACTCGCGCAATTCCTGCTGGACCGTGCCGGGGGACTCAATGTGCGGGATTCGGCGAAGCCTTGGCCGCATCAATGAACATGGCGATCAGTTCGGGATCCTTGACTCCGCGCGATGATTCGACGCCGGAGGAGACATCGGCGCCGAAAGCGCTGGACGCAGCCAAGGCATCAGCGACATTCTGCGGGGACAGTCCGCCGGCCACCAGCCAGCGCCGACCAGCGGCCAGATCCTTCACTGCCGCATAATCCCAGCTTTCGCCGCTGCCGGGGACCGAGGCGTCAATGAGCAGCAGATCTTCGCCCCAATCGGCAAACTGCTCCTCCGGGTCATCGCGCCGCACCGCGCGGATGACCTTGAGCCCGGCCTCATGGGCGGTGCTCACATCCGTTGCCGTGCGCTGCCCGTGCAGCTGCACCCAACTCACGCCGGCTTGCGCCGCAAGCTGAAGCACCGTCTGGATCTCTTCGCCGCGGAATACCGCCACGGTGGCAATGCCTGCGGGAACCGCCTTCACCAATGCGGCGGCGCGCTGCGCGGAAATTTCCCGGGCACTGGGCGTGAGCACGAACCCGATGGCATCAGCACCATGGGCCGCAGCGGCTTGCACGTCCTGGGCCGTGGACAAGCCGCACACTTTGACGAAGGGCTTTGCTGCACTCACTTCGCGTTCTCCTTGGCCATATGGATTGGGGTGTAACCGCCAGGCGCGTTGGCGCGGATGGCCAACAAGTCGCGGGCGTGATTCCACAGCCGCTTGTCCTCCCCGGTGACGGGCACCCAGGGCTTGACCGGAACAGCGGTGCCGGTTTCATCGCGGGTCACCATCACGGTCAGGCAGTAGGTCGTCAGCTGCATTTCCCGGGTCTTCGGATCGCCAGAGCGCACATGCACCGCAACGTGCATTCCCTTGTTCCCGGTGTAGACCAGGCGCGCCTCCACCTCCACCAGGTGGCCGATCAGCAGCGGGCGGTAGAAACGCACGCCGCCGGAGAACACTGCAACGGTTTCCTGCTGGCAGTAGCGGGCCGCGCACAGCTCAGCGGCATCGTCAATCCACTTCATCACGATGCCGCCGTGGACCTTGCCGCCCCAGTTCACATCGGTGGGCGCCGCCAGGAAGCGCAGCGTCACGCGTTCGGCGGTTCCCTCATCGGTGTATACCTGATCGTTCATGGACGCGACGATCTGCTCGCGGATCTCAATGCGCGCCAGCGCATTCTCGCGCATGGCGATTTCCCGGGCCGTACCCGGGGTGAACGCCGGAACCGGGGTCGGCTTCCCATTCTCGCCGACGGCTACGAAGATCACCAGGCAGCTGCTGGACTTCACCGGCCGCAATTCGCGCGGATCGCTGAAGGACACCTCGGTATGGATGTGCATGGAGCTGGTTCCGGTGTACACCACTGAAGCGGTCACTTCCACCAGATCCCCGGAGTGGATCGGGTCGGCGAAGTGGATATTGCCTACATAGGCGGTGACGCAATAGCTGGAGGACCATCCCACCGCCGCGGCGTAGGCGGCCTTGTCGACCCACTCCAGAACGGTGCCCGCAGGAACAATCCCGGTGACATCGACGTCGGTTGGTGCCGCGAGGAATCGCAAGGTGACAGAATGCGGACGTTGTTTCAGCTCCGGGGTGCTCATGCACTCCAGTTTCGCGCACAACGCGCATCACGGGCAATGTATGACGCTTCACGGCCCAGCCTGGCCGGCAAGCCCCACGGCGCGGAACTGCCGGTGTGCTCTGCCCTAGGATAGGAGGGTGCGTAGGGTCTTTGGAATATTTTCGGCTGCAACAGCCATCGTGGTGGCACTGAGCCTCAGTGCCGCGGCCGGAACCGCCGGCTTGGTGATCGTCGTGGGCCAAGGCCTGGATGAACTCATGGCCCATCGCCCGCTGGGCACCCAATGGTATGCCAGCGCCTTCGGCGAACTGCTGATCATGGCGGTTGCCACCTTCTTGATCCCGGTCGTGATCTCGCGCAACAGCCTCGACCTGACCGAGTACCACCGCATGAAGCTGCTCAAGCACTATCTGTCCATCGGCCCGCTGGCGGTGCGCGCCTCCGGCGATGGGGAGCTGCTGCATGCGGCGATGGACTCGGTGGAGCGGTCCGTGAAATACCGTTCCAGCTTCATCGGGCCGGCAATCTCCGCGGTAGCCACCCCGGTATTGATCCTGTGCTTCATCGCCTTTGCCATCGACCCGCTCAGCGCACTGGTACTGCTGGTTCCCACCGCGCTGGTCCCGGTCATCGTCCTGGGCTTCCAGCGGCGCTTCGGCTCCTCGAACGGAGAGTACCGCCGAGCCCAGGGCATCCTCTCGGCGACCTTCCTGGACGCACTGCGCTCGCTGGGCATGCTCAAGCTCAACGGCGGCAGCCGGTGGATGGGATCGCGCATCGAGCAGGCCACCGAACGCGTACGCCAGCAAGTGATGAAACTGCTGGCCCGCAACCAGTTGATCTTGCTGGTCATCGATTCCAGCTTCGCCGTGCTGCTGCTCGCCAGTGCCGCCCTGCTGGCCTGGTGGCGCGCCAGCTCCGGGGCCATCACCCCGGGTTCTGCCCTGTCACTGGTGATCCTGAGCTTCCTGATGCTCGCCCCGGTCAACTACGTCGGCAGCTTCTTCTACATCGGGATGACCGGCAAGGCTGCCGAGAAGAAACTGGCCGAAGTCGCCGACATCCCCATGCACCGTTCCATGGCCAATCCGCTGCCCGTGGACCTGCGCCACCGTGATCTGATCCTGGAAGAAGTCAGCGCCAGCTACGACAGCGGGCACCACGCGCTGGACAAAATTTCCTGGCATTTCCCGGCCGGTTCGCGTACTGCCATCATCGGCCCCTCGGGCAGCGGCAAGACGACGCTGCTGCGCGTGCTCCAGGGCCAGCTCGAAGCTTCCTCCGGCACCATCCGCGATGCCCGGCAAGCCATGGGCCCGGCAACCTTGAAGGCCAATACCGCCGTAGTGGAACAGCACGCCACGCTCTTCGGCATGAGCCTGCGCGAAAACCTCCTGCTCGGGGCGCCCCGGGCTGCCGACGGCGAACTGCTCCTGGCGCTGCGCCAGGTCGGCATGGGAGCGTGGTTCGAGGCGCAACCCGGGGGATTGGCGCAACGCCTGGGCGAGGGCGGGGCACGGCTTTCTGGCGGCCAGGCCCAGCGCCTGTCGCTGGCCCGCGCCCTGCTGGCGCAGCGTCCCGTGCTGCTGCTCGATGAGCCCACCAGCGCCTTGGACGTCCAGACCGAGGCGGACGTGCTGGGAACCCTGCGCTCCTTGGACCGCAGCACCACGGTCATCACCGTCACCCACCGGCTGGGGTTGCTGGCCGACTACGACTATGTTCTGGTCATGGACCACGGACAGCTCATCCAGGCCGGACGCCGTGACGAGCTGCTGGCCGCCGACGGCTATCTCAAGGAAGCCATGGACGGATTCCGCCAACGCGCTGATGCGCTGCATGCCAGTGGCCGGAGCCAGCTGGGGGAGGGGAACTAATGCGCACGCAGAAAATCTCCACTATCAAAACCGTCGCCTGGCTGATTGGCAGCACCAAGGACCTGCTCCCGCCGCTGCTGCTGGCCTGCGTGCTGGCCTGCGCCACTCGCCTGGCTTCGCTGGGTATCTACGCCGTGGCCGGGTTCGGCCTGGCCAAGGCCCTGCACCTGGGCGGTGAGCAGCTGCCTATGGTCCTTGGCTGGGGACCGCTGATCGCTGTGGTCATCCTGCTGGGGCTGGTCAAGGGAGCGGTGCGCTACCTGGAGCAGTATGTAGGGCACCGGGTGGCCTTCCTGTCCCTGGCGCGGCTGCGCAACCGCATGTACCAGGCATTTGAACGCCAAGCGCCCTTCGCCGCGGACAGCAAGAATTCCGGCGGCATGCTCGCCAAGGCCACCAGCGACATCGACAAGGTCGAGGTGTTCTTCGCCCACACCCTGCCCCCAGCCGTGGCGGCAGTGGCAGTCAGCGGCCTGGCAACCTGGGGAGCCTGGGCGGTATTCGGCATGCAACCGGCCCTCGTGCTGCTCGCCGGCTATGTGCTGATCGGGCTGGCCATCCCGGCCATTGGCGTCGGCGCCCTGCGCCGTACCGCGCGGGCCACCGCCAGTGCTCGCGGCACCCAGAACCAGCTGCTGGCCGACGCGCTTGCCGGCATCGACGTGATTCACGGATTCAATGCCGGCAAACCCGTCATGGCGCGGATGCGCGAAAGCCTGCACGAAAGCCGGCAAGCGGCGCGCTCGGCCGGAACCGTGAGCGCGGTACGGGCCACGCTGACCCAGCTGGTGGTCTGGGGCAGCCTGCTCGCGCTCTTTGTCCTGCTGGGAACCGCCGGGCAGTTCGGCACGCTGATCGTGCTGTGCTGTGCCCTGGTCCCTTCCTATGAAGCGGTGCGCGCGGTAGACGGGTTCATCCTGGGCCTGCAGGATTCGCTGGCCAGCGCTCGCCGGCTGTACGCCACGGCGATAACCAGCCATCCGGTTTCCGAACCCGCCAACCCGGTTCCCCTTCCTGCTTCCGGCACCTTGCGCGTGGCGGATCTGTCGGTTGCCTTCGAGCGCCATCGGGTAGTTCGCGGCGTGGATTTCGAGCTGGAACCAGGCTCCCTGCTCGCATTGGTGGGCGAAAGCGGCTCCGGCAAATCGTCGGTCGCGGCGGCCCTGGTGCGCTCGGTGGAAGCTGCCGGCACCGCCAGCTTCGGCGATGTGCCGCTGGAGGCCGCCAGCTTGGCGCAGCTGCGCACCCGGATCATCCTGGTCTCACAAGAGGCGGTGATGATCCGTGGAACGCTGCGCGAGAACCTCTTGCTGGGGGCGGAAGGGATCAGCGACGCCGAGATGGAGCAGGTCCTCGACGAGCTGGGCATGGGCCCCTGGCTGCGCCAGCAGAAGGCCGGATTGCAGACCCGGTTGGGGGATCGCTTTGCCCGGCTTTCCGGTGGCCAGCGCCAACGCGTGGCCCTGGCCCGGGCGCTGCTGCGCAACCCCGCGGTATTGATCCTCGATGAATCCACTAGCGCCCTGGATGCACGCAGCGAACAGCTGGTCCTGGAAGCAGTGGAACGCCGCCGCAGTGAAGGGATGGCGGTGCTGATGATCAGCCACCGGCTATCGATCCTGGCCCGGGCGCAGAACGTGCTGGTGCTCCATGAAGGAGTGGTGCTGGAACGCGGTGCGGCGCCAGCGCTATTGGCCGATGGGCAATCCTTGTTCTCCCGCATGGCCGTGCGCGAAGCGGACCGGATTTTGCCAAGCTGATCCACGCCCCGCCCAATGGATGGAACTGACAAGGCAGCGGGGAGGTACTAGGCTCGCATCATGATGCGAATAGTGGTTCTCCTGTTCCTGGCTGTCCTATTCACTGGCTTCGTGGTGACCGCAATCCTTGCCGGCACCTCCGGGGAATGGGTGTGGTGGATCCTCGTCGTGCTCACCGGTTTGCTGGTGCTTCTGGGCATCAGGGACCTGCTGCAAAAGAAGCATGCGATCCTGCGCAATTTCCCGATTGTCGGGCACGCCCGCTACCTCTTCGAATTCATCCGCCCCGAGATCCAGCAGTATTTCATTGAGCGCAATACCGATGGCCGTCCTTTCAACCGCGACACCCGCTCTCTGATCTACGCGCGGGCCAAGGGAGCCGATAGCCATAAGGCTTTCGGCACGGAGCTGAATGTCAATGAAGTCGGCCACGAATACCTGCTGCATTCGGCAGCTCCGGTAGCCCCGGTAGCATCGCAGCACCGCGTACGGGTGGGGTCCAGCCAGTGCTCGCAGCCCTATGAGATTTCGCTGATGAATATCTCCTCGATGAGCTTCGGCTCGCTTTCTGCCAACGCCGTGCAGGCGATGAACAAGGGCGCCGCGATGGGAGAATTCGTCCATGAAACCGGTGAGGGCGGGCTGACCAAGTACCACCTGGAATACGGGGCCGACTTGTTCTGGGAAATCGGTTCAGGCTACTTCGGCTGCCGTACCGAGCAGGGCCGCTTCAACCCCGAAACCTTCGCTGCCAAGGCGAACCATGAAAAAGTCAAGGGCATCACCATCAAGCTCTCCCAGGGCGCCAAGCCCGGGCTCGGCGGCGTGCTGCCGGCTGCCAAGGTCACCGCGGAAATCTCCGAGGCCCGCGATGTCCCGATGGGCGTGGACTGCATTTCACCGGCCAGTCACGCAGAATTCTCCACCCCGCGCGAATTGATGCACTTCGTAGCGAAGCTTCGCGACCTCTCCGGTGGCAAGCCAGTGGGCATCAAGTTCTGCGTTGGTTCCCGCACCGACGTCATGGCCCTGTGCAAGGGCATGCTGGAAACCGGCATCCTGGTGGACTTCATCACCATTGATGGCGCTGAAGGCGGCACCGGAGCTGCGCCGCTGGAATACGAGGACCATGTTGGCGCCCCGCTGACCGAAGGCTTGATGCTGGTGCACAACACCTTGGTGGGTGCCGGACTGCGCGACGAAATCCGCCTCGCCGCGGCAGGCAAGGTCGCCAACGGCTCCGACATCATCAAGCGGCTGATCCAGGGAGCCGATTTCACCTTCTCGGCACGTTCCATGATGATGGCCACCGGCTGCATCCAGGCCCAGCAGTGCCACACCAACCACTGCCCCGTAGGCGTAGCCACGCAGAACAAGCGCCTGATGCGTGCCCTGGATGTGGAAGACAAGGGCCACCGCGTCTACAACTACCATCGCTTGACCGTCACCGAATGCGCGCAGATCATGGCATCGATGGGACTGACCAGCCCGGAGCAGCTGAACACCCGGATGCTGCGCCGCCGGGTGAACCTGCAGTCCACTCGCTCCTACGCCTCGCTGTTCCAGTGGTTGCGTCCCGGCGAGCTGCTCGAGGATATTCCAGGTTCCTGGATGGAAGACTGGGATGAAGCCGACGCGGACCACTTCGGCGAGCATGCACCGCTGGACTACGCGGCGCCCAAGAGCGTGGATATCACCCCGTCGGTGGTTCGCGAACCAGCCGATGCAGTGAACGCCCCGCGCATTGAGCCCAGGGATTCAGCCAAGGTGCGCCCGGTGCATGCAGATGTCACCCGTCCAGAAGGCAAGCCGGGAGCTGACAGCTAGCCTTCCGAATCAGCAGCCAGAGACCGCAACGCCTCGTGGTCCACTTCCTCCAGCGAAGCCGGAATCCACGTGGGGTTGCGGTCTTTGTCGATGACCTGGGCACGGATGCCCTCGGCAAGATCGGCACGGTGCATCAGGTAGCGAGCCAGGCGCAGTTCGCGGTCCAATGCCGAACGCAGGTCCTGCTCCTCACGTGCAGCCCGCACGTTGTAGAACGCGCTGGCCACGCTGGTCGGGGAATTCGCTGCCAGCATCTGCGCGGCACGCTGCGCCGAAGGATGGACCATCTGCTCCAAGCGTGCCAAGACTTCCTGCGGGGTGGCGGCACTGAAAGCATGATCGATCCAGCCGCGGTCCAGTTCCAAGGCGAAGGACTCGGGCGCACCGTGCATGACCTCGATAGCAGCCGCGATCTCTCCGGCATTCAGCCCCGCGAACTCATCGAGCTCATCGAGGATGTTCTGGGCGAAGTCCTCGGTGACAACGGCATCGGCAAAACCGAGAAGTACGGCATCGGCACCGGTGAAGGACTGCGCACTCATCGCAAAGAACTCGCCGAAGTGGCCCGGCGCGCTGGCCAGCAGGTGACTGCCTCCCACATCCGGGGTGTAGCCGATCTTCGCTTCGGGCATTCCCATGGTGGCGTTCGCGGTCACCAGGCGCACCGGTGCGTGCGAGGCCAAGCCGATGCCCCCACCCATGGTGATGCCATGGGCCAAGGTGATCAGGGGCTTGGGATAGGTGGAGATCAGGTAATCCAGTTCGAATTCTCTCGCGAGCAGATCGACGAAGTCCTGATGGCGTCCGGTGGTGACTGCTGCATGGAAATCGGCGATATCTCCGCCGGCACAGAAGGCGCGCTCACCGCGGCCGGTGAGCAGCACCAGCGAAATCGACGGGTCCACGGCCCACGCACGCAGCACCCGGCCCAGCTCAATGAGCATTTCCAGGGTCAACGCATTGAGCTTGCTGGCACGGTTCAGCTCGATGTGGCCGATTGGTCCATGCACGGCCGAGATGACTACGCCATCGCTGGACGATGCAGGGGTCTGGTTCTCCACCGGGACATTCCTCTTTCTTGGGACGGATGCAGGCACCAGTGGCGCCGCGGCGCAACGAATCAGCGGGAGAGCACCTGGGCGAGCCGGTCCAATACCAGCGCGGCCTTCGGCTTCTTGGAATTCTCCGGTTTCAACGCGAAGATGGAGCGGGCCAGGCGAATCTCGGGGGCATCAACTATGCGGATGCCTTCCGGAGCGTTGGCCATGGCCAGATCGGGAACCAGGGCGGCGCCCAGTCCCGAGGAAACCAGGCTCAGCGACGCATTGAAGTCGTCGCAGTAGGCAGCCACCTGCGGGTGGATGTTGTAGGAAGAGAACAAGCGTGAAATCAAGGTGGCATCCGAGGTGCCCGGGTGGTGGAAGATCCATGGCCATTCGGCCAACTGGTCCACGGTCAGCTGGGCGTCTTCAGCGATGGGCCAGGACGCCGGGATCACTACCCGGAACTGGTCATCGCCCAACCAGGTGCGCTCCAGGGACGCTGGCCACGACAGTCCGCCGGGTCCCACCTGGAAGATCAGTGCGAGGTCGAGGTCGCCGCCGGTGCCAAGGCCTGCGACAGTTTGCTGGGGTTCGCCGATCCACAGGCGCAGGTTAATGCCCAAGGAGGACCAATCCGGTGCCTTGAGGATCTGCGGCAGCGCGTAGGTCGCCAGCGAGGGGAAGATGCCAAGCTTGATTTCCTCAAGGTCGGTAGCTTCGGTGGAGATGGTGGCGACGTCTGCCATGAGGGCGTCGAGGTCGGTGAGCACCCGTTTGGCATGGCGCACCATGCGCAGGGCGCCTGGCGTCGGGGTGATGGAGCGTGCGCCGCGCAGGAACAGCGTGGTACCGGTGCTTCGCTCCAACGCTGTCATCTGCTGGGAGACAGCGCTGGCCGTGTAGCCCAAGCGGGTTGCGGCCGTGGCAAAGGAACGATGCGCCACCACTTCGAGCAATGTGCGCAGATGAACTGGATTAATCACTTCTAAAGTCTATGGCCTTTAGCCAAAGATTTGCTTAGCCCACGGCCTAGAGTTCGTCCTCAAGGTCAACAAGCTCTGTGCTTTCCTCGTCGTCGTCATCGTCTGCGGCGAATTCGTTGTCGAGCTGGTCTTCGGTTTCCAGGTCATCGTCGTAGAGGTAATTGCGCTGTGCCAGCGGGTCGAGGTTGCGCATGGTTTCCGGCATGTCGCTTGAGCCCTCATAAGCCTGGGAATCGCGTCCGTCATCCGGTTCGTAGATGTCGTTGCCGAACTCCGGCGCAAATTCTGTGGTGTCGAAATCCTTCGTCATTGCGTACTCCTTCGTCGAATACGAGGGATCGGCCGGAAGCCGGGGATTTACCTCGTGACTTCTCGTATCACCAGAGTAGGACGCTGCTTCGGGAAACGAAAGACTTGTTTTCTGCAGCTGACAGTGAATGACTTCTCAGTGGTCATGTTCGGCATAGTGCTCCAGCAGGGGAGCGGCACGGTAGGCCAGGTGCGTATGGAGCGCGAAGGTTGTTTCCGAACGGGTGACGCCCTTGACGCGCAGGATCTGGCGCAGTGCTGATTGCAGCTGGTGGGTGTCGGTGGCGATGAGCCGCACCCAGAGATCTCCACGTCCGGAGGTCTCGTGGATTTCCAGCACGCTGGGGATCTGGCGCAGCGCGGTGACCACGGTATCCAGATCGCGGTGGTTCACTTCCAACGTCACGAAGGCCAGGACGTCGTAGCCGAGCTTGCTCAGATCGATGTCGCGGCCACCGTCGCGAAGGATTTCGGCACGCTGCAAACGGCGCAATCGCGACTGCGCTGTGTTGCGCGCAACACCGACCTCATCTGCGAGTTCAGAGATTTGGATGCGGGGATCCTTGATCAGTGCGAGCAGCACTTTCAGGTCTACATCGTCTAATCGCACTATATGCTCACTCCGGGTTATCTGCGGGGACAAAATTTTGAACAATCTGCTCAAATGCTAGCAAGAAATCTCTCTCGTTGCTTTCAGCAGGCGGATATTAGTGAGTGAACGCTCTGTTGTAGTAGACAAACGCAAGCAGAACGCTCAACTAACCGGTGGGGCAGCGAGTGGCCCCACCGGTAAAAACTCTTTCTGGGCATTCTTCGTGCCCAGCTGGTCTGGACTACTTTGATCCCGGGAGTGAATTTGTCGGTTATCAGCGAGCTGCGCATGCAGCCAATGAACCATCGCGTACTCTCCTGGAACCCCGGGCTGACCGCTCGACTGGTGATCACCGTGTCCGTCAGCTTCCTGCTGCTGGTCGGAGCCAACCTGGCCACCCCGCTGTATCCGGCACTCCAATCCGAATTGCACCTTGGCGCCATGGGAACCACCGTGGCCTTTGCCAGCTACGTCTGTTCGCTGATGCTCTTCCTATCCACCGTGGGGCATTGGTCGGATCATATCGGACGCCGTGCGGCGCTGGTGATCGCGGTCGTTATTTCCTTCGCTGGAACCCTGGTCTTCGGATCGGCCGGCAACCTGCTGGAACTGTGCCTTGGCCGTGGTTTGCAGGGCGCCGGTGTCGCGCTGGCTACCGGTGCTAGCGCCGCGGCCCTGCGTGAACTTCTTCCTGCGCGGCCTGAGTGGGCTTCGCGCTTCACCCTCTTGGCCTCATCGGGCGGTGTCGCCTTCGGACCGGTCTTGGGCGGGCTGCTGGCTCATCTGCCTGGCGGGCGCACTACCGTGTTCATGGTGCAGGCGTTCTTGCTGCTGCTGGTCCTGGTCCCATTGAGCACCCTGCAGGCCCGTCCGGCCATTGCGCTGGCTGAGCGCGGACAGCGAAGCAAGGCCCTGGCCCCACGCCGCTTGGGCGTCCCCAGCTCGGCCCGGGCACCGTTCTGGCTCGCTGCCCTCGTCGGCTTCTTGAGCTTCGCCATCTTCGGCTTCGTGCTGTCCTTGGCACCTGGCTACTTCGCCCAAGCCTTTGGCCTGGATTCGGTGCTGGTCATTGGCCTGATTGCCGGCCTGCCCTTGGGCATATCCGCCCTGTCGCAGCTGGTCGTGCGCGGCGGCAAGGCCTTGCTGCCTATCGGTCTGGGATTGATGGCGGCCTCCACCGTAGTGCTGGCCGTGGCTGCCGAGCATCGCCAGCTGCCATGGGCCATCGCGGCATTGGTATTCGTGGGCCTGGGCCAGGGCATGGCCTTCCGCACTGCTTTCGCTCAAGCGGTGGACGCGGTCAACGACAAGCAGCACGCCCAAACCGTGTCCACCATATACCTGGTGACCTACCTGGGCAGTGCTGTTCCAGTCATCGCGCTGGGCTGGGCCGTCGGGGTCTTCGGGCAGCAGCAGAGCATCCTGGTCTTCTCCATCGGCTGCGCCGTGGTGGCGGCAGTGCTAGCCGTCTGGGCACTGGCAGGACTGCGCAAAGTACGCTAGAACCGGGCGTACTGTGGAGGCATGACTAGTCCCCTTCCAGCGCCTGCTAGCCGCGGCGCACAGTGGGCCGTGGCTGCACGCATCTACATTCCTGCACTGTGGCTCGGCCTGATCATCGGCATTTCATTCATCGAGGCACCACTGAAATTCACCGCACCCGGAATCACCATTCCCTTGGGACTGGGCATTGGACGCCGCGTCTTCTTCGCCATGAACATGGTCGAGATCATCTTCTTCATTGCCCTGGTGGCCGGGTCGGCCAAGCGCGCTGCCGGCAAGGCCTGGGGCTGGGGCGTAGGGCTGGTCGGCCTATTGCTGCTGATTAAAACCGCAGCGATCCGCCCGGGCCTGTCTGCGCGTACCGATGCGGTGCTTGCAGGAGTCTCCGATGGCGGATCGCTATGGCATTACGCCTATATTGGCGTGGAATTCTCCTTGACCCTCGCTCTGGTTGCGCTGCTGCTGATGGCAGCCAAGCGCTGGATCAGAACTACCGGGCGCTAGCCAGCTGGCAGGCCTCGGCGGTAATCATCACCGATTCGAGTCGAGCGTGCTCCTCGGTGGGGTAATGGATGGTGATCAGTTCATCTGCCTGAGCTGCCGAAGCGAAGTGGCGCAGGTATTCGGCAACCTGTTCTCCGGTGCCCACCGCGGTGTAGCGCATCATGTCCAGGATCTGCTGCGCCTGCGGAGTATCTATGAGCATATCGATCTCCGCTTCGGTGAATTCCTTCTTCGCGGAACGGCCGATGAAGCTTGCCACGCGATGGCGCTTGGCAACGTCCAGCAGTTCATGCGCTCGTTCAGCCGTTTCCGCAGCCAGCACGCCTACGCCGGCAATGACATACGGTTCAGCCAGTTGCTCTGAGGGGGTGAACTCCTCGCGGTAGATGCGGATCGCTTCATGCAGCGCAGCCGGTGCGAAATGCGAGGCGAAGGAATACGGCAGTCCCAGCTGGGCGGCGAGCTTGGCACCGAAGAGCGATGAGCCCAGGATGTACAGCGGAACGTTGGTTCCTGCTCCCGGGGTCGCCTGAACGGTAGGAACCCTGGATTCGCCGGCGAGATAGGCCTGCAGCTCCAGCACATCGTGCGGGAAGGAATCGGCGGCCGACGGGTCGCGGCGCAAGGCACGCAGGGTGGTCATGTCGGTACCCGGTGCACGGCCCAAGCCCAAATCGATGCGGTCGCCGTAGATTTCGGCCAGCGTGCCGAACTGCTCGGCGATCACCAGAGGGGAGTGGTTCGGAAGCATGATGCCGCCCGAGCCGAGGCGAATCTTCTCGGTGTGGTGGGCTATGTGGCTGATCAGCAACGAGGTCGCGCTGGAAGCAATGGTGGGCATATTGTGGTGTTCCGCGTACCAGACGCGTTCATACCCATGGCGTTCTGCAGTTTGCGCCAAGCGGACGGAGGACTTGAAAGAGTCGGAAATAGTTGTCCCGGGTTCAACCGGAGCAAGATCCAGAATAGATAGCTTCACATTGGGTACAACCGGTGGCGTACGGGAAGTATTCCAGTAACTTCCGCCTCAAACGCAAGGAACGGCTATCCGCAGTGCGGATAGCCGTTCGGCTAAGTCTGGCGTTAGCGCCAAAGACCTTCTTTAGAGAGCGCGAATGTCTGCAGCCTGCAGACCCTTTGGACCCTCAACAACTTCGAACTCCACCTTCTGGCCCTCGTCCAGGGTGCGGAAACCCTGGGTCTGGATTGCAGAGAAGTGTGCAAAGACGTCTGGATCGCCGCTGTCTGGAGCGATGAAGCCGAAGCCCTTTTCAGCGTTGAACCACTTGACGATTCCGGTTGCCATTTTCTTATTTGGTCCTTTCAGACGTTTCTCGCCGGTTTAGTTGGCGAGCTTGGTTGTAATCTGCGCATCCTCCGAATTCCAGGATGGAAGACGGATAATGCGAAGCAGCCAAGTCATTCACTTCACGTCTAGAAGGGGGCTCGCGTCAACCGAGGTGGTACGACATTCACAAACTTCTAACGGGTACTTCGCGAATTACTTTGGAACTACATTGCCTAGCCTACGTGTTTGGTGACGACAAATGAATAACTTTGAACCAATTAATCAGAAATTTGGTTAAGCGGTGAGCCGAGTTCACCGAAATGCCGGTTTGATGACGCGGAATACGACCACGGCAGCGATCAGGGACAACGCCGCGGCGATGCCGGAAGTCAGCAGGACTCCGTGGTCGAAGGCCATGGCTGCGGAGCCCAGCAGCGCTTGCGCATCGGCGGCACTCAAATCGGCGGCGACCTGGTGCGCTCCGCCCAAGGTCTCGCCGGCAGTTTGCAGCTGGGCATCGGTCAGCGAGCCGGGCGCGAGCAACCGCGAGGTGTAGACCGTATTCAGGATGGTACCCAGCACTGCAATGCCCAGTACCGAGCCTACTTCGTAGGCGGTTTCCGAGATCGCCGATGCCGCGCCGGCCTTGGAAGCCGGGACTGCGGAGAGCACCATGTCATTGGACAAGGTCTCGGTCATGCCGATTCCCGTACCGAGGACAGCAAACGCGGTCATGAGCAGGAAGGAATTGGATCCCTCCCCGGCCAGGATCACCAGCAGGTAGGCGACCGCGGAGAGGATCAGGCCGATGGCCATGATGTTCGGCGTGCCGAAACGGCGCGAGAGCGCCACCGAGAGCAATCCGAAGCCCATGGTCAGCACCAGGCCCGGAGTCATCCACAGTCCCGCCACCAGCGGGGAGAATCCTGCAATGAGCTGCAGATGCTGGGAGACGAAGTAGATGAAGCCCACCAGCGAGAAGATGCCGATCAGGTTGACCATCAACGCGCCAGAGAACAGTGCGTTGCTGAACAAGCGGACATCGAGCATCGGCTGTTCGGCCTTGAGTTGCCGGCGTACGAAAGCCGCACCGCAAACAATGGCCAGGACGATGGCCGCGGCCGAGAAGTACCACGGGGCAGTTACCGCGGTCTTGATGGCGTAGACAAATGGCAAGAGGGTGAAGACCACCAGCAGGATCGAGAACGGATCCACGCGGCCCGGGTTCGGGTCCTTGGATTCGGGAACAAGGATCATGCCGCCGATCAGCAGGGGCAGGAGCATTGGCACGGCCATCAGGAAGACCGAGCCCCACCAGAAGTGCTCGAGCAGCACGCCGCCGACAATGGGGCCAAGCACAGCACCGCCGGAGAAGGCCGCCGCCCACACCGCAATGGCGGTCCGGCGTTCGGTATCATCCGGGAAGATGTTGCGGATCAAGGACAACGTGGCCGGCATGAGCATTGCGCCGAAGACGCCAAGCAGGGCACGGGCTGCCACCAGCTGGGTGGCATCCGTGGCGAAAGCGGCGAGGGCGGAAACCAGTGCGAAGCCGGTCGCGCCGATCAGCAGCAGCTTGCGCCGGCCGATGCGGTCGCCCAGTGATCCCATGGGGACCAGCAGCCCGGCCAGGATCAGCGGGTAGATGTCGATAATCCACAGCAGCTGGTTCCCCGAGGGGGACAGGGCTCCGGTGATTGCCGGGACCGCGAAGGAGAGCACGGTGTTGTCGACGGAAATGAGCAGGACAGGGAACAGCAGGACCACCAGTGCCGCCCAACGGCGCGGCTTGCTGAGCACTGTAACGCGTTCGGAGATATTCGAGGTCATGACGTTCGCCCTTGGGTAGGTAGTGGAATGCGCGGAGATTTGCCCGCAATTGTTAACTGTACCGTCTAGACGGTATAGTTACAATTGTTGGTAAAGTCAGATCGATCACGAACTACACCTTGGAACGGAGAACTATGGCTCGCCCACCTGCTGCCCGCGGCAAAGTGCTTGACGCCTATATCGCGCTCTTGTGCGAAGAGGGGGAGCGGGCAGCCACGCTGGATGCCACGGCCGCACGCGCCGGAGTCTCCAAGGGCGGGCTGCTCTACCACTTCGCCTCCAAGGATGCGCTGGCGGACGCGGTCATCGAGGCCGCGGAGGAACATGTTGCCCGTGATGTCGAGGGGATGCGCACCTCGGCGGAAGGGGCGTCCGTTTATTACGTGCGCACCAGCGCGGAAGTCGATACCGAATTGGATCGGCACCTGGTGGCCCTGCAACGCCTGGCCCAGGCCGGGGTCAAAGCCGCGACGGAAAAAATCGAGAGCACCAATGAGCGCTGGTACCGGTGCATTCTGGATGAAGTCGGCAGCAAGGACATCGCGCATCTGGTGATGCTCGCCGGCGAGGGGCTCTACGCGAACCTGGCCCTGCCCGGGACTTGGTACGAACGCAATTTTGATGGCGAGCTCAATCGCTTACTAGAGTTGGTCTCGAGAATAAAAAAGTTGGGAAACCTCAACGAATAGCGAGCAGGTAGAAATCAATGAAGAACAAGAGCGTTGCTTCTCCAATCAGAGGACGAGTTGGAGCGCTGCTTGGCATCCTGCTGCTGGCACTGTCCCTGCGCGCCGCAGTGGTGTCAGTTTCCCCGTTGCTCTCCCGCATTGAAGCGGATATCGCGTTCACCGAGTTCACCACCGGCCTGCTGGCGATGCTCGCGCCCATTGCTTTCGCAGTCTTCGGCCTGCTCACTCCGCGGTTGATCAAGGCTTTCGGCCTGGAAAAAACCCTGATGATCTCGCTGGGCCTAGCTGTCATCGGCCAGGTCGCGCGGATCTTCATGCCCGAGGTCTATTCCTTCCTCGCCCTGTCCATCATCACCTTGGCTGGCTACGGCATGGGCAATGTGGTGCTGCCGCCGTTGGTCAAGAAGTACTTCCCGGACCGTATCGGCATGGTCACCAGCGGCTACGTCACGATGCTGGCCATCGGCACCTGGATGGCCCCTCAGTTCTCTGTTCCACTGGCCAATCTCAGCGACTGGAAGATCTCCATTGGTTCCTGGGCCGCCCTGTCGGGCATCGTGCTGGTGCCATGGCTGGTGCAGCTGGTTGCCGACCGCGGGACACAGCGCCCGGATAATCCCGTCCACGCCAGCGGGCATCCGCAGCCTATCGCCAAGATCAACCCCTGGAAGTCCAAGGTGGCTTGGGGCCTGGCAATTTTCCTGGCCGGCAACTCGGCGCAGACCTACGTCTACTTCACCTGGCTTCCGCCCTACCTGCAGAACCGCGGCCTCGACGAAATGGCAGCTGGCAACATGCTGGCGCTCTTCGCGATCCTCGGCCTGCCGGTCAGCCTGCTGGTTCCGCTCTGGGTGCCTCGGCTGAAGCACCCGATCATTGCAGTCCTGGTCTTCACCTCGTGCTGGATTGCCGGGCACCTCGGCATCTACCTGTCGCCAACGCAGAACACTGCGTTGTGGATCTGCCTGGCCGGACTCGGGCAGGGCACCTTCGCCATTGCGCTGCTGATGATGAACCTGCGCTCGCGCACAACCTACGGTTCAGGCGTGCTCTCGGGCTTCGCCCAGGGCCTTGGCTATGCCGGTGCCGCGGTGGTTCCCATGCTCTTCGGCGTGGTGCAGAAAGCCACCGATTCATGGGGTGCGGCCTTTTCGATGCTCGGCGGCTGCGTCATCGTGATGCTGGTCGGCGCGATCATCATCAACCCGCCGCGCACCATCGAAGATGATTCTCCAGGCACCGAGGACCTGGGCAAGCTCGAGCGCATCGACTAGAAGTGGTGCTGCGGACCCTCGCTGGACGGTGGCGTGGGGCGGGAGCGATGCCAATGGCCCGCGGCCAACGGGACCGACCAGCCGAAGCGGATGGAAGCCACGCGGATGGCAAAAGCCAAGGCGGCAATGCCGGCGCCCACCGGAACGTTCATCAGCCCCAGATGCCAGGCCACGGCGGTGAGCGCGGCACCCACCATGGCGGCCAACGCGTAGATATCGCGCGGGTTGAACAAATCAGGGGTGACGTTGGAAATGACATCGCGCATCAAGCCGCCGCCTACGCTGGTGATGACACCAAGCAGGACCGCGGTGACCGGATTGAAGTCGTGTTCCAGGGCCTTGAGCGTACCGGTGACGCAGAACAGGCCCAGGCCTGCCGCGTCGAATAGCTGGACCAGGCGGTGCAGCTTCTGCACCGCGGGGGTAATCGCGTAGACGCACAGCGCCGCGAGCACCGGAGGCACAAAGTAGACCGGATGCGCGAAAGTCGCCGGGGACTGATTGAGAATCAAATCCCGCACCACTCCGCCGCCCAGACCGCAGACCCCGCCGAGGAAGGCCGAACCGAGCAGATCGAAGCCACGGCGCGCGGCCATCAATGAACCCGCGACGGCGAAGAAGAAAATGCCAATGAGCTCGATCAGGATGTACATTCCGGGCCTTTTGCAGGTCAATCAGTGGGTCAAGGCTCAATTATTGCTCACCGGCGATCTCAGCCAAGAATCTTGGCGAGCTTGACCAAGGTGTTGTGGTTACGGGTCGTCACAATGCGTTGCTTTGCCTGTGCGGCCATGAGCTTCCCGATGGGATTCGCGGTGCTTTCGCCCTTGCGGACAATCCACGCTACGGCACGGCCCTGGACCAGGTAGGCTCCTGGCTCAGCGAGTCCCTGGATAGCGGCGCCCACCGCTTGGGCATCCTCAGCCGATTCGCAGAGCGTGAAGTAGCGATGGTGTTCGCTGGCCGGATCAGGCAAGGGCAGCGGGAAGGGCTGGGACAGCTGCTGGATTTCCGCGACGGTGCAGACAAGCGTGGGAATCGGCCGCTGGTAGTGCCCGGCCAGAACCGCATTGCAGTGCTCCTGGACTTCCAACGGATCAGAACTGGATGCGCTGAGCACCGCATTGCCGCTGGCCAAAAGGGTTTTCACGTCGGTGAAACCTGCAGCGAGAAGCAGCTGGGCCAGGTCCTTCATCAGGACCTTGACCCCACCGACATTCACCCCACGCAGGAATACGGCGTATCTAGTCATGGATCAATCCAAGCGCATCGGATTGATGCTTGTCGAGGGTCGTTATGAGTCATAAAGATCGCTAGGATCAAGAATATGCCTACGCACTTACCCTTTGGATCATGGCCATCATCGATTTCCGCGCATGACGTCGCTGCCGGAACCAAGCCGCTGGGCGGAGCCTGCTTCTTCTCGGACAAGCTCATTGTCCAGGAAGGCCGTCCTGCCGAAGGCGGGCGCATCACGCTGATGGAGTACGGCACCGACGGCACTGCCGGTGCAGAGCTCATCCAGGCACCATTCAACGTGCGCTCCCGGGTCCACGAATACGGCGGCTCCAGCTGGATGCTCATCGAGGGCGGCACCCCGGCCATTGTCTTTGCGAACTTCGCTGACCAGCGGGTTTACCGGCAAACTGTCGGGGAGCACGATGCCGCGGCCCTGACCCCCGCCAGCGTAGCCGACGCAGACCCGCAGCTGCGCTTCGCCGAATTCACCCCGGGTCCAGAAGGCAGCATCCTGGCCATCATGGAAGACCTGCGGGCAGAACCGGTACGCCACATCGTGCAAATCCCACTGGACGGCAGCGCAGCCGAGGACCCGGGCAAGATCCGCATCCTCAGCGCCCCGGCGCGATTCGTTGCAGCGCCACGGCTGAACCCCGCGGGAACCCGGCTGTCCTGGATCAGCTGGGAACATCCGAATATGCCGTGGGACTCCACCGAGCTGCACCTGGCTGACTTCACCGAAGACGGCGTACTGGAGGACACCGTCATCGCCGGTGGAGCAGAAGTCTCGGTCATGCAACCGGAATGGCTCGATGATGACCAGTTGGCTTTCATCTCCGATGCCAGCGGCTGGTGGAACCCCTACCTCTACCAGGACAGCTCGGCACGCACCACCCGGCTGGTTGACCGTGCCGCAGAATTCGCCGGCCCGCTCTGGCAGGTGGGCACACGATGGTACCTGGCAGAAAGCGCCCGCACCCTGCTGTGCTCCTACGGCACCGGCACCACCAAGCTGGCACGCCTGCACGCGGACACCGGGGGATTGGAAGAACTCGCGCTGCCATTCACCGGCATCCGCCCGTTCGCGCTGCGTGACGGGTGGCTGCTCGCTGGCACGTCATCGATGACCCAGGGCGAAGAAATTACCTTGATCAATCTCGACACCTTGGAACACCACCCGGTGACCCGTGCGATTGCGCAGCTGCCGGATCCAGCGGTGCTTCCGGAGGTTGAAGAGTTCGAGTGCAAGAACCTCGCCGGCCAGTCCGTCCACGCGTTGCTCTACCGGCCTTCCCAGGAAGGTTTCGCAGGAATGGAGGGCGAACTGCCGCCCTTCGTCACCTTCGTGCACGGCGGGCCGACCAGCCAGGCTTCCCCGACGCTCAGTGCCACGGTTGCCTATTACACCTCGCGCGGGATCGGGGTAGTCGACGTGAACTACGGCGGCTCCACCGGCTATGGCCGCGAATACCGCAACCGCCTGCGCGGCGCCTGGGGTGTAGTCGATGTTGCCGATACCGTCGCCGTGGTCAACGCGCTGGTAGCGCAGGGCATTGCCGACCCCGCACGCATCGGCATCGAAGGCGGCAGTGCCGGCGGGTGGACCGTGCTGTGCGCGCTGACCTTCTCCAATGCCTTCACCGCGGGCGTCAGCCGCTACGGTGTTTCGGATCTGGTGGGCCTGGTGCAGGACACCCACGACTTCGAATCGCAGTACATGTTCACGTTGGTCGGACCGTATCCGGAAGCTGCTGATCTGTACGAGAAGCGCGCGCCAATCAACCACGTGGCGAAGATTTCCTGCCCCGTATTGCTGTTGCAGGGGGATGAAGACAAGGTGGTGCCGCCGGCGCAGTCCCAGATCGTGGCGGACGCCCTGGCCGAACGCGGCATTGCCCATGCCTACATTCTCTTCGAAGGAGAACAGCACGGGTTCAGGAAGTCGGAGAACATCATCAAGGCGTTGGAAAGCTCATTGGCCTTCTACGCGCAGATCTTCGAATTCCAGTCGGACGTTCCGACGATCGTGCTGTCCTAGGACAGATCAGGACCTGGATCCGGGGCCTGCCAGGAATCCCGCAAGCGATCCATTTCGCGGCGGTCCTTCTTGGTGGGCCGGCCGGCGCCGCGTTCGCGGATCGGTACCTGGGGAATGACCAGGCGTTCGCGCGGCGGGGTGTGGTCGATGTAGCATTTTGCGGCAACTGGCGCGCCGACGCGCTTGGAGATCAGCCCGCTGACTTCCAGCTCGCGGTCGAAACCGTCTTTGCGCACACGGATGCGATCACCGGAGACAACGGTTTGCGACGCCTTCACCGGATCGCCGTTCAAGCGAACATGTCCGGCACGGCAGGCAGTGGTCGCGGACGAACGAGTCTTGTAGATGCGTACTGACCACAGCCACGCATCGAGACGTACTTTGCCGCTTCTTGGAATTTCGACCATGGGAAAATTCTAGATCAGCAGGTGGCTAGTGCCGCTGAAGCTGCTAAACCGTAGCCTCGTCGCAAATCCCGATCAGGCGCTGCTGCAGCGCTTCGGGTGCTTGGTCTCCTGAATTTGCGAGCTCCTGGAGCACATCGACCAAGTCTTGCGGCAGGCCACCGCCCTGGACCGACTTCACAATGGACGAGAGGACACGAAGTTCGCTAGCGTCAATGGTGCCGTCCTGGACCGGTGCGCAGGCCTGGCGCACGATTTCCTTGGACGCTGCATCGGTCAGCTGGTTAGCCGCGTCGGCCGCGGTGTCTTCAACAAATGCGCATCCGGTGCTCAATAGCGCCATACACGAAATCGCAACGAGTGCTGTTGCCTTTCGAACTTTCTCAATCCCCATAACAATAAATCATAGCCATGGAGATTGAGTTTCTGCTGAATGCCAACCGAGTCGATCATCTGAAGATCGGATGGCATGATGCACAATGGATCGGTGACTAGCGAGCAGAAGAACACCGCAAATGACAGCGCAACGGGGCAGCAAATCATTGCCCAACTGGCCCGGGAACTCTCCGAGGAATCCGCGGTAGCCCCCTGGCAGATCAAGGCAGCGATCGAGCTCCTGGACTCCGGATCCACCGTTCCCTTTATTGCCCGTTACCGCAAAGAGGTTACCGGCATGCTTAGCGACAGCCAGCTGCGCCTGCTCGAAGAACGGTTGCGCTACCTGCGTGAATTGGAAGACCGCCGCGCAGCTGTACGGGAAGCCATCGCCGAAGCCGGCAAGCTGACCGACCAGCTTGCCGAAGCGATTCGCGCCGCTAGCACCAAGGCGGAACTCGAAGACCTGTACTTGCCATTCAAATCCAAGCGCCGCACCAAGGCCCAGATTGCCCGCGAGGCTGGCCTGGAACCCTTGGCCGATCTGCTGCTCGCGGACCCAATGACGGATCCGGTGCAGGCAGCTGCCGACTACCTGAACCCGGATGCAGGATTTGCCACCGACGCAGATGCGCTTTCCGGCGCGCGTTCCATCGTGACCGAGCGCGTATCCCAGGATGTCGTTCTCGCCGGTGAACTGCGCGAACGCCTGTGGAACACCGGCAAGATCGGTGCCAGCGTCGCCTCGGGCGCCACCGCAGAGGGCCAGGGAAAGTACTCCGATTACCTGGACTATGTGGCACCACCTGATCGCTTGCCATCACACCGGGTCCTGGCCCTGCTGCGCGGTGAACGCGAAGGCGTGCTGAATCTGCAGCTCGCTGAAGCTGATCCACGCGACGAGCGTGCCTTGGACGAAGCACGCAGCGCCTACGAGAACGCTATCGCCTCCTCCCTGGGGCTGAACGTTCCCACCGGTGCGCCGGCTGCCAAATGGATTGCGCAGACTGTGCGTTTGGCGTGGAAAGCCCGCCTGCTGACCCGCTTTGAATCAGACCTGCGCTCGCGCTTGTTCGAGGCCGCTGAAGACGAATCGGTGAAGATTTTCGCGGCGAACCTGCGCGATGTGCTGCTGGCGGCGCCGGCCGGGAACAAGGCCGTGCTGGGCTTGGACCCGGGCCTGCGCACCGGTGTGAAGGTTGCAGTGGTGGACCTGACCGGCCAATCGGTGGAAACGGCAACGATCTATCCCCATGCGCCAGCCAATAAATGGAATGAATCGATCGCGGTACTGGCCAAGCTAGCCCAGAAGCACGGCACCACGCTGATTGCGGTAGGCAATGGCACAGCGGGGCGCGAAACAGACCGACTAGCTGCCGAGGTCATCAAGGTGCTTGGCGGCGAGGGCGTCAGCAAGGTCATCGTCTCGGAAGCCGGCGCTTCGGTCTACTCGGCCTCCGAGCTGGCAAGCCAGGAATTGCCGGATATGGATGTGTCGCTGCGCGGCGCGGTATCGATCGCCCGCCGCTTGCAGGACCCGCTGGCCGAGCTGGTGAAGATCGATCCGAAGTCCATCGGCGTGGGCCAATACCAGCACGATGTCACTGCCTCGAAGCTGGACCGCGCGCTGGATGCGGTGGTCGAGGACTGCGTGAATGCCGTAGGCGTCGATGTGAATACCGCATCCCCTGCCTTGCTGGCCCGAGTAGCCGGCGTGGGGCCGCTGCTGAGCCGCAATATCGTGGATCACCGTAACGCCAACGGCCCTTTCGCTACCCGCAAGGATCTGCTGAAGGTACCGCGTCTGGGAGCCAAGGCCTTTGAACAGTGCGCGGGCTTCTTGCGCATTACCGGTGGCAAGGAGAAACTCGATGCTTCCTCGGTGCACCCCGAAGCTTATGTCCTGGCCAAGACCCTGCAGAGCAGCGCTGAGGCGCAGGGCCGCCGGCTTGAAGAGCTGAACCCGCAGGACTTCGCCACGGACCAGTTTGGCGAGCCAACCATTCGTGACGTGATTGCCGAGTTGCGCCGTCCTGCCCGCGACCCCCGTGGCGAGTTCGTGACGGCCACGCTCAAGGAAGGCGTCGAGACCATCAAGGACGTCAAGCCGGGGATGGTCATGGAAGGCACCGTCTCCAACGTTGCGGCCTTCGGTGCGTTCGTGGACCTGGGCGTCCACCAGGACGGCCTGATCCACGTCTCGGCCATGAGCAGCAAGTTCATTTCGGATCCTCGCGAAGTGGTCAGCTCCGGCCAGATTGTCAAGGTCAAGGTGCTGGAAGTGGATACCGTGCGCAAGCGCATTTCGCTGACTCTGCGACTGGATGACGAACTGCCTGCTGCTGGCGCGGAGGCCAGGAATTCCGGGCCAGGCGAACGCAAGGGACCGGGAGCTGGCCGTTCGGCGCGCCCGGGCCAGAACCGCACTGGGCAGAGCCGCACTGGGCAGAACCGCAAAGCCGAGCCCGCGCAGGGCAAACCGGCTGCACCGGGCAACACCGCGATGGCCGAGGCGCTGCGCAGAGCAGGACTGGGCAAGTAGGTTAGCATCGTATCGGCATGCCTAAGTTAGGTTAGTATCGGCTACATTAACTCGATCCCAACTTGGGATGATTCCCTAATTCAGGTTTGACTAAGTGAGTCCGAACTTCGGTGACAAGGTGGCAAAACAGGTTTAGTCTGATGACATGGAACTTACAGGAAAACTGGCAGAAGCCTTCAGCACCCAGGTAACTCTCGAACTAACCGCAGCAACGGTTTACCGTCAGCTGGCAGTTGAAATGGACGTATTGAGCCTTCCCGGCATTGCTGGCTGGTTCCGTGCCCAGGCCGGCGAGGAAATCGTGCACGCGGAAAAGTTCATGACCCACATGACCGACCGCTCGGCCCACCCGAAGATTGGCGAGCAGCCTGCCCCGACTGTGAATGTGAACAGCGTTGCAGATGCCTTCGCGGCTTCCTTGGCTCACGAGCAGAAGGTCTCCGGAGCGATTCGCGAGCTGTACCGTTTGGCACAGACCGAGGGCGACATCGACTCCCTGCCGCTGCTGCACTGGTTCATCGATGAGCAGGTTGAAGAGGAAGCCACCGTTGGTGAAATCCTGGATCGGGTCAGGATGATCGGCAACGATGGAAGCGGCCTGCTGCGACTGGATGCAGAGCTCGGCTCGCGTTCTTCCGCATCCTAGGAGGCGGCGAAGCACGCATCTTCTAAAAATGGAATAAACTTAGGGAAGCAACCGGTGGTTGCTTCCCTAAGTTTTTTCATTTGAGGTGGTTGTGAACCAGGTGGGCTATCCACATCAGTCGGCTCGGACGTCGTCCATTGCCAATACCCACCGGACGACTGCCTCGCTCAAGCTGCGCAAGGGCGCCGGCCGCCACTACGTAGTGCAGAGCCATTTGGAGCACGGCACAGAGCTGGTCCTGATTGAGGTCAACGGCTCGTGGGCGCATGTTCTCGTGCACCAGATCTACGGTTGGCTGCCGAATATCTATCTTGAAGCGATCCCGGCGGTCTTTGACGAGCCGGTAGTTGCCGAAGACGATGACGAGCTGGCCGAGCCAGTTCTTTCACGCTATTCATTGATCGAAGCCACCCATGCGACGACGGCAACGTTGAATCTGCGCAAGGGCAGCGGCACTGGGTATCCGGTGCTCAAGGTCATTGACCAGGGGTCCAAGGTCCGCTCGATGCTCCAGCAGGGATTGTGGTCCCAGGTGCAGTGCGGCAAATTGCTGGGCTGGGTTCCCAGCATGTACCTGCAGGAGATTCCCTCCCGTCCAGCCAAGGGCGGGCTGATCGCCGTCCCCAACCAGCGGGCACTGACCACCATCGGACTGAACGCGAGACGCGGTCCTGGCGACCATTACTCGCTGGTGCGGATTCTTCCGGCCGACACGGCCGTGGTCATCGTTGCGCGCCAGGGCGCGTGGCGGCAGATTGACCGTGACGGCGAAGAAATGTGGATCCCTGCCAGTCAGCTTCGCACGGTGTACTGACCAGATTCGATTCTGTTTCAGGCGATCTGCAGATCTGCAGACGAAACCAATCCGGATTCTGTCGCCACTACTGCCAGCTGCACACGATTGGTGACGCTCAGTTCCTCCATGATGCGCGCCAAGTGGAGCTTCACCGAGCCTTCGGAGATGTGTGCGATACGGGCGATCTGAGAATTGGTGAGCCCGGCCGCGACCAGGCGCACCAGGCTCCGATCGCGGTCGCTGAGCTTGCGCACGACGGATTGCTGGCCTGAGCGGCGCACGATTTTCGCGGTCGATTCCCAGCCGTCCGACGGCTGGGCAAAAAGTTGGTAGCCTGCAGCGAGCATGCGCAGTGCGCTGGGCAGTTCCGCGCTGATGGAGCTTTTCGAGATCAGCCCCGAGCTGCCAGCATCGTAGGCCTTGGCGATATCGTCCCGCTGGTATCGGGTAGCCAACACCACGATCTTGGTATTTGGTGCACTCTCGGAGATTTCGCGGATCGAGGAGAACAGATCCGTCCCATTCAGCGACGATTCCAGGATGACGAGGTCCGGCTCCAGCTCGGCTGCAGCTTGAACGGCCTCGGACATGCAATCCGAAACATGCTCGATCACCATGTCGCTGGCCTCGGCTAAGACGCCAGCAATCCCGGCCCGTGAGAAATGGTCACTATCAGCCAGATGAATACGGATATGAGACATACAAGAATCCTCCATCACTACGAACTGGAATTGTCCTGGCCAATCCTTCCTAACCCGTTCTGAGGCGGGGAAAGCTAGCAGGTGATTCACAGTCTATGGCCAACTAGTCAAATCCCTTGGCTTGACAGATAGCATTGCAAGGTTGTTGTCATATTGTTACATCACTGTTTGGGTAAATTTTCATGTCAGTGGTTGTAAGTGCATTATTTCCTCAAATGGCAGGAAGTTAAATTACTGTTCAGTATTACCTGCTGGCCATCGAATCTGACCGTGTGGCCAAGAAGTTTGACCTGAGTATGCAAAGAAATGGCTGAAAGAAACCTGTGAGTCGGGGTTCGTCCAGCATAGGGTCAAATAGGAGCTCTTTGGGGTTCCCTAGATCACAACCAACTTTTGGAGGATAGTGGTGCAAGCAAATAATTTGCCACCTAAGAATGGCAAGAAACCGCGTGCCGCACGCCGCGTTCTTGCAGGGGCAGTCGTTGCCAGCCTATTCGTGGCTCCTACCGTAACTGCCGCATACGCGGCACCTGCTGACGGCTCTGAAGCCCTGGGTCGCGTACTGGATCTGAACTTGCTGGACATTCCTGTTGCTGACGCTGGTTTTGCCTATGCTGGCAATCCAAGCGCGCCGGGCCCAGTTCATAATCCACTAAACGTTGAAGCTTTGGGTGCTCTGAACCTCAACTTGGGTACAGGACTCAGCAACGTGCCATTGATCAACGGTGACGGCACTGGACTTCTGACCTTGGGTGAAGCTGGAGTTCTTAGCTCGTACGCCGAAACCCCGAGTGTGACTAGCGCGAAGGCGGGAGCAGGCGCAGTCAGTGCTGATGGAACCATCGGTCTCGACGGCACTAACTCGGGCGATATGACTGCGAACGTCGACTTGACCCGATTGCTTGGTCAACTCGGTGTAGACGGATTGACCGACCAGATTGTCGACGAAGCATCGTTGGAGATCGGCGCGTTGGGCTCAACCGCTGACAAGACCGACGGCACCTTGGATACGCAATACCTAGTCGCAGGCGCGTCTGCCACCGTTAGCAGCCCTGCAGTCGAGGGCTTGACTAGCGCGCTAGGCGCCGTTGTCGATGATCTTGGTACGACACTCAACACTGGTTTGTCGACTGAAGGTGTACTGGGCACCATTACTTCTGGCCTTGAAGCAATTGATATCGATCTGCGCCCTCTCGCGCGTATCGGTGTCACAGATTCAACGGTTGCCCTTAATGGTATTGACGCGGCTTTGTCGCAAGTCAAGAACGACGTACTGACTGGCGTCGTCACTTCTGATACTGGGCTGGTAACCATTGATCTCGGGTCAGGCGACATTAGCGTTGACCTTTCAAAGATCACTACTGGCGGACTCAATGGTAAGCCTGCAAATTATGAAGTGCTAAGCACCACGGCAGTTCAGGAAATTGCAGATGAGATCACTCTTGCACTTTCGAATTTAGTAACGGATCTTCGCGACAGTATGGTTGCGGCGCTTGACCAAATCGACATCGTGGTAAATCTTGGCCTAGAAGCGCGTTTGCTACTTCCCCTGGCATCAGGTACCGCAACCGTAGAAGGAAGCGTTGCTAGCTTCTTGGGATTAGTTGAAGACCAGCCGACGACGAACGTCGATCTGACTCTGGCGGGACTCGACCTCGGAGCCCTTATTACTCCTTTGGCCACTGGTGTAGTGGATGTCGTGGGCAGTGCCTTGGGTACCTTGGTCAATCCGGTAATTGACGGACTGCCTGGCGTCATCACCGGAATCGTCAATGGCGTAACGGATCCTCTGGAACCAGTAGTTGAAGGGGTTCTCAACGAGATCGTTGAGATCACCGTCAATGAGCAGGGAACCACTGTAATCGACGATCCGGATAGCGAGCAGGATTCTACGGAGGCTGGCGACTACGTTGCTGCGCTTTCGGTGACGCTGCTGCCTGCAATGGGTGATAGTGCAAACAAGATCTCGTTTGCACGTTCCGAAGTACGAGCTGCGGATGAAGCATCAGTCATCATCACTTCCCCGGAAAATGGTGCACAGATTCCGGAAGGCGAAGTCGTTACCGTTGAAGGTTCTGCTCAACCAGGCAAGACCATCACCGTAACGCTAGATGATTTGACCGAGGAAGCCATCGTTGGCGAAGACGGGACTTGGACCGTCGAGTTTGAAGGCGTGACTCCCGGTGAAAAGACTGCAGTAGCGACTGACGGCGACGATGATGCGAATTCTACGGACGAAGTCACTTTCGAAGTAGTTGCCGCAGCGGTTGATGCTGACGCTACCGATGCAGTTGATGCTGACGCTACCGATGCAGTTGATGCTGACGCTACCGATGCTGATGCCGTTGATGCTGACGCTACCGATGCTGATGCCGTTGATGCTGACGCTACCGATGCTGATGCCGTTGATGCTGACGCTACCGATGCCGTTGATGCTGACGCTACCGATGCAGTTGATGCTG
>NZ_JBLVOJ010000003.1:0-30834 GCF_053543715.1 Glutamicibacter sp. AGC46
GAGTAACACTGAGATTCGTAGCTAGGATCATTTCCTGGTCGTCTGTTTCTAGGAATAGACCAAGCTGAAAAGAGACCTCATCCGAGAGTGTTTTTGGTGACGATGTAGCTTGAGCATCGGTTACACGAGGATGGATGAGCACTATGTCTGTAATCAAGTCAGCTGACTTTGGATGTGTCTGATTAGACATGAGCTACAGCCGTCTTGCTTCCTAGCACACGCTCAAACAAAGAGGAAGCAGCGTCTCTGTCTGATGGCTTGAACACCTTGGCGATCTCACGTTCCACCGTTGACGCTCGTTTCCTACGTGCCCAAGCTTCACCATCTGATGCTAGGAACTGAATATGAACAGCAACGGCGATCCCATAAGCCATTACAAACTCAACAGGTGGAGAAAAATCGTGATGCTCGAAATCGAGTACATCTTCTTCGTCAAAGCCTATTTGTTCGGCTAGTTCTCTAGGTGAGTAGCCCTTGCGAATTCTCGCACTGGTTAAAGTGTCGATCAGCGTATCCAAGCCACGAACTATGTCAGTGGCAAGAAGTGAAGAGGTCGTAGTCGAACTAGCAAATGGGTTGACTGCGGACATCTTTGCTTCCTTCCTATTGTGTTGCCTGGCTCTTGTTAATATATCCCCAAAGGTAGTCGTCCTTGAGACCTTCGCGGAATCTTTCACCGGCTTCTTCGATATGAGATTGTTGAACCCCCTGCGTATCCCCGTCGCCGGGCTTTCTCCCGAACTTGAGGGCCAACATCACGCCAGTTAGGTCGATCGGCTCCGCGAAGTACAAGCGAAACAAGAATCTTCGTTGCTGACGACTTTCTCTGGCCCCGTGATTTACTCGCATTTCAAAGAGCACTGGCGGGCGAGTAAACACCTCACCAACGTCATCCTTAGAACCGAATTTCAGGTCACCTTTGATCGCGCGATCCCATTTGGATTCAAATTGGGCACGTACCAATTCTCGTACGGCTACAGGAACATTGTTGAACGAGCGATCTATTTCAGGATGAGTAGGACAGATCCCATCTGGGGGAAGTCGGCAATGATGCCATTCTCCGCCACTCCGCGTCGACCTGAGTGGTACAGTCAAGACGGGCTTTTTAGATGGGAATACCTGATTTGGAGTAGGGATACTCACCCTGGCCTCCTCAACTGTTTTAATGTAGACGGCTGCTCGGCGTGTTGAGTAGCCCACGAGTTAGCCTTCTGCAACATGCATCTTGATCGAGTCTAACTGGCAACAGTCTAACCATAATATTGACAAGTGAACAATCATAAGTGGTTTAGATGACTCCGAGGTTCCCTGTGATTCTCGGGAGTTTTGAAGTTCGTAATCTTGGACTAGAGCTTTTCACTTTGAAAAATGGTTCGGCGGAACTTGCCTTTGGTGAGCGTTGCAATGCGCTTTGAAGCTTTCAATCTCTAGTAGCGATGAGCAAACCTTCACACTCATGTCCGCGTTGCTGGTTGCCGCCTTGCTGGCCATTGCAGGGCCTAGGCTGCAGGACCTGTTCAACCAAGCGATCGATCGAGTTTCCGGATTGGGATAACCGCGCATGTGGTCGAGTGCGGGGTCTCCTGGAAATTCGGAATCTGCGGAACTTGTAGATTGCGAGAACGGGTCTGCTGTAGCCGAATTTGTCATGGTCACAACGTTGCTTGTGGTCATCGCAATGACGCTCATCCAACTCGCGTTGGTACTGCATGTGCGCAACACCCTGATTGACGCAGCATCGAACGGCGCCCATTACGGTGCTTTGGCCAATCGGTCAGTATCCGACGCTCGAAGCAGAACTCGGATGTTGATCACCGAAAGCTTGCATGGCGGATTTGCCCGTGACATTGCTGTGAGCACAACCCGCGTTGGTGATAGCCAGTTGGTAACCGTATCGGTTAACACGAGGGTGCCCTTAATCGGGTTCTTGCCCAACGGGTGGGATTTGCAGGTTCAGGGAGAAGCTGTGCGTTATGGGTAGAGCCAAGTATCTCGCTGCCGCGATGCACAAGAGAATCCGGGCCGAAGATCGCGGCAGCGCGATAGTGGAGTTTATTTTTGCTTCAACTGTCTTGCTGATTCCCATGGTGTACCTGATTCTGGCCGTCGGACAGCTGCAAGGCGGTAGCTATGCCGTGGTTGGAGCTGCTGATCATGCAGCGAAGGTTTTCGCCGCCGCCGATAACCCCGCCCAGGCAAGGTCAGATGCGCACGCAGTCGTACGAAGAACCATGAACAACTTTGGATATGCCGACGCTCGCACATCGATTAGTTGCGACAAGGAATGCTTGAGTCCGGGCAGTGTCGTCACTGTGACGGTAGCGTTGGATGTTCCCCTTCCTTTCGTTTCCGACTGGGCAGAGGTATCTGCTTTCACCGTGGATTCTTCAGCCTCGCAAAGGACTGATCGCTTTGGCTAGGACAAAACGCGCTGCCCTGAATCCACGGGACGAGGATGGACAATCCTTAGTGCTGGCAATCGGCTTGTGCGCCATCACTTTGCTGACAATTTCAGTGGTGCTAGCAGTCAGCGCAGTCAACCTCAAAGCGCGTCAGCTGTTGTCAATTGCCGACGGGGCGGTCGTGGCTGCCGTGGATGAATTCGAATTTGTTGCGGACAATGGCGACCCGAGGATTCAGTTGGACCAGCAGCGCGTGCAACAAGCCGTGCAACAGTACCTTTCGGATGTGGGTGCGGCCGGCCGCGTCGACAATTTACGCATTGGCCGGGTGCAGATCACGCCTGATGGGCAAGGCGCGAATCTCGTGCTGCAGGGCTCGGTGCAACCGCCGATAGTGGGGTGGATCGTTCCAGACGGAGTACCAATATCTGTAGATTCATCAGCAAGAACTGTACTGAGCAGGTGAACACCTCCGCGCAGAGCAGCATGGATGTTCCAGGGAAGCGGGAAATGCACAAGTACGGGGAAGCAAGAGAAAGAACGTGTCAGCGAGCAACGCTGCTGCATGCCCCAGGAGCGGAATCCAAGAAGGATGGATCCAGCGCAACCGGATCCATCATTTTTGCGGTAGTTCGGGCTTCTTTGGAAGCTTGCGGACCCCACCTCCAAATCCCAGTTCAGAAATACTGTTCGAGAACTGACTGGCCGGATTCCCGATCGACCCGTGGATGCAAGCCTTGCAAGTTGGCTAGGGGTTCCACAGCGCGATTTTCAGTGAAAACCTCGATTGGAACTTCTTTTCGGCGATAGCACCGGACTCATTGATCAATGGCTAAATGACGTAGTCTTAGAGGACCATGGCAAAAACTGACTTCTCCGCTGAAATCCGCTCACTGCGTTCTACATTCTCCGCAATTGAAGACGTGAGCGATGTCGAGCAGATCAAAGCTGACATCGCAGTCCTCTCGGAGGAAGCTGGCGTTCCGAACCTCTGGGATGATCCGGCCGCCGCGCAGATCGTTACCAGCAAGCTATCGCATCGCCAGTCTGAGCTGGAACGGCTGACCCGGCTGAAGACCCGCATCGACGATTTGGAAGTCTTGGTTGAGCTTGCTGAACTTGAAGACGACGATGATACGTTGCACGAAGCGGATAGAGAGCTCGTCAGCGTCCAGAAGTCCCTTGCCGAACTCGAAATTGTTACCCTTCTCAACGGTGAATTCGATGCTCGCGGAGCGGTTGTCACGATTCGCTCCGGTGCCGGCGGCGTTGATGCCGCCGATTTCGCAGAGATGCTTTTGCGCATGTACCTGCGCTGGGCTGAACGCCGTGGTTACAAGGCCACCGTTATGGATACCTCGTATGCCGAGGAGGCCGGCCTTAAATCGGCAACCTTCGAAATCGACGCACCGTATGCCTTCGGCACACTCTCGGTAGAAGCCGGCACGCACCGTCTGGTTCGTATTTCACCATTCGATAATCAGGGACGTCGCCAGACGTCGTTTGCCGCAGTGGAGGTCGTGCCGCTGATTGAGCAGACTGACACCATCGAAATCCCTGAATCTGAAATCCGCGTGGACGTCTTCCGTTCCTCTGGCCCTGGCGGACAGAGCGTTAACACCACCGACTCTGCAGTACGCATGACGCATATTCCTACCGGAGTTGTCGTCTCGATGCAGAACGAAAAGTCGCAGATCCAGAACCGTGCTGCCGCACTTCGAGTTCTGCAATCGCGGTTGCTGCTTCTGAAGAAGGAACAAGAAGACGCCCAGAAGAAGGAATTCGCCGGAGATGTGAAGGCATCTTGGGGCGATCAGATGCGATCCTATGTGCTTAATCCGTACCAAATGGTCAAGGACCTGCGTACCGAACATGAAGTCGGCAATACCCAGGCAGTACTTGATGGTGAAATTGACGATTTCATTGATGCAGGCATCCGCTGGCGTGCAGGACAGCGTCGCCCTAGTAAGTAAGCGAAATCGCGAATTCCAGCTGGTCTAAACGCTTTTGCCACAGAGGGTGTAAGTATCATCACCGTTACGAACTCCGTTTCGCTAATTCCAGCTAGTCATGCCTAAGCTGGGCATTCTGCGTTAGCTGTATGTACGGCATGAATCTCGCAACACACCTTATATTTCGGCTGGTTAGCTACCTGGCACCGATAGTGTTTGGAAGACTGGCGCACCAAAAGACGTTTGATCTCGAGATTGGTATTCGTGGGTCGCGCCCCGACGAAGACTAGTGATTGAAGACATGATTAAATTCGAAAACGTCTCGATGGTTTACGAGCCAAAGCAGCAGAATGCAGCTTTGGACGATATAAACATCGAGATAGACCGTGGCGAGTTCGCCTTCTTGGTTGGCGAATCCGGTTCGGGTAAGTCGACCTTCCTCAGCTTGGTGCTGCGCGAAAAGCGCTCCACCGACGGATCCGTCTACGTGGCGGGACAGAACCTCAACCGCATTCCGAGCCGCCGTGTGCCTAAGCTGCGCCGTGACATCGGTTTCGTTTTCCAGGACTTCCGCCTGCTGCGCGAGCGCACGGTCTTCGACAACGTCGCGTTCGCCATGGAGGTCATTGGAGCTTCACGGGCCCAGATCCGCGAGCGTGTGCCAGATGCACTTAAAATGGTCGGCCTTGAAGATAAGGCGCGTCGCAAGCCAACTGAACTTTCCGGTGGCGAGCAGCAACGCGTCGGCATTGCCCGCGCGATTGTGAACAGGCCCTCGATCCTGCTTGCCGATGAGCCTACGGGTAACCTCGACCGCAAGAACAGCATCGAAGTCATGAACGTGCTCAACCGCATTAACCAGAACGGTACGACTGTCCTGATGGCTACGCACGCACATGAACTGGTGAGCGAATACCGCCACCGCGTTATTGAACTGAGTCGCGGGCAGGTCATCCGCGATGAAATTGATGGACAGTACGCCCCGATGACCACCGTGGTGAACCAGGACGGTTCGCGCGAACTGCTCGTCGGCGATTCCGCCGTGGAGTACGACGAAGAGTCACAGGTTGCTGAGGACAAGAAAGACGAGGACCAGTGAGACTAGGATTTATTCTCCGCGAAGCGGCGAAGGGCCTGCGGCAGAATGTCGTCATGGTCGTCTCTGTGGTGCTGGTGACTTTCGTATCGTTGACCTTCGTCGGTGCCTCGGTATTACTGCAGCTCCAGATCAACCAGATGAAGGGCTACTGGTACGACCGCATGGAAGTTGCGGTGTACCTCTGTGATGACACGAGCACTTCGCCCAACTGCGCTGGTAGCGCGGTTTCCGAAGAGCAGCGCCAGAGCATTGAAGAGATGCTCAAATCAGAGCAGCTTGCGCCGTATATCAAGGAATTCGCCTACGAGTCGAAGGACCAGGCATACGAAAACTTCCTCGACCAATACGAGAACTCGGCATTGGTTGACCAGGTCACTGCTGAGCAGCTGCCCGAATCATTCCGCGTCGCACTGGTAGATCCGGAGAAGTATCCGGTGATCAACGAAGCGTTCTCCACGGTACAAGGCGTTGACTCGGTCATTGACCAACGGGAACTGCTTGAAAAGGTCTTCCAGTTGGTGCGCGTGGCATCCGCCGCCGCTGCTGTCGTTGCAATCGTGATGATTGTTTGCGCGGTGCTGCTGACCGGTACGACTATCCAGCTCTCAGCCATGCACCGGCGACTCGAAACAACGATCATGCGACTGGTTGGTGCATCGAAAGCAACGATTCAGCTGCCGTTCATTATCGAAGGAGTCATCGCGTCGCTGATTGGTGGATTGCTGGCTTCTGGCACCTTGTGGTTGCTGCTGAAGTTCCTCGTCGAGGATAAGTTGGCCAATGAAAACGTCGGTGTAGCGTTCATCTCCACCAGCGAAATATGGCTAGTTGCTCCGATACTCTTGATTATTGGTATCGTTTTGGCCACAATTTCATCAGTGGTAACGTTGAAGCGTTACCTGAAGGTTTAGCTGAAACGTTATCTAGGCTTGAACTGAAGTACGCAATTTCTAAAAGGAGCTTTATGCTGTCGAACGCAGTGCGACGTAAATTCTTACGCGCCTCCATCGGTGGAGCAATGGCTCTCGCGCTCACGCTGCCCGCAGGGCTGGTAGCCGCCGATGAGCTGGACGACAAGAAAGCTCAAGTCGAAAAGAACATCGATACCCTCGAGAACGACATGGAATTCTTGGATGCCGACATTCAAGAAACCGACAGGAAATTGCGTGACCAGCAAGCACAGGTTCCTGTAGCCCAGCAGGCATTGGCTGACGCGCAAAGCCGCGTAGCCAATGCACAGGCCACCCTTTCCGATCTCAACAACCGCTTAATCAGCGCGCAAGCGACTCGTGATGAAGTGGCTAAGCAGATCGAGGAAAACGCGGCTAAGCTTTCCGACGCTCAAGATGCGATGGCGCAGATCGCTTCTGAGGCTTATAAGCGCGGCGGCGTTTCTGGCGGGCTGGACATGATCCTCAACATGGATTCGGCGACCAAGATGGCCGATGGCCTGGACATGGCCAACCGCGCCATGGAATCCCAGAATGCCGCATACAATGACCTGGCCCAGGAACAAGCCAGCAATGAAAGCAACAAGCTTCGCCTGGTTGCTGTTGAAAAGGAAATTTCCTCCCTGAAAGCCCAGGCTGAGGAAGCCTTGGCGCAGGAGCAGGCGGCGCGAGATGCTGCGCAGAACGCCAAGAACGAACTGGATGCGCTGGTTGCCAGCACCGAAGAACTCAGTGCTGAACTTGAAGCGCAGAAGCCGCGTATCCAGGCGAAACTGCAATCGCAGCAGAAGGAATACGCCGCGGTCAACCAGCAGATCAAGGAACGCCAGGAGCGCTTGATCAGGGAAGCTGCCGAACGCAAGCGCAAGGCAGAAGAAAAAGCGCGCCGCGAAGCAGAAGCCGAGCGAAAGCGCATCGCCGAGGAAAAGGCGGCCTACGAAGCTGAGCAGGAGCGCAAGGCAGCAGAAGCTCGCGCAGAGAAAAAGGCCTACAAGAAGAAGGCCTATGTAGCACCCAAATCCGAGCCAAAGGCACCGACATATGCCGAGCCAAGCAGCTGGGGTTTGGTTAAGCCCACTACCAGTAACCGATTGACCTCGACCTTCGGGTGGCGCCCGACTCCAGCTGGAACAATCGACTATGGCGGCCGTGGCGGCTATGTCCACGCAGGCATTGACTGGGGATTCGGCGGCCAGTGCGGCTCGCCAATCACGGCTGCTGCCTCCGGTGAAGTGTGGATGGCCGGTTGGGGCGGATCCTCGGGTAACAAGGTCACCGTTTCTCACGGCGTCATCAAGGGAAAGGCCCTGGCCACCAACTATCACCACATGTCCCGCATCGCGGTAAGCGTCGGCCAGCATGTGAAGCAGGGCCAGGTTATAGGCTACGTTGGCACCACCGGCAATTCGACCGGCTGCCATCTGCACTTCGAAACGATCATCAATGGTTCACATGTGAACCCCTTGGGACTTCTCTAGCGCTAGACTTGTAATCTGTGCGCGGGAATCCGCCCGCGACATGCAAGGAGTAACGTGGCTAAGAAGAATCAAGAAGATCGAGTAATCGCGAGCAACCGCAAGGCGCGCCACGATTTCGAAATACTCGACACCTTCGAAGCTGGCATGGTGCTCACGGGTACTGAGGTGAAGTCGCTTCGCGAAGGCAAGGCCTCGCTGGTTGACGGTTTCGGCCAGTTCTACCGTGGCGAGCTGTACATCGAGAACGTCTACATCCCCGAGTACCTCAATGGATCGTGGACCAATCACGCGGCCCGTCGTCGCCGCAAGCTCTTGCTGCACCGCCAGGAACTGCTCAAGATCGAACGCAAAATCAGTGAAGCCGGCCTGACCGTCGTCCCGCTGAGCTTGTACTTCAAATCCGGTCGGGCGAAGCTGGAGATCGGCGTTGCCCGCGGTAAGCGCGAATACGACAAGCGCCAGACCCTGAGGGAAAAGCAGGATAATCGCGAGGCGTTGCGTGCCATGCGCGAACGCAACCGCGGAAACGCATAAGGCTAGCTTGTGGCGCATTTCGCATTGGGGGAAACCCGGGCAGTGCGCTATGATTGGTAGACACGCCCTAGGGTGTGGTTGTACCCGGGAGACCGGGACTGACAACAAAATACGGGGATGATCGGTTTCGACGGTGTGAGTCGCGACAGATGAAGCGGGCCGAGGACGCAAAGTTATCTCGTAAACGCCCTTTGCAAACCAATAAGTGCCGAATCAAAGCGCACTGACTTCGCTCTCGCTGCCTAAGCAGCCAGACGGTCCGTTAGCCAGGGGACGCTATCGCCCCTGTTCCTAACGTCATTTAGATAGCCAATGTATCCAGCGGATGTTGCCGCTTCTGGATACACATTTAGGCAACTGTGCCCGGATCAACCACATGTTTGCGTGATGGTTGGGGCAGAGAAAATCCGCAGCAAACTGCGCCCGGAGAAGACCTGGCAACACCACATCGGACGGGAGTTCAATTCTCCCCATCTCCACAATATCCAGCTCCGGAGCCAGGCCCATAGGTCTGGCTCCGGAGCTTTTTGTTTGTTTCGGAGTCCGCAGTCACATCGCGAGCCTGTTCGCGGGATGGAGAATTTACACATAGACTTGAAATGAAAGTCCAAGGCTTTCGAAACGACAGCGTGTGCAGAAACGGAGTGAGATTGAAGTCGATGGGTAAAAACAGTTCCCAGCGGGTATCGCCTTTCCTTTCAGCAAGCTATGCGGCAGTTGCCTTCCTCTTGGAAGTAGGATTGCTTTTCGCCGCGGCACTAGCCGCTATCGCTTTCATCCCATGGCCGACAATTCCAGCAATCCTTGTAGTAGTTGTCCCGCTGCTGATCCTCTGGTCGATTTTCTTCTCGCCGAAAGCCGTCATCAAGTTGAGGCTGCGAACCCGTCTGCTCCTGGTCCATATCATTTACCTCATCGGAGCCTACGTGCTGTGGCTGAGCGTCGACCATTCCTTCTACGATCAATCGCAGATTTGGGCCATCGGAATGCTTGCGTTGACCGGCATCAGCGCCATTCTGGTCATCGCCACCGGCGGATACGTGGTCCCGCACGATCGAACCAAGCAGCCACCGAAGCAAGTTCCGAGCCGGGCACGAGCGGGTGCTCCCAAGGGACGCCGGGCAGCACGCTAGAACTGATGGAATGCCAAGCCGAAAGGCTTGGCATTTTTCGTTTGCGGCTAGAAGAGCCCAGCGACGTGGTAGCCGAGCAATGCCGCGAGCACCGCTCCAGCGAGGGTCCCCAATGCATTGGCCAGGCTGGCTGCGAGGCGGCCGGCCTGGAGCAGCCGGACAGTTTCGAAACTGGCCGCCGAAAACGTCGTGTAGCCGCCGAGCAATCCTGAACCTATGGCGGCAAGCCATTGCGCCGACAACAACTGCTGGGCCATCAGCCCGGTCAGCGCACCCAGCGCGAAGGAGCCGGAGAGATTGACCAGGATCGTGCCCCAGGGCAGCGGGGCCGGAAGCCACCGCTTGATCAGGGCATCGACCACGAAACGCAGGCAGGCGCCAAGGCCGCCGCAGAGCGCAACGATAAGAAATAAGCCGGGGGAGAGCACTAGTGAAGCCCTCCCGATTTCCGGGCCATGCGCCTAGCACCGGCGGCGATTCCGCACCAGGTTGCCAATGCACCGAAGAACACCGTGAACAGTGCGTAACCCAGGGCATGGAGCGCTGCGCCGGATGCGAACATCTGCATGCTGCCGGTGGCCAGCGCGCTGTAGGTCGTGAAGCCGCCCAGGAAACCGGTGCCCAGCAGCAGCCGCAGCCGGTGACGCTTGCCCTCGTCGAGGCCGGGATGCGAAAGCGCCTCGAGCAGCAGGCCGAGCAGGAACGCCCCCAGCATGTTGGCTAGGAAAATCGCGATCGGGAAACCGCCGGGATCTGGCAGCAGCAGGCCCAGGCCTTGCCGGCAGGCAGTACCGGCAGCGCCGCCAAGGAATACCAGCAGCAGGAAACGCGGGTTGAGGAAGGAACCCTGCGCGGGGCGCTGGGCCATGGGTGTTGGCGGACGGGTCATGAATTGCGAATCTGTTCTGCGCGGCGTGGCGGGACGAGGAGCACCGGATGGCGCTGTCGATGGGTCAGATGCACCGCTACCGAACCGTTGAGCAGTTCCCCAATAGTGTTGGCCATGGAACGCTCCCGAACCCCGAGCACAATCAGCGCCGCATCATGCTGCAGGGCAAGATGCGACAGCTGCTGACCGGGGCCACCGGCCGCGGCATGCGCCTGCCATTCCAGTCCCGATCCGCCGAGCTGGGCTTCGAGCTGCTGCAGAAGCCGTGCCGGGAAGCGCTCAATTGCTTCGTCCCCGGATTCGGGATCCAGCGGTGCGCTGCGGATGGTGCCATCGGGAAGCTCTTCGAGCGGATAGCGGGTGGGATCCACGTGGACGCAAAGCAACCGCGCTCCGAGCGCGCCTGCGAGGTCTGCGGCTGCGTCCAGAACGTGGGGATCGAGGCGATCCGGGATGCCCAGGATGATCGGTCGTGTCTCCAATGGCTCTCCCTTTGGCAGTGGGGCGCACCGTGCAGCGCGTCGCTGCTTTTAATTCTTGCACAGCCGGCAATCAGCTAGGCTTTGCGCACCCAGATCAGCGAAGCCTCAATGAAATCCAGCTGATGCGGCAGCTCGATGACCGCCCCGGGAACCAGCCCCTGGGCGGCGGCACGACGCAGGAACTGGGGATCTTCATCGCTGATCCGGTCGATGACGGCCCGGGCACCGGAGAAGCGGTCAAGCCGGATGGCCCCGGAGACCGGCAGTTCCCCTTCCGCGCTGGGAATCGCGTCGCCATGCGGATCGTGGCGCGGGTGGCCCAGCCGGGCTTCCAGGGCGTTGATGAAGCGGTCGGTGACGGTGTGCTCCAGGGCCTCGGCCTCGTCATGCACCTCGTCCCAGCCGTAGCCCAGCTCATCACGCAGGAATGTTTCCAGCAGGCGGTGGCGGCGCACCATGCGCAAGGCCTCGCGCCGGCCGGTGCCGCTGAGCGTAATGGCCCCGCGCGGCACGTGATGGACCAGGTGCTTGGCTGCGAGCTTCTGCACCATGGCGGTGGCCGAGGCAGGGGACAAGCCCAGCTGGTCGGCCAGCGCGCCGGTGCCCACTTCGGTGTCTTCCCATTCGGTGAGCAGGTACACCGCCTTGAGGTAGTCCTCTTCGCTGGTGGTCAGCCCGGCCGGCCCGCGTCGTGCAGTTGCCATCGTCCTCGCGCTGCCTAGCTGCGGTTCAGGTAGGGAAGGATCGCCTCGTGCAGCTTGCCGTTGGTGGCCAGGGCGTTGCCGCCATGGCAGCCCTCTTCTCCGGCCACCGAGGTGAAGCGGCCCCCGGCTTCGCGTACCACCGGCACCAGGGCGGCCATGTCGTAGAGCTCCAGTTCGGGTTCGAAGGCCGCATCGACCGCGCCTTCGGCCAGCAGCGCGTAGGACAGGAAATCCCCGTAGCCGCGGGTGCGCCACGCGGTATCCAGCAGTTCCAGGAAGCCCTCGAGCTTGCCGGCCTCCTTCCAGCCGTTCAGCGAGGCGTAGGCCAGCGAGGAGTCAGACAGCTCGCTCACCGAGGAGACCTTGATCTGGCGGGTGGCGGTGGTACCGGCGGTGGCACCCGGTTCGGTGACGTACGCGCCCAGGCCGCTCGCGGCATGCCAGCGGCGGGTCATGGCCGGGGCGGAGATGACTCCCAGCACCGGTTCGCCGTCGATCTCCAGCGCGATCAGCGTGGCCCAGACGGGTACGCGGCGCACGAAGTTCTTGGTGCCGTCGATCGGGTCGATGACCCAGCGCCGGGAGCCGGTTCCGTGCACGCCGAATTCTTCGCCGAGCACCGAATCATCGGGGCGGTGGGCGGCCAGCTCGGCCAGGATCAGCTGCTCGGCGCCGCGGTCGGCGTCGGAGACCGGGGTCATGTCCGGCTTGGATTCGACCACCAGGTCGTTGGCGCCGTAGCGGGCCAGGGTGAAGGCGTCGACCTTCCCGGCCAGAGCCAGGGCGAAGTCGAGATCTTGCTGCAGGGTGTATTCAGCCATGGTGTTGCGGGCGCCTAGAGCGCGCCGAGCTCCTTTTCGTGCGTGGTTTCCTCGGTGGTGACCAGCCGGCGGTAGGAGGCCAACCGGTCAGCGGCCTGGGTGCCTTCGGCATTTTCGGCCCAAGCTTCCAGCGCGCAGCCCGCCTCGCCGGCGGCATGGGTGCAACCGCGCGGGCAGCCGGTGGCGATTTCTGCCAGGTCCTCGAAGGCGGCCAGGATATTGTCCCGGTCTACCAGTCCCAGCCCGAAAGAACGGATGCCGGGGGTGTCGATCAGCCAGGATCCAGGGGTGTCGCCCAGGCGCAGTGCCAGGGCGTTGGACGAGGTATGGCGTCCGCGGCCGGTGACCGCGTTGACGTGCCCGGTGGCGCGGGTCGAACCGGTCAGGGCGTTGACCAGGGTGGACTTGCCTACTCCGGAGTGGCCCAGCACTACCGAGACGCAGCCGGAGAGGATCTCTTCGAGTTCGGCCAGCGCGCCGGCATCCAGCCGGGCGCTGGAACCGTCGGCGCCGCGCGCGTCCACGCCGGAGGCGTCGGCAGTGGTGGTGCGGGAGATGACCACGGGGAACTCCAGTCCCTCGTAGTGCTTGAGGAAGTCGGCCGGATCCTTCACATCCGCCTTGGTCACGCACAGCACCGGCTGGATGCCGGCGTCGAAGGCGGCGACCAGCGCGCGGTCCACGAAGCCGGTGCGCGGCTCGGGATTGGCGGCGGCCACGACGATGACCAGCTTGTCGACATTGGCGACGACCACGCGCTCGGTGGCGTCGGTGTCGTCGGCGCTGCGGCGCAGCAGCGTGGTGCGCTCTTCGATGCGGATCAGCCGGGCCAGGGTATCGGGCTTTCCGGAGGTGTCGCCCACCAGTCCCACCAGGTCCCCGGGCACGATCGCCTGGCGGCGCAGCTCGCGGGCCCGGGCGGCGATGACGATGCGCTCCGTGGCGGTGTCCTCATCCAGGATTGCGGTGTAGCGGCCGCGGTCCACGGTGATGATGCGGCCGATGACCGCCTGTTCGTAGGCCGGGCGGTCCTTGGTGCGCGGACGGCTGCCCTTCTTGTTGGGGCGGACGCGGACCGAGGATTCGTCGTAGTCGGAGTAGCGCATTAGCCCTGGCCCTTTGCGGTAGCCGCCATGCGGGACCATAGCTGCGGGAAATCCGGCATGGTCTTGGCGGTGGTGGCGATGTTTTCCACGCGCACCCCGTCGATGGCCAGGCCCAGCAGGGCACCGGCGGTCGCCATGCGATGGTCCTCGTAGGAATCGATATCCGCTGCCTGCAGGGCTCCGGGAACGATTTCCAGCGCGTCCGCGGTGGCGGTGATTCTGGCGCCCACCTTGGACAATTCGGTTTCCAGCGCGGCCAGCCGATCGGTTTCATGGCCGCGCAGGTGCCCGATGCCGGTCAGCTTGCTCGGCGAATCGGCCAGCACGCACAGTGCTGCCAGGGTAGGGGCCAGCTCGGAGGCGTCGGCGTAGTCGATGCCGCGGATGACTCCGGTTCCGCGCACGGTGAGCACGCCGTCGCCGCCGTGGCTGACTTCCGCTCCCATCGCGGCCAGTATTTCTACCCACTTGCCGCCGACCTGGGTGGTCCTGGCAGGCCAGAAGGGCACGCTCACGGTGCCATGGCTCGCCAGCGCGGCCGCCAGGAACGGTCCGGCGTTGGACAGGTCCGGTTCCACGGTGACGGTGAAGCCCGCCAGCTGGCCCGGGGCGATGCTCCAGCCGCGCGCGTCGGCATCGACGCTTACCTCTACGCCCAAATCGCGCAGGGTCTGGACGGTCATCGCGATGTGGTCCGGGGAAGCGATAGGCCCCGGCGCCGCGCGCAGCTTCAGCCCGCCGGGCAGGGCCTGGCCAACCAGCAGCAGCGCGGAGATGAACTGGGAGCTGCCCGACGCGTCGATGACCACTTCGGCATCCTGCTTCAGCTCGCTGGCATCAATGGTGAAGGGCAGCATGCCGGTGCTCCCGGCGTAGTCGATGCGGGCGCCCAAGGCTGCCAGCGCGTCCAGTACCGGGGCCATGGGCCGCACGCGGGCCGCGGCGTCGCCGTCGAAGGCCACCTTGGCGCCGGCGACGGCAGCCAATGGGGGAACGAAGCGCATCACCGTGCCCGCCAAGCCGCAGTCGATCGCCAGCGGTCCGGCGGCCAGCTGGCCCGGGGTGATGTCCACGGTGGTGGAGCCGTCGGCCTGCTCGGTGCGCTTGATCCCGACCCCGAATCCGGCCAGGGCGCTGAGCATCAGCTCGGTGTCGCGGCTGATCAGCGTGTTGTGGATCGTGGATGGCGAGGAGGCCAGGGCCGCAAGGATCAGATACCGGTTGGTCAGCGACTTCGAAGCTGGCACCGGGACGGTTGCATCCAGTCCGGCGGCGGCATAGGGCGCTGCCCACCAGTTCTTTTCTGCGTCGTGCAGCTGATCGAGGGGGCTCCCGGGGGCGCTTGCAGTGCTGATTGGTAGATCCTTAGGCTCGAGGCTTCAATTCGGGGCCGCTGGCAGTACCGCAAGTACTGTGCGCCCGCTGCCTAATTCTAGCCGAGATCGGTGCGGGAATAAGGCTTTAGCTCCGCTGGTTATACCTACTGTGACGATACGACAGGACACTTCAAACGCCGGCGGCACCGCTTGCGCCGTCGCCGAGCAACCGCGGCCGGCCCGGGCCCGCGCTGGCACGCGCATAAAGCCGTTCGAACGCGTAGACTCGGCAGTGATGAACAACAAGAGTGTGGACGAGAATTTGCCCGATGTGGCCTCCGAGTCCGAGCAGCAGCGCCGCGAACGCTTCGAGCGTGACGCGATGCAGTACGTGGACCAGCTCTATTCGGCTGCCCTGCGCATGGCGCGCAACCCGTCGGATGCCGAGGATTTGGTGCAGGAGGCCTACACCAAGGCCTATTCCGCCTTCCACCAGTACAAGCCGGGCACCAACCTGAAGGCCTGGCTGTACCGCATCCTGACCAACACGTACATCAATTTGTACCGCAAGCGCCAACGCGAGCCGCTGCGCACTTCCACCGATACGGTCGAGGATTGGCAGATGGCCCAGGCCATGGAGCATTCGCCGACCGGCTTGCGCTCGGCCGAGGCCGAGGCGCTGGACCACCTTCCGGATTCGGATGTGAAAGCCGCGCTGCAGTCGATCGGCGAGGATTTCCGCATGGCCGTCTACTTCGTGGATGTCGAGGGCTTCAGCTACAAGGAAGCCAGCGAGATCCTGGGCGTGCCGATCGGCACCGTGATGTCCCGGTTGCATCGCGGACGCAAGAACTTGAGGGAACTGCTGGCCGATTACGCAGCAGATCGTGGGATCGCCACCGGCACCCAGAGCAAGAGTGCCGCCAAGGCTGACCGAGGAGCGAAATAAGATGGATTGCAATTCAATGGGTGATTGCGCCGATGACCGCATCGTCCGCATCTACGAGTACCTCGACGGAGCGCTGACGCTCGATGACCTCAAGGAGGTCAAGTCCCATCTGGATGGCTGCCCGGAATGCACCGAGCAGTACGATCTGGAGTGCATCATCCGCTCGGTGGTGCGCCGCAGCTGCCAGGAGCATGCCCCGCAGACCTTGAAGGCCAGCATCATCGCGCGGATCTCGCAGATCCGCGTGGAATCAGGCCACTAGCACGGCAAAGAGAAACCCCGTATCTTCCGAGTTGATCTCGAAGGGTACGGGGTTCTTTTTTGTTAGCTTCGCTTAGCTGTTTGGGCGCTTGCCGTGGTTGGCACCGCCACGCTTGCGATCGCGACGCTTACGAGCGCGCTTCGACATGGTGACTCCTTAGAGGGAACAATATTGCTTCCCGAAAATTCGGGCCGGCTCATAGTCTTTCACACTTCCGGCCCATTTTCCTAACGGACCGGCGGTCCCTAGCCCTCGCCTGGCTCAGGCAACTCCAGCCAGGAATACCAGCCGCGGTGCAGCACCAGCCAGGCCATCAGCCCGTAGCCTGCCTGGCCGGGCACCCCGCCGGAAGCGTTCAGATCGGCACGCCACTGGGCATGGGAACGCAGGGGCGTGAAGGTATCGACGTAGTGGTGGTTGCGGCGCAGCGCCACATCCGAGTAGACGCGGTTCAGTTCTGCCACGCGCTGGTTGCGCGCATCATCCAGGCCCGGGGCCGGGCCGACCAGCAAGGCCTTGATGTTCATCTGCGAGGCCGAATCCAGGATGTTGGCCAGGTTCAGCCGGCTGCGCGCGGTGGTGACATCCAGATCGACGTCGCGGTCCGAGAGCGCGATGACCAGGCGGTTTTCGTATTTGTCGCTGAATCGGCGGGAGGCTTCCCCCAGCCAGCGTTCGGCCAGCGCTTCGGATCCCTCGGCCGGGGAAGCCAGGACGAAGGACTGCAGGCGCAGGGCCGGATCCTGGGTGCGGGCCATGACGCGGCCGAACCAGCCCAGGCCCCGCGGGTCGCCATGTCCGGCCAGTAGCTCATCTCCGATTGCGGTAATTCGGATTGTGCGTAACTCCAACTGGGCGACCTTTCGTTGGCTCAAAAATGATGAATCGCTCCCCACCTTAGCAGTCGGAACGCTGGCATCGGGGGAGGCGGTCATTGGTTAAACCCCACAATTCCCTGCGAAAAACCAGCGCCGGGGTTAAAGCGCTGTTGCCGGCGAACCTCCGAGGTGGAACCCCCGGATAGTTCGCCGGCAACAGTTGGCCAGCAGCGTTCAGGCGATGCGGTCTAGCGGGCGAAGGCCTGCTGGATCAGCACTGCGTTTTCTGCGTCGTGGCGCTTTGCATTGCCAGCGGAGGTCGCAGCCGATGCCGGGCGGGAGATCAAGGTGATCTTCTGCTCCAGTGCCGGTGCAACGTACAAGCCGAAGAACGGCCATGGACCCTGGTTCGCAGGCTCGTCCTGGACCCAAGCCACCTCGGCGTTCGGGTACTTGGCCAGTTCGGCAGCGATCTGCTCGGCCGGAGCCGGGTAGAGCTGCTCGACGCGTACCAGCGCGGTCTTGGTGTCGTTCGCCTTGGTGCGAGCGGCCAGCAGATCGTAGTAGACGCGGCCCGAGCACAGCAGCACCTTGTCCACGGCGTTCGCATCGGTGATCGACGCATCGCCGATGACCTCGCGGAAGCCTCCGGTGGTGAAGTCCTCTACCGAGCTGGCCGCGGCCTTCAGGCGAAGCAGCTGCTTCGGGGTGAAGACGATCAGCGGCTTGCGCGGACGGGCGTAGGCCTGGCGGCGCAGCAGGTGGAAGTGGTTTGCACCGGTGGAAGGCTGGGCAACGACCATGTTGTTCTCGGCGCACAGCTGCAAGAAGCGCTCGATGCGGGCCGAGGAGTGATCCGGGCCCTGGCCTTCGTAGCCGTGCGGCAGCAGCATGACCAGCGAGGAGGACTGCGACCACTTCTGCTCTGCGGAGGAGATGAACTCGTCGATCACGGTCTGCGCGCCATTGACGAAGTCGCCGAACTGCGCTTCCCACATGACCAGTGCATCCGGGCGTTCTACCGAGTAGCCGTACTCGAAGCCGAGCGCGGCGTATTCGGAGAGCAGGGAGTCGTAGATCCACAGCGGTGCCTGGTCTTCGGCCAGGTGGTGCAGCGGGTACCACTCGGTGTCGTTCTCGCGGTCGTGGAAGACTGCGTGGCGCTGCACGAAGGTGCCGCGGCGCGAGTCCTGGCCTGCCAGGCGGACCGGCACGCCTTCCATGGTCAAGGTGCCCAGGGCTGCCAGTTCTGCGAAGCCCCAGTCGATGCCGCCTTCGCGGGACATCTTCTCGCGGCGCTCGAGCAGCGACTTCAGCTTGGTGTGCATGGTGAAGCCGGCCGGGATATCCAGGTGGGCGGCACCAATCTTCGCCAGCGTCTGGGCGGTGATGGCCGAGCCGCGTGCGCCGTCGACGGTGTTCTCGTCGGCAGCCTGGGCGAATGGCTTCTCCAGGTCGTTGATGGTCGAGCCCGGGGTGATGATCGGGATCGGCGAAGTCTGGGCCGCATGCGTCTCGGCGAAGATGCGCTCCAGGTTCTCCTTGTACTCGGCCAGCACGTTCTCGGCTTCTTCCTGCGTGATGTCGCCGCGGCCCACCAGGGCCTCGGTGTACAGCTTGCGGGTCGAGCGCTTGGCTTCGATCAGGTTGTACATGATCGGCTGGGTCATCGAAGGGTCATCGCCCTCGTTGTGGCCGCGGCGGCGGTAGCACACCAGGTCGATGACGACGTCCTTGCCGAACTTCTGGCGGTACTCGAAGGCCAGCTGGCCCACGTGCACCACTGCCTCCGGGTCATCCCCGTTGACGTGGAAGATCGGAGCCTGCACGGTGCGTGCAACGTCGGTTGCGTACACCGAGGAGCGCGAGGAGCTCGGCGCGGTGGTGAAGCCGATCTGGTTGTTCACGATCACGTGGACGGTGCCGCCGGTCTTGTAGCCGGGCAGCTGGCTCATGGCCAGTACCTCGGAGACCACGCCCTGGCCGGCGAATGCCGCATCGCCGTGGACCAGGATCGGCAGCACGGTGTTCTTCTGGTTCAGGCGGTCCAGCTTGGCGCGGGTGATGCCCTCGAGCACTGGATCGACTGCTTCCAGGTGCGATGGGTTGGCAGCCAGGTAGATCTTGGTCTGGTTGCCCGCATCCGAGGTGTACGAACCCTCGGTGCCCAGGTGGTACTTCACATCGCCCGAACCCTGGACCGAGCCCGGGGTTGCGGTGCCTTCGAATTCGCGGAAGACCTGTGCGTAGGTCTTGCCGGCGATGTTGGTCAGCACGTTCAGGCGGCCGCGGTGGGCCATGCCGATCGCGACCTCGTCCAGCTGCTCGTCGGCTGCGTCGGAGATGATCGCATCCAGCAGTGGAATCAGCGATTCGCCGCCTTCCAGCGAGAAGCGCTTCTGGCCAACGAACTTGGTCTGCAGGAAGGTCTCGAAAGCCTCGGCGGAGTTCAGCTTCGACAGGATGCGCAGCTGCTCTTCGCGGCTTGGCTTGGCGTAGCCGGACTCCAGCTTGGCCTGGAACCATTCGCGCTCTTCGGGGTTCTGCAGGTGCATGTACTCGGTGCCGATGGTGCGGCAGTAGGCATCGCGCAGCACGCCGAGGATGTCGCGCAGCAGGCCGCGGTCCTTGCCGCCCAGGCCGCCGGCCAGCCATTCGCGGTCCAGATCCCACAGGGTCAGGCCGTAGGAATTGATGTCCAGGTCCGGGTGCTTGCGCTGGACGTACTCCAGCGGGTTGGTATCGGCCATCAGGTGGCCGCGCACGCGGTAGGAGTTGATCAGGTGCTGGATGCGGGCAACCTTGTTGACCTGCAGGTCGATGTCGACCTGGTTGTCAACGGCCCAGCGAACCGGCTCGTAAGGGATGCGCAGCTGCTCGAAGATCTCGTCGTAGAAACCCTGCTCGCCCAGCAGCAGCGACTCGACCAGCTTCAGGAATTCGCCCGAACCTGCACCCTGGATGACGCGGTGGTCGTAGGTGGAGGTCAGGGTGATGTGCTTGCCGATACCCAGGGCGGCCACGGTCTTCTCCGAGGAGCCGCGGTACTCTGCCGGGTATTCCAGTGCGCCAACGCCGATGATCGCGGCCTGGCCCTTGGACAGGCGTGGAACCGAGTGAACGGTGCCGATGCCGCCTGGGTTGGTCAGCGAAACGGTGGTGCCTGCGTAGTCGTCAGCGGTCAGCTTGTTGCCGCGGGCGCGCTTGATCAGGTCTTCGTAGGTGGCCCAGAACTCGTTGAAGCTCAGGGTCTCGGCAGCCTTGATGTTCGGCACGGCCAGCATGCGGGTGCCATCCGGCTTCGGCATGTCGATCGCGATGCCGAAGTTCACGTGGGCTGGCTGGATCGCAGTTGGCTTCTTGTCGATCACGTCGTAGGTGACGTTCATCGACGGGATCTGCTTCAGCGCACGGATCACGGCGAAGCCGATCAGGTGGGTGAAGGAGATCTTGCCGCCGCGAGCGCGCTTGAGGTGGTTGTTGATGACAATGCGGTTGTCGATCATCACCTTCGCCGGTACGGCACGCACGGTGGTGGCCGTAGGCACGGTGAGGGAGGCATCCATGTTGGTTGCGATGGCCTTCATTGGTCCACGCAGCGGGGTGCGCTTTTCCTCACCGAAAAGTTCGGTGGACGGCGTAGCCTTCGGAGCCTGTGCCGGGATCGGCGCAGTCTTCGGTGCTGGCTCGGCCTTCTTGGCTTCAGCGGCCGGAGCTGGTGCTGCCTTGGCAGCCGGTGCTGGTTCGGAGGCACGGGCCTGGGCTGCGGCGCGTGGCGCGCCCTGCCCGTTGGCTGCAGATGCTGCGGCAGGTGCTGCCGCTGCTGGCGCCGGCTGCGCTGCCGGTGCTGCTGGTGCCTTCTTTTCGGCGGCGAGAGATTCGAAAATATCCCACCATTTCTTATCTACCGAGTTCTTGTCGACGAGATACTGTTCGAACAGCTCGTCTACTAGCCACTCGTTTCCACCAAACTCTTCAGTAAGTCGGTGGTGTGCTTGCTCTGGCACGTGCAACGCCTCTTCCCTGATTTCTACGTTGTTCTAGCTTGAGCCGGTGGTCTTTCGAGGACGTGATACGACCACTGCGGCCCACAAGATTTCTAGACCTGCGCACCAGTCTAGTTACTTTTCCGCCCACTTGGCCACGGCACGTATGTAATGTCACGAAAGTGTTGCGCCTAACATGCCGTTCAGCGTATCCAAAGCACCGCTGGGCGAGCATGTGTCGAAGTGGTGCGCAATGGCCCTTCGTTCGATAGACTAATTCGCACTATGGAATCCCACTCTCCAAGCCGGTGTGCCGCCCAAGGGCGCAGTGCCGGCCACAACAGTCCATGTTCAGGAAGTTCCGCCTCCCTTTTGGAGCCTTCTAGTTGCCGCCCTGTCGGCACTGGAACTGAACTTCGCACGCCAGTGAATAGGCGGCGGTAAACGCCTATGGAATGGCTCTCAATACTTTTCGGCCTGCTGCTGATTCTCGGCACCGGCTTCTTCGTGGCCGTGGAATTCTCCCTGGTCGCCCTGGATAAAAGCACCGTGCAGCGTGCCGTAAATGACGGCGAGCGTGGCGCCAAGCCGCTGCTGCAGTGCCTCACCTCCCTCTCTACCCAGCTGTCCAGCTGCCAGCTGGGCATTACGCTGACCACGCTGCTGACCGGCTACGTGCTTGAACCCGCAATGAGCGCGCTGCTCGAGCCGTTGATGGAACAATTCGGCATTCCGGCCGCAAGCTCGCTGGCCATTGCCGTGGTGATCTCGATGGTCGTTGCCACCTTGCTTTCGATGCTGATCGGCGAACTGGTCCCGAAGAACATGGCAATTGCCCAGGCGATGAAGGTTGGCAAGCTGCTGGCCCGCCCGCAGCTGGTTTTCACCGCCATCTTCAAGCCGGCCATCATCGTGCTCAACGGCTTCTCGAATGCGGTACTGCGCAAGTTCTTCGGACTCGAAGCCAAGGAAGAAATCTCCGCGGCCCGCTCCTCGCAGGAACTGGCATCGCTGGTCCGCCGTTCGGCTCAGCTGGGCACCTTGGATGTGCAGACCGCTCGCTTCGTGGAATCCACCATTGAATTCTCCGAGCGCACCGCCGCCGACGTGATGACCCCGCGAACCTCGATGTCCACCATTGATTCCGAGGCGGCACTTTCCGAGCTGATCGAGGTCAGCGCGGACACCGGATTCTCGCGTTTCCCGGTCACCACCGGCTCCACCGATGAAATCCAAGGCATCTGCCACGTCAAGGCAATTGTCTCGGTGCCCCGCGAACGCCGCGCAGCGCTGCAGGTCGGCGAGTTCGCCCGCGACGCGCTGTACGTTCCGGAAACCATTCACCTGGATGTGCTGCTTGAGCAGTTGCGCGCCGCCGAGTTCCAGGTCGCGATCGTGATGGACGAATACGGTGGAACCGCTGGACTGGTGACCCTTGAAGACCTGGTCGAAGAAATCGTCGGCGAAGTTTCCGATGAGCACGACGAGGACGAGGAGGAAGCAGTCACCCAGCCCGACGGCAACTGGCTGTTCCCGGGCATGTACCGCCCGGACCAGATCAACGAGAACTTCGATACGGACGTCATCCCGGAAGAGTCGACCTACGAAACCATCGGCGGCTTCATGCTCGCCGAACTGGGCCGCTTGGCTGAACTCAATGACCGCGTCGCCACCGAGCACGGCACCTTCACGGTGACCGAGCTCGATGGCCGCCGCATCTCGCAGGTTCGTTTCGAACCAGCAGTGCAGGAGGATGGCAATGAATGACTTCATGGGCCTGGTCTGGCTGATTGTCTTGCTGGCTGGCAATGCCTTCTTCGTTGCCGGCGAATTCGCGGTGATGAGTGCGCGTCGTTCGCAGATTGAACCCTTGGCCGACGAGGGCAATAAGCGGGCAAAGATCGCGCTGTACGCCATGGAGCATGTTTCGATCATGCTCGCGGTGTGCCAGTTGGGCATTACCGTTTGCTCGCTGCTGATCCTGAATATTTCGGAGCCGGCGATCCACCACCTGCTGGCCGAACCGCTGACCATGATCGGCATGGCCGAATCAGCTGCGGACACCGTAGCGTTCCTGATTGCCTTGATCCTGGTGACCTTCCTGCACGTGACCTTCGGCGAAATGGTGCCGAAGAACATTTCGGTTTCCGTTGCGGACAAGGCCGTGCTGCTGCTGGCCATGCCACTGGTCGGCCTGTCCAAGGTGCTCAAGCCGATTACGGCGTCGCTCAATGGCGTGGCGAACCTGGTGCTGCACGCCTTCGGTATCGAACCGAAGGATGAGGTGGCCAGCTCGTATACCGCCGCTGAAGTCCGATCGATCATCGATGCTTCATCCGAGGAAGGCGCGCTGGATGAGGACGATGCCGCACGCTTGACCAAAGCGCTGGAATTCTCCTCGGTTACCGCGCGCAGCTGCATGGTTCCGCTGGATGACCTGTTCACCTTGGAATACGGGCAGACGACCGCGCGCGCTTTCGAGAAGAAGGTCGGCAAGACCGGATTCTCGCGCATGGTGATCACCAAGAACGAGGTTCCGGTGGGCTACTGGCATGTGAAGGACGTGATGCTCATCGATGATGCCCACTCCACGCAGCCACTGCTTGATTTGCCATTGCACCCGCTGGGCCGGTTGGAGCAGGACACCGAAATCGAGGCCGCCCTGGAAGCGATGCGGCAGGAAGGCAACCACCTTTCGGCGGTTGTCGACGAGTCGGGGGCAACGCTCGGCGTGCTCTTCCTGGAGGACGTGATCGAGGTGCTGGTCGGTGAAATCACCGATACCACGCGAAAACGCGTCAACCCGCCTCGCAGCGAAAAACGGGCAAATTAGCTCAAGCTCACCCCTGAGTGCATATTGCGAATGACTCGCAACTGATACGATTGACTGCGGCACCCATTACGGGTGCCGCAGTTTTTCGTTGCCGGCCCATCCTCAGCCAGCGCAATCCAGAAAGCAGTCAATGACAGAGACCCCCATCGTCAGGTTTGAAGACGCGCGCCTTGCCTATGGCTCCCGCGTGCTCTGGGATGAACTCAACCTATCCATAGCGGCGGGGGAGTTCCTTGCAGTTCTAGGGCCCAACGGCTCGGGCAAGACCAGCTTCATCAACACGATGCTCGGCACCACCGCGCTCAATCGAGGCAGGGTCTCGATCGCCGGGGAGGCCGTGCGCCGGGGGTCGGCTGCCGTGGGGTTGATCCCGCAGCAGCGCCCCTTCGGGGACAACGTTCCCCTGCGCGCTCGCGACCTGGTCGCACTGGGACTGGATGGAACCCGGCCCGGGATTCGCGTGGCCCGCAGGGCCGTGCGCAACAAGGTCGACGAACTGCTGGAACTGGTCGGCGCTACCGCCTACGCCAACCGTGCGGTGTCCGACCTTTCCGGAGGCGAGCAGCAGCGCCTGCGCGCAGCGCAGGCTTTGGCCAGCGATCCCCGGGTCCTGCTATGCGACGAGCCGCTGCTCTCCCTGGACCTCAATCACCAGCAGGCGATCAGCGAAGTGATTCACCGCCAGGCCGCAGAGCGCGGCAGCGCGGTAGTCTTCGTGACGCACGAGATCAACCCGATCCTGCCCTATGTCGACCGCGTCTTGTACCTGGCCGAAGGTCGCTTCCATCTGGGCAGCGTGGATGAAGTCATGCAGTCTGCGGTGCTCACCGAACTTTACGGTGCTCCGGTCGAGGTGCTGCGGGTCAATGGCCGCATCGTGGTGGTCTCGGGCGATGGCAATCGGGCATTGCCGGCCGATGGGCACGACCACGTTGAAGAAATCGATCTAGAGACCGGAAAGTAGGAGCAGGACATGGACTTTTCGGATCTCATCGAGAAGGCGTTCAACTTCCAGGATTACGGACTGCTGCTTCCGCTGGTGACCAATTCCCTGATTGCCGGTGCAGTCCTGGGCGTGGTTGGCGGTCTGATCGGCATCTTCATCATGATGCGGGACATGGCTTTCGCCGTGCACGGCATCGCTGAGCTGTCCTTTGCGGGGGCGGCCTTCGCCTTGCTCATCGGCGCCGACGTGGTGACTGGCTCGGTGTTCGGGTCCATGATCGCGGCGCTGATCCTTGGCATTCTCGGAACCCGGGCGCGGGATCGAAATTCCATCACCGGCGTGCTGATGCCTTTCGGCCTTGGCCTGGGCATCTTGTTCCTGTCGCTGTATGAAGGGCGAAGCGCCAATAAGTTTGGCCTGCTGACCGGCCAGATCGTGGCCGTGGATGACGTGCAATTGACAGGAATGCTGGTCCTTTCGGCGGTGGTAGTGATCGCGCTGCTGGTTATTTGGCGTCCGCTGACCTTCGCTTCGGTGGACCCGGTGGTTGCCAATGCCCGGGGCGTGCGCACTGCTGGCCTGTCCATCGTCTTCATGATGATCCTGGCGCTGGCTGTAGCGGTGACGATTCAAGTGGTCGGTGCCTTGCTGGTGCTGGCGCTGCTGATCACGCCCGCCGCAGCCGCCATGCGCGTGAGCTCCAATCCGGTCATCACCGTCGTGCTCTCCATCGTGTTCGCGGAACTGGCTGTCGTGGGCGGCATCCTTCTTGCCCTGGCTGGTTCCTTGCCGATCAGTCCATATGTGACCACGATTTCGTTCGTGATCTATGTGGTCTGCCGCGGAATCGAAGCGGTGCGTTCCCCTCGCCGCCACCAAGTCTAGGAGCTGCATTCGGCCAGCGCGCCCCCGCTGGTTCCGGGCCCGGTTGACTAGCAAGCAGCCGAACCTCCAAGCTGGAGCATGAGCAAAATTCCAGCCAGTGAGATCTGGCCATTGGTGCATGCCGAACGCCTGGCCCTGATCGACGATCTGGGAACTTTGGATCCGGATCAGTGGGAAGTTCCCTCCCTGTGCGATGGGTGGAGCGTCCATGACGTGGCTGCTCATTTGGCAGATAACGCGCGTGCGACTTTCTTCCGCCTGCTTGCCGGGATGGCCAAGGCCGGATTCAGCTTGGACCGCCAGAACGACAATGGCGTGGCCGCCGAGAAGGCCGCGACTCCCGATGGGACATTGCGCAGGCTCGTCGAGGTTGCGGCTTTGCGGGCCACTCCACCGGTTCCGCTTGCCAGCAGGTTGGTGGAGGAAATCGCCCATGGGGAAGACATCCGTCGTGCCGTGGGCCTGAAACGGGCCTATCCTGCAGAATCCCTGGAGCCAGCAATCAAATACCAGGCAGCGACCCCGCAGGGTGTCGGGGGTGCCAAGGAATTAGCGAGCAGGGTCCAGCTGTGCAGCGAAGACGAAGACTTCCGGCTGGGCATCGGCCCGCAGATCGCAGGACCGCGCCTTGAACTGCTGATGCTGGTTTCAGGCCGAGGCAAGCACGCTGTGGGCCTGACGGGTCCGGGGCTGGCCCTCGTGCGGTAAATTGCAGAATAGGGAGGGGCCGCGCGGCAGAACGCGCGCCGCTGCCTAGGTTTCAGTAGTTCCTGGTCCGTCGGGCCTGGTGAGCCGTTCCTTGAAATCAGCGAACCATTTCGAGTCGCGCATTAGTTGCGGGAATGGCTTGTGCATGAATCCAGTTGCCGGTGGCGCAGTGGATCGATAGGACATCGCCGAGCCCGGACAGATCATCATCGAGTGCCGATCGCGGAAAGCGGTGTACTCGTACCAGCCGTCGGCCTGCTTTGCCTTGTTGCAGGTCGCGCAACGGCCCGAGGCATTGGCCACGGTCGTCTTGCCGCCACGTGCATACTGGAGCACGTGGTCTGTTTCTTCGACCAGCCCGTCGCAGAAGGGCGTTCGGCAATGCCGATCGCGAATCCCGATGAACCTCTTGAGCTTATCCGGGAAGATCCGGGCTTTGGAATCCATCGCGATTAGTTCCTGGTCCCCGGGAGCGGTGTAGAGACGAGTTATCTCCGTCATCACTTCGATCCGCTCAATATTCTCGGGGGCGAGTTCGGCTTCCATTTCCGCGAAGGTCAGCTCGTTGGGAATCTGGTGGCCGCCAATGAGTTCCCGCGCAGTCTGCGCGGGGATGAAGCCGTAGCCTTCCAAGTAGGCCGGTTCGCGATCACCCATGAACAGCGCTCTATCGGTCATGACCAGTCCGAGCTGGACGTTGATCTTCTGCTCATTGTTTTCATCGAAGAACATGTAGCGGGCCAGCAGATCGGCCTGGATCTGGGTGCGGGTGCGGGCATCGCCCTTGCGCTTGATCCTGCATGACTGGTTTCGCAGCGTCATCTGCAATCCGGTTCCGCCAACGATAAGCAGACGGGCCTGGAGGAAGACGCACCCTGCTTCCCGATCGGTGCGGAAGCGAACGTAGCGTTGCTGGTTGGCTTCCTTCAGCTTCTTGTCTTCCCGGTCCGATGCGTACTTGATCGTGAAGCTGGTGACCGTTTCCTTGATGCGCTTGGGGCCCATGGATTCGAACATGTCTGGATTCTGCCCGTAGATCGCATCGAACTCGGTGCGGCGCAATGGCCGGACTTCCTGCAGCGGGGTGAGCATTGCGTTGATCTGCGCTTCGGTGAATTCACCACGGGAGAATGCGGCAGCGATATTCGGGGTGTCCTCGAAGAGGATGCGGCAATTGGCCAGGTAGTTCCTGGAACCGCGTTGAGTCTGCTTGCGGGCGATGGCAACGCGGCTGGCCGCTCCGCGGACCTGGTCATCGATGTTGGTGCCGCGCTCTTCATTCTCGCGCAGGACTTCCTTCTCCAACTGGTGAGCCAGGCCGGCTTGCTGATAGCGCAAGGATGAGACCAGTCCTTCGACGGACTCGATAACCCGGGCGCACGCGGCCTTGCCGCCGTGGTCATGGAACCATGACAGGTCGTTCTGCAGCTGGATCAGGTGGGATTCGAAATCCGGCTGATCTGCTGGGCGGGCTAGGCTGTTTCCTTGCGCCTTTGCTTCGAACATAGTACTAGTATACGCCCATTGCTCGAATATGTCTTCGAATGATTCAGCTGTGGATTACCGAATTCTTGGGGCGCCGAACAGTCCGCTGGACCCAGGTCCAGGCAGCGGAAAGGGCTACGAGGCAGCGGGGGCGCCAGCCTTGGCTTTGGCACGGCAGTCGGCGCAGAGGCCGTAGATTTCCACGGTGTGCTCGGGATCGGAGAAGTCGTGCTCCGCGGCAACCCGAGCGGCCCAGCGCTCGACGGAAGGGGCAAGTACCTCGACGGTTTTGGAGCAAACGCGGCAGACCAGATGATGGTGGTGGACCTCGGTGACGCACTGGCGGAAGCGGGCTTCGCCATCTCCGCTGCGCAGCACATCGACCAGGCCATCGTCGGCCATGGACTGCAGCAGGCGGTACACGGTGGCCAGCGAAACCTTTTTCTCCGAATCCTGCAGCCAGCGATGCAGCTGCTGGGCGGTGGCGAAATCATCGACCTCGCCCAGTGCCTCGGTGACGGCCAGGCGCTGCTTGGTGACCCGGGTTTCTGGCTGGGACATCGACGTGCACCATTCCTTGAGTTTGTTGCGGACCGGCAATGAGCCAGCGAACTGGGCCAATCACCTGCGGTTTCCCTCAATTTTAGCCAACTTTGCGTTGCAATGCGTGTCTGGCTCTGGCATGGGCGGGGCGCTGAGCCTACGCTAAGGATATGCGCATCAAACTTAGGGGCCATTCCTGCTTGGAAGCGAGCACGATCGACGGCAAGGTCTTGCTGGATCCGGGCGGATTTTCGCAGCTTGACGACGCGTTCGACGGCATCAATGCCGTGCTGGTCACCCATGAGCATGCTGACCATGCCGACCAGCCGGCCATTGCCGCCGCGCTGGAGGCGAATTCCATCCTGGAGCTCTACGCGCCGGCCGCGCTGGCGCAGGCGATGCGCGACCAGCTGCCGCCAGCGGCCCAATCCCAGGTGGTGACGGTGCGAGCAGGGGCCGACTTCATTGTCGGCGGCATTCGCGTACGGACTTTCGGAGGCACCCACGCCACCATCCACCATTCCATTGCAGTGGTTGCCAACGTGGGCTACCTCCTGGGGGACCGCGCGGTAGGCCAGCTGGAGGTCTTCCACCCGGGCGACAGCTACCAGGTGCCGGTGGGGGCGCAGCCGGATGTGCTGCTGCTGCCGGTGATGGCCCCGTGGGGCAAGATGGCCGAGGCTGCCGACTTCGCGGTGGCCGTGGATGCGAAGTGCTGGATGCCGATCCACGACGGGCTGCTCAACGCCGACGGACTGGGGCTTTTCGATCGCCAGCTCGGCGCGATCGCCCAGCGGGCAGGATGCAGCTATGTGCGCTTGGAACCTGGAATCGAACATCATCTCGACGAGTTGCTGGGAGGCACCAACGAATGAACCCCTTGATAAGCGCCGCGCAGCTTCGCGAAATCCTGGACGCCGGGGGCCAGCCGGTGCTGCTCGATGTGCGGTGGGTCCTGGGCCGCGACGACGGGGCGCAGAGCTACGCTGCCGGGCATATCCCCGGCGCGGTGTTCGCTGACCTGGAAAAAGAGCTTTCCGGTGCGCCGGGCGAGCATACCGGCCGCCACCCGCTGCCTTTGCCGGCGGACTTCGAGCAGGCCGCGCGCGGCTGGGGCATCAACGCCCAGAGCCACGTGGTGGCGTACGACAACTCCGGAGCCCTCGCCGCGGCCCGGGCCTGGTGGCTGCTGCGCCATGCCGGATTCGACCGCGTGCAGGTGCTCGACGGCGGGCTCGGGGCCTGGACGGACGCCGGCGGAGAGCTGGCGCTGGGCTACGAGCAGGCCGCCAAGGGCAGCGTTTCGCTGTCGTGGGGCCGGATGCCGGTGGTGGAGTACGAGGAGCTGGACACCTTGCCCGGCACCCTGATCGACTCGCGGGCCACCGCGCGCTACCTGGGCATCGAGGAGCCCATCGACCCGGTGGCCGGGCATATTCCCGGTGCGCTGAACCGTCCCACCACCGACAACCTCGACGCGCAGATGCGTTTCCGGGCGCCGGAGGTGCTGCATTCCAGCTTCGTGACGCTGGGTGCCCACAGGCCGGGATCGGCCGCCTACTGCGGTTCGGGGATCACCGCGGCGCACCAGGTATTGGCCGCGGCAAGTGCCGGGATCCCGCTGGGGCTCTTCCCCGGCAGCTGGTCCGAATACTGCTCCTACCCGGATGCGCCGGTCGCTACGAGCGACGAGAAGCACCGCCACTAGAATTCAGCCATCGAGCAAGAAAGGCAGCAATGAGTACGCTGTTCACCAAGATCATCAACGGGCAGATCCCGGGCCGCTTCGTGTGGGAGGACGAAACCTGCGTGGCGTTCTTGTCCATCGGGCCGCTCTCCGACGGGCACGCACTGGTGGTTCCGCGCGAGGAAATCGACGAGTTCACCGATGCCTCCGACGAGCTGGTTGCGCACCTGACCCTGGTCGCGGCCAAGATCGGGCGCACCCAGAAGCGCGTGTTCTCCGCGCAGCGCGCGGGCCTGATGATCGCCGGATTCGAGGTGCCGCACCTGCATGTGCATGTCTGGCCGACCAACTCGCTGGCGGACTTCGACCTGTCCAATGCGGCCGATAACCCGGATCCGGTGGCCATGGACAAGAACGCGCAAGCGCTTCGCGCGGGCCTGCGCGAAGATGGCCACGGGGAAGTCGTGCCCGAGGCCTGATATGTGCCCGTAATTGTCAAGTAGGCATGGGTTAGCACCCGCTCGGCTGGATTGCCGAGCGGGTGCTTTTCACCTCCCTGATCGACCCGGTGGTGCGGCGTGTCTTGGTGACGCGTGGTCAGTCTGACATACGCGGGTTGGTTACCGCATGACCCTGTTTCGGCGAGAGCAACCAGCTTGTCTAGGATCGAGCGTGGCACCTCTTGGGATGCTGCTCATAGGCCTTCCGCTGATGCGCTCTTCACGCTGCATGCTCCACTTGGCATGATATGAGAGGCGAGTCTTGCAGAATTATTCGTCCATCACGGCCAATGACCAGCACCAACCGGCAAGTTCACGGGCAATCGCGGTGCACGCGACGGTGTGCTTCTTCTTGTGGCTGGCCAG
>NZ_JBLVOJ010000004.1:0-2116 GCF_053543715.1 Glutamicibacter sp. AGC46
GTGCCACCAGTCAAAACGCTGATGCCCTTGGCAACAACATCTTCCTGGGTCAAACGCTCAGCCAAAATACGCGCACCAGCCAAGGTCCGCTCCTGGCGCTCCTTGAACTCCGGCGAAGCGGCAATCTTGAACGCCACCGCCTTGCCAGCAATCACGTGCTCCAACGGACCACCCTGCTGGCCAGGGAACACCGCCGAGTTCAGCTTCTTCGCAATCTCCGCATCATTCGAGAGAATAATGCCGCCACGAGGACCAGCAAGCGTCTTATGCGTCGTGGAAGTCACCACGTGAGCGTGCGGGACCGGCGAAGGATGCAACCCGGTTGCCACCAGGCCAGCGAAGTGCGCCATATCCACGAACAGGTACGCGCCAACCTTGTCAGCGATCTCGCGGAAGCGCTGGAAATCCAGCTGGCGCGGATACGCCGACCAGCCAGCAACAATCATCTTCGGCTGGTTCTCGATGGCAAGGCGCTCCACCTCGTCCATGTCCACTTCATAGGTTTCCTCGTCCACACCGTAAGGAACGATGTTGAACAAGCGGCCCGAGAAGTTCAGCTTCATCCCGTGGGTCAGGTGGCCACCGTGGTTCAGGTTCAGCCCCAGCACGGTATCGCCCGGACGAACCAGCGCGTGGTACACCGACGCGTTGGCCTGCGCACCGGAATGCGGCTGCACGTTGGCGAACTTCGCCCCGAACAGGTCCTTGAGCCGCTCGATCGCCAGCGTCTCGATGACATCAACTTCCTCGCAACCGCCGTAATAGCGGCGGCCCGGGTAGCCCTCGGCATACTTGTTGGTCAGTACCGAACCCTGCGCCTGCATGATTGCTTGCGCAGTGTGGTTCTCCGAAGCGATCATTTCCAGACCGCGCTGCTGGCGCGCCAGCTCAGCGTCGATACGCTGCGCGACCTCCGGATCGAGATGCGCGAGGTCTGCGGTCAGGGAATCTGCCGAGAGAGTTGAAGCTTGTGCCATTGCCCATTCCTAAATGTATGAATTGCCGACAACTGATATATCAATCTGCGATTCACTGTATGATGGAAGTCACAGCCCGGTCAATGGGTAACCCGAAATTATTTCAGCGTGCAGCAATCACGCGGTATGGAGCAGAGAAAACGGAGGCAAGATGACACTCGCCACACAGCTTCCCGTGGGCGCCGAGTCCCTGGCTGAACGCGCCTACCTGGTTCTGCGAGACCGGCTCATCATGATGGACATCGCCCCCGGCGACCCGATCAACGAAGCCCACCTGGTCAACGAACTCGGCGTCGGCCGCACGCCGTTGCGCGAGGCGCTCAAGCGCCTGGAGGTCGACCACCTAGTGCAGTCCTATCCGCGACGCGGCACCTTTTCCACCCGCGTGGACATCACGGAGCTGGCCGATATCACCGAAGTCCGCGAAGCCCTGGAACCCCTCGCCGCGGCCAAGGCGGCAGCCCTGCATGGCGGCAGCGCTCGCAGTCGCATCGAAGCAACGCTCCAAGCCGTTAGCCAGCTGTCGGGCGCGAATCTCCGGCGCACGTTGATGGAGAACGACCTGGAAGTCCACCGGCTGATCTACCAAGCGGCCGGCAACCACCATCTGGAGCAGACGCTGATCCGCCTGGATAACCTTGCCACCCGCATCTGGTGCATGGCTCTGGATCGCCTGCCGAGCATCGACGAGCACATCGAAGAACACATCTCGCTGCTCCAAGCCATTCTCGACGGCGACGCGCAGCTGGCACAGGAGTTGGCCCTGGAGCATATCGTGCATTTCGAGGCATCGGTGCGATCCGTTCTCTAGCCGCGGCTTCACGGTTGGAGCGATGCCATACATTGCGAAAAAATAGTTATCCCCATTTCCCAGAATCGAAGACATGTTCTAGTAATCGAAGTATAATTAGAACATGTCCGAAGCAAAGGCGCACGGAAACAGCCTCACCCCACCAGCACCCCCCGAGGAATTCGACCTCCACGTCCAAACCGTGCAAAACGACCTCTCCGCCCTCGAAGAACACGGCAGCAAAGCCGACTGCGCCCACGGCATCGAATTGCTGGAAGCCCTCATCTCCGCAGCACGCTGCAAACAAGCCGGCCTCGCCCACCAAATCGAAAAAGAATACGTCCGCGAC
>NZ_JBLVOJ010000005.1:0-30808 GCF_053543715.1 Glutamicibacter sp. AGC46
CCTGCGCGCTCAAGGATGGGCCATCGGCATAAAGCTGGTCCGTAAGCTCATGAGAATCCTAAATTTTCAGTCCAAAGCGCGCCCTAAGCGACGCTACAACTCGTACCAGGGCGAGCAGAGCAAGATCGCTGAAAACCTGTTAGCGCGGCACTTTGATGTTGATACACCGGACACTGTTTACGTCAGTGACGTGACCGAGTTCAGGGTTGACCAGGAGAAACTGTATTTGCCTCCCATCATGGATCTGTTTGACCACAGCATCTTGAGCTACACGATCGCTTCGTCACCAACTACGGCGTTCACTAATCAGAGCTTGGCTCAAGCCTTAGGTTCGAAAGATTTCGGGAAGAAGCTGCTGGTCCATACGGATCAAGGATTCCAGTATCAGCATTGGTCGTGGAAGGCTTTGCTGCAGGAGCATGGTGCGGTGCAGTCCATGTCTCGTAAAGGGAACTGCTTCGATAACTCGGTCATGGAGAATTTCTTCGGTCATCTCAAGTCGGAGATGTTCCATGGAGAGCACTTCGCAGATTTCGAGGATCTCAAGGTGGAGATTGAGACGTACATTGATTGGTACAACGTCAGTCGGCGTCAGGAACGACTGAAGGGTATGACGCCGATGGAATATCGATGCCATACCCTTGCAGCCTAAGCAGGACTATTATTTAGCTCGTCCAACTTTTGGGACCCAGTTCACATCGCCAGATGCCGGGGCCAAACTGCATAGTCGCTGGGATCGCTACCGCGATCGCCGGGGTCGATGCGATCATGGCGGCAGGCAGCAACCACTTGCACAGTCCGACCCGCTGCCGCTTGGAGGAGAGAACCATGGCATCAACCGGTCCGTTACCGCGCTTCGAATTCGATCAGAGGCTGGGTGCCTTGCCTGATTGGAAGCGTGATGACCTGGGTTTGCGGGCCGCTTACCGTTTCGATTGCGCGAGCACGGCCTTGCAGTTCATCGTCCAGGTAGGCCTGCGCGCCGAGCAGGACAACCGGCATCCGCACCTGGAGTGGCGGGTTTCCATCGTCGAGCTGCGCCTAGCGCATAACCAGCCCGAGCATCTGGGAGCACTGGATCTGGAATTAGCCCGCCATATCTCCATCGAGGCCGGCAAGCTCGAAGCGCAGGTGGTCACCGAGCACTGGTAGCCCCCGGCGTTCGGCCTTGGCGGCGGCGGGCCACCAGCAGCGAAATGGCGATGCTCTGCACCGCACCCACCAAAGCGCCCAGCGCCGTCATGGAAATGCGGTCGATGAGCAGGGACGCGGCCGGTTCAGGGCTGACCAGGTGGACCATGAGCAGTGCGGTGACCGTCATGAATACCATCCCCACCGCATAGTTGCGCAGAATCACCAGCTCGATGACGAACTGCGAGGCCAGCGCAGCGGCCAGGATTACCCAGACCGGGGAATCGAAGGCGAAAACTATTGCGGTCAGCGCTACGCCAATGCAGGTGCCTGCGCAGCGCTGCAGCCCGCGGGCTACCCGCGCATAGGCATCAGCGCCGGTGACTGCGGCGATCGCGCCGAGACTGGCCCAGTACCAGTGGCCGTCGCTGAGCAGATGCCCTGCGATTCCCGCCAGCAGCACGCCCGTGCCCATTTGGAGCGATTGGGCCATGGCCCGGCGCGAGGGCGACCAGGCGTATCCGGAGCGCAGGGTATGAAGCAGGTTGGCTTTGCGCATCGACAGGCCAAGCATCAGCAGCATGCTGAAGGCCATTGTTCCGTCGCCGGCCAGCAGCACCCCGGTGAAGCTTTGCGAAGTGGCCGGGATGCCCAGGCAGGCGCCGCCGGCGAAGACCGCGAAGACCGGTCCCGGCGGCATCCAGCGCGCGGCATGGGAGACGTAGTTGGCGCCAAAACCAATGAATGCCAGCACGAGCACGCGTACCGGGAACGGTGCCTCGATGAGCGAAAAATAGGTGCCCAGCAGCATTGCGGCCAGTTGCACGATACCTGCCGAGAGCTGCTGCCAGAAACGCGGCGCGTACGCGTCGAAACGGCCGAAGACCGCGCAGAAGGCGCCGAACGCTGCATACATTGCCCAGTCAAGGCGGCCAAGGCCGGCCAACAGGATCAGCGGCGCGGCCAGGCTGATCGTCGCCTTGACTGCCGGGATGAGCGACGGGCGGTGAGGGGCCACGACGACGCTGCGCTGCACTATTTCTTCTAAGTGGCGCTTCACTGGCGTGCCTCGCCGTCCTGCGTAGCGACCAGCTGCAGCAAGGTGCGCAGCTGCTCCCGCTGCGGCTCATCCAATGCGCCGAAGACCTTGGCTTCGTTATGCGAGGCAGCCTCCATCGCCCGGGCAGCGAATTTCCGGCCCTCGGGAGTCAGCGTGATGACGTTGCGGCGGCGGTCCTCCGGATCAACTTCGCGTTCCAGGATCCCACGGCTCGACAGCTGATCGAGGTAGGCCACCAGATGGCCGCGGTTCACATTCGAGCGATCTGCCAAGTCGTTCTGGGAGATGCCGCCGAACTCCTCCAGCGCGCAGATGATGGTGAAATGATGCCGGGAGAAGGACTCGGATTCCATCAGCTCGGTGAGCTCCTGGGTGCCGATGCGTCCGGCTCGGGCGGTGAGATAGCTCAGCGAGTTCCATTGGAACTGCGGAATCCGGTGTTCGTTCATCCCTTCAAAATATCATTTCAGCTTGAAACGATTTCGCCCTGAAGCAGTTTATTCGATGTATCTCACACGCAGCTGGCGCGCGTTCCATCGCCAGCTGCGGTCCGCGGAATCGTCGTCTTTTGGAAGGTGAGGGCTCGTTCTCCTTGGCCACGGCCATAGTGCGCCGCCTGTCAGAGCCGAAGATCAGCCAAGAGGAATTTGGCGCCCAGTTCGCCGATGAGGATGGCCGGGGCATTGGTGTTGCCGGTGGTGATCTTGGGCATGATCGAGGCATCGATGACGCGCAGCCCTTCCAAGCCGCGTACCCGCAGCTGCGGATCCACCACGGCCTGCGCATCCGTGCCCATGCGGCAGGTACCCACCTGGTGGTGGTAGGTCACGACGTTGTTCCGAATGTAATCCTCCAGCTGCTCATCGCCGCGTATTTCTTCACCAGGGTAGGTTTCCCTGGCTCCCCAGTCCCCGGCCAAGGCATCTTGCTCCACCATCGCGCGGCATTGCTTCATCGATACCAGGAATGCCTGCATATCCCGCGGATCATCCAGCGCGTTCAAATCGATGTTCACCGGGTCATCCAGGCCAGGTCCGCTCAGGGTGATTTCGCCGCGGCTGTGCGGGGTGACGATCCCGGAGTGCAAGGTGAAGGCAGTGCCGTCGATCGGTTCCATGCCCGGGGAGTACATGGGCACGGCGAAGAAGATCGGCTGGGTGTCCGGGCGATCCAGGCCCTCGCGGGATCGGGTGAACATGTGCGATTGCGAAACGGAGACTCCGGCACGCGGGGCGGGTATCGCGCGGGTGGTGGTTTCGGCAATCACCGGCGCCAGCAGGTGGTCATGCAGGTTCTTGCCGACCTGATCCAGCTCATGCAGCGGCATGACGCCCGCTGCTTCGAGCTCGGCCGCCGGGCCGATGCCTGAGCGCAACAGGATTTGCGGGGATCCCAGGGCGCCGGCGCAGAGTACCACTTCATCTGCGCGTAGCTCCTGCAGCTGCCCGCCGATCCGATAGCGCACGCCTACCGCGGATCCGGATTCGAGGATCACCGAATGCACTTCGGCATCCGTGATGATTTCCATGCGCTCGCGCACCGGCTTCAGATAGGCCTTCCAGGTGTTGATGCGTTCGCCGCCAGCAACGTTGATCTGCTCCTTGGAAACGCCTTCCAGCTGCTCGCCGTTGTAGTCGGGATTGAACCGGATTCCGGACTGCACCGCGGCGTCGATAATCGACTGGTGGATCTCATCCAGCTCGTAGTCGTTGTCCACCGGCACCAGCCCATCGCTGCCGTGGAATTCGCTGGCGCCGCCAGAGAAGTTCTCGATTTCCTTGTAGATCGGCAGCACATTCTTCCAGGCCCACTGCTCGCCGCAGTCCTTGGCCCAGTCATCGAAATCCTGCGGGGCGCAGCGCACCCAGATGGCCGCATTCAGCGCGTGGGAACCGCCGAGCACCTTGCCCCGTGGCAGGTGCATCGGCTTGTTCGCTGCCCCGGCCATCGGGACGGTGTGGTAATCCCAGTCGTCCTTGCTATGCCACAGCTCGCCCATGCGCGAGAGGTCGTGGATGGCAAGGTTGGTGTCCTCGGAGCCGGCTTCGAACAAGGTCACCCGCGCCCCGGCATCCACGAGCCGGCGCGCGACCACCGAGCCAGCCGAACCTGCGCCTACGATGATGACCGATTTGCCGCCCATGGGTTTACCTCCAGCTAGGATGCCTGCGAAACTTGTTTCTCCCAGCCTGTACAGGTCAGCAGGTTTTCCCTTGGCATCCGGCGCACAACAATTGGCATCGCGTGCGCGTTTTTCAGCCCACGGGCCGCTTAGATCCCCTTGCGTGCCGCACGCAGTTCATCGACGCGCACCAGCACCACGCCGCACACAATCAGCAGGCCGCCGAACAGCTGCACCGCACCAGGCAGCTCGGAGAGCAGCAGCCAAGCCCACAGCACCGCGAAAAGCACCTCGGTCAACGAGATGAAGCTGGCCACCTTGGACCCCAATTCCCGGGCGGCCATCACCCCGGTGGTGTAGGAGAACACGGTGGCTATCAGGATCAGCCCGGTCAAGGCCAGCCACCAAGGGGTTTCATATCCAGCAAATGATCCGCTGCCGGCGGCCCATTGCATTGGAAGGATTCCCAAGCCGCCAACCAGCAGCATGGTTAGCGCTCCCACGGCCATGCCGCCGGCCGACAGCATGATGGGTGGCAGCGCGCCATCGACCTTGGCGCTGATGAAGAAGTAGACGGTCAGGCCCACCGCTGCCCCCAAGCCCCAGAGCACGCCGATCGGATCAATCCGCGTGGCGCCGGTCAGATCCAGCACCGCCACCAGGCCTGCCAATGACAATAGGGTGCCAGCGATCGTTGCCGCCGACGGGCGCTTCCGGTGCTTGGCCCAGAGCACCAGCACGATGAGCACCGGAGCCAGATACTCCAGCAGCAACGCCACCCCGACATCCAAGCGCTGCACCGCCAAGAAATAGCACAGCTGGCAGGCCCCCACTCCGAACAGTCCGAAGAGCACAATCGACACCCAGTTGGTGCGCAGCAACGTCCAGCGGCCGCGCATCGCCAGGACCGCAGGGATCGCCAGGACCAGCGCGGCGCCGGCCATGCGGGCGGCCACGGCCGCGGTGGGACTCCAACCGGCTTCGAAAAGCCCCTTGGCGAAGGAGCCGGAAATCCCGAAGGCCGCGGAGGATGCCAGCGCAATCCAAATCCCCCGGGACTGGCTTTGGCGCAGTACTGGACTACCGGCAGTGGCGGAAGGAAGGCCGGAATCAGACAGGTCGCTCATGAGGGTCTTTGAAGTCTTTCGCGAAGAATTTCATGCCGCCGTTCAGGGGCAAATGGGGGTATGAGCATGACGATACGGTTAGGCTTGAGTGGCAGTCAATCTACCCCGCTTCCAGGAACGAATTATGACCTTTGCCCCAGATATCGAAGCTTCATTGAAGTCCGTGGTGAACCTTCTGAATACCGAGGTGCAAATCGTGGATATGCTCTCCACCGTCGCTGATCTCGATGAATTCCTTGATGCCGAGAATTTCGAAGGTTCCCGCGCGCACAACCAGGCGGAGCTTCGCTCCATTCGCCAGTTGCGTTCCCAGCTGAAGAACATCTGGATAGGTACCGAAGAAGAATCCGTTTTCCGGGTCAATGCGATCCTGCGCAACGCCAACGCCCAGCCTCAATTGATCAAGAGCGAATCGCTGGGTTACCACCTGCACGCCACCACCAACAGCACCCCGCTCTACGACCGCATGGCCGTGGACGCCGCGATGGCACTGGCGGAAGTGATCCGCTCCGGCGGATTGCAGCGGCTGCGGATCTGCGCCTCGGAGGACTGCGAGGCGGCCCTGCTGGATCTGTCGCGCAACCGCTCCAAGTTGTACTGCGATACCGGCAACTGCGCCAACCGCGAGCACGTGCGCGCCTACCGTGCGCGCAAAGCCGGAAAACGTATCGACTAGCCAGAACCCCGACACTGAGCACACCAAGTCTAGTTTCGTCCGTGATCGGCCAGCGCCCCTGCGCACTTCATCGCCGCAGCGTGGCCGAGTAGCTCGCTGTGGCCTCGGGCCCACCGCCCATGCCCGTGACCAGCGCGGAGCGCCTGTCATGGCCATCAGGTTTCCTGCATGGGTGGCCAGCACGTGGCCAAAATGGCGTTGGGCGATGCCCCTCGCCTTTTACCTTGCCCGGGCCATATGATGAACACACAACCGGGATACCGGCAGTTGCAGTAGTGGAAGGGGCAGGTCATGACTCAGGAAACCCACGCTTCGGATGATTACGAGGCACGGATAGAAGCAGCTGAGAGCGGACCATTGAAAGCCGCGGCCCGCTGGGTTGTAGCTCTGGCTTCTGCCACGTTGGGCGATGCCGAGTACGAAGCGAACGAGCCCCAGGTAGTCGTGCATTCCCGCCAAGATGATTCGGTACTTCTGCGCATGACAACCTCCAGCCTCGAAGAAGCTGAGCGGCTGATCGTCCAGATCCGCGCGGATTTGGAGGCCTTGGGCACCGAGGAGTTCAAGGCTGAGTGGGAAGGCGCAGGCGACAAGCCCTAGCTGGATGGGCTAGCGGCTAGTTTTCGACAAGAATCCCGTCGATATCCGCATACACCATCGCGCCCGGCCGGACCTTCACATCCCCGATGCTGATCACTTCATCCACCGAACCGTGCGAGCGTTTGACGGTTTTGCGCGGGTTGCTGCCCAGTGCTTTGATCCCGAGTTCCATGTCAGCCAGTGCCGCACGGTCGCGTACGGCGCCGCTGATGATGACCCCGGCCCAGCCATTGGCTTCGGCATTCGCGGCAATCATGTCACCCATCAGGGCGTAACGCAGGGATGCTCCCCCATCGACCACGAGCACTGCGCCATTGCCCGGGAAGCTCAGGATCTCCTTGACCAGGCCGTTGTCCTCATGGCACTTCACGGTACGTGCAGGCCCGTGGAAGGACAGCCGCCCGCCGAAGTCCTGGAATTGCGCCGAGATGGACTGCAGCGCATCCCCATGCTGGTCGTAGAGGTCGGCGGTGCTGATCGGTTCCTGGTGCATGGTGTTTCCTTCATGAGCTGCGATAGTGGTCCACCACACAGCTTAGCCCGCAGTGCCCGCAACCCCAGCGCATGACGAAAGTGTCAGAGATTCAGTTCCGCTTCATAGGCCTTGGCGTCCAAGGCGCCGAGGCGCGAATTGCGGCGGCCGAAGCCCAGATAGATCGCAGCTCCCACAGCCATCCAGATGGCGAAGACCAGCCAGGTGATGCCAGCCAGGTTGAACATCAGGAACAGGCAGGCAGCGATGCCCAGAATCGGGGTCACCGGATACAGCGGGACGCGGAAGGTCCGCGGGGTATCCGGCTGGGTTTTGCGCAGGTACATTACCGAGACACCTACCAACGAGAAGGCGAACAGGGTGCCGATGCTGGTCGCTTCGGCCAGCTGGCCCAGAGGAATCAGCGAGGCGGCAATGGCCACGACCGCGCCGGTGACGTAGGTGCCGATGACCGGGGTGCGGGTGCTGGGCGAAACCTTGGCGAAGAAGCGCGGGATCAGGCCGTCGCGGCCCATGGAGAGCAGGATGCGCGTCTGCCCGTACAGGGTGGTCAGCACCACCGAGACGATCGCGATCACCGAAGCCAGGGCGAAGGCCAAGACCATCCACTTCTGTCCGGTGATCTCGGAAACGATCTGCACCAGGGCGGCTTCCGATTCGGCGAACCAGTTCCACTCCCGGGCGCCAATGGCGGCTACAGCAACCAGCACGTAAATGGTGGTTACCAGCACCATGGCGATCATGATTGCCCGCGGCAGGTCCTTCTGCGGATTCTTGGCTTCCTCGCCGGCGGTCGAGGCCGCGTCGAAGCCGATGTAGGAGAAGAAGACCATGGACGCTGCCCCGGTCACGCCCGCGGCGCCCATGGGCAGCAGCGGAGCGAAGTTCCCGGCATTGAAAGCGGTGAAGGCGACCACCACGAAGAAGACGAGGATGGCGATCTTCACGATCACCATGACGGTGTTGGCCAGGGCCGATTCGCGGGCACCGCGAACCAGCAGCAGGGTCGCCAAGATGACCACGATCAATGCCGAGAGGTTGATGACGCCGCCGTCGCCCGGGCCGGCGGCCAGGGCCTGGGGCAAAGCCAGGCCGAAGATCTCCAGCGTCTGGTTCACGTAGGCGCCGGCACCCACCGCCACCGCTGCCGCGGAAACTGCGTATTCCAAGACCAGGCACCAACCGCACACCCAGGCCATGCCTTCGCCCAGCGTGGCGTAGGAATAGGAATAGCTGGAGCCGGAGACCGGGACCATGCCCGCCATTTCGGCATAGGAGACCGCCGAAAGCAGCGCGGTGATGCCGGCAAGCACGAAGGCGATCCAGATCGCCGGTCCGGCGACCGGAACGGCAGATCCGAGGATCACCAGGATGCCGGTGCCCAGGGTGGCTCCGACGGAGATCATGACTAGCTGGGTGACGCCCAGCGAGCGCTTGAGCGTCCCGAGCCCGGCGTTGTTCGCGGCGTCGTTGGCCATCGCCTGGATGGACTTGCGCCGTCGCAGCTGCTTGCCCAGTGGGGTGCGGCCATGCTGATCAGAGATACTCGTGCTACTCACTTGAAATCCTTGGTGCGTGCTTGAGGCGTCCTGCCTCGATCAATTGGCCCGGCAAACGACAACGCGCTGGGACTATCTGTGGATGGACAGTCCCAGCGCGTCATGCCGCGTGGCTAAGCTTTATTATCAGTCTTCAAACTTCTTGTCCGGGTTGGATGAGGATCGGTTTACCCCGGTCCCCTTTCCCAGGTCAGGATCATTGTCCTTGGCGGCCATGGTCATCACCGAGATGACCAGCAGGCTTGCGACAAAGGCGATGCCGAAACAGGCCAAACCGATATCGAAGCGCAAGGGATTCTGCGATCCGCCGGTGGAGCTAACCAGGCCGACCACGCCGGCGACGATGGCCAGGATCAGCGAGAAGCTCAGTGGGCCCTTGATTGACTGGCTCCACGGTTGCTTCTTCTTGTTGTTTCCCACCAGGAACTCCGTTTCTACTTTTACTGCAGACCTAAAGACTAGTTGCTTTCCTGGTCCGGCGAATTGATCGTGGTCGGGGCGGCTGCCTTCGTTTCATGGCGATGGCCGAAGGCGGCAATCAGCGCGAAAACGGCCAGAACGATAGTTCCGCCGCCAATCAGGCCGAACAATGCGTGCGCATCCATGCCACCGCTGAAGCACAGCGAAATGGCCAAGATCACGCCCACCGCGCCGGTAACCAGCTGGTTCCTGAACGGCGGGAAGGCCTCGCGATGCTTGGCAAAGACGATGAGCTCGGCAATGCCTCCGGCCAGGAATGCAAAGGCACCCACATAGCCGACCCAGGCAATCGAGCTGACGAAGATGGTGGCGATACCAGCCAGAAGCATCAGTCCCGCACCCAGCGCGTAGGGGGCGCGCGACTTCTCCGGCGCGCTTTCCACAGATACGTACTGCCACATGAACACGCCAGTGACAACGAGGAACGCTGCCGTGGAGTAAGTGACAACCTTGTCATCTGCGCCGATCCAGAAAATCGACATCAGGGCATAGGCCAGGGCTGTCAGGCCGCGCAGGAAGACCGGGCGGAAAACTTCTGAAGCTTGAACTGGGGTGGTTTTTGGTGCAGGCACAATTTCTATTCTACCGCTCATAGAACTAACCGCCACTTCGCCCGGGGTTAATCACATCAGCCACGGCGGCGAATCAGCGACTCGCCAAGATCCCCGATGCTCGCCGCGCCCATCAGCTGCATAGTCACTTCCACTTCCTTGGCCAGCAATTCGATGGCACGGCTGACGCCTTCCTCTCCCCCAGCCATCAGGCCGTAGAGGTAGGCGCGGCCAATCAGCACGAAGTCCGCTCCGGCGCACAGCGCGGCGACAATGTCCGCGCCGGACATGATGCCCGAATCCATGATGATTTCCATGTCCGGGCCGACTTCGGCACGCACTTCGCCCAAGGCCTCGAAGGCGATCGGCGCGCGGTCCAGCTGCCGTCCGCCGTGATTGGAGACCACCAGTCCGTCAGCACCGGCGGCCTGGGCCTTGGCAGCGTCTTCGCTGGTGAGCACGCCCTTGACGAAGAGCTTGCCCTTCCACAGCTCGCGGATCCATTTCAGATCCTCGAAGTCCAGGGAGGAATCGAACATGGAGTTGATGATCGTTGGCAGGTCTGCCGACGTATCCGACAATGATGCGAACTTCAGCGAATCGGTGGTCAAGAAGTTGTACCACCATTCGGGTCGGTACGACGCATCGAGCACGGTCTTCACGGTCAATTCCGGCGGGATCTTCATGCCGTTGCGGGTATCGCGGTGGCGTTGGCCGGCCACCGGGGTGTCCACGGTGACCAGCAAGGTGTCATAGCCCGCTGCAGCGGCACGTTCCACCAGCGCCCTGGACTTCTCCCGGTCCTTCCACAGATAGAGCTGGAACCATTTGCGGCCCTCGGGGGCCGCCTCGGCGCCCTCCTCGATGGATCGGGTGCCCATGGTGGACAGGCTGAAGGGAATCCCTGCTTCTCGGGCAGCCCGCGAGCCGCCGATTTCGCCCTCGGAGTGCATGAAACGGGTGAAGCCGGTGGGGGCGATGCCGAAGGGCAATGCCGATGGGGCACCGGCAATGGTGGTGGAAAGATCCGACTGCGCGGTTCCGTGCAGGATTCGCGGCAACAGCTCAACGTTGTCGAACACCGCTCGGGCGCGGGTCGCGGTGATTTCTCGCCCGGCAGCGCCATCTACATAGTCGAAGGCCGCGGCGGGGGTGCGGCGCTTGGCGATCTTGCGCAGATCCCAGATGTCGGCGGCACCGGCCAGCCGGGCGGCGCGAGGGCTAGTGCTGGGGAGTTTGAACTTCATCAGGCTGACCAGTTCGGCCACGTCGGGCAGTTGGCGCTTGAGATTACCCATGGGTTGTTCCTTTACTTCGGTGGAAATTGCCGGTCTAGTACAGGGTGCGCGAGCTTGCGCGGGTGCCGATGAAGATTGCAATGGCCGAGGACAGGCAGCACAGCGCCAGGTATCCCGCTGGCATCGCGATGGAGCCGTTGCCCGCCTGCAAGAGCGCAGCGGCAATCAGCGGCGAGAGCCCAGCGACGATGGCGCCGTTCAGTTCGCGCGCGATGGCAATCCCGGAGAAGCGCACCGAGACGGGGAACAGCTCGGTGAGGAAGGCCCCTTGGGCACCGGAAGTGCACGGGATCACCAGCGCGTAGCCGGCGGCGATGCCCAGGAACCCGAAGGCGAACTCGCCAGTGGAGATCAGTGCGAAGATCGGGAAAGCCAGGACCAAGCCTGAAATGTTTCCCGCCGCCAGCACCTTGGAAGCGCCGAACCGATCGGCGAGCCAGCCGCCCACCGGTGTGAGCAATACGGAGACCAAGGAGCCCAGGGTGACCGCCAGCAGCGCATGGCTGCGTTCCATGCCGCTGGTGACCATCAGGCTCAGCGCGAAGACCGCAAGGATGTAGTTCACCGCGTTATGCCCGGTGATGGCCAGGAAGCCCAGGGCCACGCGGCGCCAGTGCGCGGCGAAAACCTGCACGATGGGGAGCTTGGCCTGCTGCTGCTCGGCACGGGCCGAGGCCATGGCGGCGGCATAGTCAGGGGTCTCTTCCAGCTTGTTGCGGATGTAGATGGCCACGACGAACAGCAGTGCCGAGACCAGGAATGGGATGCGCCAGGCCCACCCGAGCAGTACCTCGTCACCGGCCAGCGAGACCAGGAAGAAGCACACGGTGGCCAGGGCGATGCCCAGCGGCGGGGTGGAGAGCACCAGCGAGGTGTAGAACCCGCGTTTTCTCGGCTCCACGTATTCGGCCACCAGCGTCATGGCACCGGTCAGTTCCGCGCCAGCGCCGAATCCCTGGATCAGGCGCAGCAGCACCAGCAGGCCCACGGACCACACGCCCCAGGTCTGCGCGGTCGGCAGCAGGCCGATGCCCACGGTGGCGATGCCCATCAGGATGACCGAGAGCAGCATGGCCGGGCGGCGCCCGAACCGGTCCCCCAGGTGGCCGATGAGCACACCGCCCAGCGGGCGGGCCACGAAGCCCACCGCGAAGGTCGCAAAGGACGCGATCGAGGCCGCCGCTTCTCCGGCTCCGGCGAAGAACAGCGGACCGATCACCACCGATGCGGCCGCGCCATACAGCGCGTAGTCGTACCATTCAATGGCCGTGCCGAAGACAGAGGCGAACAGGGCCCGGCGCCGGTTGCGCGCTTGCTGCGTGCTGGCAGAGTTCTGGGTGATCGGCACAGTCGTAGTCCTTGCGATAAAGTGGTGTTCCGTAAGATACCTGAAATATATTTCATCCCAGACTAGAGTGTTGCCCAGAGCGATAGCTAGATCAGGTCGCCAAGTTACGCCCCTTAGGAATCGGAAAACCATGGCCAGCTCGCTCTCCGAACAGCTCACGCTCACCTTGCGCGAACGCATCAACCGCGGGGAACTTGCCCCGGGAAGCCTGATCATCGAACCGGCACTGGCCCAGGAGTTCGAGGTCTCCAAGACCCCGGTGCGCGAGTCCCTGCGCCAGCTCACCAGCGAGGGCCTGCTGCAGGTGCTGCCCAAGAAGGGCTATCTGGTTCGCGCCATCTCGATGAATGATGTCTATGAAGTCCTGGAACTGCGCAGCTTGCTCGAACCGCATGTGGCGGGGCAGGTAGCCAGCATGCATTCGGCAGCGCTTGTAGTTTCCCTGGCCGGGCACCTTGAAGCCCAGCAAAAGCTGGCGGTCTCCGACCCCATTGCCTCCATGCATGCCGCCCAGTGCTTCCATAGCGAACTGGCCGCGGCATCGCGCAACTCCCGCATTGTGGACAGCCTGGAGAACTGCTTCACGCAAACCGCCCGAGCCCACTACGTCTTGCCTTCCATGCAGCCATACATGTCCCAATCGGACGAGCTGGCCGAGCACCAGTCGATCTTTGCCGCCATACAGAATTCAGATCCTTCAGCGGCCGCCGAGGCCATGACGCTGCATCTGGAATCCATCCGCCGAGCCATGCTGGGACATCACTAGCGGCCAACCATTGATGCATCATGGGCAAGGCACACAGCATCGCCGTGCTCGCCGGTAGATGATGCCCGATAACCGGAGTGAGAAGCTTGGCGGGCACGACGCGATCTTCTTCGGCGCAGTGGGGCAACCTGCTGCAATTCCGCCAGCCAGGGGACGTGGACTTCTTCGTGGTCCGCGAGAACATCTTCGAAGGCACCGAACGCGAGACCCTCGTCCGGGAAACGGCAATGACCCGTACCGGTATCGGCCGCACCCTCAGTCCAACGCACTAGTCGTTGCCCAGCCCGGATCCGGGTGGCCGAGGCACGACCAGTTCACTGCACCCATGCGGTCGCCCATGAGATTGCCGCCCAAGCGATGAAGCTCCAGGGTAATCGCTGGCGAGCGGCCCGGTGGCCTGGGTTCAGCTGCCCAACCGCATCCAAGCGCTGTTCCTGGCACGCAGGGACAGGCTCACGCCGCGAGCTGCCATGTAGCCGATGGCGAAAGCAACCCAGATCCACAAAATCGCTGACGTGGAATCCTTGGCAAAGACCTGAACCGCCCAGAGCATCGGCACGTAGAGAACAAGGTTGGCTATGCCCACCAACCCGAGATAGCGGGCATCCCCCGCACCGATGAGCACGCCGTCCAGCACGAACACCAAACCGCACAACGGCTGGGACAATGCCAGCACCCACAGCCCAACGGTGGTCAGCTGGCGGATCTGCTCATCCGGGGTGAAGATCATCGGGAAGACCCACGAGGTGGCAAGCAGCAGGATCCCGGTTACCACGCCGAAGCAGATGCCCCAGCGGCTCATGATCCCGGTGAGCTTGCGGACCTGCTCTGCATCCCCGCGGCCCAGCTCCTGGCCAATCATGGCCTGGGCCGCAATAGCCAACGCATCCAGTGCAAAGGCCAGGAAACTGAAGATCGTGAAGACCAGCTGGTGCGCTGCCAGTGTCTGGGTGCCGGCGTTGGTGGCGACAAGAACCGTGAGGAGCAACGCCGCGCGCATGCTCAGGTTGCGCAGCATCAACCAGGAACCGACTTGCCCGGTGGAAATGAACCCGGACCAGCTCGGCGCCATGGAAATTCCTTGCTTGCGGATTCTTGGCAAGATCATCCACAAATACACCACCGCCATCATCCACTGGGCGATCGATGTGCCAAGCGCGGCACCGGCTACGGACATATCGGCCCAGTAGACCAGCACGAAGTTCAGGACGATATTCAATCCGAAGCCAGCGGTGGCCACGATCAACGGTGTTTTCGTGTCCTGCATGCCACGCAGCACGCCGGTGGCTGCCAGGACCAGCAGCATCGCGGTCAGGCCAGGCATCGAGTAGCGGATGTAATCGACGGCGAATCCAGCGGTTTCCCCTTCGCCGCCCATCAAGCCCACAAGCCGATCGGCACTGAAGTATCCGAGCAGCGACAGCACCACCCCGAGGACTACGGCAAACCACATGCCATCACGGCCCGCCGCCATGGCCTTGCCGGGATTGCCAGCACCCAGGGCTCTGGCTACAGCTGGCGTGGTGGCATAGGCCAAGAAGATCATCAACCCCACCGCTGTGTGCAGCACCGTGGTGCCCAGTGCGGCGCCGGCCAGCTCGGCCACGCCAAGGTGGCCCACGATGGCCGAATCGGCCATCAAGAACAGCGGCTCGGCGATCAAAGCGCCCAAGGCGGGAACGGCCAAGGCAAGGATCTGCCAGGCCAAGCTCCGCGGGGATTCGGTGGGGGTTGAAGGATTCACAACCTCAACTCTACGAAGCAGAGTGGACTTTCACCATTTGCTTGCGCGCAGGAGGATTCCCGGTGCAGTCCTCTTTCCTGCGTCCGGAGCGAGTACTAGGTTTGGAAGCAAGCAGGGCACAGCCAGCACCGCCACCAGAAAACAGGTTTCCCATGGGACAAGAACATATTGGCCATTGGCAATGCGCGGGTTGCGCCGTGGAGTTCCCGCCTGGCCCGCAACCCACCGGCACCTGCCCCATCTGCGCCGATGAACGCCAGTACATTCCGGGCGGAATCCAGCGTTGGGTGCGCACCGAAGACCTGGCAGCAGCCGGCCACCAGCTGACGATCACTTCGCTGGAGCCGGGACTGAATGCGATTGCTTCTCCCGAAATCGGCATAGGCCAAAGCTCCTTGCTCGTGGAGACCACCGCGGGCAACCTGCTCTTCGACGTGCCCGGGCTGATTACCGGAGAAATCATTGATTGGCTGGATAGCCGCGGAAAGCTGGCGGCCATTGTGGCGAGCCATCCGCACATGTACGGGGTGCAGCAGCAATACAGCCAGGCGCTGGGTAATGCGCCGATCCTTGTCGCCGAGAAAGATGCGCAGTGGGTCCAGTATTCCTCAGCCGCCGTCAGGACCTGGTCCCAGCCTTTTGAGGTGCTGCCCGGGATCAGGCTGATGCAGCTCGGCGGCCACTTCCCGGGCAGCACTGCGGCTGTTTGGGAAGCAGGGGCCGATGGCCGCGGAGTCCTGCTGGCTGGCGACGCGGTTTTCCCCGTGGCCGATGGCAATGCGACCTTCTTGCGCAGCTACCCCAACCGCATCCCGCTCTCGGCTGCCGTGGTGCGGCGCATGGCCAAGGATCTGGAGCCGGTGAAGTTCGACCGCCTCTACAACAACTTCGCGGCCCGCATCCAGGCCGATGCCCACCGGGTGGTCCAGTTCTCTGCGGAACGCTATGCCAGGTGGGTATCAGGAGAATTCGACCATCTGACCTGATATTCCGCGCAAAGTTGAGTATTCCGAATGCGGAATATGAATTATCCGCGAAGGGATGGGTCCCTTTTGGAGAGCAAGGAAGCCAGGATCAGGGCAACCACCTGCAACGCGCCAACGCAGAGCACGACGCTGGCCCAGCCGTAGTGCATGAAGGGGATGCCGATGAGCCAGCCAAGCAGTGATGAGCCCACGTAGTAGAACAAGTTGTACAGGCTGGAGGCCTGCGCCCTGGCTCCGGTGGCCAGCACCGGCACCCACCCGCTGGCGACCGCGTGGGCCGCGAAGAAGCCAGCGGTGAAGATCAGCAACCCGCTGATGATCACGACCAGGTTCCCGGCCAGGGTCAGCAGTAAGCCCAGGGCGCTGGTGAGAATGCTGATGCGCAGGGTATTTCGCCGTCCGGCCTTGGCGACGAGTTTGCTGCTGGCCACCGAGGTGTAGGTTCCAGAGAGGTAGGCCAGGAAGACCAGTGCCGCCCACGTAGCCGGAATCAGGTAGGGCGGTGCTTCCAGCCGGAAAGCCAGGTAGTTGTAGACGGCCACGAATCCGCCCATGAGCAAGAATCCCTGGGCATAGACCAGTGCCATTTTCCCATGCAATGCATGTGCGAACTTCTTGGCGATGCTGCGCAGGTTCTGGCCGTGGATGGGGTCGAAGCCCTGGGCGCTGGGCGCCTTGAACAGGAAGAAGAGCGTCGCCAAGCCGGCCATAATGCTCACTGCCGCGATCCCCCAGCGCCAGCCGGCGGGGTCTGCGACAAAGCTGGCGACCAAGCGTCCGGCCAGTCCGCCAAGGGTGGTGCCGGAGATATAGGTGCCGCTGGCCACGGCAACGGCTCGCGGATTGACCTCGTCAACGAGGAAGGCCAGTGCAGAGCCGGGAACACCTGCCAAGGCAATTCCCTCGAAGAACCGGATCGCCACCAGGAACTCGAAGCTTGGCGACAGGCAGCTGAGCAGTCCCAGGGCAACCGAAGAGATCAGGGCGATGCTGATGACCTTGCGGCGCCCGACGCGGTCGGAAATGATGGCCCATGGAGTCACGGCCAACGCCAGCCCCAGGGTCGCTGATGAAACGGCAAGTGCCGTGTGCGAAGAGGTGATGTGGAAATAGCCGGCGATGACCGGCAGCAGCCCCTGCACCGCATAGAGCTGGGAGAACGTGGCGACGCCGCCGGCAAAAAGCGCCAGCAGCATGCCCCGATAGGCGGGGGTGTTGGGTTCAAGCCCGGTAAATGCCACCGCCTAGGCTCCGGCAGGAAGCAGCGGGTAGATCAGGTACACCACCAGCAGCGCCACTGCATTGTTAATGACATGCAGCATGTAGGAGTAGGCCAGCGACTTGCCGCTGAGGATGTAGGCAACACCCATCATGACGCCCAGCATGAAGTACGGCACGACCTCCAGCCACGAGCCGATGCCCGCGCCAATGAAGTGGATGCTGGCGAACAGCACCGTGGAGATCAGTGCGCAAAGCCAGACGTTGAGCTTGCGTGAAAGCTTGCCGATGAGCAGATGGCGGAACAGGTATTCCTCGACGAATGGGCCGAAGAGCGCAGTGACGACCAGCATGACCGGCAGCGGCACCGTTCCGGCCATGGATTCCAGGGCCGCCTGGTTCTCGCTGGTGGCCGCTTGGCCCGTCAATGCGGCGATGATTCCGTTGGCCATGATGGTCAGGAACCAGCCACCGGGCAGCATCAGCCATTTGGCCCAGGGGTGGTAGCGCATGGTCTTGAACGACTCGAAGAACTGCGGACCGCACTGGATCATCGCGAGAATGAAGAAGGTGACATACAGGATCAGGTTGATCCCGAACAGCGCCTGTTCCTGGGTGGAGAAGGCGCCCATGTAGCCAGGGATCAAGCCGATGAGGCCTGCTGCGCCCCCGACAAAGAAGACGAGGTAGGCAAGAACTGTCCAGAAGTCGCCCTTGGTGAATTGCCCGGCGTTGAAGACGCGTTGCTTGGGCCGCGGAGCCGAATAGGGGTTCATGTACTCTGGCCGTTGTTGCATATGACAAGCCTAATCGCCTTCCATGTGGATTTCCCAAGTTCATCGTTCCACGTGAAAGGACGAACCCAGTCCAGCCGACGTCGAAGTCTGCTGGACTGGGTTCAGCGAGCTGCGGTAACCGCGAGCTCCCATCATCTGCTAGTTCTTGTCGAAACCTTCGCGACCCTTGTCCACGAAGGCCGGGAAGAGCACCTTGTAGCTGACACCGGCAATGGCCGCACCGATAACCGGTGCCAGGATAAACAGCCATACCTGGCCCAAGGCTTCCGGGCCGGCGAACCATGCGACGCCCAGGGAACGTGCCGGGTTGACCGAGGTATTGGTGATGGGAATGGACACCAGGTGGATCAGGGTCAATGACAGGCCGATAGCGATCGGCGCGAAACCCTGCGGCGCGCGCTTGTCGGTGGAGCCGAGGATCACGTACAGGAAGATCGCAGTCAAAACGATCTCTGCGACCAGTGCCGCAACCAGCGAATAGCCATCTGGCGATCGCTCCCCATAGCCATTGGAAGCGAAACCGGATTCGACTGCGTTGAATCCGTCCTTGCCCGAAGCGATCCAGAACAGCACGGCACCCGCCACCGAAGCAGCGACGATCTGCGTGACGATGTACGGGAGGACATCCTTCCACGGGGTGCGCCCGGCAAAGGCCGTGCCCAGGGTGACGGCAGGGTTGAAATGGCCGCCGGAGATATGCCCTACTGCGTACGCCATGATCAGCACAGTGAAACCGAAAGCCAGAGCTACGCCCAGGAATCCGATGCCCATGTTCACGGTTTCATCTGCGATGACCTTGGCTGCGAAGATCGCTGAACCACAGCCACCGAAGACCAGCACGAATGTGCCCAAGAATTCTGCCGATAGTTTTGCGCCAACAGTTGGCACAGCTGCATCTGACATGCTTTTTCCTTATCCTCGATGAATTATGCGAGTTCAAGGCCAGCTTATGTCCTGCCGATGGGGCTGCGGTAGGCCTGCGGCTACTTAATAGATCTCGTTCGTCTTATTTTTCTTCTGGGTTCATGCTTCTGATCTGCCGCGCCGCAGTTGCGGAGTTTCTAGATCGTGGTTCGGGGCTGCCGTTCGAAAATTGAAGCGGCCGCAATGCCGACAACGACACCGAGAAGATTTCCCATAGCGCAGTCCCACACCATCTGGGATCCGCTCTTCGGATTAGCCAGCTGAAGCATCAGGATAATCAGCGGCGTGAAAAAGCTGAGGGCAAGGCCGTAGTTCCGGACCATATAGGCCTCGGTTGGGAACATCAGCAAGATGATGCAGCAGCCGATCATCAGTTCGCCGGGAGTCAGGGCCGTGATCCCAAACAACACGCCTATACCGGCCAGGGTTCCCCCGATGCGGTGAGCCCCACGTCGCAACCGTCCCCGGGCATTGCCGACGGCAAGCGGAACGGCCGCCCCGGCCATGGTCCATTGGAGATGCTCGACCTGCAGAGTAATCCCGACAGCTCCAGCTAGGAAGACAACTATCAGGTAGGTGCATGCCCTGCGCAGGATGCGGGGCCATGGAATCGCGAGGCCTTCCGAGCCGCACTCTTCCACTCGTCCGAAGCGTGCGGCTTGGCCGAGCAGGATGCTGAACAGAGCGGTGGCGACGAACGCGGCCAGGCCATCAAGGGCGGGAAGTTCCCCCACCGGCAAAGTTCCCAACGCACCAAACGCAAAGAGCGGAAAGAAGGCACCGCCGGGCTTGAGCCCATATCGATCAGCGATCAATGAGCTGAAGGCCGCCCAGAACATTCCTCCGGCAAGCAGCGTCCACCCGCGCATACCCAAGGGGGCCATGGCGATCCCGCAAATTCCCGCACACAGCATCAGTGCAGCTCCGAGCACCTGGTCCTTCAGTCGCTGCGAGCGATGCGGATTTCGGCCGTACATCCCGACAATGGAGCCGAAAACAGCGTAGGCAAGGAGGTCCGTTCTGCCAATCAGCAGCAGTGCAATCCCCGGAAGTCCCAATCCGAGGCCTACGCGCAGGGCCGGGCGGATCTCTGGGCTGTGCGAAATGGCGAAGAGCTGCCAATTCACGAGCGAACCGCGCGTGAATTTGAACTTACCAATGACTGTGGAGACCGGAGCTGCTCTGCCTGCCGTCATCATGGAATCCCGAGTCGTCCTGGCAATTATCTGATTGCCTGCATCCCTCGGATCCCATGGTGCCTCAAGATGGTCAGGTTCCACTGTTCTCTCCGCTCCCAGTTGCACGGCCCAATTCCTAAGCGACTTGGGGTCTGGTTCTAGGTTCAGGGATTACCATTGATCAGATCCAATAATTAGATCCGATGATTCAGTAAGTGCTACTTATGATTCCTGCTGAGATGCATATCGACCGCAGGGAACGTGCTAGAAATTATCTTTTCGAGCGCCTGCGACATCAGGGTTAATGGACTGCTGTCTTCCATTACAAGAGAAATTTGCGAGGTAACTTGCGGATCATCCAGCCTGTAAAGCTCAATACCAGGCAGAGCTCCCAAGGGTGGCAACCACTGGCGCGGAACTATGCTGGCCCAGTTCCCGGTGGACACATGCGCGAGCAACGTGACTATCGAGTCGCATTCGATTCGCGGCGAGACTACCAGATCGTGCCGGCTGAGCGTCTGGTCGAGGACCTGGCGCCCTCGAAGAGATGAGTCGAGGAGGCATAAGGGCAACTCCAACGCCGTCGCCCAAGCCGTCGTTGCGCCCTCGGGGAGCATCCCCGGCGCAGTGAGCAGCACATGTTCCTCGGCATAGAGCGAATAGACCAGCAGTCCAGCTAGGTCCTGCGGCTCCGCGTAGATAAGGCCCGCGTCAAGCTCGTAGTTCCTGATCTGACGGACGATGTCCGCCGAATGGAGACTCGCCTGGACGTTGATGCCCACTTGCGGATGCGCACGGGCAAACTTGTCGGTGAGGGCTGCAACAGTTGAAGAGGCAGCAGGAACCGTTCCCAATCGAAGTGTTCCATTCAGGCCATTCTCGTAATGGGAGATTTCCTGTCTCAGCGAGGCATGGTCGTTCAGGATTTTCCGAGCCCATTTGAGAACCGTCTCGCCTTCAACGGTCAGCCCTTGGAAGGCATGGCCCCGGCGGACCTATGGCGCGCCCAGTTCCTTTTCGAGTTTCCGAATGCCCTCTGATAATGCTGGCTGGGAGACCGAGCATTCTTCAGCTGCCCGGGCAAAATGTCCCTCATTGGCCAGTGCCACCAGATATTCCAACTGTCTAAGCATCATGTTCATATTGCATCATTTCCTGCAGGAACAAGTGCTATCGATGGCCTGGGGGCGTGCCGCAGCGGTTCGATCAGAAGCAGGCCTGGCAATGCAAAAAAGACCCCGGCACCGGCAGTGAAAATCTGCCAGATGCCGGGGTCTTCGCGACTCAAGGTCCTACTCGGTTTCTTCCTTTGCTTCCGGTGCCATGTCACTGGCCACCGTGGCTCCGGCCGCTACCGCGAGCACCGCAGCCGTATCCGGATTCGCATCCACATCCTCGGCCGGGCCGGCGAACTGCGACTGGTACAGCCGGTAGTAGGCGCCCTGGGTCCCCAGCAGGTGCTCGTGGTTGCCCTGCTCCACGATCCGGCCGGACTCCATCACCAAGATGGTGTCCGCGTCGCGGATCGTGGACAGCCGGTGGGCAATCACGAAGCTGGTGCGGTCGCTGCGCAGCGCAGCCATCGCCTGCTGCACCAGCAATTCGGTACGGGTATCCACCGAGCTGGTCGCCTCGTCCAGGATCAGCAGCGACGGGTTGGCCACGAACGCGCGGGCGATGGTGATCAGCTGCTTCTCGCCGGCCGACACGTTGGTGCCTTCCTCGTCGATGATGGTGTCGTAGCCATCGGGCAGCGCGCGCACGAAACGGTCCACGAAGGTCGCCTTCGCGGCCGCGATCACTTCCTCATCGGTCGCATCCAGCCGGCCATAGCGGATGTTCTCCATGATGCTTCCGCCGAAGAGCCATGCGTCCTGCAGCACCATGCCCACCTTCGAGCGCAGATCAGCGCGGGAAAGATCGGTGATATCGCGGTTATCGAGCATGATCTTCCCGGAATTCAGCTCGTAGAAGCGCATCACCAGGTTCACCAGCGTGGTCTTGCCCGCGCCGGTCGGGCCGACAATCGCCACCGTGTGCCCCGGATCCGCGTCGAAGGACAGGTCCTCAATCAGCGGCTTGTCCGGGGAGTAGGAGAAGGACACGTTCTTGAAGGAGACATGCCCGTCGGCACGGGCAGGAAGGCTGTCCTGCGCGTGATCCGGTTCCTGTTCCTCGGCGTCCAGCAGCTCGAAGGTGCGTTCAGCCGAAGCCACGCCGGACTGCAGCATGTTCGCCACGCCGGCAATCTGGCCCAGCGGCTGGGTGAACTCGCGGCTGTACTGGATGAACGCGGTCGCGTCGCCCAGGCTCATCGTGCCCGAAGCCACGCGCAGCCCGCCCACCACGGCGATGCCCACGTAGGCCAGGTAGGACACGAAGTTCATCACCGGCATGATCATGCCCGAGACGAACTGGGCGCCGAAGCTGGCCTTGTACAGTTCCTCGTTGCGCGCGGTGAAGCGGTCCACCATGTCCGCTTCGCGGCCGAAGACCTTCATCAGCTCGTGGCCGGAGAAGGATTCCTCGATCTGCCCGTTCAGCGCCCCGGTGTTCTTCCACTGCGCGGTGAACAGCTTCTGCGCCCGGGTGCCGATAATGCCCGCGGCAGCTGCCGAAAGCGGCAGGGCCACCAGCGCGATCAGCGCCATCTGCCAGGAGACCACGAACATCATGATCACGATGCCGATAACGGTCATGGCCGAGGAGACCAGCTGGCTCAGCGCCTGCTGCAGCGCATTCTGGATGTTGTCCACGTCGTTGGTCACGCGCGAGAGCAGATCGCCGCGCTGGCGCGTGTCGAAGTAGTTCAGCGGCAGCTTGTTGATCTTGTCCTCGACGTCCTTGCGCAGGTTGTAGACCACGCGCATGACCAGCTTGTTCAGCAGCCAGCCCGAGGCCCACGAGAAGAGCGAAGCGACGAAGTACATGGAGAGCACGATCAGGATGTACTGCGAAAGCTGGGTGAAGTCGATGCCCTGCCCGGGGACGAAGTCCACCTTGGAGAGCATGTCGGCCTGGGTTCCCTGCCCGGAGTCGCGCAGCTGCTGGATCACCAGCTCCGCGGGCGTGCCGGCCGGGATGTTCTTGCCGATCAGCCCGGCGAAGATCACGTCCATGGCCTTGCCCAGGATCCGCGGTGCGATCACCGAGAGCACCACGTACACGGTGATCAGCGCGAACACCAGGACCATGCCCAGCTTGTACGGGGACATCAGCCCGACCAGGCGCTTGGCCGATGGCCAGAAATGCTCGGCCTTGCGTACCGGGGCGCCACCGCTCCAGTCGTCGGCTCCCGCCGCGGCATCGAATTCATTGACGTCCGCAAGCTCGCTTTCGAGCTGTTCCGGATCGATATTCTTCTGCTTCTTCGCCATTTAGGCCACCTCCTCCACGCTCAGCTGGGATGCCACGATTTCCTGATAGGTTTCCGAGGTTTCGAGCAGTTGCTCGTGGGTACCCCGGGCCACGATTTCGCCATGGTCCAGGACCAGGATCTGGTCCGCACCGGTAATGGTCGATACGCGCTGGGCCACGATGATCACCGCGGCGTCCTTGGTCGGTTCGGCCAGGGCCGCACGCAGCCTGGCATCGGTGTTCACATCCAGTGCCGAGAACGAATCATCGAACAGGTAGGTGCTCGGCTTCGCGGCCAGGGCCCGGGCAATGCACAGGCGCTGGCGCTGGCCACCGGAAACGTTGGTGCCGCCCTGGGAGATCTTCGAATCCAGCTGGCCTTCGCGTTCGGCGACGAAACCGTCGGCCTGGGCCACTCTCAGCGCATCCCACAGGTCATCTTCGGTAGCGTCCTGGGCGCCGAAGCGCAGGTTGCTGGCGATGGTCCCGGAGAACAGGTAGGGGCGCTGCGGCACCGCGGAGATGTTCCGCGAAATGGTGTCGCGTCCCAGTTCCCTCAGCGGCACCCCGCCGATCAGGATCTCGCCTTCGGTGGCGTCGTAGAGCCGCGGGATCAGGTTCAGCAAAGTGCTCTTGCCGGCACCGGTGGAGCCGATGATGGCAGTGGTCTGCCCCGGCTTGGCGGTGAAGGAGATATCGTTGAGCACCGGCGCCTCGGCGCCGGGGTATCCGAAACTGACGTTCTTGAATTCCACGGTGCCCGGGGTGGGCAGCGCGAGCTGCCGTTCGGCGGCGTCGAGCATGCTCGGCTCGCTGTCCAGCACCTCGGAGATGCGGTCGGCCGAAACCATGGCACGGGGAATCATCATGGCCATGAAGGTACCCATCATGACCGCCATCAGGATCTGCAGCAGGTACTGCAGGAAGGCGGTCAGCGCGCCGACCTCCACCTGGTTGTTATCCACCCGGTGCCCGCCGAACCACAGCACGGCGGCGGTGGACAGGTGCAGGATCATGGTGATCGCCGGGAACATCAGCACGAACAGGTTGCCGACCTTGACACCGAGGTCGGTCAGCTTCTGGTTGGCGTCTGCATAGCGCTGCGTCTCATGCTCTTCGCGCACAAAGGCGCGCACCACGCGGATGCCGGTGATCTGCTCGCGCAGCACGCCGTTGATCCCGTCGATGCGGGTCTGCATATCGCGGAACAGCGGCATGAGCTTGATGACCAGCAGGCCCACGACTATGAGCACCAGCGGTACCGAAACCCAAACGAGCCAGGACAGTCCGGGATCTTCGCGGATCGCCATGATCACGCCGCCGATGGACATGATCGGCGCGGTGATCATGAAGTTCAACGCCATCAAGGTGAGCATCTGGATCTGCTGCACGTCGTTGGTGCCGCGGGTGATCAAGGTGGCGGCGCCGAATTTGTTGACGTCCTGTGCCGAGAAGGTCGAGACCTTCTCGAAGACCGACTGGCGGATGTCGCGGCCCACGCTCATGGAGGTCTTGGCCCCGAAATAGACGGCGGCCACCGCGGTGGCTACCTGGATGAGGGCCACCACCAGCATCAGTCCGCCGGTACGCCAGATGTAGTCGATATCGGCTTTGACCACGCCGACGTCGATGATCCTGGCGTTCAGGCTAGGGAGATAAAGAGTGGCCACGGTGGTGGCCAGCTGCAAAATGACTACGGCAATGATCCACCCCGTGTACGGCTTGGAGTGTTTCAAGATGAGCTTGAGAAGCATGTGGAAAATCCTCGCTGGCATCAAGCTCTCCGGCATGCTGGACCTTCGGATTAAGGGCAGCGTGATTGAAGAGCGATTGCCAGTCTAGCGCTCGCCTTGGACACTTTGAATCATCCTTGCGATTGATTTTTATCAATCACTGGCAGGCGCCCGCATCCCCACAGGATCCCGGGCATGGTGGCGTTAATCATAAACCGTGTATTTACCGGCAGGACAGGTGCCGGTTACTTGCCGCCAGCTCCTCTTGCGGCGGACATCACCGTACTGCCTAGTCCGGTGCCCCGTGGCCCAGATAGGCCAAGGCGGCCACCACCTGGGCGCGGGTTCCGGTTTCCAGGGTCGGATAGATCACCGGGGCGAAGAATGGCGAGTGGTTCGCCGGGATCTTCGAGGCAACGGTGCCCTCGGCGACCGCCGCCCGGTAGGCGTCCGGATCGGCGCAGCCCACGGTCCAGTAGACGTACGGGATCCCGAAGGCATCGGGAATGGTGCTGAAGTCTTCCGAGGCGGTGGCCGGGTCAGCCTGGTAGACCTGCCCGTCGGCGAAATGCTCTTCAAAGGCCTTGGTGACCTTCTCGTTGGCCGCCGCGTCATTGCTGGTCAGCGGGAACTGGTCGTAGAACTCGAAGTCCGGTTGCTTGGGCGAGCCGGCCGCGGCGCATTCGCCACGCACGATGCGTTCGATGGAGTCGATGACGCGCTGGCGCAGCTGGAGATCATAGGTGCGGATATTCAGCAGCAGCTGGGCCCGGTCCGGGATGATGTTCGCGGCACTGCCGGCATTCAACGCGCCGACCGTCAATACGGCGAACTGCCCGGGCCGGGTTTCACGCGAAACAATGGTCTGCAGCTTGAGCACGATGGACGAGGCCAGGACTACCGGGTCCACCGAATTATGCGGCATCGAGCCGTGGGCACCGCGCCCGTAGACGGTGATGCGCAGGCTGTCGCCGGCGGAAAGGATCGGTCCCGCGGTGGTGCCGATTTTCCCGGCTTCGACAGGCATCACGTGCTGGGCCAGCGCCACATCGGGCTTCGGTATCCTCTCCACCAGCCCATCGGCCACCATGGCCTTGGCCCCTGCGGCGGTTTCCTCGGCTGGCTGGAACAACGCCAGATAGGTGCCGAACCAGCTCTTCTGGTTCCCGGCCAGGAACTTGGCGGCGCCGAGCAGGGTGGCCATATGCATGTCATGGCCGCAGGCGTGCATGGCACCCGGGACCGTGGAGGAATATTCCAGCCCGGTGTCCTCGGCGACCGGCAGGGCATCCATGTCGGCCCGGGCCAGTACCGCCGGCCCGTCGCCATTGCGCAGGACCCCGACGATTCCGGTGCCTCCGATCAGGCAGGTTTCATAGCCCAGATCCTCGAGTTCCTCGCAGATTCGCGCCGAGGTCTCGTGCTCGGCCAGGCCCAGCTCCGGATGCCGGTGGAAATGCTTGTAGAGCTCCTCCTGCCAGGGCAGCTGCTCCAAGATCGAGGCGGTGATTTCCTGTGCAGTGCCCATCGGGTTCCTTCCATCGCGCCCAGCTGCGCTGAGCCCCAGGGTCCCGCTGGCTAATTCGTTTTCAATCTATCCCCTGGCCGGCAGGACAGTCCAGAATCCGGCCGATTGCAACGGGAGCCAGATCCGGCGAGCGCTGGTGCCGCTAGCGGTCCCGTTCGGTGCAGATGCAGAACCTGTTGCCCTGCCGGTCCGTGGCCACGGTGAAGCTCGGCGCATACTGGGCATCGAGGCCGGCGCTTTCGCTGCCCAGCGCCTCGAGGACCGGCTCGCTTTCGGAGAATGGGACCCACACATCCAGATGCAGGCGGTTTGGGTTCGGGACCGGTGTTTCCTGGAACCAGATGCCCGGCAACCTGCCCGCTGGATCGGCAAGGCTGCCGTCGGGCTGCTCGCGGTAGCCCAGGCCAGCGGCCCACTGTCCGGATATGGCTTGGGCGTCGTCGGTGTCGATGCCGATTTCCACCACCTTGATCAAATCCAGTCGCGCTTTGGCATGCAAGGCGGCGGCCCGCTGCGAGATTTCCGAGGCCAGCGCGAGGTCCCTTTCGGTGATGTCGCCACCGGCGTCGTGGGACACTGTCGAAACGAACAAGAGGTTGTAGCGCCAGTCCACATCCGGATGGTGGTTGGCCATCTGCGCTGCGCCAGCGATGTCGCTGAACAATTCGATGGCCTCTGCCGAGCTCTTGGCCTCATACACGGTGCAGAGCTTGCCGGCCAGCTTGCGCCACTGCGGCAGAGTCTCCAGCCGGGAGGCCAATTCGGTGCTTTCAATGCGGTCGTTTACGGTCATGTTCTCCTCCTTTTGGTGCAACTGTGGCACCACTTCCGGGCCGGCTCAAGCGGTCGGCCGCAATGCACAGGTTGGCGCCAGCGCCAGCCGCTGCGAACTGGATGCCGCCTGTGAACCGGAACTCGGCTGGTCCTGGCGCGGGCGAATCGGCTTAGCCTCGATAGGAATAGCGCAAGGAGGGCAGAATGCCATGCTGAACATCTTCCAGGCCAAGATCGACGACTCGACGCTGGATGACATCACCTCGGAGGACAGCAATCGCAGACGCCGGCTGCTGAGCCTCGCCACTCTGCTCGTGATTGCAGCCTTCGTGCTGGCGGCTCTGCTCGGCGCATTCGACCAGAAGAAGAGCATGGAACAACAGGCCGCCGGCTTCGCGGTCCAACTGCAGTATCCCGCGGTGGTCCGTGCCGGCAATGAAATCCAGCTGAGGGTTGAGATCACCTCTGCCAACCCCTTGCCCGAGACCATCACGCTGGACCTGAGCGAGGACTATCTCATGCTCTTCGAGGACTTCTCGGCCTTTCCCGAACCCGAGTCCGAGTCGAGCCGAGCTGATGGAACCATTGAATTCGAGGTCGCCCCGGCACCGGGGTCGCGGCAGATGGTGGCCACCCTCACGGGCCGGGCTTCGGACGAATGGTCGCCGAGCGCCAAGGGCGTGCTCGGAATTACGGTCAACGGCGAAAGCACGGACATGAAGATCAGAACTTGGAGGATCCCCTGATGGAAATAGTCATCCGCGCAGCCACCGCCTTCATCATCCTGTGGCTGGTTACGCGCGCCGCCGGCAGATCGACCCTGGGCGAGCTCAGTTCCTTCGAGCTGGTGCTGTTCGTCGTCCTGGGCGACCTGGTGCAGCAAGGGATCACCATGGAGGACCGTTCGCTCACCGGCAGCTTGCTGGCAGTATTCACCATGGTGGTCCTGGCCGCTGCACTGAACTTCGCCAACATGCGCTGGCCCAAGCTGGGCAAGCTGATGCAGGGCCGCCCGATTGTGCTGATCCGCGACGGGGTCCTGGACCGCAAGGCCCTGCACAACGAGCGCATTGGGCTGGACGAATTGAGCATGCTCGCCCGCCAAGCAGGCATCGAGAACTACAGCAGCATCCGGCTGGCGATCCTGGAAGCCAGCGGCAAGATTTCCTTCTTCACCCAGGAAGCCGAATCCCGTCCGTGACCATTTAATGCAATTGGAAGAAGGGGCATCCCTGCACGGGATGCCCCTTATGCGGTTCTCAGCCCGCCGGCGCGCTACTGCTGATCGGGTGTTTCGCGCTGGTCCGGCAGGTTGGCGGTTCGCTCGGCGTCCAGGCCTTGCTCGTCATCCTGGGCGGGGTAGTCCAGCAGCGTATCGTCGACCGGACGCTGCCCGTCAATCGGTTCGGGTAGCAGCGTTTCGGGATTGAGCGCCAAGGGATCGCCGTCGTTTTGCTCCAGCACCCGGTCTGCTCCGCGCAATGGATCCTCGGCGTCCTGGGCCTGGGGTGCATCCGATGAGCCAGCCGCCGGCTGGCTATCGCGCCCATCCAACGGCTCGTCCGTGTCCGAGTCCTTGCGCACGTCGTCGAATTCAGAATTATTCAGTGACATTCCAGCTCCTTCTCGTGTTTCCAATCGGTAATGATTTCCGAGGTGGTCTTCAGCTTCTGCCGATGCTGTTTGCGCATGAATTCCAAGGTAGTCCCTTCGAAATCCGGGTCGGCCGATGCTGTGGCGTCGGTGGCCACCGCCACCGGCAAGTTCGCAGCGAAGGCATCGGCCGCTGTGGCGGAGATGCACGTCTCGGAGGAGACCCCGGCGATCACCAGCGAACTGGCGCGGTGCTGCAGCAGCAGGTCCTTGAGCGCCGTATTCCAGAAAGCGCTGTCCCTGCGCTTGACCACCTCGATGGCCCCGTCCAGTTCCAACTCCGCCAGATACGCGGCCTGCCCCGTTCCTTCGAACAGGTAGCCCTGGTCGTCTTCGAGCATCTTCAGCGTCCATGTGGATTTATCTTCCTTGTGCACGGTGCGCACGCTGATCACCGGGTATCCGGACGCTCTCGCCGCCACGGCCAGCTGGTTGCAGCGGGCTGCCAGATCCTGGCGGGCCAGTGCCAGAACCGGATCCTCGAAGAATCCTTCTTGCAGGTCAATGAGCAGCAGCGCAGGGTGGCTGAAGTCGCTTGTCGCGCTCATGGCTCAGCGTGTTCGGCGCAGTGCTGGCAGCAGTACGCCTTCTGGACGTCGTGGACAGCGTGGCCCAGAATGGCGCAACCGCAGTGCGCGCACCTTTCGGCCATGGCGTGGATGGCGCATTCGAAACTGTCGAAGCGGCCAGAGCGCCCGTTCCGGCTGAGCGTGAACACCGTTTCACTTGCATTGCCGCAGATATCGCAGGTCTGCATGGATTTCCTCCTGAACTCGGCTGGGTTTATCGCTGGCTAGCGATCCCCGTCGTCTTCGGCATACTGGTCATCCGGAGAATCGTCGAGGTCGGGATCGGCTCCTTGGACAGAAGCCATTCGATTCCCGGGCTGCTCTTGGCCCTCTCCTGCGGTTTCCCCGGAATCAGCTGGCAGGTGCTCGTCGTCGGGTTGCCCCAGCGGCCAGAGATTCTCAACCAGGTCCTTGTCGGGATCCTTGAATCTGTCGGCAGCATGCGAAATGGCATCTTTGGCTTTGTCGATGAATCCCATGGTCATTCTCCTCACGTTGCGTTTCCCGGTTCTCTACCAACTACCAGCTATCGGCTGCACAAGTACATGATTAATCAGCTGTTGCCAGAGTCGACGGTGCGCATCTGCAAGGACGCTGGCAACGGTTGATTCGGGCACTCCAATGCTGAACCGTGGAAAGCGTCCCACAGGAACACGCGAAAGGAGCAAGACCATGGTTGCAGCCAAGGAACTGATGACCTCCCCGGCAAAATGCGTCAAGGAGCAGGACTCGATTCAAGTGGCCGCCCAGATGATGAAGGACCTCGGGGTCGGCATGCTGCCGATCTGCGGCAAGGACAACCGCCTGGCCGGCACGATCACCGACCGCGACATTGTCATCAACTGCGTTGCTGACGGCGTCGTGACTTCCAGCACCAAGGTGGCCGATTACGCCCAGGGCAAGCCGGTCACCATCGGAGCAGACGACTCGGTCGAAGAAGCCATCCGCACCATGCAGGAACACCAGGTGCGCAGGCTTCCGGTCATCGACGGGCATTCGCTAGTCGGCATGCTCGCCCAAGCAGACGTCGCCCGCTACTACGACGAGCAGAGCACCGGCAACCTGGTCGAAGGGATTTCCCAGGACTAGGATCTCCCAGCCCAGCCGGACCACAACGCAGAGCTTCCGGGGAAACC
>NZ_JBLVOJ010000005.1:30868-43085 GCF_053543715.1 Glutamicibacter sp. AGC46
CCATGGTTTTCCCGGAAGCTCTGCCCTTGTTCTCCTGCGATTCTCCTGGCGGGAACGCCGTCACCGTCCGTTGGCGTCTGTGCCTCCCCGCGGATCGTCCAAGGAGCTCGGTCCCCGGATCACGCGGTACAGGCCGTAGATGAAGACCAATGCGCCCCAGCCGGCCACGATCCATAGCGGCCCTGAGGTGCTGTCAGGCGCTGCGAGCAGCGCATAGATGGCGAATCCTACGGCCACGAGCCCGCCGACAATCGCCAGCCACAGGCCAGCGCGATGTTTGCGGGGGCTGTCCGCTGCTTTGCCAGTCATGGCTTCTCCTTTCGCTGGCAGGAAAGTTCAACCTGCGTCATAGCGTTCTTCCCTTTCCTCGGATTCATCTTCGGTGTTCTCGTTGATGCTGCCCCGGCGCACCACGCGCTCGTCGCCCGGCTGGGCATCGTCATCCGGTTGCGTGGTGCGAGCCGGATTCCCGGGCTTCTCGCGTTCACTCATTGCGTCTCCTTCCGTGGCTGTCTGCTATGAATTGCGCAGGGCTTCGATGAGCTCGGCCTTGCGCATTTTAGAACGGCCATCAATGCCGATTTCCTTGGCCCGGTCCTGCAGCTCCCGGACCGTCCAGTCCTCGTAGTCCCCGGCCTTGCCTCCGCGCTTGCCCACTGCTGACCGGCCATCGCGGGCGGCGGCGTTGGCGATGCGCGCCGACTTCTGCTTGGAGTTCCCCTCCTCGCGCAGCTCCTCGTAGAGTTCTTCATCCTTGATCCGGCTCTTGCCTGCCATGGGTTTCCTCCCTCTCACGCTTCGCCAGCCGGCCCCTTCGCAGTGCCAGCACTGTGCGTTCCACGCTAGCCACTTCGCTGATCAGGGGACAGTGCCCCTGCCGGACTTTGCGCTGAATCCCAGACTTCAGCGGTAGCACAATTCATTCAGCGGGGTGCGAAACTGGATCTTCGCAGAAAAAAGTCTGGCTGTTGCCGCCAAAGGTGGAGGTGATCCGCGCGCAGCGGAGGGTCCGGAGCACACTGGAACTGAACCCGGACGCCGCTGAGCGCACCGCGCCGGCGTCCTGCCGCAACAGCAGGAGGAAATCCCATGCCCGAGAAGAATCCCCAGCACCGCAATGAACCGCTCGGTACCGGCACCGGGGGCGAAGACCGTGCCGGCAAGGAAAAGATCAGCCCGCCCGAACAGCGCCAGGAGGAACCCGGCCTGGACCGGGACCTGGAGCCCAAGGCGGATCACGGCGAGCGCAGCTACAAGGGCCGGGACCGGCTGGCCGGAAAGCGCGCCCTAGTCACCGGCGGCGACTCCGGCATCGGCGCGGCGGTGGCCATCGCCTTCGCCCGCGAGGGCGCCAAGGTCGCCTTGGCCTATCTGCCCGCCGAGCAGCCTGACGCCGATGCCATCGCCGGGGTCCTGGAAGATGCCGGAGTCGAAGTCCATCTGCTGCCCGGGGACCTGCGGGACCGCAATTACCGCGATTCATTGATCGATGAGGCGGTGACCGCCCTGGATGGCCTGGACATCCTGGTGAACAACGCCGGCAAGCAGATCAGCGTCGAGTCCCTCCAGGAGCTGAGCGACGAGCAGGTCGAAGCCACCTTCGATGTGAACATTTTCGCGATGTTCGCCTTGAGCCGCGCAGCCCTGCAGGTGCTTCCCGAAGGCGGCTCCATCATCAACACCACCTCCATCCAGGCCTTCGATCCGTCGGACCATCTGATGGACTATGCCGCCACCAAGGGCGCGATCAGCAACTTCACCAAGTCGCTGGCTTCCCAGGCCGCGAAGAAGGGCATCAGGGTCAATGCCGTGGCTCCCGGCCCCATCTGGACTCCGTTGCAGCCTTCGGATGGCCAGCCGATCGAGGCGCTGCCTGAGTTCGGCCACGATACCTGGCTTGGCCGGGCCGGCCAGCCGGTGGAAGTGGCCCCGGCCTATGTGTTCCTGGCCAGCGATGAAGCTTCATACGTGGTCGGTTCCACGGTGCACGTGAACGGCGGCAAGAACCAGCCGTAGGGCCGTGAACCGGTCCCCGGGCGATAGCGCCCGGGGATCAATCCACGTCATCCTTGCTGATGGTGAATTCCATGTTCCTCCGCTCGTATTCGCGCTGGCTGAAGGTAGCGCGCTGGACTTCCTTGACCTCGTCAAAGCTGGAGCCGATGGCTCCGCCCATGGTTCCCAGCGAGGATGCCAGCCATGCAAGATTGATGTATTCGGCCATCGTGACATCATGGCGCAGCTGGTAGGCGAGGTATTCCTGGTCAATGACAATCAGCGAGCCTGCCAGCAGGGCAAGGAACAAGAGCAAGTACATGGCCGTCGCGGCAAACCCGACCGTCAGCACGGTGGCCGCGTTGTAGACGACCATCCGCTCACGGCGGCGGTTGCCCTTGGGCCTCTCCCACAACCGGTTGTGCAGCAGCAGCCAGAGCGTGAGGATCAGGATGCTTGAGACCGTGATCAGCGAAAGCCGCCCGGCAGGCAGGTAGTCGGCCATGGACCAAATGCTCGTGTAGAACACGCCGAATGCACCGGTGGCCACCGCACCTGCCATCGCGGAGGAAAGCCGCGGCACCAGTTTCCACGGCCGGTTGCTGCGCACCATCCCGGCAATCAGCAGCAACCGCCCGCGCAAACCCTCGATGCTCGAGATGCGGTTCTGCTCGTTCTGCCCGTCCTGCCTGCTGGCGTGCACGCTCATCGCGCGGCCCAGCGGGGGCGGCGGCGGAGCCGGCTGCTTGCCGGTAGCCAATTCGCTGACCAGTTCCGCCAATTCCCGCGCCACGGTGCGAGGTCGGGCCAACCCGAGGCTGGGCATGGAAAGCACGGCCGAGGCGTCCTCGACGGAAATCACCGAACGCACCGGCCGGTTCTGCACATAGTGCGGGGCATCGGTCAGGTAGATGATGAAGTCCCAGCCATGCTTCTCCCGCAGCCTGGGCACCTTGTCGTTCAATGCGACCCGTCCGCTCTCCCCCAAGGGCAGGGAGAAGGGTGCCACCTGCACGTCCCATTGCTGCTCCTGCTCCTGCAGCTTCTCCATGACCCCTTCCAGCCGGGCGGCGATCCGATTGGCCATCGCATCGGCTATGCCAGGGTCGGCAATTAATCCCACCGTGCGCTTCTCGGGCTCTTGCACGCTCATCAGCACCTCGCAGCTCTCAGGGCAGCAGCTTGGCCCGCTCCCACAGCACACACTAGGAAGTCGTGCCCGGGCCTGCAGTGCCGTTCAGCAACCTTGCAGGAACCGGCACCGGCAGTGCACGCTTGTTCCCCGGAATTCCGGGGATCCTCGACTCACAGGCAATGCCCATCAAACTTGCCTTGTTGCCTGCGGCCCGGTGTGGAATGGTCGGTGCCATCGCCCCTCTGATGAAGAAAGGACAATCCATGGAATCCAACCAGCCAGAAGAAGAACCGCGACCGGGGAACACTCCAACTCCCGATGAGCCCGCGGAGGAAAAGCAGAATTCTGTCGGGGACCACGAAGACGCGTTCGAGCAGCCAGCCGAGGAGCAGGACCCGGGCCAGGTGGACACCGACCAGTTCAATACCGACTGATCCGCGCTTGTGTTCCCCCGGCGACGATATGACTAGGAGATAACCTCTTGAAAGCATTGACATGGCAAGGTAAGCGAAAGATCGGTTTCAGCGATGTCCCGGATCCGGTGATCCAGGATCCCGGGGACGTCATCATCAAGGTCACTTCCACTGCGATCTGCGGTTCGGACCTGCATCTCTATGAGCTGCTGGGCCCCTACATGCATGCGGGCGACGTACTGGGCCACGAAACCATGGGCATCGTCCAGGAAGTTGGCAGCGGCATTACCAAGCTGTCGGCAGGCGACCGGGTGGTCATCCCGTTCAACATCTCCTGCGGCCACTGCTGGATGTGCCAGCACGACCTGCAGTCGCAGTGCGAGACCACCCAGGTGCGCAAGCACGGCAAGGGCGCCCAATTCTTCGGGTACTCCGAACTCTACGGACAGGTGCCCGGCGGCCAAGCCGAATACCTGCGCGTGCCCCATGCCGATTACGGTGCGGTGAAAGTTGGCGACCAGCTGCCTGACCACCGCTACCTTTTCCTCTCCGATATCCTGCCCACCGCGTGGCAGGGCGTGCACTACGCCAATGTCCCGGAGGGCGGAACCCTCGCGGTCTACGGGCTCGGGCCGGTGGGCCAGCTCGCCGCGCGCATCGGCCGCCACCTGGGCTATGAGGTGCTGGGCATCGACCCGGTGGCAGAACGCCGCGCCATGGCCGAGCGCCACGGCATCCAGACCCTGGACTTCACCAAGGACACCGTGGGCGAATTGCGCGGGCGCACCGGGCGCGGCCCCGATGCCGTGCTCGATGCGGTGGGCATGGAAGCCCATGGTTCCCCGGTCTCCTCGATGTTCCAGCAAGCCACCGGGTTGCTGCCGGACAGGGCCGCGCAGCTGGCCATGGAGAACGTCTCCGCGGACCGCACCAGCGTGCTGGATTCGGCCATCGATGCCGTGCGCCGCGGCGGCACCCTGTCGATCAGCGGCGTCTATGCCGGGGCCGCCACCCCGATGCCGATGGTGAAGCTGTTCGACAAGCAGATCCAGATCCGCCAAGGCCAATGCAATGTGCGCTCATGGACCCAGAAGCTGCTGCCGCTGGCCGAGGATGCAGCCGATCCGCTGGGCCTGGACGACTTGGTCACGCACGAGCAGCCCCTCTCGAACGGTCCGCAGATGTACGAGACCTTCCAGAAGAAGCAGGATTCATGCATCAAGGTGGTGCTCAAGCCCTAGCGGCTAGGCGCTTTTCTTCCCGGAACCGGAGGCCTTCTTCTTGTGTGGCGAGGAGGAGGCCTCCTTTGCCGCTGCCTTCTTGGTGGCCGGCTTCTTCGTGGCCGGCTTCTTGGCAGCCGCCGTTTTCTTCGCAGGTTTCTTCGCCGCTGGCTTCTTCGCCGCAGAGGCCTTCCCATCCTTGGCTGCCTTGGCCGGGACCTTGGCATTTCGCCCGTCAATGCTGCGTTTGAGCGCCTCCATCAGATCGATGACCTCCCCGGACTCGCTGCCCTGGTCCTGGGAACCGAAGGTCGCCTCCGTATCCAGGTCCTCGCCCTGCTCAATTTTCGCTTCGATCAGCGCCTGCAGCTGGACCTGGTAGTCATCCTGGAACTCGTCCGGCGTGAAATCGCTGCTGTACTGGTCCACCAGGGCGGCAGACATCTTCAGTTCCTGCTCGCTGATCCGCGGTGATTTCTCCGCTGCCACCGCCTCGGCATCGCGCAGCTCGTCCGCCCACATCACCGCTTGCAGCACCATCACCTTGGAACGGACACGCAAGATGCCCAGGCGGGTCTTCTGGCGCAGGGCGAAGCGCACCACTGCCAGCTTCTCGGTGTCCTGAAGCGTTCGGCGCAACAGCTCGTAGGCCTTGGGCGACTTGGAGTCCGCCTGGAGATAGTAGCTCTTCTCCAGCATCAAAGGATCCACTTGGCCGGCCGGGACGAACTGGACCACCTCGATTTCGCGGCTCTTCTCCGCGGGCAACGCGTCCATGTCCTCATCGGTAAGCACAATGGTCCGTTCCCCGTCCTCATAGGCCTTGTCCAGATCCTTGTAGGCGATTTTCTTCCCGCACACTTCGCATCGGCGCTCGTAGCGGATCCGTCCGCCATCCTTGTCATGGACCTGATGCAGGTCGATGTCGTGGTCCTCGGTGGCGCCGTAGGCCTTGACCGGCACGTTCACCAGGCCGAAGGCAATTGATCCAGTCCAGATAGCTCGCATGGGCATAGTGAAGCATCTTTCCAGCCAGCGCGTCACTGCCCCCGACGATACTGGCAGGCGGCTCTGAGGTTCGGCAGCGCGAAACGCAAAGCTTGCTTGGAACGCTGGATTCCCCGGCGCCGCTCGGGAAGATTGGCACCCATAAGGCAAAGCAAAGGACAGCGCATGGCACGCAGGGAGCAAACCGTCACAGTCGCGGGGCACACGCTGAAGGTCAGCAATCTGGACAAGGTCCTGTACCCGCAGACCGGAACCACCAAGGGCGAAGTCATGGATTACTTCCAGCAAGTGGCTCCGGTGCTGATTCCGCATGCCGCGTGGCGCCCGGCCACCCGCAAGCGCTGGGTGGACGGCGTGGGGACTCCCGAAGAACCGGGCAAGGTGTTTTTCCGCAAGGATCTCGAGGACTCCGCCCCCGGCTGGATTCCCTCGGCCAAGCTGCAGCACAAGACCCACTCGAATACCTATCCGCTGGTCAACAACGAGGCGGTGCTGGCCTGGATGGCCCAGGTGGCTGCGCTGGAAATCCATGTTCCGCAGTGGCGCTTCGATTCCTCGCTGGAACCAGCCAACCCGGACCGGCTGGTGCTGGACCTGGATCCCGGTCCGGGCGCCGGCTTGGAGCAGTGCGCTGAAGTCGCCTTGATCTGCCGGGAGATTCTCGACGGCATGGACCTGCCCAGCTTTCCGGTGACCTCCGGTTCCAAGGGCATCCACCTCTATGCCGGGCTGGATGGCAAATACACCTCGGAGCAGGTCAACGAGGTGGCCAAGGAATTGGCCTCCACCTTGCAGAAGGAGCATCCGCAACTGGTACTCGCCAGCATGAAGCGCTCGCTGCGCGAAAACAAGGTGTTCGTGGACTGGAGCCAGAACAACGCCTCGAAGACTACCGTCTGTCCGTATTCGCTGCGCGGCCGCGCACGGCCAACCGTCGCCGCCCCGCGGACCTGGGAGGAAATCGAAGCGCCGGGGTTGGAGCAGTTGGACTTCCATGAGGTGCTGGAACGCATTGCTGATGGAATCGATCCGCTGGCGCAACTGGCCTCGGTACAACAGCAGGACCCGGATCGTTTGGCGGTCTACCGCTCCAAGCGGGATGCGGCGCTGACCCCTGAACCGGTGCCGGAGCAATCCGGGAAGGCAGCCAAGTCCGGGAAGGCCCAGTCCATGCCGCCGGGCGGAAAGGACGGCACCGGGCGGTCCTTTGTCATCCAGGAACACCACGCCCGCGCGCTGCATTGGGATTTCCGCCTGGAGCACGACGGAGTGCTGGTCTCCTGGGCGGTGCCCAAAGGCCCACCCCTGGAACCAGGAATCCAGCGCTTGGCGGTCATGACCGAAGACCATCCGCTCTCCTACGCAAGCTTCGAAGGCAGCATCCCCAAGGGCCAATACGGTGCCGGGGAAGTATCAATCTGGGATTCGGGCAGTTGCACCATCGAGAAGTGGCGCGAAGGCAAAGAAGTCATCGCGGTGCTCACCGGCTCACGCGAGGGCGGGCTGGGCGGAGTGGACCGGCGGTTCGTGCTGATCCAGGCCGCAGGGATGGGCGGCAAGGACAATTGGCTGCTGCAGCTGGCCAAGGAACAGCCGGGCGGAGGCGAGGCGGGAACGTCCGCTGATTCCGGTGGCGGAGAACCGGAGGCTGCTCGCGAGCCTAGCGCCAAGCAGGCCGTGGCTGATCTGTCGGGCCAAGCGTTGCGCCCCATGCTGGCCACTGCCGGCACTGCTCGGGAGATCTCCGGCGAGCGGGGTTGGAGCTTTGAAATGAAATGGGACGGCTACCGCGCGTTGGCAGTAGTCGATGGCGCCAAAACCAAGCTGATCAGCCGCAACGGCCACGACCTGACCGGAGACTTCCCGGAACTCGAAATCCTCGGTTCGCTGCTGCCGGAACGCTGTGTGGTGGACGGGGAAATCGTCGCCCTGGATTCTTCGGGCCGCCCTGACTTCTCGCTGCTCCAGCAACGGGTGGCCCACCAGCGGAAGAAACGCACGAAGCAGGCCTCGGCCATCAGGATCCAGTACCTGGTCTTCGACGTGCTGCAGCTGCCATATGACAAGGATGCAGGACTGGTGGATCTGACTGCTCTGCCCTACGAGCAACGCCGCCAACGGCTTGCGGGCCTGGATCTCGACCACCAGTACCTGCAGGTGCCACCGGCCCACACCGGGACCTTGGAGCAGGCCATCGAGACCAGCCGTGCGCTGGGCCTGGAAGGCGTGGTGGCCAAGGAACGCGACTCCGTCTACGAGCTGGGCCGGCGCAGCACCAGCTGGGTGAAGCTCAAGCACCAGCGGCACCAGGAAGCTGTGGTGATTGGCTGGCGGTCTGGACAGGGGTCGCGTCGCCGCAGCCTGGCCTCGCTGCTGCTGGCCATTCCGGGAAATGGCGGCTTGGAATACGCCGGCCGGGTGGGCACCGGATTCAGCGACGCGCAACTGGCCGAAATCCGCGAGCGGCTTGAAAAGATCGAACGCAAGACTCCCCCGGCCAAGAACATCCCGGCAGCGCATCAAAGCGATGCGCACTGGGTGAGCCCGAAATACGTGGCAGAAGTCCGATACAGCGAACTGACCTCGGACCGCCTTCTGCGCCACCCGGTGTGGCGCGGCTGGCGCGAAGACAAGCAACCGGATGAGGTCCGCTGGGAACCGGCAGATCCGGCCGGGAACCAAACTCCAACTAACCGCTAACAGAGGAGCAGAACATGAAATTGCTGACAAAGATCTTCGGAACCCTGATCTCGCTCGGCGCAGGCTGGCTCGGCGCCAAGCTCGTCTCCGGGGTCTGGCATAAAGCCATGGGTGAAGAACCGCCATCGCTGGCCAACCCCGAAAAGCAGCAGCAGGCGGCCGTAGGCAAGGTCCTGGCGTTCGCCGTGATATCAGGGGCAAGCGCTTCTGCCATCCAGGCTATGGCCAAACGGTGGACACGTTCCCTCGAAGCCAAGGCCGCCAACCGCTAGCAGGCCGCATTCTGGCCAGTTCCCGGATGCACCGGGTCGCGCAGCTGTTGCCCAGTTGCACGGCTCGGTGTTTCCGTGGGTGCGTGGCAGCTTTCTGCGCGGTGTCCACTGCCCTGGTGCATCGCGGATGGCTGATGGCCTGCGGGAATTGCATAGTGATCAATTGGCCGGCCGACAGCTTCTCCAGCAGGCAGAACTGCCAACGGGAACGCAGGCTTTTGCACCAGCCGGTTCCGTTGCCAGGAGCTGGATCAGGCCTTGGCAGCAGCCAAGTCTTCCTTGCCTGCCTTGGAAGCGTGCACCACGGCCCATCGCGAGGTTATTGCCTTGGCGAAGTAATCGGAACGCTCTCGACAGGCGATCTGCGCCGGCAGCCAAGAACAACCCGGAAAGTTCGGTAACCGCGAAGACACCAGGGCACGACTGCGCAACGGTCCAGTCCGATGGAAATATATCCCAGAGGCCTCTGGCATTGAGTGCATCCACTGAATTAGAATGAAAACAAAATATCACTATATGAAAGTTGAATCGATGACTGCCCATTCTTCTCCGCTCACCGCCGGCCAGCCAGCGCCAGCCTTCTCCCTGCAAGATGCCAAGGGAGAGACCATCTCGCTTTCGGATTATTCAGGGCAGAAAGTCATCGTGTATTTCTACCCCAAGGCCGCGACTCCCGGCTGCACCACCGAGGCCTGCGATTTCCGCGACAACCTCAATTCGCTGCAGGCCGCAGGATTCTCCGTTCTGGGCATCTCCCCGGACGCGCCAGAAGAGCTGGCAGCCTTCGCTAGCGATGAATCGCTGAACTTCCCGCTGCTTTCCGACCCGGGCAACGAAGTTGCCAAAGCCTACGGCTCCTACGGTGAAAAGAACATCGGGGAAAAGACCGTCGTGGGCACCCTGCGCTCCACCGCTGTCATCGATGAAGACGGCAGCATCCGCCAAATTGAATATGCCGTGGATGCCCAGGGGCATGTGGCGCGACTTCGCGATTCCCTCGGAATCTAGAGGATTCCGCACCCGGATCTTTCCGGTGCCAGCCCGGATGCTTCGAGCCGGGGCCAGCTTTCACCGGCCCCGGCCACACCCTGCAGTCTGCAGTCTGCGTTGAGGATCCCTGGACGGCAAGCTACATCTGCATCTCGGAATGGGCATTGGCCAACAGATGCGTGAAAGCACCACGCTCGAATGCAGCCCGCTGGCGGACCGCTCCATTGCCTGTCTCCAGCATGTTCCTGAGTGAAATCACGGCATAGTCGTAATCTCCATGAGCCCTCAATGCGTCCTCAATGAGTCGGAGCATTCTGCGGGCCAGTTCCTCCACAGCGACCTGCTCTCCGGTTCGCGTGTCCACGTGCACTCCGGTGATTCCGTTCTTGGCCGCTTGCCACAATGAGAGGTCCAGGACTTCGGGCAGATACTCGATCGCATCGAATTCGCCGGCCACCGCAGTCTCGACCAGCCCTCGCATGAGCACGGCCAGCAATACCGAATCCTGCGCTCTCAACTGCGAGTCCGCGACCCGAATTTCGAGTGTCGGGTACTTTTCCGACAACCGGGCGGACCATCCGATGTGGCCTGGGTCGGGAACTGCATCGGTTCCATTGATTCGCGCAAGCCGAGTCCCATAGTCTTTCGAATCCTTGAAGTACGGCGGAATTCCCTGGACGGACCACTTTCGATAGTGAATGGTTCTCCACGATGAAAAGTTGCTGTCGCCCCCTTTCCAATACGGAGAATTGGCGCCCAGGGCGCAAAGAAATGGCAGCCATCCGCGCAAGAAGTTCAGCGCACGAATTCCCGCTTCGGAATCAGGGATGGACACATGGACGTGCAAACCGCACATGTAATGCTCTGACGCTATTCCGGAAACGAAGTTGCCGATTTCCCGATACCTTGCATTATCGGTCAGCTCCGGAGCCTGCTGGGCAACCATCGGCGCCGCGCCCAAACCCGCGACCAGCAGGCCGCGGGAGGCCGCTTCGCCTGCCAGAGCACTGCGGAAACTTCCCAGCTCATGCAGGGCCTGATCCCGGTCTTCGCAGATGGCGCTGGCATGTTCTATTTGGCAAGCAAGCAGTTCGTTCTGCACTTCGCCATTGCGTTGCGAATCCAGCGCTTGCCGTAACGCTTCTTTATCCGTGCTGGCCGGCAACCCTGTTTCTGCGTCGAACATGAAGAATTCTTCTTCAATTCCAAAGGTGCTCATTTCGTGCCTCCCGGAATATGGTTGCTAGGGCGTCGGACCAGCAACCGGCCTGTGTTGACTTACTGCTGGCTAACCTGGTCTGCCTGATGGGAACTAGCGGAGAACTGCTCATCACTCTTCTGGCGCGGAACGGATTGCCGCATGCTCAATCCCCTTTCAGCTAGGCTGCGAATTCCCGGATGGCCGCAGCTTCATCCGTCTCGGTGGCTTGCGTTCTGCGAAAGCGGATTCTGAAACAGTAGATCCTGTAGCCTGGCCGCATCTGCTTGCCCGATGGATTCTCATGGTTTTCCCATCAACCCAGAATGAATCGGACATGAAATCTGAACTAGCTGTGAGGTTCAGGGACATTGTTTAGTCGGGCGAAGGGTGCGCAGCCAATCGCTGAGTGGTGTCGGTGGTGGTTGTAGAAGTGGAGCCAGCCGGGCAGAGCCAGGCGTCGCTCGGCGTTTGAACCGTAAAACTTGGCATAAGCCCACCCGCCCCCGAGTGTGCGGTGGAACCGCTCGATCGTCCCGTTCGTCTGCGGCTGGTGGGGAGGTGCTCGCTTGTGTCTGATGCCAAGCCGAGCGCAGAAGTCCCTCCAAAGGTGGGATCTGTAGGCCGACCCGTTGCCGGATAGGACTCGCTCGACGGTCACGCCCCGTTCAGCGAACCAGGCCACAGCGCGTTCGAGAACTCCCACCGCTGTGCTTGCCCGCTCGTCCATGCAGATCTCTGCATAAGCGGCTCGGGGGTGGTCGTCGATCACTGTGTGAACGAACGCCGTTCCGGTCCGCGGCTTGTGGTCTTTGCCTCTGGGCAGTCCCGGAGTGGCGGTTCTGTTCCGTGCGCCTTGCTGCCGACCAACGTAACGATGTCCACCACCGTCGGGGATATTCCCGAACTTCGTGACATCGACATGGATCAACGATCCCGGATAAGGGTGCCCATGTCGCCGCAAGGGCTCCCCAGTGACACGATCGATACGGGATGAGGAGGTTCACGCGGCAACGGGCGAGGACCGCGTGAACCCTGGACGCCGGGAGACCAAGTCACGCAGCGATCTGGGCTGGACCAGCCGAAGTCGCAAGCGCAGATTGATGATCTGCTTCTTCTAGGCATGCTCGGACGTCCTGCCTGGACTGCAATGCGGCCTGCTGGAGCGATCCTGCATCCCATGCCCACCCTCTTCCCGTCAACGACCGGCCCCCTTCCGGGCAGTGATCGGAGAGAGCATATACATCTTCGCTGCCATCGTGGCGGGGGAGCCCGTCTTCAACAAT
>NZ_JBLVOJ010000005.1:43149-46235 GCF_053543715.1 Glutamicibacter sp. AGC46
AACAATCAGACGGGCTATCCGGAGACGGGTACGAGGCGTGAACAGCGCATTTGGATCAGTCATCGATTGGCCTCCGCAGTGGTTTCCAAAAGCGTGCGCCGGCTCAGCACCATGGTCAAGAGCGCGGCCGCCGCCAATGCCGCGGCCACCCAGACCGGCGCGAGCACCCCCAGCCCTGCCGCGAGCCCGAACGCGCCAAGCACAGGACCCGCCGCGGCACCGAGGTTCAATGCCGCGGTTGCGTACGAACCGCCCATCGTTGGAGCAGCCGACGCTGCATACAGCACACGCGTGATCAAGGTGCTGCCAACGCCGAACGACAGGAAGCCCTGAACGAAGACGAGGACGATAAGCGCAACGGGATGCGACGCGACCAATGCCAATCCGATCCATCCTGTCAGCAGCAGCGGGCCGCCGACTGCAAGCACGACGCCGGGGCGTTGATCTGACAGTCGCCCAGCGATCGTGACGCCAAGGAATGATCCGACGCCGAACATCACCAGTGCGAAGGACACCCACCCATCAGCCATCCCCGCAGTCTCGGTCACTACGGGGGCGAGGAAGGTGAACGCCGCAAAGGTCCCTCCGTTGATCAGCGCTCCAAGTGCCATGGCCAGGATGAGCCGCGGCGTCGCCAACTGGCTGAGCTCGGCACGAAGCCTTGGCGAGGACCGGCTAGTTGCGGTCTGACCGGCATTGTTCGTGATCCCTCGAACGACTCCGAAGACCGCCGGAATACAGAGGATGGCGACTGCCCAGAACGTCGTTCGCCAGCCCAACGCTGTGCCGAGCAGAGACCCAGCGGGGACACCCGCGACCGTTGCGATCGTCGTGCCGGAGAGCAGGATCGACAGTGCACGCCCCTTCTGGTGCGCTGGCACGAGAGTAGTGGCCGTGCTCAGTGCTACGGCGAGGAATCCTGCGTTTGCAAGAGCGCTGAGCACCCGGGTGATGAGGAGGAGAGAGAACACGGGTGTCATCGCTCCGATGACGTGGCTTCCCGCGAACACGAGAAGGCAGACGATCAACGTGAGCCGCGGTGGCCAACGGCGAGCGAATGCCGCCATCACTGGCGCGCCGATGACCATACCGATCGCGAAGGCCGAGGTCAGCAGGCCCGCCGTGCCGACCGAGACGTCAAGCTCGGTCGCGATCGCGGGGAGCAATCCCGCGAGCATGAATTCTGAAGTGCCCATGACGAAAACCGCCAAGGCAAGCATGTAGAGAGCAAAAGGCATCGGGTACTCCGAGGTGAGAAATCAAGAAATGGTTCTTCTTGTCACCACGGCCAGCACCCCGGGTACGCCAGACATACGCCCACACAGATCGTGGGCGTCGTAACTACTGGTTGAAGGGGCTGGCGGTGTGACCGACAACCCCGGACTTGTCTGACTCGGGACTCGACATATCCCGAACTCTACAGCGCTCGACTGCGCGTGGTGTGGATAGACACGTCCCTAATCGGCACGACGTCGTTGCGCGCGGGGGCAGAACACTGTCCCTGGACATCACAACTGGCTCTGGAAGCGGCAACGATCTGCCCGCAGCTGCGGGGAACAGCAAGCACGGCTGTGGACCTTGGAAATGCGGTCCGTTCCGGCGTACATACGAAGCCTAGCGACGGGCAGTCCGCGGCAGACCAAACAAACTACTGACTAGGCCGGAAGCTAAGTTCAAAAAGCTCTCCTCTGAGCCTGAAAATTAGCTGAGAACCCAGGGACGCCCCTCCCGGTCGTAGACCAAGTGGCCTAGATTTAAAACACACTCCGCTTCTCAATGACGGCGAGCCTTGCCTGCCGGCAGGCTAATCCGCAATCTGCGAAGTGGCGTGACTTATGGGGTGCACTCGAAAGTTACGAACAAAGTGGAGGTAGTACTAATGCCAGGACGTATAGTCAGGTCCAAGACTGCTGAACGTGTCACGGAACTCCTGGGATCGCGCGAAGGACGCTCCCATTTGAGCGAGTACGGGTGGATCCCCGGAATGCCCGTGATCATTGCACAACTCAACGAGCCGGTAGACGATGTCATGGGCCTCGCTTCCGTTCACAATTGCGCTGTTCTCGTGGCGATACTGGACGCCCAGGGCGAGCAGCTTCGTTTCATCCATGTCTCGCCTCCCAACGGTGCTCTCCGGATCGTCGATGAGACTCCTGCGAATACCCGGATCTGCACGCTCTTCGAGCAAGCGGAGGAAAGCGGCATGCTGGCCTTCCGAGTTCGGTATTGGACCCACACGGCAATTGCCAACGCCCTGCCAGTCTTCACCCCGGAAGAACAGTGGCCGCTGGCGATGACGCGCAGCTAACTGCCGGGGCACCGGAGGTCCCGCCCAGGTGCCGCTGATTCAACGACTCGTTGCTAACCGCATATAGGCCATTTTCGACCAACGGTCCTGGCTTTTTCCGGAATTCTCCGGGAAAGCCAGGACCGTTGCCGCAATCCCCTGGCTTAGCGCCCGGCGATCTTCACCAGCTTGTGGTTGATGAATTCGTCCATGCCGTACTTGCCCAGCTCGCGGCCGATGCCCGAGCGCTTCACGCCGCCAAAAGGCAGCTCAGGGTAGGAAGCCGAAGGCTCGTTGACGGCCACCATGCCGCTCTGCAGCTGCACGGAAACGCGCTCTGCGCGTTCCATGTCCTGGGTGTGGATGGAAGCTCCCAGCCCGTAGTCGGTGTTGTTGGCCAGGGCCACGGCTTCTTCTTCGCCATCTACCTTGTAGAGCACGGCGACCGGGCCGAAGAGCTCCTCGGAGAAGGCACGCATCTCGGGGGTCACCCCGGCAAGGATGGTCGGCTCGTAGAATGCTCCCTCGCCCTGGATCGGCTTGCCTCCGGCCAGGACCTGGGCACCCTTGTCGATGGCGTCCTGCACCTGTGCGGCCAAGCCGTCGCGGGCCGCGGCCGAGGACAGCGGGCCGAGGAAGTTCTCCGGCTGGGCCGGGTCGCCCACCTTGATTCCGGCCACCTGCTCCACCAGCGCCTGGGAGAAGTCCTCGTAAACCGAGGAATCGATAATGAAGCGCTTGGCCGCGTTGCAGGCCTGGCCGGTGTTCCCGAAGCGGGGGCGCATGCCCAGCTTGGCAG
>NZ_JBLVOJ010000005.1:46287-65881 GCF_053543715.1 Glutamicibacter sp. AGC46
GCAGCCCCCCACGTCCGCGTCGTCGAAGACCACGAATGGATCCGAGCCGCCCAGTTCCAGCACCACCTTCTTCAGGTTGCGCCCGGCAATCTCTGCCACGGCCGCTCCGGCGCGCTCGGAACCGGTCAGGGATACTCCCTGCACCCGGCGGTCGGCGATGATGTCCGCGACCTGGTCATTGGTGGCGAAGATGTTCACATACGCGCCTTGCGGGGCTCCTGCTTCCTTGAAGATCTCCTCCATGGCCAGCGCCGACTCCGGGCACTGCGGCGCGTGCTTGAGCAGGATGGTGTTGCCGTTCATCAGGTTCGGACCGGCGAAGCGTGCCACCTGGTAGTACGGGAAATTCCACGGCATGATGCCCAGCAGCGCGCCGACCGCTTCCTTGCGCACCAGCGCCTTGCCGCCCGAAGCGATCTCCAGCTCCTCGTCGGCCAGGTACCCCGGACCGTTCTTGGCATAGTAGCGGTAGATCGCCGCCACGATGCCGATTTCCCCCAGCGACTGCTTGATGGGCTTGCCCATCTCGCGGGTGATGATCGCGGCCAGCTGATCGGCGCGTGCCTCGTAGATGTCAGCCACCCGCTCCAGCAGGGCGACGCGTTCCTCCAGTGCGGAGACCGACCACTGGGTGTAGGCGTTGTGCGCCTCGGCGATGGCATCCTGGATCTGCGCATCGGTGGCAGTCGGGTAGGTTGCTTCGACTACGCCGGTGGCGGGATTGGTAACGGCATAAGTGGACATGGTGCTCCTTCGAAGATTCGCTTGTTGGACACTTAGCGCCCAGTCTTCCAGCTCCCGTCGCCAATGCCCCGGACTCGTCGGGTATTGGCGTGTTCGCCACGGAAAGTGCCGCTGCTCCTCCAAAGCTGCGAACTGGGCCGCAGCAGGGATTGCAGTACTGCTGGACTCCTCGCAGCTGCGCCGGGTGGTGCGCTGGACGCTCGGGATCCGGCTCGATCCTACTCGCTTGCCTCCTGTTTTCCTGGAAGCTCCGAGCTGTCGCCACCGAACCTGAATGCTTCCTGCGGATTGGCCGCGATCTGTGACCTGCGGCGCGCTCTTGCCTAGCGTCGTAGGCAACCAGCAGCGCTCCGCACGGACTGCGGAGCCGGATGCGCGGCCACCTGCCGCGCCACCCGCAGCTGACGACAGCAGCAGAGGAAGGGAAGACATGAGCACCAACGATTACACCAGTTCGAATCCATTCCCCGATGACCCGCGCAGCACCCCGCAACCCGGAACCGTCCGCCACGGCTTGAACGATCCGGATCCGTTGACCGAGCCGCAAACCGACCTGTTCCCTTCGGGCACTGTCGAACCGGTACCGGCCGACGCGCATGATTCCGATGACCTGCAGCCCGCAGGAAGCGGCAGTACGTCGGGCAAAGCGCAGGCAGCCCAGGATCTGGCGCGCGAGGGCCAGGAATCCGCCACCCACGTACTTGACAGCGCCAAGCAGGAAGCCTCGATGCTCGCTGATCAGGCCAAGGACCAGGCCACCCATCTGTGGGATGAACTCGGCTCCGACCTGAAGGAGCAGACCTCCGCGCAGCAGCGCAAGGTCGCGGCCAACCTGCGCGACATCAGCGATGAGTTCCGCGCCATGCTGGACCAGTCCAGCGCGAGCGGAACCGCCTCCATGCTGGTGGACCAGGCTTCGCATCACAGCGGCCAGGCCGCCGATTGGCTCGAACAGCGCGAACCGCACGACTTGCTGGACGAGGTCAAGGGCTTTGCACGCAAACGCCCTGCCGCCTTCTTGGGGCTGGCGCTGGGCGCCGGCCTGCTGGCAGGACGCATGACCCGGAATGCCAGCGAGCCGAAAGAAGCCACAGGGCACCGCGACCAGGAAGCGGGTCCCGGAACCACCAGCGCACCGAACGCAGCGGCCGGAGATGGACCGGGGCCGGTGCGGGTTGACCCGTCCTTCCACGGAACCACCCGCGTGGATTCGGCAGGCAACCCGCTGCATGACGATTCGGTGGATGTTGACCCGCTGCGCTCCTACCCTCCTGGGGATCCGCGCAGCACCGACTACCGCTAGGAGCATTCGATGACTCACACGACGCCAGATCCCGATTCCGCAGAACATGAACGCAGTTCCCTCGGCGCCCTGTTCAATGACCTGACCCAGAACGTATCGCTGCTGGTTCGCCAAGAGATCGAGCTGGCAAAGACGGAGTTGAAGGAGTCGGCCAGCTCCGCCGGCAAAGGCGCGGGCATGTACGCCGGCGCCGGTGTAGCCGGCCATTTCGTCTTGCTGTTCCTTTCCGTTGCGGCTTTCTTCGGATTGTCGCTCTGGATTGGCTACGGCTTCTCGGCCTTGGTGATCGCCGCCCTCTGGGCGGTCATCGGTCTGGTCTTGGCAAGCGCCGCCAAGAAGAAGATCCAAGAAATCAAGGGACTGCCTGATACGGCCGAGACAGTCAAGAGGATCCCGTCAGCTTTTACTCCGAAGGATGATGCACCATGAGCAAGAACTCAGAAGAACTCCGCGCGGACATCGCCCAGACACGAGGCGACATGCAACAGGATGTGGACGCGATTGCCGACAAGGTCAGTCCCAGCCATATTGCCCACCGCCAATCCGAAAAGGTCAAGGACTCATTCAGGAAGGTGAAGGACTCCGTCATGGGAACCGGTGAATCAACGACTAACCAGCTGCACCACTACGGCGAAGACGCCGCAGAAGCCGTCAGGGACGCACCGCACAGGGTGGCGGAGCAGACCAAGGGCAATCCGCTGGCCGCCGGAATCATCGCCTTCGGGGCAGGACTGCTGGCCTCGTCGCTGCTTCCGGGGACCCAGAAAGAAGCCGAGCTGGTCCAGCGGGTCAAGGACAAGGCAGAACCGCTGGCCGAAGAGGCCAAGGATACGGCGAAGCAGATTGCCGACGACCTGCGGGAGCCTGCGCGGCAGGCCGCCGAGGACCTGCGGGATTCCGCCCAGGAATCCGTGCAAACCGTGAAATCCGAAGCCAATTCCGAAGCCGAGCATCTGCACAGCGAAGCAAAGGACACGGCCAAGGAGATGGATCACGGCTCCTGATCCCCTGGGCGCGGCAAGAGGCTGGTGCGTGCAATCACTGATTGGATCCACCAGCCTCTTGCTCTGCCCGGTAGCCGCCGAGCCAGTCGGGGAGAGCCACCGGATTTAGCTAGCTAAGCTAAATAACCATTAGGATGATTCCATGGAGAACTCCAAATGAATCATTCGGCTATGCCTACCCAGCTGGTATGGTTCCGAGATGATCTGCGCACCAGCGATCACCCGGCATTGGATGCCGCACTTTCTTCCGGTCCGGTGATCGGGGCATATGTCCTGGATCAGGAATCTTCCGGCATCCGCCCGCTGGGCGGCGCGGCCAAATGGTGGCTGCATCAGGCGCTGGAGGACCTTCGCAGATCGCTGGAAAAACTGGGAATCCCGCTCATCCTGCGCCAAGGCCCGGCCACCGGGATCATCAGCGAACTCGTGCACGAAGGCAACGTGCAGACCGTGCACTGGAACCGCCGCTACGGCCACGCCGAACGCGCCGTCGACATGCAGATCAAGCAGGAGCTGCAGGCCCGAGGCGTCCACGCGCGCAGCTACAGCGGAACGCTCTTGCATGAGCCCTGGGAGCTGCTGACCAAGAACAAGACCGGCTACAGGGTCTTCACGCCCTTCTACAACGCGTTGCGCGACGGCGAGATCCGTCCTCCGTTGCCCGCGCCACAGGCACAAGAACCCCTCCCGGACACTAATCTTCCCGCCAGCGTCGAGTTGGAGAGCTTGGGATTGTTGCCGGCTTTGGACTGGATTGACGGACTCGCCGCGCAATGGGAACCCGGAGAAGCGCCTGCGCGCCAGCGCCTGGAGCAGGTGCTGGAATCAATCGCCGAAGACTACCCGGAGCACCATGACCGCCCCGATCTGGACGGAACGTCTGCCCTCTCCCCCGCCTTGCGCTGGGGGCATGTCAGCGCAAGCCAGATGTGGGAGGAGCTGGGCCGGCTGGCCGCCGTAAATCCCGAGGCTTCCGACGGTGCCACCGCGATGCGCCGCCAGCTCGCCTGGCGGGATTTCTGCTGGCACCTGTACTACCATCACCCGCAGCTTCCGGAGCGGAATCTGCGTGCGCAGTTCGATCATTTCGACTGGGCCTGGCCTGAGGCAGACCCGCAGGCCGCGGAATATATGAGCTGTTGGCAACAAGGACGCACCGGTTTCGGTCTAGTGGACGCCGGCATGCAGCAGCTTTGGCAGACCGGATGGATGCATAACCGGGTGCGGATGGTGGCAGCCAGCCTGCTGGTCAAGAACCTGCAAGTGCATTGGAAGGGCGGCGAGCGCTGGTTCTGGGACACCTTGGTAGATGCGGATCTCGCCAGCAATACTGCCAATTGGCAGTGGGTCGCTGGAAGCGGCGCCGACGCTTCCCCATATTTCCGGGTCTTCAACCCGGAACTGCAGGCCAAGAAATTCGATCCCCAGGGAAGCTACACGGCTCGATTCGCGCCGCTGGCCGCGGAGCCCATTGTGGACCTGAAGCAATCGCGGCAGGCTGCATTGGATGCTTACGAGCAGATGAAACTCAGCTCATAGTCGCGAAGCGTCTGGCAGCGAGAAGATGAAGCCCGCAGATCCACGATGACCTGCTATTCGCTGTTTCGGCCCAACGCATTTTCGGCTCGCTCTCTCAACGCATCAGCTTCCTTGCCGAGGGATCCAGAGCGTCCCCAACCGAACACCAATGCGAAAACGCCTACCGCATCCTTGGGTGCCTCCGGTGCCGGCAAATAAGTCCAATCAAGACCAATCCGCCTTGCGTCCTTCTCCGAAGAACTTCTACAGGGTTCCTTCCGGAACCCGCAGAACTCGACACGGACTAGAATCCGTGTCCCAGGAAGGACTGATTGCCATGCGCACATCGCCTAACCGCTTGCTCGCAACGATTTTCGGGGCCGTGTACCTCCTTGTCGGCCTGCTCGGGTTCCTTGTCACTGCCGGCGTGGATTTCTTCGCAACAGAGGGCGGGAAGCTGATCATTTTCGAGGTCAATCCACTTCACAACGTCATCCACCTGGCCATCGGCGCAGCACTGCTCATCGCTGGGCTCGGATCCGTGCGTGCTTCCAAGCTCGCCAACACCACGGTGGGCGCCGTCTACCTCCTGGTTGGCATCCTCGGCCTCTTCTTGGCCTCTACAGCACTGAACATCATTGCCCTGAACGGTGCGGATAACGTCCTGCATCTAGCCAGCGCGATTGTCCTGCTGTCGGTAGGCCTGTCCCAGGACCGGACGCCAGCAGCCCATACTGCACGGTCATGATTTCCCATGAGGCCACGGAGCCTGCCACCGAACCTGCCATCCAAGGGCGAGATGCAGTTGCGAGCTCCGTTGCCTTCGGCGGCCTCTATGCCGGGATCGCCGGACTGGGAGTCGCGGCGCTGGCCGCGGCCTCCTCCGCCAGCCTGGCATCGGCATTCGGGGTCGGGTCCGCCCCGGCACCGTGGTGGGCGTGGCTCGGCGCGATAGCATCCGCGGCCTGGGCCGGGGTGGCGCTGGTGTACGCCGTTGCCAGCCTGCTGAAGGCAGCGGCCCCTGCCGTGAAGCTTGCGGTCCCCTGCCTGGCGCTCGTCTCCTCCGTGCATTTAGCCAGCATTGTTGCCGGCCTTTGGGGGTTCCCGGAGGGAGCGAAGAATCTGGATCTCACTATTGCTTCCTTGCTGCTGCTTGAGCTGTCGGTGCTGGCGGTCTTCGTGTGGCAGCGCAAGCGGCGGAAGAACTATCCGCACCGGGCAGTGCGTTCCAGCAGCCTAGTTGTCCTCGGGAGCATGTTTGCCGGTTCGGTTGCGGTTGCGGCGGTTGCCAGTTTGGGGTTGGCAGCTTCGTCCGCTGGAGAACTCGCGGTACCGCATTCCGAGCACGGCGCTCATCGTTCGGGAGACATCGACCCGGGAATCATTGGCAAGATGAAACAGGCAGAACACCACCACTAGCCGCAGCCAGGGGGCCAGTGCCAGTGATCCAACTGGCCCCGATAGCTGCAGGCTAGGCCCGCGGATCAACAATGATCTTCACGTGTTCCTCATTGTTGTTGATCAGCTGGTCGAACCCTTCGGAAACCAGCTCGTCGAGCCCGATGCGCCCGGTGATGAACGGGGCCAGGTCCAGTTTGCCGCTTTGCACCAGGGCAATGGTGTCCGGATGGTCATTGGCGTAGCCGATGGTGCCGCGCAGGTCGATTTCCTTCAAGACCAGCTTGGGCATGTCCACTTGCGGCTTATGCCCCCAAATCGAAACGTTGACGATCACCCCGCCGGGAGCCACCGCGTCCAGGAGCATGTCCAGCACCACCGGGACCGAGGAGCACTCGAATCCGGTATCCGCACCCCGGCCGCCGGTCGCCTCGCGCACCCGTTCGGCCACGTCCCCTTCCCTGGGATCGAAAATCCCGTCGGCAATTCCGGTTTCCCGCGCCTTGGCCTTGCGGGCCTCGGAGAGTTCCGAGATGTAGACTGTCAGCCCCTTGGCCTTGAGCACCGCTGCGGTCAGCAGGCCGATCGGGCCGGCACCTCCCACGATCGCCACCTGCCCGGCCTTCGCCCCGGAGCGGACGAAGGCGTGGTGGGCCACCGACAGCGGCTCGATCAGCGCGGCCTCATCCAGGGGGATCTTGCCGATGGGATGCACCCAGCGGCGTTCCACGACGATTTTCTCCGATAGCCCTCCGCCGCGGCCGCCCAGGCCGATGAAGTTCATGTCCTGGGAGAGCTGGTACTGCTGGCCTTCGCCGGTGTCCACATCCTCATGGATGATGTACGGTTCCACCACGACGTTCTCGCCGATTTCAAGGCCGGTGACGCCTTCGCCCAGGGCGGTAATGGTTCCGGAGAATTCATGGCCCATGGTCACCGGAGCGCTCTCCCCGGAGAGCGGGTGCGGATGCCCGGCCGGCGGGATGAAGATCGGGCCCTCCAGGTATTCGTGCAGATCGGTGCCGCAGATGCCGCACCAGGCCACGTCGATGGCCACTGTTCCCGGTTTCAGCTGCGGCTCATCGATGTCCTCGATCCGGATGTCCTTCTGGTCGTAGTACCGTGCTGCGCGCATGGCTCCCCCTCGATTCTTCTGCCTTTTGCCGACCGGCCCGATCCCGGCCGGCCATTTCAGCTCCAAGCTACTGCGGCAGCCAAGGTTTGGGAACCGTTGCAAGAGGTTTCATCCGCTGGCTCCAGCAAACCATCCAGCCAAAGCCCAGCCAGCAGTGCGCGGTCTGTTCGCGGCGCACAATGGACTATGGACATCATGTCGGCGGCGCAGCGTTCGGCGCTCATGTCGCGCATTTCCAGCAAGAACACCGGACCGGAACTGGTCCTGCGCCGGTTGCTGCATGCCGCCGGGTACCGCTACAGCGTGCACGGCGTCCTGCCCGCACGGCAAGTTGCCCAGCTGCGTGCTGCGCATCCCGGCATCCCGCTGCGGGGCGGAAAGCTTCCCGGATCCCCGGATCTGGTCTTCAGCGCCCGGCGCAAGGCCATCTTCGTCAACGGCTGCTTCTGGCACGGCCACGACTGCCCGGTGGGCCAGCGGCGCCCCGCATCCAATACCGGGTACTGGAACCCCAAGCTGGATGCCAACATCGCCCGGGACCAGCGCAATCGCGATAGCCTGGCGGCCCTTGGCTGGGAATCGCTGACGCTCTGGGAATGCGAGCTGAAGGCGATGGATGGCGTCTTGGACAGGGCGGCAAGTTTCCTCGGACCGGCACGGATCCTGCCGGGCAGCCCCGGCGGGCAGGACCCGTCCCAGGGCACCGGTGTTGGCTAAGATCAAAGAGTCCGCCCGATCTGCCCGCAGCGCACCTGCCCGTTCCCCGAGGTCCATGAAAACCAGCACGTCCCGCTTCGAAGTCCCGGTACTGCTGGGAACCCAGACGCTGTTCAATATCGGCTTCTACGCCGTGGTTCCCTTTCTTGCCGTAGTGCTGGCCAACGACTTCCTGTTGGCAGGCGCCGCGGTGGGCCTGATCCTGGGCATCCGGACTTTCGCCCAGCAGGGCCTCTTCCTGGCCGGAGGCAGCCTGGCCGATCGCTTCGGCGCCCGGCGCATGATCCTCATTGGCTGCGCAGTGCGCGCCGCCGGGTTCTTCACGCTGGCCGCCTCCCTATCCTTGGGCGACCCGAAGCTCTGGTTGTTCATCCTTGGCACATTGCTCACCGGATTCGGCGGGGCGCTTTTCTCTCCGGGCCTGAGCATTCTGGTGGGCGCGGCCCAGACCGCGCGCGACAGGGGCCAGCCCACGGGAGCCAAGCGGGCCACGCTCTTTGCGTGGCTGAGCGTCACCGGAGAAATCGGCGCGGTGGCTGGACCGCTGGTGGGAGCGGCCTTGTGGGATTGGGGGTTCGCGGCCGTTGCAGGTTTCGGGGCAATCTTCTTCATCGCCATCGGACTGTTCCTGGCTGCGGCATTGCGCCGCTACGCTCAGGAAGGCACTTCGCTGGATCATGCCGGGCCACGAGCCAAGCGGCCGGCCCAGCCTGGCAGCCTGCGCCGTTGCCTGGCGGACCGGAAATTCGTGGCCTTCTGCGCCTTGCATGCCTCGGACCTGCTGGCATACAACCAGCTCTATTTGGCCATTCCCCTGGAATTGGAACGCACGGGCCTGCCCACCCAGTGGCTGGGACTGGTTTTCGCGTGGATCTCCGTGCTGACCCTGGGCTTGCAATTGCCCATCGCATGGCTCGCCGCACGGAGCGGCGCGGCGGCGACCCTGCGTTGCGGATATGTCTCCAGCGCCCTGGGGTTCGGCGTGCTCGCTTTTCTCCCCGCCACGGCTTTTGGCGAAAATACCGCGGCGGTACGCATCTTGTGCGCGGTCACCCTACTGGCCTTGGGGCATATGAGCGTGCACCCTGCAGCTCTTTCTCTGGTTCCCGGATTCGCCGGGCACCGGGGTACCGGATCCTACTTCGGCTTGCTGTCCAGTTGCGGCGGCCTGGCGGTGCTGCTGGGGAATCTGCTGGTGGGCTGGCTCTTGTCCCAGGCCGGCCAGGGCCACGTCCCCGGATTCCTGCCGTGGCTGGTTCTCATCATTCCGCTGGTCCTTGCTTCTTGGCTTGGCGCGTCGCTCGTGCGGCGTTCAGGCCTGCAGACCCAGGGTGCGTGAACTGCGACACATGACGCGCTGCCCTCGCAGATTTTCCACGGGGCACCCCAAGTTTGCACTACTCAGCTTCCACTCTTCCCAGGCTCTCGGCGGGGGATTTTCCTCCGCTTTCCTTGCCGGGTCATAATCAGCAAAACGAGTCAACTAATTAGGGTACGCTTACCGAGGCTCTATTGCATTAGATGCCAATCCATCACGTAATGCCGAAGGATTTCCATGAAACTTGGACGATTGAGCGCTGCCGCAGGTTTTGCGGCCATTGCCCTGGCGCTGACCGCCTGCAGCTCCACCCCTGCGAGCTCCGCCCCGGAACAAGCCGCGGACTCGGAAGCCCGCGTGGTCGTGGCCAATTTCCGCGCCCCGGTATCCAATTGGGCGTTGGAAAGCGACGACGCCTATGTGCTCTCCATCGCCGGTTGCTTGGAAACCCTGGCCAAATACAACCAGAGCACCAAAACCGTTGAACCGATGCTCGCTGCTTCCTGGAAGCAGTCCTCGGATACCGAATGGGATTTCGAGCTGCGCAAGAACGTACTGTTCCAGGATGGCACCGCCATGGATGCCAAGGCCGTTGCCGGCTCGCTGAACCACGTCCTTAAGGCCACCGCTCCAGCCCGTGCGGTGAACCCCAAGACCATCAAGAAGGTCCAGGCCCTCGACGCTGATACCGTGCGCGTCACCACCCCCGCCGCGGATCCGCTGCTGCCCTACCGCATGGCCAGCGTGAACGCCGGCGTGCTTTCCCCTGCCGCGTACACCGGTAAGGGCATCGATCCGATGAATCACTGCACCGGACCATTTGCCCCGGTCTCCGAAAAGGCCGGGCAGTCCCTGACGTTGGACCGCAATGAGAATTACTGGGACGGAGAGGTGAAGCTGGCTGGCGGCGAAATCCGCTACATCACCGAAGGCGCCACCCGCGCCACCCAGGTGCAGACCGGTGAAGCGGACATTTCCATGTCCATCCCGGCCACCAGCTTGGCGGCCTTGGAAGCCGATAGCAAGATCAGCGTGCTCAAGGCCGATTCGCCTCGCACCTCGACCCTGTACCTGAACAACTCGCGTGCCCCATTCGAGAACCTGGACCTGCGCAAGGCCGCCACCATGGCCTTGGATCTGCCGGCCATGGCCGCCAGCATCTACGAAGGCGCAGCGCAGCCTGCCACCGGCCCCTTCGCCCCGAGCGAGCCGTGGGCCAACCCGGATCTGGCCGTACCGCAGGTGAATATCGAAGAAGCCAAGAAGCTGGTGGAAGCTTCCGGATACCAGCAGGACAAGCCCCTGGAAATCATTGCGATCACCGAACGCGCGGAGTTCGCCGGCGTGGGCGCCATCATCCAGGAGCAGTTCAAGCAGATCGGCTTGCAGGCCAATGTGGTGACCAAGTCCTACGGCGCCGCGGAACCGGATGTGCTGGCCGGCAACTACGACATGATCCTCAGCCAGCGCAACCGGATGATCGACATTGCCGATCCGATCGGCTTCCTGCAGTCCGACTACACCTGCGAGGGCGGCTACAACCTGAGCCACTACTGCAACAAGGACTACGACCAGCTGATCGGCCAGGCACTGGCAGAGAAGGACGAGGCCCAGCGCCACGACCTGTACCGCCAGGCAGGCAATCTGCTCGCCGACGACGCAGCGAACGTCTGGCTGGTCAACGAGCAGGCTATCGACGGCGTGGGAGCCAAGGTCCAGGGCTACGTCCAGGACCCGCTGACCCGCTACGTGCTGACCAAGGATCTGGCGAAGACCAGCTAGCGTGTCACCTCTAGCCATCATGCTGCGCCGGGCCATTGGACTCGGCGCAGCAGTTCTGCTTTCATCCTTCGCGGTATTCCTGGTCCCCTTCGTTTCCCCCGGGGACCCCGTGCGGTCCTTGCTGCGCGCCCGCATGGACATCGGGGCCGCCGACGAGGCAACGGTGCAGGCCTACGCACAGCAATTCGGCCTGCCACGACCCGATGCTGGTGCAGTTCGGACGGTGGCTGGGCCGGTTCGCCACTGGAGACATGGGCATCTCGCATATCAGCGGCACCCCGGTAGCCGACCAGGTGCTGCCGGCCATTGGCGTCACCCTGTCCTTGGCCGGCAGCGCGTTGGTGGTGGCCATCGCCGTGTCCATTGTCTTGGGAGTGCTGTCGGCCACCCGTGCCGGGAGGTGGCCCGATAGGCTGATCACCTCGGCGACCCATGCGTTGATTGCCATCCCCGAATATGCGCTGGCTCCGCTGCTGGTCCTGCTCTTCGCGGTGCGCTGGTCATTGCTTCCCTCGGCCGGTTTCGATTCCCCGGCCTCGTTGGTGCTCCCGGTCTCCATTCTGGCTTTGCGCCCAATCAGCTTCTTCACCGTCGCGGTGCGCTCGGGGGTGCGCCAGGCATTGGACTCCGAGCACGTGCTGGCCGCCCGCGCCCGCGGGCTGAGCAGCACCCAGGGGCTGGTCCGCCATGTGGTTCCCCACGGTTTGCTGCCGCTGTGGACCATGGTGGGTGTCTGGTTTGCCGGACTGCTGGGCGGGTCGGTCATCGTGGAAGTCATCTTCGCCATTCCCGGAATGGGCCGGCTGATCTTCGACTCCATCGTCGATGCCGATATCCCGGTCGCCCAGGGTGGCGTGGTGGTGGTCGTCACCTGTGCCGTACTGGTGACCGGAATCGTTGACCTGGTGCACAGGATCAGCGATCCCAATGTGAGGATTGGTGTACGACATGGCTAGGAATCATTCCAGGGAAATCCTGCTTTCTCCTCCCGCGTTCATCTTGCTGGCGGTGGTCATCCTGACCATCGCCGCTCCGTGGATTTCCCCCTACAACCCCGACGCCCAGAACCTGGCGGACCGGTTGCAGGGACCCAGCCTGTCCCATCTGCTGGGCACCGATGCCCTGGGCCGCGACACCTTGAGCCGCGTGCTGCACGGTGGCCGGTTCTCGCTATCGGTAGCGCTGATCACCACGCTGTTCGCGCTGCTGGTTGGCACGGCACTGGGCCTGCTCAGCGCGGTGCGCGGCGGGTGGCTGGATGAGCTCTTCCTGCGCGTGAACGACTTGCTGCTCGCGCTGCCCGAAATCGTGATTGCGCTGCTGATCATCGCAGTCATGGGTCCCGGATTCTTCACCATGGTGCTTTCCGTGGGCGTCGTGGCATGGACTCCCACCGCACGGTTGGTGCGTTCCATGGCGGCCCAGGCGTTATCCACCCACCATGTCGAAGCCTCCAGGCATGTCGGCGCTTCGCGCTGGTTCATCCTGCGCCACCACGTCCTGCCCTTCGTGGCTGGACCGGTGCTGGCCCAGGCGGCATTGCGCTTCGGGCTGCTGCTGGTATTGCTCGGCTCCTTGTCCTATCTGGGCATCGGCGTCCAGCCGCCGCAGTCCGACTGGGGTTCAATGCTGGCCGAAGCCCAGCCCCATGCCATCCGCTCCCCTTGGGGCCTGATTGCGCCGGGCGCAGCCATCTTCCTGGTCAGCTTCTGCGTCACCTTGCTGGGCAATCGCATCACCCACGTGCTGGGCGGGCAGGACGTGCTTGCCACCGAGGCCAAGGCGGAAGCCCATGACTAGAGAACTTGAATTCATTGACCTTTCGGTCAGCTCCGGCGATCAGCGATTGCTCTCCGAGGCACGCGGCGCCCTGCGAGCTGGCGAATTGGTGGCGGTGGTCGGGCGTTCCGGTTCCGGCAAGACGCTGCTCACCAAGGCGATCATCGGCCTGCTGCCCCAGCAGCTGCGTGCCGAGGGCCAGATCCTGCTTGATGGCCGGCGCCTTGACCAGCTGGGCGAGAAGGCCATGGACTCGGTGCGCGGACGGCGCATCAGCATGCTGTTCCAGCAGCCCAAGCGCGTGATGAACCCGCGGCTGACCATCCGCGCGCATCTGCTTGAAGCCCTGGGAGCCCACGGCTGGGGCAAAGCCCGCCAGCACGAGCAGCAGGTGCTGTCCTTGCTCGAAGAAGTAGGCCTGTCCCCTGCCCAGCAGATTGCCGGCCAGCGCCCGGACCAGCTCTCCGGCGGGATGGCCCAACGCGCCATGCTGGCCATCGCCTTGGCCGCTGACCCGGAGTTCATTTTGGCTGATGAACCAACGTCATCCTTGGATTCGATCCTCAAGGCCGAAGTACTCCAGCTCTTGCGCCGCAAGCAGCAGGAACGTGGCGTGGGCGTCCTGTTCATCACCCACGACATCGCCAGCATCCAGCACATCGCCGACCGCGTCGTGGTGGTCAGCGACGGGCAAATTGTGGACCAGTGCCCCACCGCGCACATCTTCTCCAAGGACCGCCATTCCAAGACACGCGAACTGGTGGAAGCCAGCTTGCCTCCCCTGCGCACGCCACGAACGAAGGATTCCGCCTGCTTGCTGGAAGCAGTGGATGCGGGCAAGAACTACACGCGCCGCGCAAAGGGACCGGCAGCATTGAAGCCCACAAGCTTGCGCCTGCACGGCGGCCAGGTCTTAGGAGTGGTGGGCCGCTCCGGCTCGGGCAAGAGCACCTTCGCCAGGCTGCTGGCCGGGTTGGAAGAGCCAACGACCGGACGGATCATCGATACGCACCGCAATGGCGAAGCAACGCGAGTGCAGGTCATTGCCCAGGAACCGTACTCGTCCTTCGATCCTCGGCTTTCCCTCCGCACGTCGATGAGCGCGGCGGTGCACCGGCTGCCGGCAATCCAGGCCGGAGAACGCATGGCGCAGGCCGTGGCCCAGGTGGGATTGGCCGAGCAATTACTGGATCGCAGGCCGGGCCAGTGCTCCGGCGGCCAGCTCCAGCGCCTGGCCATCGCGCGGGCGCTGCTGACCGACCCCCAGGTATTGATTTGCGATGAGTCCACCTCGGCACTGGATTCGGTAGCCCAGCGCCACATCCTGGACCTGCTGCTTGATTTGCGCGAGCGAATGGGGCTGAGCCTGGTGGTCATCTCCCACGACATGGACGTGATCCGCTATGTGAGTGACGACGTAGCCGTGTTCTACGAGGGCGAGCTGGTGGAGCATCGGCCGCTCAACGATTTCCTGGGCTACGCGGAACATCAGCACAGCAAGGATCTCGTGGCCGCGCTGGACCTCACCGCAGCGGTTCCTGCTGCCGGCTGATTTCTGCTCGCGTAAGAAATCCCGGAACTCTTGTGCCCTGACTTGGAGCGCTTATAGATTGATGGACTATGACCGACAGTTCGCAGAAGAATCCGTCCATTACCCGCCGGTTGCCATTGCTGGCCCTATGCGCAGCCTTGTTCCTTGCAGGCTGTTCGGCTCCAGCCCCGGATTCCGGCGACGCCCAGGAGCCAGCTTCCGAGAGCACCCGACTGGCCAGCGTAGCTGAAGCCGGAACGCTGAAGGTCTGCACCACCGGGGACTACCGGCCGTTCACCTATCTTGACCCGGACACCGGGCAATGGTCGGGAATCGACATCACGATGGCCAAGAATCTTGCCGAGTCGATGGGCGCAGAGCCCGAGTTCATCCAGACCTCATGGAAGGACTTGATGCCGGACTTCCTCTCCGAATGCGATATCGCCGTGGGCGGAGTATCCATTTCCATGGAACGCGCCCAGCAGGCCTACTACAGCGAAGCCACCCTGGACGAGGGCAAGACGCCAATCACCTTGTGCGAGAACGTGGAGAAGTACGACACGGTCAAGGAAATCAACCAGCCCGGGGTCCGTTCCATCACCCCGATTGGCGGGACCAATGAGAAGTTCGCTGATGCGAACTACCCGAAGGGCGAGATCATCCGTTTCGAGGACAACAACAAGATCTTCGATGAGATCATTGCCGGGCGTGCCGACGTGATGACCACCGACGCCTCGGAGACCCGCTGGGTGGCCAACGAGCACCCCGAGCTGTGCGCGGTGCACCCGGATCAGCCATTCAATTTCTCCCAGAAGGCGTACCTGCTACCGCTGGGCGATGACGAGTTCCAGGAATACGTGAACCAGTGGCTGAACATGGCCAAGAACGATGGGACTCTCGCGGCTGCCGAGAAGCCCTGGTTCGGATAGCCGCCGCCAGAACATGACAATAGGCCAGCGGCCACACCCCGAACTATTCGGGGCGTGGCCACTGGCTTCTTCTAGTCCTTGAACTGGCCCAAACCTGGAACTGCTAATGCATGTGGCTGCCGCCATTGATGTCAATGGTGGTGCCGGTCAGGTAGGAAGCGCCTTCGGAGGCCAGGAAACCAATGACCGATGCGACTTCTCCGGTGGTTGCGGTGCGCCCAATGGGGATGCCCGCGGCAATGGCCGCCTCCTGCTCGTCGGTGCTGCCAACACGGATGTTGGTATCCACAGCGCCCGGCGCAATCGCATTGACGGTGACGCCGCTGGCCGAGATCTCGCGGGCCAGCGCCTTGGTGAACCCAAGGATTGCCGCTTTCGCTGAGGAATACGGGACCTTGCCGAATACTCCGCCGCCCCGCTGAGCAGAGACAGAGGACATGTTGATCACTCGTCCCCATCCGCTCTCGATCATTTCCGGCAGGAATGCCTTGGTCACCAGGTAAGTGCCCGTGGCGTTGACGTTCATGATCTTGTTCCAGATCTCCAAAGTCGTATCCAGGAAATCCACCGGGGAGGTAATCCCCGCGATGTTCACGACGGCGCCGGTAGGAGGCAGTTCCCCCGCGGCGACGCGGGCTGCCACCGCCGCCTGGGCCGCGGCGACCGAGGATTCGTCGGCAACGTCGATCTGGTGGCCGAATGCCGGCACGCCAAATTCCTCTGCAATCTCCGTGGCTACGCGCTCGGATGCGGAGTGGTCCAGATCCAGAATCGCTATGCCCCAGCCTTCCCGGGCCAGGTGCCGGGCGGTTTCGATGCCGATCCCCTGTTGCGAGGTGGCACCGGTTAGTACTGCAGTGCGCTGGGTTTGATTCATCGGATTCCTGCTTTCAATACGGCCCGCCCGGACAACGATGAGGCGAACTTGGTGGTTGCGGTGCTCTGCTCTGGACAAACGCACCAGAAGTTTGTGGTGCACACCACGATAGTTTTGTTTACTGTTGACAGTCAACTGTTAAATTTTCCCTTGACAGAACTTGTGCCGTCGCTCACACTTCTATTAGTGTTGACTGTCAACAATGAAAATTGCCCGCATCCCACAACTCACGAAGGGAGCCACTCATGAGCAGCGAAGCTCTAGAAATGCGTGGCCCGATCCACGGCACCAAGGACGCCAAGCGCGTCGCGATAGGCTCCAGCGTTGGAGCCACCATTGAAACCTACGATTTCATCGGCTTCGGCACCGCGGCCGCCCTGTATTTCGGACACGCATTCTTCCCCGGCGCTGACCCGCTCACGGGAACGCTTGCATCCTTCGCCACCCTGGGCGTCGGCTTTGCAGCCCGGCCGCTGGGCGGGATTATCGGCGGCCATCTCGGTGACAAGATCGGGCGCAAGCCGGTGCTTGTCACTTCGCTGATCGTCATGGGTCTTGCCACATTCTTCATCGGCGTGCTGCCCACCTACGAGCAGGTCGGCGTGCTGGCTCCAGCGCTTCTGGTCTTCGTGCGCATCGTCCAGGGCCTGGCCTTCGGCGCCGAATGGGGCGGGGCAATCCTGATGACCTACGAACACGCGCCATGGAAGCAAAAGGGCAGGTTCACCGGGATTGTCCAGTCCGGATTCCCGGTAGGGCTGCTGCTGGCCAATCTGGTGTTCCTGGTCAGCGTGCACTTGCCTGGCGACTGGGGATGGCGTGTTCCGTTCCTGGCCAGCCTGCTGCTGGTGATCGTGGGACTGGTCATCCGTTCGAAGGTCCCGGAGTCCCCGGTCTTCGATGACGTGAAGAAATCAGGGCAGATCGTCAAGTCGCCGATCAAGGATGTCATTCGCACCGACTGGCGCAATATCCTGCGCGGCATCGGGCTTCGCATTGCCGAGACCGCGGGCTACGCGGTCTCCATCACCTACATGATCTCCTACCTGCACACCACTGGCTTGGCCGCGAACTGGCAGACGCTGACCGCCTTGAGCATCGCCTCGGCCATCGGCATCTACGCGACCTACCGCTGGGGCCGGCTCACCGACCGCGTTGGACGTCGCACCGTCTACCTCTTCGCTTGCGCCTTTGCCGCGCTCTTCGGCATTCCGATGTTCCTCATGGTCAACACCGGCTCGTTCCTGATGATCATTGCCACGATCGTGATCTCCTATGCCATCTGCCAGAACTCCATGGCAGGTGCCCAGGGAGCCTGGTTCCCGGAGCTCTTCCAGGCCAAGACCCGCTCCTCCGGCGCCTCACTGGCTTACCAGATTTCGGCCATGGTTTCCGGTTTCACCCCGTTCATCACCACTTTGCTTTTCATGCAGTTCGGCTGGATGGGCCCGGCCGCGCTCTTCATCGGCTACGCGCTAATCGGCCTGTGGGCGGCTCTGGTGACCAAGGAAACCTGGGGCCCTCGCGAACGCCACCTTACTGACCAAGCCATCGCCGAGAATCCGCAGGCAAGTTGCGTCTGACCCGGTGAGCCAACCCGAACCCCGACCCGTTGAATTCCTGAAAGGACTTCCCATGGCAATTGCAGCCACCGACAACCAGACGCTGACTTTGGGCCAGCGCACCGAAAGGGTCCGCGACGCCGCCTACCGCATCCGCCACCACTCGCTGAACATGGGCGAGGTGCAGGGCCAAGGATATGTAGGTCAAGCATTGGGCGCTGCGGACATGTTCGCGGCCGTCTACGCGGACCAGCTGGACTTCCGTCCGGCAGAACCTGACTGGGAAGACCGTGATCGCTTCCTGCTTTCCACCGGCCACTACGCCATCGGCTTCTATGCCGCATTGGCCGAAGCGGGCATCATCCCGGTGGAAGAGCTGGAAACCTACGGGTCGGACGATTCGAGGCTTCCGATGTCCGGAATGTCCACCTACACCCCGGGCATGGAAATCTCCGGCGGCTCGCTGGGCCACGGCCTGTCCATCGCCGTGGGCATGACCCTGGGGCTGCGCCACCAGAACAGGACCCAGCGGGTGATCAATTTCCTCTCCGATGGCGAACTGGATGAAGGCTCCACGTGGGAAGCGGCCATGGGTGCCGCACACCACCAGCTGGGCCAGCTGACGGCCATGGTGGACATCAATGCCCTGCAAGCCGATGGCGCGACCGCCGGGGTGCTGCGCACCGAACCGGTCACCGAGAAATGGGAAGCCTTCGGCTGGTACGCCCAGCGGATCAACGGCAATGACCCGCGAGCGCTGCTGCAGGCCTTCGACAACATCGCGGCCCAAGCGGCCCTCGCCTCGCGCCCCTCGGTCATCCTGTGCGACACCAAGGTAGGCCGCGGCGTTCCGCTGCTGGAAAACCGCGAGAAAGCCCACTTCATGCGCATTGAAGACAACGAATGGCAGATCTGCCGCGACCAACTCACCGAAGGCTTCGAAGGGAGCAACTCCTAAATGTCTGCCACCGCTAAACCACGACTGAAAACCTCGGCCATGATTGCCTCCTTCGCGGAGCCCGGCCAGAAGACCGCGCCAGCGCCTTTCGGCCATGCCCTGGCCAAGGCGGCCGAGCAGGATCCGCGCATCGTGGGCCTGACTGCCGATCTGGGCAAGTACACGGATATGCACATCTTCGCCCAGCAGCATCCCGAGCGCTTCTTCCAGATGGGCATGGCCGAGCAGCTGCTGTTCGGGGCCGCCGCGGGCTTCGCCGAAACCGGCATGATCCCCTTTGCTTCCACCTATTCGGTGTTCGCGGCCCGGCGGGCCTATGACTTCCTGTGCCTGGATATCGCCGAGCCGAACCTCAACGTGAACATCGTTGGCGGCCTGCCGGGGCTGACCACCGGCTACGGCCCGAGCCACCAGGCCACCGAGGACATTGCCATCTTCCGCGGGATGCCGAACCTGACCATCGTGGATCCCTGCGATTCGGTGGACATCGAGCAATCGGTGCCGCAGCTAGCGGCTTCTGAAGGGCCAACCTACCTGCGCCTGCTGCGCGGCAAGGTGCCTACCGTCCTGGATGAATACGACTACAGCTTCGAATTGGGCAAGGCAAAAGTACTACGCGGTGGACGTGACGTCGTCTTCGTCTCCAGCGGCCTGATGACCATGCGCGCACTGGATGCCGCGAAGGAACTGGCCAAGCACAACGTGGACGTTTCCGTGGTCCACTCCCCCACCATCAAGCCCTTCGACTCGGAAACAGTTCTGAAGGAGGTGGCCGGGGACCGTCTGGTAGTCACGCTGGAAAACCACTCGGTCATCGGCGGGTTGTTCGAAACTCTGGCTTCCACCATGATCCGCGGCGGTGTTTCCTCTAAGGTCGTTCCCATCGGCCTGCCCGATGAGTTCTTGGATGCGGGCGCATTGCCAACACTCCATGACCGCTATGGGTTGTCGATCAGCGCGATTGTGTCCAAGGTCCTGGCAGAGCTTAGCTAGATCTGCCTCGATCATCTTGCTGATTCGTCTTGGGGGGGTGCAGTGC
>NZ_JBLVOJ010000005.1:65937-103791 GCF_053543715.1 Glutamicibacter sp. AGC46
GCACTGCCCCCCCCAAGGCGCTAAAATCAACAGTTAACAATCGACAGTTGAATTCCAATCCCTAGGGGTGCTCCATGGCCATCGCCGATTCTTCCTTGGTAGGACTTCGCAAGAAGAGCCTGCGCGAGCAGGCCCTGATTGCGTTGCGCCGTGCCATCACCACCGGCGAATTGCAGCAGGGAACCCACCTGGTGGAAACCGAGCTGTCCGCGTCCATGCAGATCAGCCGGGGCACCTTGCGCGAAGCCTTGCGCCAGCTGGAGCAGGAGGGATTGGTGTCCGCCGGAGAACGCGGACGGCTGTCCGTTCGCCACCTGGACAACAAGGAAATCCATGACATCTTCTCGGTCCGCGCCTCGCTGGAAACCCTGGCGGCAACGACGCTGCTGCAGCGCGAAGACCTTACCGATGCGCTCGCGCAGCTGCGCGCCGCGGTCAGCACCATGGAGCAACTCGCGGGCCATGAAATCGAGGAGCGGATCGAAGCGGATCTCGAGTTCCACCGCACCCTGTGCCGACTGTCCGAGAATGACACCCTGCTGCATGCCTGGGAGCAGCTTGAGGGCTCCATCCGCATGTCCATCATGTTCGGCGGCTACGAACGCGGGGTGCGCAATATGGATGTCGCACGCCATTTCAAGCTGGTGGACACCATCGAAGCTGGCGACAGCGCCGCGGTGAGCGCGGAAATCTCCGAGCATATGCGCATTGCCGCCGAGACGCTGATGGGCTCATAGGAATCTTCTGCGGTCTGCCCATCTCGCTCCTCGAGGTGTTTGTGTTACGCCTCGATGCGGCGGGGCCCAACTGGACTTGTACCGGTTACGGGGATACGGTCTGGGAAAGCCGGATCGTTCATCGAACAAAGCGTTCAGTCGCCCCTGACAATGACGCCGGACGGGATCGTTGATCCGCGCCTTTTTCCACGTGCTGCCCCTCGACTGGTTACGTCGCCACCACGAACCACCAAGCGGAAAGTGATATCAACACGGATCCTTACTATCATTTTCTAAGAAACTGATAGTAAGGGAAATTCATACCATCGCTTTGGAGGGACCCATAGCCGGCTCTCTTTACGCCTGGCCTGCGTTCAGCTCCCCTATTTTGAGGTACCAAGAGCACTTCTGACTGCCGAAAATCCTCATATCTTCTCCGGTGCTGAAGTTCAGCGATCGAGATGACTTGGACTTTGCGCAAATGAAAAAGCTCATCAAGAGCGATTTGACGCAAAAGCTTTCGCTATTGAGACCTCCCTGTTGTTCAGTGACCTAAGCCTAAGTGCACGTTCATTCACATTAATTAAAGTGAACAAACGTACACTTTCGTAAAAGTGCACGTACGTTCACTTTCTTGATTGTGCACGTACGTTCACTTATAATAATGTGTATATACGTGCACAACAGGAGGTTTCATGAATCGCGACGTTTCGACCCAAAAGGAACTCGGAGCATTCGTGCATGATGCCCGGATGAAACTCGGCCTCACTCAAGAAGCCCTAGCCGACCGCGCAGGCGTTTCGCGCAAATGGCTTATAGGCCTGGAGCAGGGTGTACGCACGAGAGCTGAACTCGGCAAGGTGTTAGATACCTTTGAAGCACTCGGGATATCAATAAATCTTTCTTTCAATGCTGAACTCGAAATCGAGTCATCAGATGAAGACCGCTACCATTCGATAGCTCGTATCTCTCCGGCCGCGTCGGAAGCAATTAGAAATGCCTCGAGTTTGGATCAGTCCTCTTTCCCAAGATTGGCACCCTCGAACATAGGTCAATCGGCCTTCCGAAAACTAGCCGCATCGGGGCTCGGCGAATCCTCATTCCAAAAGTTCGCCAAAGAACTGCGCATCCAAACAGGCATCCGAAACCTAGCCGCGTCCGATCTCGGTCAATCGGCGTTGCAACAGTCCCTTAGAAAAGGGGTGCCTAGTTCAGATGCTTCGACTTTCGATCGCAACTCAAGTACCGCGAACGACGTAGAAAGCGAGCAGGATCAAGCACTTCTTGATAATGACGAATGCAATGAACCGGACAATAAAGATGAGAACAACGAACAGGGCCCGCGATGAAAGAACTCGTGACCTTTTTATACGGGCAGCCTGTCGGAATCCTTCAACAAGATCATTCTGGTAACAGAAAATTTCAATTCGTCCCACAAGATTCTAGACAAGCCAGATTATCCCTGGCAATGCCCTATCGAGAGACCCCTTACCAGCGCTCTATTACTGATCCGTTCATCGAGGGGCTAATTCCGGAAGGCGAAGCTGTCCGTCAGTCGTTCGCTGATGACTTTGGCATTTCGGCAAAGAATCCCTTCGCCTTACTTGAGCATATTGGGTTTGAATGTGCAGGCGCAGTGCAGTTCGTACGGCCGGATGAAATTGACGAGCTAACGCGTTCCGCGGGTGAACTCGTGGCTTGCAACGACAATGAAATCGGTCAACGCATCAGGGTTCTATCTTCGTCTCCGAAAGGATCGTGGACTGTCGGTCGTGAACGGTGGTCACTAGCTGGAGCTCAAAGCAAATTCGCTTTGAGATGGCAGGACGGATGGCATGAAGCCACCGGCAGCGAACCGACAACCCACATTTTCAAGCCCGGCATCCAAGATTTTCGAGATCAAGCACTCAATGAGCACCTATGTCTGAAGACTTTGGGACGCATGGGATTACAAGTTGCCGAAACCAACTTCACGCAGTTTGACGGGCAATCGACAATCGTGGTGAAACGGTACGATCGGCTTATTGAGGGAAACAACGTCTATCGGGTCCATCAAGAAGACTTCTGCCAGGCCACTTCGACCTTACCTACAAACAAGTACGAGTCGAACCGAGGACCCAGCGCACTCAAGATCATTAAGACCCTTCGAGAAGCTCGTGCTCCTGAAACTGAAGTTCAAAAATTCATTGAGGGCCTAATAGGAAATTACCTTCTGGGAGCTCCCGACGCACACGGCAAGAACTACTCGATACTCCATCTTCCTGATGGCCGTGTGCAGCTTGCGCCATTTTATGACATCGCATCTGGCTTGCCCTACGAACACGTTAGTAACGACGGTTTTCCGAAGAAAAACGATGGATTGCGGAAGGCCGCCATGTCCATCGGGGGGGAGCGACAGTTCGGGAGAGTCTCATCAAAGCATTGGTCAAGATTTGCTCGTGAAGCAAAAATAGGTGAAGAGTGGTTGCGGATGACAGTGAGTGCGATGACGTACGCTCTGCCTATCGCCATGGCAGGAGTTTTCGAAAATGAATCCGAGGCCATAGGCAACAGCGAACTACCGAGCAAGCTTTATCCAAAGGTCGAACATCTCTGTGCGACAACTCAAACTCTTCTAGAGCATGACGTGTAGCTCGCTGGATATGGAGAAGCCACCGCTTTCGTTTACGAACGGAAGCGGTGGCTTCATCTAAACTAAGTCAGAAGTTTTAGTGGCTAGTTCTCCCAGAATGGGTAGTCGATGTAGCCCTTGGGACCTTCAGTGTAGAAGGTCGCGAAATCTGGTTCGTTCAGCGGCAGCTGTTCCTTCCAGCGGCGCACCAGATCCGGGTTGGCAATCGCAGGGCGGCCCACGACAACCGCTTCGCCCCAACCTTCGGCAGCCACGCGTGCGGCTTCCTCATAGGTGGTGATCTCCGCGAAGCCGGTGTTCAACAGCACCGGTCCGCCAAAGGCCTTGCGCAGCGACTGGACCAGCTCGCCGGCTGGGTCATGGTGCAGGATGCTCAGGTTGGCCAGGCCCAGTGGCGCGATGCCCTGGACCAGCGCGGTGTAGGTAGCCAGCACATCCGCACGATCGTTTTCCACGGCACCCTGGACATTGTGTTCCGGCGAAATGCGCAGGCCGGTCTTGCCAGCGCCAATGGCGTTGGCTACTGCGGTCACGACTTCGATGACAAAGCGGGCCCGGTTATCCGGGGAGCCACCGTAGTTGTCGGTGCGGGTGTTGGCCGAAGGCGCCAGGAACTCGTGCAGCAGGTAGCCGTTGGCCCCGTGGAGCTCCACGCCGTCGAATCCGGCGGCGATGGCGTTGCGCGAAGCGGCAACGAATTCCTCGATGATCCTCGGGAGTTCTTCGGTGGCCAGGGCATGCGGAACCGGGTACGCGTGCTTGCCGGTGTAGGTGCGCGACTCGCCTTCAACCGCGATGGCGCTGGGCGCCTCGACGTAGCCAACACCGGTGGTTTCCGGGTGGGTGACCCGTCCTGCGTGCATGACCTGGGCAACGATGAGGCCGCCTTCGGCGTGCACCGCGTCGGTGACCTTCTTCCAGCCGACAATCTGCTCCTCGGTGACCAGGCCTGGCTGGCGGACGAATCCCTGGCCGGCAAAGCTCGGGTAGGTGCCCTCGCTGACGATCAGGCCCAGGGATGCGCGCTGGCGGTAGTACTCGACTACATCGGCGTTGGGCACGCCGTCCTTGCCCGAACGCGAGCGGGTGAGCGGTGCCATGACCAGGCGGTTGGGCAGCTTGAGGTCGCCGAGGGCGAGAGGGGAAAACAGATCCATGGGATGGGGCTCCTGAAGTGGAAATTGTAATTGCACAGCGTAACTAACCTCGCCAGCAACTTATTCCACTTCAGCCAAGAACGTGATCTGGCTAACGGCTTCAAAGCATTGGAATAGTCTGACGCTCATTGCTTGGATTCGAGGGCTTGCGAGGAGCAATAAACCAGCGGATGCGGCACAGCTCCGCACCGCATCCGCTTGATCCGATGGGCTATACGGCGGTGTAGCCGCCGTCAACCAGGTGGTAGCTGCCGGTCACAAAGGACGCGGCATCGCTGGCCAGGAATGCCACGAGCGCGGCCACTTCTTCCGGCTTGCCCAGGCGGGCAATCGGGTGCTTGTCGACCAGCGCGTCATGGGCTTTCTTGGGCATCTGCTGCAGCAACGGGGTGTCGATGAAGCCCGGGGCCACGCTGTTCACGCGCACGCCCTGGGTCGCATACTCCACGGCGGCAGTCTTGCTCAGGCCCACCACGGCATGCTTCGTGGAAACGTAGGCGGAGCTGCCGGCGAAGCCCACCGAGCCGAGGATCGAGGCCATGTTCACGATGGACCCTCCACCGTTCTCGCTCATGACGTTGGCCTGGGCGCGGGTTCCGCGGAAGACGGCGTTGAGGTTCACGGAGATGACCTTGTCCCAGTCCTCGTCGGTCAGCTCGCCCACCTTGGCGGCGCGGCCGCCGATGCCTGCGTTGTTGACGCCGATCTTCAATGGAGCCATGGCGTTGGCGGCCTTGATGGTTTCGTCGATGACAGTCGAAGTGCTGGCATCTCCTGCAACAGCTACAGCTTCTCCGCCTGCGGCCTTGATGGTTTCCACGGTAGCGCCAGCGGCCTCGGCATTGAGGTCCTGGACCACCACTTTGGTTCCGTTGGCGGCTAAGAGGATGGCGATAGCCTGGCCGATGCCCGAACCGGCGCCGGTGACTACTGCCGAACGATCTGCTACATCATACTGAGCCATGATGGACCCACTTTCCGTTTCAAGATGGTCACGGGATTTCCGTTGGCCTCATACCTTGGATGCTACTCCGAACCATTTCAAAAGTCGATGACGTGTCAATCAAAAATTTGCCTGCTTCATCACACTTGATGTGCCTTATCCACGTAGGTGTGGCCAAATTAATGTTTCTAAGATTCGGCAAATCTTTACCTTGACCAACCAATGTGAGGAGCGCAACCGTAGCTAGCAGCCGAGAATGCGGAGCCGCTGCACGCTACAAAACCCAAATGCAGGAGTCACCACCAAGGTTGCCTGGTAGCTTGTTGCCAGCTTCTATACACTTCCGAGGCGTTTGATGTGTCGTTACAAAGGCTACTGATTCACTTCACGCATCAGTAATCGCCTGACTTGCTATACGCACTAGTTCTATGAGCGCAGGTTCGTTTCCAGTGTCTACCCTTGAACGAAGAAGAAAAGAATACCATCCTCGCGCCAGCCAACTTGTCTCTACCCCCGAATGCCGAAGGCGGACAACCAATCATGAATTCCGTACAGTGTCTAAAACACGGCTCAGTTGAACCCGGTTCGTACACCCGAGAACTTATCGTTAGCAGTCCAGTCGCCCCCTACCAGGAATGAGTAGTAATGTCTGATTCTGATATTTGGTGCAACGCTTTGTACTTCCCGCACGGCCGTCAAAAGCTTGGTGGTCGCTTCTGCCGGCTCGGGCCCGGCCACGCGGGCGCCCACTGGTGTGAAGCCGAAAACGAGATCATTGAATAATTCAAAGTGAAATGACGGAAGGGCACGAACAAATGGAACGCGAAGAACTAAAAGCAGCGATCGACGAACTGATGCGCCGCTATGATGACGGCGAGATTGACGCTTCCACGTATCAGCAGCAGATGATGCATCTGACCGCCTCAGCCCGCGAGTAGAAAGCGGATGGTGCTCGACTAGGGCGGCGAGCACCATCCCATCGACAGCTCGTTATGGCCGCGCATTGATCCTCTCAACTACTCCCAAAAGGACCCGTGTGGAATTGTGCAGCTCCTCTGCGGTCACCGATAGATTCATACTGTTCTCAGGGTGATGGATCGAGTTGCGCACGTAAACCGGGAGAGTCGCCGGATAGCGCACCCTGGGATTTCGGACCCACGTCTTCGCCTTGTCGATGCCTTCGGCTACCAAAAACAGATCCATTTCTTTCTCTGTGGCCGACTTGCCGTCAGCTTTTTGCGCTTCGATATGTCGTTGCACATGGCCGTATAGCTCGTTGTGGAAGTCATTGCTACATACATCGAAAGCCCGGTAGTTGATTTCTCCCCAGGTCGGTTCCCCCTGCCCGAAAAGCCCGAACTTAGTTGAGTGGTCAACGCGGCGGTCTTTTCCGTGACCAGCGAGCACCGTGAGCATGTGGCTCTTCGAGTCGAATTTCCTAATCAGGTAGGGAGAATGGGTAATAATAAAAACCTGCTCGCGCGTGCCGATTTGACTGAGGGCTTCTCCGAGCTTGAGCTGCGCGCTCGGATGTAACCAAGTTTCGGGTTCGTCGAGCATGAGCACAAGAGGGGTCGGATTGCTATCATCGGCGAGTGCGGATGATCGAGCGTAGAGCTGGATTATCCCCAAAGCAATTGCGCGCTGCATGCCCGATCCTTTGCCTTCCACTAGGGTCTCGCCCGCACCGTCGTCCACGTGCAGGCGGCCTTGCTTCATGAAGACTGCAGCATCTGGAAGCCCAAAATCGAAGCGATAATCCGCCTTCCCATACTGGTCATCAACTAGTGCTTTAATTTCGGTTGCCAGCGCCTTAGTCTCGGCCATGAACGAGTCTTCTTCGTCTAGCGCGAATGCTCTCTTGTGCGCTTTCGCGAGAGCCTTCCAAGGCTCTGTTTCAACAAACTGCTTGAACGAAGAATCGAGTAAGCGCCCTAGTGTTTTCGTGTTTGCGAAGTCGATATGGTCGCCTGGTTGAGCATCCGCCCAGACTGCCTCGAAATCGAAGATCGCCTTGACCTTAGCGTCAATACCGGTCACATTTTCGAATTGCTGGCGCTCAGGGTGCCAGAAACAGACGGCCTTCACGTCGATGCTCTTATTTTTGCCGCCCTGAACTACAGTGCGGGACTCACTGCTGCGCTCCAGACGGAGAATCATTTGCCCATCGTCTTCAAAGACGAAGTCCGAAAGCACTTTGAACTTCTCCTGCGCGACCAGATCATCAAGTCCGTCGGCGATGTCGACTTCAACTCGAGTCGGCCCAGTAGCTTGATTGCAGTAGAACTTCTCGGGCGTCCATCTTGTCGAAGAAGGACCTTCGAACATGAACAGTAGCGCTTCCAGCACTGTCGACTTGCCACTGTTGTTGTCACCAACGAAAAAGTTCACACCAGGATGCAGTTCGAACCGGTGTTTCTCGCGAAAACTCTTGACGTTCTCCACTAAGACGCTTCTAATATACATACCCACTCCGCTTGTTCTTGCACCCCTCCGATAGGGGAGCGCTTCAAAGCCGAGAGTATCAAGCGCCTAAGACAGTATCGGCTCGTGATATTGCGGTCACTGTCATAAAGCGCGTACGCAGACGCTCTGCGACCTGTTTCAGAGACGCGAAGAGGTCTCGCAAGTCAGACTTGCCAATGATGCGTTCGAGAAGCTCCAGTTTTTCGGCTTGTCTTTCCGCAGTGCCCAACCCGACTTGCCATCTTGGCCACTACTGATGCATGGAATGCACCCGATGGGTCACTCGTTCCATGAATTTCTCATTATGTGTGGAAAGAATGACCGCTCCCCCACGTGCCAGCACTGAACCAATAACCTCCTTAAGTGTCGCTTCACCGGCTTCATCCAGGGCCTCCGTAGGTTCATCAAGAAGCAGTAATTCTGGCTCGCGTACCAGTACGGTCGCCAGGGCAACCAGCCTGCGTGCAGAGGCTGGCAATTCATAGGGGTGGGTGTGAACGTAAGACTCAAGACCAAGCTGTTCCAGGACTGCTGGAATCCGCTCGCGCAGAGTGCTCGTCCTGGGAATGCCAAAAGACACTTCCCGAAGAACCGTGCGCTCGAAGAGCTGGTCCGAAGAATTTTGAAGCAAGAGACCCGATGTCACCGAGGTGTTCAGTGATCCAGAAACGGGAGCCATCAATCCAGCAATGGCTTTGAGCACGGTAGTTTTTCCGGAGCCGTTGGCCCCCATAAGGCCCAGGCATTCTCCAGCTCGGACGTTGAGATCCAAGTCTTGAACTGCACTTTGCGCGGAATCTGGGTAGGCCAGTTTGACGGATTCCATGCTCAGCAATACGCGAGACTTATCCGTCGCAGGCCGCCTGAGGTGTCCACGTCCTCTAACATGGCCTGGCATATTTGCGGGCCGGACGCGGTGCAAGGTTCCCTGCTCCAGCGACCAGAGCGCGTCGGCTCCTTGCGCCCAGAACCGGTTAGAGCTGGTAAGGACCACAAGCGCCGTTCCTTGGGCACGCAAAAGATTGATCATTTCTGAAACCAACGTGGTGGCTTGGCGATCCAATCCTGTTAGTGGCTCGTCGAGTACCAGGACATCCGGTTCACTGATGGACAGGGCGGCTAGCGCGACTAGTCGCTCTTGCCCGCCGGAAAGCTGTTCCGGGTGGTGCTCAAAAAGGTGTTCCAAACGCAGCCGTTGAGCAAGCTCGGTAACCCGCTGGCGCATCTGCTCGCGTGGCAATCCCACGTTCTCCAGGGAGAAGGAAAGTTCTTCGGCGACAGTCCCGCGGATTCCCGATAGGTAATGCCCTGCGTCTTGTGGCAGAAAACCTATGCGCTTGGCCCATTGGGCGATATCAATGCGAGGCGCTGTAGTTGCCGAAAACTCGATCCGGGTGTCGCCTACACTTACGGCGCCCTGAAACTTGTCCATTCCGTGACGAGGAAGCAGACCCGCAATGATTGCCCCCAGAGTCGATTTACCTGAGCCTGAGTGACCGGAAATTACGTTCAACGATCCGGGCTGAACCTCAAACTCGATGTCTCGCAGGATGCTCTCGGAGGAATCACTGTAGGAGAAGCTTCGCAGTTCCAAGGCCAACACGGCGATGGACTGTTCTATGAATTTTCGTTCCATGTCTAGTGTCCCCCTATCCATGAGGGAAGCAAGATCAGCACCGGCCCAAGCACGGCACAGGCTAGAGCAACCCATCGGATTCCGCGCTGCAGTGATGAATCGGGGACGATACGCAACCGGGTACGGCGACCAGTTGCAGGGAATCCTCGCGCTGACAGGTGCACGGCGCGGTCTTGTGCATCCTGCATTGAAGCCAGAACCAGTGGCACGGTACGTAGGCCCACGCGCTGGAGCCACCCCGTCAGACCCGTTCCGGTGCCCGCGCTGCGTAACGTTTGCGCTTCACCAATTTGCCGTTGCCTCTCGGACATCTGCGGCAGCAAGAAGAGTGTCGCAGCCAGCAGGTAGCCCAGTTGTGGTGGCACTGGCGACAGGTCGATGGCAGCCACCAGTTGGTGCTTATCGATGAGTAACCCACAGAGCAGCCCCACCACCACGAGAACCGCAGTTCGAAGACCCAAAGCCATTGCCACTTCTAAGCCATGGACGGTCACTCGTAGTGGTCCCCACGTGGCAATAGCAGGTGCCGACCCTCGGGAGAATATTCCATGAATCAACAGCAAGGAAATGAACGTTGGCAGCAACATGGCACCACCGAGGGCTACCAACTGTTTCAGATGCCCCGTCCAATGCCCAATGGGCAAGCAAAGACCTATGACAGCGCAACCCATCCACCATATGTTAGCTGCAGTCGTCACTGACACGACTGCCGCGGCTATGGCCAGGATAGTGAATGGATGAAGTTTGATGGTGCGGGGCATGGAGAATTGATTACTTTCTGACACCCGCGCCCAAGACTCGGTAGCGGCGGACGAAGGCGAAGCTGTGGCTCGTGCGCTTTGGCAGTGCATAGACCAGCAGCGCAGCAATCAAGAAGACCACAGCCTTATCCCCTGGATCCGAAATAAGTGCCTGCTTGGTAACTGCCGAGAGCAATGAGTCGCCCATGGAGCGGAATGCGGCCACGACGACGCCGGTGCCAATGCCCGAGGTGCCGCCGTAAACGAAGGTAGCGACCGGCGAAGAGAGCACGCCAACCAGCACACCGGTAACCAGGCCAGTAACCGGCGCCAAGTAGGCCCGGCGCAGCGTACCGAAGCGTGCTGCAGTTCCGGCAAGGAAACCTACCAGTGCAGCACCAGCGGCGAATGGAAGAACAGTTGGTGCAAAGAGGGACCAGACCAGGGTGCTCAGCACACCAGTAGCGGCTCCAGCACGGCGCCCGGCGAGGAAGCCGACGATGACCGTGCCGATGGAATCAAGGTAAAGGGGAACCATCACCGAACCCACAAACTGGCCAAGGATGATATTCAATGCCAGCGCTACTGGGATCAAGGTCAAGGTGGAAACAGGAAGGTCAGGCAATACCGCCAGCAAGAGCAGAACGGCTGCAATGAAATACGCGGCAAAGGTAGCAAGGGCAACGCCCTGTCCCAATCCCTCGACGATACCCATAGGCTGTGTAGCGATCAGGGTCAGATAAGTCACGACGAGGATTAAGGTTCCCACGATAGCCAAGAGCCGGCGGCGTAGGGTTTGCGACGATGATTCTTCGGGCAAAAGAAGATTTGATGACATGATAATCCAGTCCTGAGGTACGAGTATGACTGCGCACCAAGATTTCAGGCTGGCGCGCGCGAGCTGCGGGTCTATGTCACCTCGACCCGGTAGACGATTCTAGCCCACTAGCCTGAGCGCTTAAGAATCCACTTTCAGTCTTCTAGCCAGCGCACCTAGGCGCTTAACCAGTTCCTCAAAACCCGTCTTTGGATCATTTTCGGAGACCACATGTGCATTTGCCGGTTTACCCCAGAGGCCACGGAAATCGGCAACGGTCGTTCCAAACAGCAATTCTGATTCGGTCTCGACATCGATGGCGGCTGGACGAGTTTTGTACTCCAAAGTTCCTGCTGCGATGCCAGCCGCAAAGTAGTCATGGACGTGGGCAATATAGCCCTGGTCGTGGTGCCGGTGGAACTCAAAGTAGAACCGCAAGGCATCAGAAAGGTAGCGAACAAGCGGGTTGGATGCTTTGCTGAGCGTGCCTTCAACGTCGCTAGCTTGGACCAATTCTGGTTCTTCGCATCCTGCTTCTTCGGCCAGTATGGTGAGGAATTCCGGCTGCATCTCGAAGCGTTCGGTAATGCCCAACGAACAGACGATAGGTAGTTTCACGGACTCAATGCCTCGATCAGCTGCGCGCGAGTAAGCGGCAAATACTTCTTTGGCAGCGTGCGGGTCTACGTGAGTATTCCACTCGGCAGTGGGAGTGGTGTTTCCCTGGTAATAGAAAGCACCGCCCATGATCACGACTTTGCGTAGCAGCCATGGTAGCTTCGGTTCGCGCCGGAGAGCCAACGCGAAGTTGGTCAACGGGGCAATGAGTAGAACGGTAAGTTCCCCGGGGTTCGCGCGGGCGGATTCAATCAAATAGTCGACGGCGTCCACGTCATCAGAAACTCCGGAACCTGGGTCTGGGAGGGTCGCGTAACCAACACCTTGTGGGCCATGGGTTTCTGGCGTTGTCACCAACGGAATTTCCAGAGGCTCGCTCGCGCCGCTGAACACTGGTGCATTCGGCTTGCCGCAAAGTCTTAGCAGAGCCAGATTGTTTGCAGTGACTCGTTCGACATCGACGTTGCCTGGGGTACTAGTTACTGCTTCAATCTGCACATGGTCGAGGGAACAGAGGTAGGCCAACGCAAGAGAATCGTCGATGCCGGTGTCGCAATCCACAAGCAAATGGACAGGGATCACCATCTGAATTCCAATCATTCCAAAATTCTACTTACGACAATTATTACACTCACAAGCCCATTATCTCGGACCCCACGGAACTGTTCGAGGCCAGTCACGAGCTATGATTTCGATCAACACCTCTACGGCCAAGGACAGAAGAATTTTTGTAATTCATTCTCACGTCGGATCGTTTTCGTCTGACCCTACCTCACACGCAATCGTCAGAAGCACCGATCCCAGATCCACGGGTCGGGAACGTCACTTACACACCCGTTAGAACTGTCGGTGCATAAAGGTAAACTGCTAGACATGACAAATCCTACGGTGATCGACTTGTTCGCGGGCTGCGGCGGGATGACAATCGGGTTCGCACAAGAAGGCTTCGACCCGATCTTTGCCGTTGAGTGGGACAAATATGCAGCCGCCACTTACGCGGCTAATTTCGGTGAAGAGCATGTGCGGGCCGGTGATATTGCTGAGGTCAAAGACGAAGAGATCCCCTCAGCAGACCTAATAATCGGAGGCCCCCCATGCCAGGGCTTTTCAAATTTGGGCCTAAAGCGTCTAGATGATCCTCGAAATCAGTTATGGCGCGAGTACATGCGGTTCATCACAAAGGCCAACCCTCAAGTTTTCGTAATCGAGAATGTTGACCGATTCAGCAAGTCCCCAGAGTTCGAGATGCTGCTGAATGAGGTTGAGCACGGCATATTGAAGGACTACGAAATCTCCTACGCTGTACTAAATGCAGCCGACTACGGAGTGGCTCAGCGCCGTAAACGAACGATCATAATCGGTTCGCGTGTAGGAAAAATTTCCCTACCGGAACCCACGCATGCTCGCGAACCCATCGATGGATCCGGACTTCTTCCATGGCGAACTGTAAGAGACAGGATCCATGGGCTCCCCCTCGTACCAGAGACTGTAGATCTGCGTAAATCAACGACAGAATTCTTTGGCGAATCCATGCCAGGAATCTACAGCAAACTAGATATACATTTCCGTCGTGAGCCCCGCCCGCTCTCATTAGAACGGTATTCCTACGTACCACCAGGTGGGGGACGTTTTAACCTGCCTACAGACCTACTTCCGCGTTGTTGGCGCGAGAAGCCAACGGGAACTACAGACGTCATGGGACGGATGCGATGGGATTTTCCATCCCACACAATCCGTACCGAATTCTTCAAACCAGAGAAGGGTGCCTACCTACATCCTCAATGGGTGGGAGATTCTCGGCAAGAGTCAGGCTCAAAATGGGTGAAGGGCGATCCCCAAAAAACTGTCAACCGAGTAGTAACACACTACGAAGCCAGCCTTCTGCAGGATTTCCCCGAAGACTATCGGTGGGTAGGTACCAAGGTTGCGATCGCGAAGCAAATTGGTAATGCAGTACCTTCTGGCCTCTCTAGGGCTATTGCACGCCATATCAAGCCATACATAAGCTGAAGAAATTATTTCTTTCCTGATTCGCGAGAAAGTTTCAAAGCTAGTTCGAAATCATTCCCAAGACTCTCTGGACTCAGCGCAATCCAAGCTTCATTCGAAATATCGAAGCCGTGTTTAGCTGCTAATCTGCGCTGAGCTGGCCAGGTGCCAATCAAAACAACAAGTCCATGTTCTGAGAAAACGTCTTGTTTTGCCTGACGAGCACGACGGGCGACGTCCTTAGCTGTAGCCCCGACGGTTTCCAGTGCAATACGCGGAATTACGACATCTGGCAGAAAACCGAACAGGGCGGTTACTCTCTTCATAATTCCAAAACGCAAGTCAAAAACAACTGAAAGTTCCGCATCATTTAACAATTTTAACGGATTCGGAGGGAGCTGAGTCCACGGGACAACTGGTAGCGCGTAAGAACGGACTGCTTCCGCAACGATCGTACGTTTTTGATCCTGGTTTCCACCATCGTTCAACCATATTCGATGCGTGCGCATAAGAAATGCTTGAAAACGGTCATTGGCCGAATCCACCTTGATCAATAGACATATCTGACATTGACCTTCTCTCGGAATCATCCAATTGGAACGGACAGTTCCCTTCAATTCAACAGGGATTCCGAGGATCATAGTGTCGAGCGGCGGCAACTTTTTAAGGTTAAGTGCGGCCAACACACGATACTGGAGTTTAGTACCCAGAGATGCCCGTTCGTCCGAGTCCACTTCTGGGCTATCCAGATCAAATCTCCATGTTCGCGCACCATCAAGGACATACTCGATGGCGTCATTGACTGCAGTAGTTAGTTTTTCTTCAATTGGCCGTGAACTCAACCATCGAAATACAGCCTGAAGATCTGCGTCATTTTTCGGGTCCTCCGCTACATGAGGTTCATTGTCTCTATCACCGATGCACACGCTCCCAATGGGGAGCAATATTTTCCTTCTAGCCACGATCACCTATCGTTCCGTATATCTTCCGTCTCATTGAATAGAAACTCGCAGAATTTTACTCACCACACCTAAAAATCATCGGTTCATGGCGCAGAGAAAACACATTACATCCTAGTCCAAGTCATTAAAACAAAAGATAAGGAATTATGTTTCCACTAAAACACGAAGCGTCATGTGATTTCCCCTGGCGTGGCATTATCGATTTCTTCAAATGGTCAATTTCTCAAGAATTCCCCACGTAATTTAGCCTACCGTCACATTGGATACATTCAAGAAAAGGTGTCGGTGTTCTAACCAACCGAAGTTGCAGAGTTTCGCCTGCACCGCAACATCTAGGCGCTACTGAAATCCGAAAGGTACTAATGTAAAGAGTAGCCTCGCCTAAATAACTGCTTCGGTCTTACCGCCCGACAAAGGATCACGATATTCTGACAATCGGAGCCGAGGAATCTTCCGCAGATCGGACACTGAATCCAGCTTTTCCTTTCGGTGCTGCGTCATGCGGAATTGCCCATGAAAATAGGGTAGCAATATCCTCGGGTGGTACCCTCGCGGATTCAAGTGCTTCCGGATCCGAATATGCTTTCTTTCCATCCCATTGATCCGCTGAAAGCGTTATTATTACAGCGCCCGTCGTACGCGATCCAACGTCATTATCAGACTTTCTAAGTGTAAATTCCTTCTCGAGCGGCATTCTAGTCCACCGTGATGAGCCCGAAAAATCTCCACGTTCGCGTCGTTTTCTCTCGACTATGGGAAACAAAATCGATCTAACTTCGTCTAGATCAATAGATCTGATTGCTTGCTTCTTAGCCGGCACTGGCAAGACAACTTTAAAATCAGTAATGGTCCCCTTTAGGATTGCGCCCTTGACAAATTCGATATCGGCGTCGGCAAGCCCTTCTCTCCCCCAACTGAATGATGACAAAACATCAACAACAATGGCGGCTGGCACAACTGCTGTAAGTGCCTTATAACTTGAATGGTTTTTCGTTGCCGTCTCATAGAAAAATGTCTCTTCGTTCTGTAGAAGACGAAGAAGAGGCGCAATTGCAACCAAATTCTCCCTGTTCTTTGAATGTCTCGGATCACGAGAGGGGAGATAGAAGAAATCCTTGAAGCGATCTCCTTTGGCATACTGGACAATTTGAGCGTTATACATTCGATTCCGGGCCGTCGGACGCAGCCATGGCAAGCTCTGCGAGACCAATGGAGGGATATCAATTGGACGTATTTGGGGTTGACCGTTCTCATCAAGCTCAGCAAACTGCGAGAGTTGATCCCTGAAATCTTCTTCGTCGGAGATCATGGACTCAAAAGCCTCATAAAGATCAAAAGTTCTGTTACTGCTAGTAGACGCCACAACTTGTCGGCCTATATAAAGTCGCACTAAATCACGGTAACCGGGTCGGTAACCAAACCAGCGGCCCATCTGCATGAGCGTATCAGCAGCAAGCGCCTTGCGTGAATACCATGTAATCGTCAAGCCTTCAATAGTGTACCCACGTGAAAGTTTTGCTCCACCTACTAGTATTTTCCAGACAGAACCACGTTGAAAATCAGCACCGGACTGAGTGTATTCACTCTCCTTATCACCGTTTACAACGACAATTGGCTTAGTACCAGCCTCAACCCGTTTGATGACTTCGGGAATGTAGACAGCGACGTCGTCAAAAGAGAGCGGTACGGGGTGAAGGGTGGGATCAGGGTATTCTGCATCCTTCCTGAGCCGCAACCCATTCATCGCCGGGGCGAAATCCTCTCCCCAAAGGTCTTGAAGCCTGTCGTATCCTTCGAAACCCAGATAGTCAGATCGCTTCCAAAGCCCGTGAATTTCGTCGGCAAGTTCACGGTGTTCGACCTGCTTCACAGATTCGTGGAAGAGCATAGTATGGTGCCTAAAATCTCCGACGCTTCCACGTGCGGCCCTCCAAAGCTTGATCGCCCCAGATAAAACGAATGAGTCAATCGCCCTTTGCATCTCTGACGGGCGCTTCTGGTCAGAATTGATGTTTGAATTGATATCCCGGATGTAGGCAGCTTGGTTACTGAGAGAGGGAGTTTTCTCATCATCGTTTTCAAAAATAGCATCCCGATCATGAAAAGACCTGCCTCCCATATATGCGCGGGGAGGATTCAAGCTGAAGATGAAGTCCTTTGGATATATATCTTCCGCGTCTCGGGGGTCCACAAAAACGTTAGCGAAAGGTGTCGCTGTATAACCCACATATTGAGCACGAGGCAATATTCCCAATAGTTCGGAAAGTAACTTATTTATGGCTGTGCGTTCACGGGCTTGCTTGATCTCTTCAGCGAGTTCTTCAGTAGTAAGACTCACAGGGGGTTTTCTAGTATTGATCCCTGCTTGGTCCGCTTCATCATCGATAATTAATGCTGGATAATCTTGGGTATTTCCCCTGATTTGCTTTAAATCCTTAATTAGCTTTCTTAGAACGGGACCGTTCTTCTTGACCACGACTAGTCGTACAGGAGTGTCCCACAAATTATCGGGGTGGAATATCTTCTGTTCGGGATTCCGAATATGAGATTTGTAGTCCAATGTTGAAAGGCCCGCTTTCAACGACTTATAGTCATCCGTACTCTTTGTCAATCGGATAATGTGCGGAACTCCAGCCACACTTTCCGGGTCGTAACCAAATTTCACAAATCTGCCATCAACTGCCCAGTCTGAATCATCGTTTGCGATATAGTCAATATTTTCTCTTGCGAGAGCAGCATCGGAAAGATCTATTCCACCGACGATGTTTTCAAACCCTACAAGTTCCTTATCGAGACGGCGCTGCGTTTGACTCCTCAAGATCTCCAATGTACCTGTTAGGACAATGATTAGGCGGTACCCAGCATCAATCGCTTTAGCAACCGTTCCAGTGAAGTTAGCCGTTTTTCCACTCTGAACATGCCCCACAACCAATCCCTTGGACTGGTACGTTTCATCCCAGGTGGGATCCGCAAATCTGCTCACAATTTCTGTAGTCGACTCGTCCAAGGTCGCGATGGCCTCACCATCAAATCCTCTACGTTTGAGAACGCCTCGATAGACATCCCAGTAGTGACTCCTCGTGCGACGCTCGGCGGAGTACCACGGCCAACGACCGTCACGCGGAGCCGCTACTATGATTCCACCATTTATGACCGGGTAAAAGGAATTAATGCTTTCCGAATCTACCGCACTAAATCCCAGGCTTTCAATGACGTACGATCTTCTGCCTCGGCCCTTCGGCAATATTGCATATTCCGGGGCACCTTCCAACCAAGTGGCGTCTGAGACTTGGTCCCACCTTGACAGCGCCAACCGAAATTCGACTTGGATAGGATCGTTCGGATCACCTTCAACAGTCAATAGACGGACCAACTCATCGCTCGTGAGTGGGTTGAGATCGTCTTCGTCGAGCGAAAAGTTAACTCTACGAAGAAGCGGCTTCGGTCCTTTTTCAGAGATCATCGCAATCGCACTGGTTACAGCGTCAATTGTTTGCGCATTCTTTTCCATTTAAACCCCCGAAATACGATTTGTGTAGTTTGAAAACTCGTTAAAAATATCCGCGCCTCTTCTGGGCGTCAAATGCGAAACGTTAATTCTATACGATATATCTGAAATGTATTCATAATTTGGCACAGAGTGGGTTAAATGCTCATTGAGTAATCTTGGAAAACTTTCGTCTACGAGGAAGAAAGCTGGGTTAGAACGCAACATATAATATTTCTTGTAGAAATGCAGGTCTTCATCTTTGCATCCGATCTGCTTTAGCTCGTCGTCAAATGCTCTCGTGTTTTCTCCCAGTAGTTCACGAATTTCCTCAATTAAGGAAGACAGGCTGAACCCTTTACACGCGACCCCAGCAGATGTTATTTGAATCGACAGAAACCATAATTCACGATTTGGCGAGGCCTCAAGTTGGGTTACTGATGCAATTCTGTGAACACGGCTCTCGCCTCTGGTCGTTTTGACTTCAAGATCAAACTGACCGAATGAAAAGTCGTGCTGCTCCGCCAAGGGGCCTAACCAGGATTCCATCCCAGGAGTTGATTTCAAGCTGAGGAGATATTTCAGGAAAAGCAGTTCTCCAATTAGGCCCACTTGCTTATCTTCACTAAGGATCTCGCGTCTTAGCAATAACAGTCTATGTTCGTCAATACTTCTCTCAATCGCCTTAGACACAATATTCCCTGCACGTAATTCCTCAACTATCTGAGCAACAAATGAGTAGGCAGCATAATGCATATCCTTGGCTGACAGAGTGACACTACAAATGTTCAATTCCGCCATATATGTAATCTCAACGTTTGCCAGATCACCAATATCTGGAACTGAGGAGTCTTTCGGCACTCGAAGTTGCATTGTCTGCGCAATGGGGTCAATTCTAAGTTCACACCGCGGATTGGTACTAAGTAGTTGAACGACTGTGTTCGGAGAATTAAAATATCGGTCTAAAGTTAAAGAATCCAATCGGGAACTTACGTTTTCCGAATACTCCGACATTAGTTTCCCCGTTCATCTGTAAAATGAGATCCGAAGTCTTCCTTTAAGGCTTGTAGCAGCACCGAATTTATCAACCTATGCTTACCTTCACGATTCCCGGTCCATCGCTGTTCAACTTTGAAATCACTCTCTAGAAGAAGATATAGAAGGACTTTCAAAATCTGCGCGTCGCTGTTGTCAAGCCTACGATCAAGACCATATACTTTGCGAATAAATTCGAGGTTGATGTCTATTCTTCGACCTATGCGATCAGCACGGAATAATTCATCTTCTGGTAGTGACATAATCCGGATATCGATCGTTTCGAAATCGGCGAAGTCTTGAAGATCCTCTAATATGCGCATGATTGTCGGGTTGAGACCCGCGCCCGGTTCAACGAGCTGTATTTCCTTCTTTTTAGTCTTCCTGGATTCGCGATGGTGAGCGACTAAATCTGCAAAGTATTTGTCAAGGTTATGACTATAATTTCCTACCGCGTGTGATTTAGCTATTCCTCGGATGAGATCTTCGGAATAGCTCGGTGCTATCTTTTCGGGATTAATTGAAACTAGATGCTCATTAGATTCATCTAGGTCAATTTTTATCCGCCCAAGCGCATATTCTTTTTTCCGAACTCGCGCTCCGGCCCAGTTTTGCCCTACTGTCAGCAGTCTTCCTCTACGATAGGCAAATATTCCTTGTCGGGATTCGCCAGGTTCGTTGTAGAGGTTAAATGACGCCGTCGCGAGACGTGCTGGAAAGATATGCATTTGCATAGCGCTCGTCGTCCCGTCGGGAAGAACAATTTCGAACTCTTGCGGATATGTAGATGTTGTCAAAGAGTCTTGAAATGGATCAATCGGATCTACGCGAGTCGGTGGTAAAGTTCTCTGTCGATCCGCGTCATACGTATCGATATCGATCTGAACTTTATCGGATTGCAAATGTCGATGGAAAATAATCCCCAAATGCTCTCGGATCGTTCTCAGCCGCTCATTGCGCCATTCGATCGTTTCTTCCACGTCAGAAGTATGTATTACATCTTCTAGTCCGAACCACTCGACTACAGTTCCGTGCGAAAATTCAATACCAGACAGGTTATCCAGGCGCTCATTGGCATGTCCGTCGGCTAGAACCCCAACTCTGAAATCCTTTGATACATTCCGGTCCATCCGACGCCCGACGGCTAGACCCCATTCCTTCCTGGAATAAACTTCGAATGCAGTTGCCTGTGAAAGTGAAGCTGCTTTAAGCCCCAAACCAAAGTAGCCTAGATCTGACGCTGTATAGTCCCTTCGAGCTCCGAAAGTCATTGCAAGTTTTAGTTCAGATTCAGACATTCCACGACCGTTGTCGATAACCTGAATAGAAACGATGCTACTTTTACGTTGAACGAACCTAATTCTCACGCGTGTGGCATTGGCATCAATCGAATTGTCGACTAAGTCGGCTAACGCGCTTTTAAAATCATGGTGCCGTCCAATTGCAGCGACGGTCGAAGGATCCGGTAGAATTGTTTCTTTTTTCCAAAGATGTTCTGCGATCTGATGCATATCTGGCACTAATTCAGTCCTCAAATCGGGCTTGACCACCGAGTTTTCGTACGTTCTCGGAAACGCTTTCGATAGTTCCGTTAGGGAATCCAGTGGACATATCGACCTCGAAATTTATGCGGAGATCGAAAACATCGGTCATCGAATTATCTAGGTAACGAAGAACGGCTCGTTCGATTAAAATTAGTTGTTCACCCAAGTCCTTGTCAGTGCGGAGCGGTAAGAAACCACTCACATGCTTCTTGAGAGGTTCAACAAAGGGTGTTGCTTCTGGCCGCCCGTTTGACGGGTTATCCGTTTCGACAGGTACTTGGGTATTCCTCGCCAGTCGACGCATTTCACTTTCTACGTCCGCGGTCTTACGCGCGCTCCCAACGTCTCTTAACAATGCGGATAAGAGCCTACGACTTGACAATGTATTCGAATAGTAGAAAATCGTACCGTCACGATACGTTTCATGATCTTCGACTTCTTGTTCCTCTACGTAAGAATTTGAATTAACTGTTCTTAGGACCTTACATGGTACGCACCTGTTACTCCTACGAATCTTCGATTCGACCTTATGCAAGAATGGGAACAGGTTTGAAATCGTATCTACTTGACCGTCTTCATCCGTGACCTGCTCAAAAGTACTGAAAAACTCAATTTTCACTTCTTTCATTCGCCATCTATTTACGAATTCAGATCTTAAATCGTTATCCTCGATAAAGATGGCAGCACTTTCGGTACTTTTTAGGAGAAAATCGTATGTTGCCCTATCTCCAGCGACCTTTATAATGTCCGTGGGGTAGTAACTCTTTCCTTCATTTCGTCCCGACACCAAGAGATTCTTTGGTCTTTGAACAGAGAATTTTGCTAGTAATCCGTATAGCTCATGGACACGTGCTGTTGGAAGCTTCTCTTCAGCCAGAGGAAGGACGAAGCCCCAATTGACCCCATCGACTGCCACGGGCAAGTTAAGCTTTTCAGCATGCGAGGGCCCGGGATAGGGAAGGTACCCAGTTGGGATCCCCTCTAATTCGCCGACGCAATACCGGGCCTCCACTAGACCCAATCGCGTTTGCAGCACACCGTACTTTTTGACCCACCAGATATCAGGCCCGTCGATCTTTAGGGGCTCCTTATAAGTACTGCTGAATTCTACGGTAGTTTTATAAGCCTCATTGGACAGTACTCGCTGAGTCGACTTCTCACGAGTACGCACTGATGCTTCGCTAAGTAGGTGAAGACGCGGTGTCGTCAGCGCTGGTTTGAAACGAAGGGATCCTTCAGAAACTGGTACAGGAGTCGATTGCGATTCGATGGAGATGCGAGCCGACTCTGATTTTTTCCATAGTTTATACGTGGGGTCTTCCACCCACGTAACTGGATCCGAAAGGTTAGCTATTACGTTCAAATTCCTTATGAGTGCGAGGTCCTGCCTATGGAAGAGGTCATCAACAAGAAGGGCTCTATCATTTTCACTATCGCCGGCAATTATTCCGTTTGACAGCCATAGATTCGAGGATGGTCTCCAAGTTCCATCTTTTGCCCGAATGCGGATCTTACCGGCTTCGAGCTGTTCTTCGATTAGCGACAACATCTCAGATACCGGCAATGATCTAGAGAGCCTCCAAAGCGATAGAGTTGCATTCTCATCTGAGTAATCTTTTGCTACTTGTCTTGCAACACGAGCAACTTTTCCTCGATCATCCAGAACATGGAAGTCCAAGGAATGCAGAAGAGCGCTTACGTCACCATAATGCAGGAAACTATAGTCGACTAGATTCGGCCCTTGGTCATCTTCATCCATCGGCAAGAAAGTCTGTGTGACGATAGGAGGCCTAACGCTCCCGTCCTGCATTGGAATAATATGGCTCCTACGCATTGCAGGCTGCAGGTCTGAATGGCGCTTTTCAATTTCGACGGCCAGCCTAAGCGCGTTCTCAAAATTGCCGAATTGTTGTCCGTGAGTAATCTCTTCGAGCCACTGTTCAATTGACGCTCTACCCTTATTCGCCAAGTCTATGAGTCGTCGAACGACAAGTCTGCGTTCTTTCGTCGCCAACGCAGATGAATGCAACCAAGGCCGGTCCTTCTCGACCCAATCTGACCAGAGTTCCTGTAAGTATTCTGCGTCCGTTAGCTCTGGCTGGATTGTGATTGCGGATACATGCTGAAGGGTTCCTGAACGGTCCGGTAAACAAGGAACAGATGATAATGCGGTAAATATCGGCTCATTGATCACGGTATCCGCCCATGAGATAGTTTCGCGTCCTCGGGCTGGCAGTAAATCTAGATAACTGGCTGGGTCCGATTCATCCTGAAACGATGCAAGAGCTCCCGCAACCATAGTTGGTAGCGCATTCTGCAGTAATTCTTTGTTATACATCGTTTGCAGCATGCTGTGACGGTCTTCGTTCATTTTGAACGCTGCATTTACAATTCCTCTAAGCGAAGTTGCATGACTGGTCGGGAAATAATTCCAGAAGCTACCTCTCTGCCTACGCGCGCTCCCCGTAATGGGCACGGCCCAAGTGACTTCGACTGTTTCCCTCGCCGCTATGGCGCCTGCTTCTATGCTCGCCATGTGACTCACTTTGTGGGAATACCGGAATATTTTCCAATCCTCCGAAATTCCTTCGGATTGTAATGTGACTAAGTTTTTGTCTCGGATAGCACTCCACGCAGCGAAGCTTCCATCTAAATCGTTCTGGAATTCGAGTGAGCCAATGTTCTGCGAAAAGAGCAAGAATTCATGCGGAAAATCCCTCATGGCATCGCCGAGCCAAGTTGCTTGATGCGCCAGCGGTAGTTTCACAACGGTACTAGCCCATTCCATTAGGCTTTGCAGAGTAGGATCATTCCGGGATTCGGCATATGGATCGATAGGTGTCGCAATTCGCAGCACTGGGTACGACGCTAAAGATGGGTACAAAGGTTCCAGAAGCATATCGCTATGCTCGCGGTCCCATTTCACAGAACCATTTTTACTGAATATCTGAGGCGAATCTGATATTTGTATGACCGACTTGAATCCGAGCCCGAATCGACCGATCTGATCATCGCGTTTTTCGGATGAATGTGAAAGCATCAACGTTCGATATCCGGAGCTACTGAATGGCATTCCTTCGTTTGCACAATACAATGCATCGGCAGTCAGAACGACGCGAATGCGACCATTTGGATTGTCAATGGCGTCGGCAGCGTTTTGGATGAGCTCGTTTAGCTGTTTGCGCCCATAACCGCTTTGCGTAATCGCCTGTTCGATATTGCTATGTTCGCGAACTAGATCTGGTCTCGCCTTATACGCGTTTATTGCTTGAAGGGTTTCTTTCGCTACGAAACGGCTCAAATCACTATCTACGCCGGCCCAAGGCATGTTGACCAAGTTCTCCTGCCTACCAAAATCAAGTCTCGACTATTCTGGGTTGACCCTGTAATGAATGATCTATATCCAGTGCACAATCGATATCCGGGAACATGGGGTAACCATTTGGATGTCTTCCATCCAACAGTACACCGCTACCGCATGCAATAAGTAGCCTCTCGAGTCGCTTCACTTTTTTCATCTGATTGCCCGTAAAGAAGGACCAATCTAAACTTTCTATTTAGATTAGAAAAGACTTAAATCGCATTTGGCCTATCCACGGACCCACCGTTCCTCGTCAAATATTTACGGGGACGCCTCGGACTCACGCCCATTCCAGTTGCTAACCTGTTGACCGATCCAATGCCTTGATATCTGCTAACTCGGTTCAAAACTGTCGCGCATCGGTCTCGAGTGAATCTGAGAGAGCTAACATGAATGTCATAACAAATCGCAGAGAACAACTGTCCAGTTGTCTTCGGAAATACCGTACGCGTGTCCAGTTGTCTTCGGAAATACCGTACGCGCTGAATATCAATATGCAGGCATCGTCGCGACGCAATAAGGCGGCATGAATGTTACGCAAATGGACTCATCTGACTGGCTTTGGCGCCGCCCTAGCTAACCGATTTTGTCCTACGAGACTGGTTGACACCGCGAACCATAAAATATGTCGATCGTTACATACCCGCACAAGGTATGATTCACCAACCTCGTATTGAAGAATTGTTGTGAAAGCACGACAACCCTCGAGGCCCGAGCACGGCTGGAGACTGAGATACAAGCGATGACATCTTGGGAAGTTTCAAGGCATCCTGAATGGGACCTCATGTATGTTGCTGGACTAACGGCGAGGGAAATAGCAGACCTTTGTCATGCGAAGGTTGCGACGGTACATTTGCACGTGAAAACTCGAGAGAAATACGAACCCGGGTTCAACGTACGACACGCAGAAGCCCTAAAGTCAAGGGGCATCGATAGGCCCTCAGAGAAATGGTTTCAACGCGCTCAGGAAACAGCCGTCTTCGCGACCGTTTATAATAGACTCCCCCAAAGATCCGGAGAATTAGAAGAGGTTTCGTTACATAACTGGCTAATGAAACAACGGAATCTTCATTTTAAGGGTCAGTTGTCAAAAACGAAGATTGCAATCCTTGATCGACTCGGGGATTGGTATATTTCCACACAAAGTTCACGTGAAGTTGCATGGCAAGGCAGATTGGAGGCTTTGCAAGAATTCGTAATTATGTATGACCGCCTCCCTCGTTACAGACGATATACGAGTGAACATGAGCGGACTCTGGGTGTATGGCTTCACAACCAACACCAGCTGCGCATGGGTAACAGACTGTCGGATTCAAGGCTTTCTGCTTTAAACGCCGCTATCCCTGGATGGCGCAGTCGCGGCTAGTTCACTTACTTGTTGATGGATTTCCTAAATAAGAAAATCGCCGTAACGAGCTCTCGCTTCCTGTTTTGCGACACCAATTGGTTCCAATAGCGGATCTATCGGGAAGGGAAAGCGACCATTCCCCGCCAAACCATGTCAAAGGCTTTTTCAAGCCTGGCGCGGGTTTCCGGCAAGCGGAAGCTCTCGCCGCGCACCACCAGCTGGTAGTACGCGGCTCCTGCCAAGGTGTCGAAACAGGACTCAACATCCAGGTCGCTACGCAGTATCCCGTTTTCCATCCCCGCTCGCAGCGCATCTTCAATCGGCACCCTGCGCACCTTCACGTGCGATTGCCAATAAGCGCGCTGGAGCTCGCGGTCAGCCATCACCAGGCGGATGCGCTGCCTGAATCGGGATTCCGAGTACATTTCCACTGTTTGTTCCGCTCCGTGGCCAAAGAGCGCCTCGAAGATGTTCCTTCGCAAATCCCCGTCGCCTTGAATGGCCGGCGGCACGACTCGTCCGGTGTTCAGCGCCGAAGCTATCAGCAAGGTCAGCGACGGCCACCTGCGATAGAGCGCAGCACGACTGACTCCGCTGAGCTCCACCAGCTTGGATACCGTAATCTCCTGCTCCGCATCGATCAATTCCAGCGCTGCATCCAGTACCTTCTGCTCCAGTTCCTCGTGCCGAGGGCGACCCGGACGCCGGCGCACCGGAGCCTGCTCAACGGCCAAGACGCTCATCGTTGCACTGCGCGCTCGGACAGGCGCTGGATGGTGTCCTCGCCCAGCCCGGCGGCGCGCAACGGAGCCAGGGGATCACCGTGGCGCGCCCGCAGCTCTCCGAGCATCATTTCCATTGCCACGTCCATGGATCCGCTGAGCAGCTGCGAGGTGTCGACCTTGGAGAAGTCCATGCCCAAAGCCCGCCACATCGCGCCCATCACCGGCCGGTTGCGCTCCATGATGGCGCGCATGTTCTGCCCGGTCAACGCGTAGTCCGCCACGATGTCCTCGTCGCTGGCGCCCAGCGCGAGCAGCAGCATGGCGGCCAGCACGCCGGTGCGGTCGCGCCCTGCCGCGCAATGGAACGCCGTGGTCCCCGGCGAATAGGCGATGATGTTCAGCGCGGTGACCAGGTGCGCCGCGGAATTCTCCACCATGTCCAGGTACATCCGGCCCATGGCCTCATGGGTGAACCCCTCGGCACCCTTCGGTGTCGACCGCGAGACATCGCTGATCAGCGGCAGGTTGTGATAGGCCACCGGGAACTCGGCCAGCGGACCTCGTCCGGTCGTGGCGACTTCTGCCGGCGAGCGCAGATCGATGACCGCGGCCAATCCCCCGCCCACTAATTGCTGTGCGACTTCGCAGGTGGCATAGGCGATGTCATCAGTGCGGATCGCCAGCTGCGGGCGCAGCGTGCCCCCGGCAATCCGGATTCCGCCCAGGTCCCGCAGGTTGACCGGTGCGCTGAGCTCAAGTTCGATGGCTGGTGCACTCATGTGATTCTCCTTCTTATCAGGGCACTGCTCTGGTCGATGATCGTGACGAGCACGATGATGCAGATGATGATGGCGCTCAGGTGGCCGTAGTCGTACATGCGCATGGCGGTGGTCAGCTCCAGGCCGATGCCGCCGGCACCCACCAGCCCCAGGATGGTTGCGCCGCGCACGTTGCCCTCGAAGAGCAGCAGCGTGTAGGAAACCAGCAGCGGGGCGGCCTGCGGCAGGATGCCGTACTGGATCACCTGCCGCTTGGACGCGCCGACGGCCTGCATGGCGGTCATCGGTCCCTTGTCCACCGATTCCATGGCCTCGGCGAAGATCTTGCCGATGGACCCGAGCGAGCCCAGGGTCATGGCCAGGATGCCGGCGAAAGGCCCCAAACCCACGGCCGAGACGAACATCAGGGCGAAAACCAGGTCGGGCACGGCGCGGATCACGTTCATGGCCCAGCGCGATGGGTAATACAGCCATGGAGGCGCGATATTGGAGGCCGCGCCGAAGGCGACCAGCAGCGAGAGCACCACGCCCAGCACGGTGCCGACGATGGCCATTTGCAGGGTTTCGAGCAGCAATTCCAGGATGGTGGAGATCTTCGAGAAGTCCGGCGGGAAGAGGCGGGCGAGGAATTCGCCCATGTTCAGTGTTCCCTGGCCGAGCTTGATGAAATCGAAGCCCACTCCGCCCGCGGACCACAGCAGGATCAGCAGGGCAACGGGTATGCCCAGCAGGAAGCGTGCGCGCGGGATGGTGAAAGCCCATTCAAGACGGGCGCGCTCGGAGGCCGGCAGCTCATGGTCCGCCGGTGAAACGGTTCTGGTTTCAGTGGACATCGGTATCACCGTCTTCGTAGATTCCCTTCAGCGACTGGGCATCCAGTTCGCTGCACTTTCCGGAAAACAGCATCTTGCCCTGGCGCAGCCCCACGATGCGATCGCTATGGGCCAGCGCGAGCGGTACCACATGCAAGCTGACCAGCACCGGGATTCCGTCCTGGACAGCGATATCCCGCAACAGCTGCAGGACCGAATCGGCAAGCTTCGGGTCCAGCGACGCGACCGGCTCATCGGCGAGGATCAGCCGAGGCCGCTGCATCAGCGCCCGGGCGATGGCCACGCGCTGTTGCTGCCCGCCGCTGAGCGAACGTGCCGGCTCCTTGGCCTTGTGCGCAATGCCTACCCGGTCCAGCAGTTCCATGGCGTATTTGCGGTGGGCACTGGAGAAGCCGCCCACGAGATTGATGGCCCCGGCCTGGTGCAGTGCACCGGTGAGGACGTTGGACAGGACGCTCAAGCGCGGGATCAGGTTGAACTGCTGGAAGACCTGGCCCACCTCGGAGCGCAATTGGCGCAACTCGCCGCGCTGGAGATTGCGCAGGTCATGGCCTGCCACGCGCACCGTGCCAGCTGTGGCCGGGGCGAAACCGGTCAGGCTTTTCATCAAGGTGGACTTGCCCGACCCCGAGGCACCCAACAGGGAGACCATCTCGCCCGGGAACAGGTCCAGATCCACGCCGTCCAGCACGGGCACCGGCTTCTTCGGGTCATAGCAGACTTCCAGGCTGCGCACGGTGGCCAGCGGCAGCGTCTGGCGCAGCTCAGCGGTGCTCATCAGCTGCTCGGGCTGGGCGGGGGCTTCAGCTTTGGCGGCCGGCCTCATTTCAGGTCCTCCAGTTCAACGCCAGCCACCTCGGCGATGTCGGCAAAGGAGGCATAGGCGCTGGGATCCGGGGCGACCTCCACCTCAAGTCCGATAAAGGACGAGTATCCGGCCAGGGCTTCCTTGTTCTTTTCGGAGAAGATCTTCGGAAGCGCCTCTTGCAGTGCGGTGCGGGTTTCCTCATCCAGCGACTGGCGAGCCAGCACGCTGCCCATGATTTCCATGGACGGGCTCTGTCCAACCCCGCGCCACTGCCCCTCGGCGAAGGGGAACATCGGTGCGCCCATTTCGGTCAGCACGTTAGCGGTGCAGGCCGCGTCCACCTGGCCTTGCTCCAGGGCGGCGAAACTGCCCTCATGCCCGCCGGCGAAGGTGGCCTCGTAGTCCTTGCCCTGCTCCAGCCCGGCCTGGTGCAGCATGTACACCGGCATGAAGTAGCCGGAGCTCGAAGCCTGGTCCGCGAAGGCGATGGTCTTGCCGCGGAAGTCTTCCAGGGACTTCACCGGCGAGTCTTCAAGCACCACGCAGGTGGACACCGGATCGTCGCTGCCCTCCCACGCCAGCAGGGAATCGACTTCACCGGTGTTCAGCGCGAGCGCCGAAGGAAAACCGCTCATGATCCCCATGTCGACGTGATCCGCTCGGATGGCCTCGACCACGCTGAGATAGTCGGGAACATCGGTCACTTCGACCTCGCGCCCGGTTTCGGCTTCGAGCAGTTCCACCAGCGCCTCGTTGGGATTGACCGCGGTCGGGTCATCCGAGACGGGCAGGGTGGCGATCTTGATGGGAGCATCGGCCGCGGTAGCAGCGGCTTGGCAACCTGTGAGGGCCAGGGCGGCGAGGCCGAGCAGGCTCACGGGAACGAGTGCAGGGTGGCGCATGAGGCGGACCTTTCAAGACGGTGCGAGTGCCCTCGATTTCGAGAACACCATTACTCAAACACCGGAAAGTGACAGCGAATTACGAGACTGCCGTACTCGTTAGGAAACTTGGAATGAACGATTAGTAGCCACCGCGCCAGGCAGCACTGCGTTCGGCTCAATCCTTCGCCGGGGAACTACTGATGCGCGGCGATGGTTTCGGCCAGCTCGTCGAATCCGAGCCGGCGCGCATTCTCCAGGGCGGTGCGCCCCTGCGGGTCGGTGATCCCCGGATCCGCCCCGGCGGCCAGCAACAGCCTGGCGGCCTCTTGCTGCTTTGGTCCTCCATCGCCTAGCAGGACGGCTTCTTGCAGCGCGGTCCATCCGGGATTGTTCACATGGTCAAGCGGAACACCTGCCTCGATGAGCATCTTCACGGTCTCCACATGGCCGTGCTCGCTGGCGGGGATGAGCGCCGTTCCGCCGTAGCGGTTCAGGCTCTCCACGTCTGCGCCGTGCTCCAGCGTGAGCTCGAGGATCTCGTTGAAGCCTTCGGCCCCGGCATAGAGGAAAGCCGAATCCTGGAGCGAATCCTTGGCATTCACATCCCCGCCGGCGGCGATCAGTTCCCGGACCTGTTCCACGTCATTGGCTTTGGCCGCGCGTACCAAGCGCTGGTCCAGTTCCGCCTGCTCTTGGGCGGACAGACCGGATTCCGGCGCGGCAGTTTCCGGTGCCAACGAGGCAACAGAGGACGGTGCAACGGAGGCAGGTGCCGGAGTTTGCGTTTCTGGTTCGTCCGCTGCGCACCCGGATAGAACGACCCCTGCTGCAAGGGCCACCAGTCCCATGGCCAGGGAACGGCGTGCGAGCTGCAGCATGTTCGGCATCGAGGCGGCCGCGATTTTCTGGTTCGTGGTCATGGAGACTCCTTGATCGGTTTCTTCCCATCTTGCAGTACCGTTCCCTCTCACGGCATCGGCCAAGAAGCCATGAAAACCAGCCGGACGGCGGAGCGCAGAACCCGCTTCAAGTTCTACCATGGGGAAAGCAGCTCCTACCGTTCCCGCGTCGGACTGCACACCGGCTCCACTCTCGACAAAGGCTCCGACATCCCTTTCGCCAACGCTGCTCCCGAACCCATGCTCGCACCCAGAACCAACATCGACGCCCTGGTGCACATCGGCTTTGCCGTGCTCATGCTCATCGCGCTGATTCGCTACGTGCTGCGGCATGACCCGGCCGAGAATCTGTGGATCATGGTGCTCGCTGCCGTGGTCTGCGCCCTGTACCTGGTCACCGCCTTCCTGCTGAACCGGGCGCAGGCCCGCACTTCCTGGGTCCTCGTGCTGGTTGCGACAGCCTCGGTGCTGGTGGTGCTCGCTCCGAGCTTTGCCTGGTGCTCCTTCGGGTTGTTCTTCCTTTGCCGCCGGGCGCTGCACGGGCTCATCGGCTACCTGGCCGGCGGGCTGACGGTCGTGGCCGCCGCAGCGAGCTGGTTCCTGTTCAGCGACGGCGCCGATATCGTGATGCTCCTCGGGCCGCTGGCCATCGGCGCGATGCTGACGCTGATCTTCGACCGGATGGAACAGGATGCGGCAGAGCAGCGCCGGCTGAACGAGGAACTTTCCAGCGCGCAACAGCAGCTCGCGGCGAGCGAGCGCCGGGCCGGGATCACCACCGAGCGTGAACGTGTTGCCCGCGAAATCCATGACACCGTCACCCAGGGCCTGGCCAGCAGCCTCTTGCTCCTGGAGGCAGCCAACCGGAGTTGGCCTGCTGCATCCGCCCGGGACGAGGTCCTGCGGGCCAGCGGAATGCTCAGGCAGAATCTCCTGGAGACCCGGCGCCTGGTCCATGACCTTGCCTCGCCTGCCGCAGATGCCGGCCCGCTGCCCCAAATGCTGTCCGACGCGGCCTGCGCCTACGTCCCCCATGTCCAGCTGCACGTTGTCGGCAATCCGCGCAAGGTATCCACCGAGACGAGGCACGCCCTGCTCCGGGTGGTGCAAAGCGCCGCGGCCAACGTGAAGCTGCATTCCGGGGCCGAGCAGGCCACCATCACCATCGGTTTTCTCCAGGACACCGTCACGCTGGACATCCACGATAACGGCCGGGGATTCGATCCGGAGGAAATCATGCTTCCCTCCGAGTCCGGAGGTTACGGCTTGCGCGCCATGCGGCAACGCGTGGAGCAGCTAGGCGGCGTATTCTCGGTGGAAAGCACCCCAGGCATGGGAACCATCGTGGCAGCGCAGATTCCCAGCGGGGAGGAACTTTCATGACCGCAATTACGGTACTGCTGGTCGATGACCACCTGGTGGTCCGCAGCGGGCTCAAGGCGCTGCTCGACACCCAACCGGATATCGAGGTTATTGACGAGGCCGGCTCCGGCGAAGCGGCCCTGTCCATGCTGGAAAGCCTCGTCCCGGAGGTGATTGTCATGGACTTGGCCATGGGCACGGGAATGGACGGCATCGACGCAATCAAGGAAATCCGCCAGCGCAATCCCAAGCAAACAGTCCTGGTTTTCACCACCTATGACTCGGATGCGGATATCGTCCGGGCGGTGGACGCCGGCGCCATGGGCTATCTGCTCAAGGACGCCGCGCCGGAGGAGATCTTCAGCGCGGTGCGCGGGGCATCGCGCGGCCAGAGCATCATGAGCGCACCGGTGGCCTCCAAGCTCTTCCGGCGGCTGCGCAATCCCGATGAGGCTTTGACGCCTCGGGAAGCGGAACTGCTCAGCTTGCTCGTCGAGGGGCTGGGGAACAAGGAACTGAGCCAGCGGCTGTTCATTTCCGAGGCGACGGTCAAAACCCATCTGGCCCACATCTACGCCAAGCTGGGCGTGGAGACGCGGGTCGAAGCGATCACCACGGCCATCCGCCGGGAGGGCATGCGCTAGGTTCCCGGCCTCAGGGATCTCATCTGGCAGGCAAGCAAGCCCAGCTTGATGGCCGATGCCTCGCGTGGTTCGAAAAGTCAGAATTGATTTACCACGGTGCTTCACCAGGCAACCGCGGATATCAACTTCTTTGAATCGAGGCTGGAACCATGAACAAACGCATCAACTCCCCCAAGCTGCTTGCCGCGCTGGGCAGCGCAACCCTGGCGATCGGCCTGCTGGCCGGTTGCACCGCAGGAACCGGTGCTGGCCAGTCCGGCACGGGCAACACCGCCGAAACCCAGGAGAACGCGTCGCCGGCCAGCGATCCCATGACCCCCTCAGACGTCTTGTCTTCCACCGCTTGGGAAACCACCGGTGCGCAAGACGCCGAAGGCGAGCCAGTGGAGCTCAGCGACAAGGACGTCAGCAACTTCGTGGGCAACGCCTACTTCCACGGCGATGGCACCTTCAGCATGTACACCCTGGATGGCGCGCCGAAGATGCAGGGTGATTGGACGGTCTCCGCGGATGGCAAGACCCGCACCATCATCGCCAAGGATGGTTCCGGGGCCGTCCAGTTCACCCGCGATTCGGACATCGTGAAGCTGACTGGCGACGAATTCACCTACCGGGTCTTCCCCGATCCGGAAAAGACCGACGTCTACTTCGACATCATCCACACTCCGACCGGCACCCCTGAACCAGCAACCTCCTGAGCGGCTTATCAAGCAGCCCATCAGCCCGCCACTGCCAGGAGCCCTCCGGAAATGGCGGGCCCGTGGAGGGCTGGCCCTACCAGTTGCAGAAAGCCATGGCATGGTGCTGTCTTTGCCTGAAGCGCGGCACCGCCGAATTCCGCCAGGCAGTCTTCTGCCAGTGGCTGCTCCATGAATATCCGGCAAGCAAGCGTGTTGAATTCAGACCTCGCTGTCATGCCGGCTTGGCCCGGAATCGACCGGTACTGGCATCCCTCCTGGCCTTTGGCTCTGCGGGTACAAGGATTCTTGGCAGTGCCCTGCCCAAGAGCTATTCCAGTTCAAGGATCCGGGTCATGAAGATGCTGTTGGGGTCCTCCAGGTAGGAACCGAAGGGCTGGCATTGCTGGAAGCCGTGCTTTCGGTACAGCGCGCGTGCAGGTGCGAAGAACTCCATCGCTCCCGTTTCAAGGGATATGCGCGATAGCTTGCGCTGTGCGGCATCTTCCAGCGCATGGAGCAGCAACCTGGAAGCGACGCCTTGCCCGCGGAAGTCCGGGTCCGTCCGCATGCTCTTGAGCTCCTCGTGGCCCGGTTCCAATACCACCAACGCGCAAGTGCCCACTATGCGATGGTCCTTCTGCGCTGCCCAGAGCCGGACGGTTGGCTGGCGTAGCGCAGCCACGTCCAATGCATGCTGGGACTCCAGCGGCGACTTCGGCGCCATGTCAGCAAGGTGGGCTTCGAGGAAGGCTCCCAGGGAGGGATCCTCGAAGTCTGCATGTTCAATGGACAACGTCATGAGCGACAAGATATCAGCAGTTTGTATCGCAGATGTTACGGGCAGCTAGTTGCCCTATCGCCATCAGACCTCATAAATGCTCGGGCCCGGCTTCTTCTGTGTGGCCTCCCGATTCTCCGGTTGCGCCCTCCTGCGGATACAAATCAGCTCCGGTGCGATCCTTCAAGGTCAGGGTTGCGATCAGCGAAGCGCCCACCCAGATGAACAGGTAAGTCGAGACCGCCACGGTTGTATTGAACTGGCCCACCATTGCCGCGGCAATGGTCGGGGCGAACGCGCCACCGATCACCGAGCCCAGGGCGTAGCTGATCGAGGAACCGCTCAGGCGGATGCGGGCCGGGAAAAGCTCGGCATACAGCGCTGGCAATGGTCCGTAGGAGAAGCCCATGAAGGCGCCGAAGACCACCAGCGACACGGTAACCCAGGTAAGGTTCCGGGTCTCGATGAGCAGGAACAGCGGGAACAGCCAGACCAGCAGGAGCACCCAGCCGATGATGAACATCTTCTTGCGGCCCACCCGGTCGGAGACCACTCCGCCGATCCAAGTGGAGATCAGCCAGGCCAGCGAGCCGATGGTGATGATGTTCAACAGGTCGCCTGCCTGCAGGTCCAGCTTGTTCGTTGCGTAGCCCAGGATGAAGCCACCGGTGAGCATGTAGCCGGCAGTGTTGTTGCCCATGAAGACCAGAGTTGCCTGGATGACCTTCTTCGGATGCTTGCTGAACAGCGTGGACAACGGGGCAGACTCGGTCTGCTTGGTCTTGGCCATTTCCTCGAATACCGGGGATTCCTCCACGCGCCGGCGGATGTAGTAGCCAATGAGGATCAGCACGAAGCTGAGCAGGAACGGGATGCGCCAGCCCCAGGCGCTGAATTGCTCCGGGGTGACCATAGCGGCAATGATCGCGCTGACCGCGGAGGCCAGGAGCATGCCGGCCGGGACTCCGAGCTGCGGGAAGGCCCCGAATTTTCCGCGTGCATGATCCGGTGCGTGTTCTACTGCCATCAACGCCGCGCCGCCCCACTCGCCGCCGGCGGAAAAGCCCTGGACGATGCGCAGGAGGATCAAGAGAATCGGAGCCCACACGCCGATGGTTGCGTAGGTCGGCAGCAGACCCACCAGTGTGGTGCCTATGCCCATCAAGACCAGGGTGATGATGAGTACCGCTCGGCGTCCGTATTTGTCTCCGACCCGGCCCATTACGATTGCGCCCAATGGGCGGAAGAGGAAGCTGATGCCAACGGTGGCGAAGGCAATGATGGAGCCCAGCGACCCTTCGGCGGGGGTGAAGAATTGCGGGGCCAGAACCAGTGCCGCCGCGTTGGCGTAGATGAAGTAGTCGTACCATTCCACGGTGGTGCCCACCATGGTCGCTCCCGCAACGCGCTTCTGCTCCTTGGTCATGCGCCCGGGTACTGCAGCTGGAGTGCTCATGATTCCCCCTCGTTGTTGCGAGTATGCAGGAATCACTTTCCTCCGCCCCAGCACCCCAGTGCTGGCCGTTCATGCAGGATCGACTCCCTGCCTTGATAGTAGGCCTCTGCCGAACCCGCTACAAGCGGTATTTCTCCATGCGCGCCGCTCCCCTGGTTGTACGCGCTGCTCCTGCGAAAACCTGTCAGGCTTGCGCGAACAGCTTGGTCGCATCAGCCACGACCTGCTTCGCTCCGCCCAGGTTCCAGCTCTCGAGTTGGCGCGTGGCACCATTGCCGAAATTCGCGAGCGAGTCCAGGTAATCGGCCACGAACTGTTCATCACCATTGCGCTGCAATTGACGGCCCGCGTAATCGAGCACCCGCTGGATCATGGCCTTGGCAGGCACGGGAGTCCTGGATTCGCTATCGAAATAGGTGCCTTCCACTCCCGACTTGGCCGCTTGCCACAGGCCCAGGTCGAGAACCTCGGACGCTGCCGTGCTGGCAGGGCTGTCCGTTTCCGAAGCGGTATCCGCAATGGCCCGGATGAGCAGAGCCAGGGCCATGGATTCGCTGGCTGCCATCTGCGTGTCCGCCGCCCGGACTTCGATGGTCGGATGGTTCACCGACAAGCGGGCGAACCAGCCGATATGCCCCGGATCGAGCAGCGCCCCGGAGGCAATCATGTCCTCAATGCGCTGCTGGTATTCCTGCGCTGTCGCGAAAGCCGGCGGGATGCCTGCCGCAGACCATCTGCGGTAGTGCACCGTCCGCCACGAGGCGAAGCCGGTTGGCTCCCCGTTCCAGATCGGAGAGTTCGCGCCCAATCCCGCAATCAGCGGTAGCCAGCCGCGCAAGGCATTCAGCGCCCGGACTCCGGCAGCGGCATCCGGGACATGCACATGGATGTGCAGTCCGTTGATGAAATGCTCGCGGGCGATCCCCGGAACGAACTCATGGATGGTTGCGTAGCGCTGGCCCTTGGTGAACTCCGTAGTGCTCGGAAGCCCCAGCGCCGTTCCCGAAGCAAAGGGAAGCACCTGGTGTTCGCGGCATATCCGCTCAATGGCGGCGCGCCGCCGCACCAGCGCTTCCACGGCTTCTTGCGCAGAGGTGCAGATTCCGGTGACGATTTCCAGCTGGCTGGCCAGAAGTTCGCGGTGGACCGTGGTGCCCGGCAGTTCGAGGCCAAGCAACTGGGCGCTGAGCTCATCGGACATCGGCACCGGGGCGGCAGTTTCCGGATCCACGAGGAAGAATTCCTCTTCGATCCCAAAGGTCCTGGTCATGGATGCTGGTTCGCCTTCCCTGGGCAGCAATACGAACTGAACATTAGACTGCAGCTGGCCAGGGACGGCCGTTCCCGGCAGGAAACCCAGCGATTTTCCAGCTTCGCCGCAGCTGCGGACGCGGCTGTCCGCAGTCACCCGTGCACCCGCCTCGCCCTACGCCCGATAACTGCCCCGGGCACTTGCTGACCGCTTTTCACAGCTGCTACTGAGCTTGCGGCCATGCAAGCACAAGCCCCAGCGCAAGGGCTTGCAAAGTGTGCCACGCTCTAATCACCGCGGCTCGGCAAAGCACCGCAAGAAGCCAAGCTGCGGGCCGTCACGCCCACTTGGAGGCGCAGCTTCAGCCGGCCGGCCGCTGGCCTGGCGGACTGGAATTACTGGATTGATCCGAAGTCGAACGCAGCAGGAGGACAGACCCATGATCAGCACAGAACAACTTCAGGAACTCAGCGCAATTGGCGGCACCGTCATTGGACCCGACGGCCAGAAGATCGGCAAATTCGGCCAGATTTTCCTTGACGACCGCAGCGGGCAGCCGGAATGGGCGACCGTCCGCACGGGCCTCTTCGGCCTCTCCGAGAGCTTCGTTCCGCTCAGCCAGGCAACGGTCGCCGGCGATACGCTCTCGGTGCCCTATGGCAAGCAGACCGTCAAGGACGCCCCGAACATCGATCCGGAGGGCCAGCTCACCCCAGAGCAGGAGCAGGAGCTCTACCACTACTACAGCCTGTCCTACCAGGAAGCTGACCAGGCCGCCGTGCAGCCCGGCATCCCGGAGACCGAGGCCCGCGCCGAGTATTCGCGGGAAGACGTGCGCGATCCGGAGGCCGGCACTTCCCAGGCCTCTGCCATCCGTTCCGAGGAGCGGCTGCATGTGGGAACCGAAAGCGTGGAAACCGGCAAGGTACGCCTGCGCAAGCACGTGGTCACCGAGGATGTGGCCACCACGGTGCCGGTGAGCCATGAGGAAGTGCGGCTTGAGCGCGAGCCCATCACGGATTCCGAAGCCGCCGGCACCAGCGGAGAACTGGCTGAAGACGAGCAGGAGGTGACCTTGCACGAGGAGCGCCCCGTCGTAGAGAAGACTGTTGAGCCAGTTGAGCGGGTCAGCCTGGAAAAGGAAACAGTCATCGAGGAAGAACGCCTCGAAGCGCAGTTGCGCAAGGAACAGGTGCAGGCCGAGGGCTGGGAAGGCGGCCGGCAAACCCGCTAGCGCCGGCGCGCTGGCTTAGCGCAGGAGCTGAACCTGCACGCAGCGGTGATCGGGGCGGAATCCGGCGGA
>NZ_JBLVOJ010000005.1:103828-104499 GCF_053543715.1 Glutamicibacter sp. AGC46
TGCCAGGCCCCCCCCCGATCCACGCACCTCCGTTGCTGGACGTTCCCTAGGTACTGGAAGATTCCCGTGCCATCCAGCCGGCAATCCCCTAGCGTGGCTAGCATGACGGCGGCCGGCATACCGGGCCAACGTTTCCTTCCGATCGCAACAGCCAGAATGAAGGAGCAAGATCATGGAACATCCAAAAGATCCTGTCATAGCAACACGTCCGATGGTGCAAAAGGCCGCGCTGGCGGTCGGCATCGTGTTCTTCCTGGTCGGCGTCCTCGGATTCATTCCGGGAATCACCACCAACTACGAATCGCTCTCTGGTGCCGGCCACCACTCTGAAGCCAAGCTGCTGGGCATCTTCCAGGTCTCGTACCTGCACAATGCCGTGCATCTGCTTTTCGGTGTCGCCGGCTACCTGATGGCGCGAACCGTGCCTGCTGCCCGCAGCTACCTGGTTGGCGGCGGAATCATCTACCTGGCCCTGTGGGTCTACGGGCTGGTCATTGATTTCGACAGCGCCGCCAACTTCATCCCGCTGAACGATGCCGATAACTGGCTGCATTTGGGGCTCGGTGCGCTCATGATCATCTTGGGATTGCTCCTCTCCCGCAAGGCGACTGGACAGCATCGGGACCCGCACGCGACTTGACCAGATGCTGAAGCACTGAAGCGGGGGGGCG
>NZ_JBLVOJ010000005.1:104551-106398 GCF_053543715.1 Glutamicibacter sp. AGC46
GCCCCCCGCTCTGTCCATGCAGTCCATGGCAAAGTCCTCAGCGTCATCGCCATACCCAATTCCTTGGAACGCCGAGATCGCCGGACGCCGGGATTCTGGGAATCCCAGGAATCTAGGCGAGTTCGCTGGCGCAGTCGCGGCAGATGACGCCTAGACCAGTCTTCTGCACGGCTTGGCTGCGATGGCGGTTAGTGAAGCAACTGGCGCAGAGGAACTCATCCGCTGCTTGCGGGAGGACTTCAACGCTCAGCTCTTCCTCGACGATGGCGCCAGGGAGCTCCACGCCATCGGAAAAGTCGGTTTCTTCAAGCTCGGCCACAACGCTCTTCGCGTCGGGGGGGCATCGGCTTGTTGCACGTCCTTGAGCGTCTTCTCGGACGCCGCGGCGAAATCCGGACGAACCTCGTCATATTCTGCAGCCATGTTCCTGCCTCCACAGGTGGGAAAATACGCGACAACCACAGCGTGGTGGCGTGCGCTTCGATCGCCAAAGCCCTGGATGGCGGGCTCCGGTCCAGCGCAGCGAAGCCGCCGTCCGGAAGGCTGGCTTCGACGGCGGCTTGGCCGGCTGGCGGCCAATTGCTAGGAGCTGAGCTCCGCGGCAATGGCGCTGTTGAACGCATCGAGGTCGCCTGGATTGCGCGAGGTAATCAGCACGAAGCCGTTTGCCGGGCAGCGGAAAACCTGTTCGTCCTTCCAGGTGGCGCCGGCATTGACGACATCGGCCTTGATCGAGGTGTACGAGGTCAAGGTCTTGCCCTTGGCCAATCCGGTTTCCACCAGCAGCCATGGCCCATGGCAGATGGAAGCGATCGGCCGGCCAGAACCGGCAAAGGACAGGGCAATGCGCTGGGCATCGGCATCCAAGCGGAGGTTGTCGGCATTCAGCGTTCCGCCGGGGATCAGCAGCAGATCGAAATCCTGCTCGTTCACTGTTGCCAGCGTTTCGCTGGCTTCGAAGACCTCCCCCAGATCCCAATCGCCGACCAGCGACTTGACCTGGCCGGTCTCCGGGGCCGCGATCACCACCTCTGCACCGGCTTGGCGCAGATGCTCCACTGGCTTCTTCAGCTCATCCTGCTCGACTCCGCGGTTGGAAACTGCCGCAAGAACTTTCTTGCCTGCTAGGTCTGGCATATTCATGCTCCTTTCATCGTCCACAGCCCACTGTGCTCTGGGCAGCTACCGCAGGCAAGCCGCAGTCAGGAAGCATCCAGCTGCCGGCTTCGGATCGGGCTTTCGCCGCGCTGCCATGCGCCTTGAACGCGCACAGCAGGCCTTGCCGCGGTAGAAGCGGCAAGGCCTGCTGTGCTGGGAAGAAGATGATCAGGCGTTGATCAGCTGGGCATCTTCCTTGGCCTTCTTGCTAGCACGCACGTGCTTGTAGGCGGTGAAAGCCAGCGTCAATGCGAGGATCGAGTACAGGGTAATCGTGATTCCGCTGGAAACCAGGATGCTCGCATCGCCTTCCGAGACGGTCAGTGCACGGCGCAGCTCGGTTTCGGCCAGCGGGCCGAGGATCACTGCAATCAGTACCGGAGCCAAGGGGATCTCGTAGCGACGCATCACGAATCCAACCAGTCCCACACCCAGCAGGATCCACAGATCCAGCAGCGCGGCGCTGATGGCGTAGACGCCGAGGACCGAGAGCACGGTAATGCCTGCGTACAGGTAGTGGCGCGGGACCAGCAGCAGCTTGGCCCACAGCACCGCGAACTGCATGTTCATGACCAGCAGGATCACCAGTCCGATGAACAGCGAGGCCAGCAGGGTCCACACCATGGGGCCGCTGCGTTCGAACAGCAGCGGGCCTGGCTGCATGCCGTACTGCTGGAAGGCGGCGGTCA
>NZ_JBLVOJ010000005.1:106439-115482 GCF_053543715.1 Glutamicibacter sp. AGC46
TCATGATCGCCGCGGTAGCGCTGGTGGGCAGGCCCAGGGCCAGCAAGGCGCCCATGGCGGTGCCGGCGGTGGCATTGCCAGCGGCTTCCGGAGCAGCCACGCCTCGGATGGAACCGATCTGGCCGAATTCGATATCGCCGCGGCGCTTGGCCAGGCGCTTTTCGGTGCCGTAGGCCAGGAAGGTCGGAACCTCGGAACCGCCAGCAGGGATGATGCCGAAAGGCAGGCCGAAAGCGGTACCGCGCAGCCATGCCGGCAGGGCCTTCTTGATGTCGTGGCGGTGCAGGCGCGGACGGCCGCTTGGCTTGATCTTCACGGCTTCCGGATCGCGGTGGATGCGCGAGGCAATGTGCAGTACTTCACCCAGGGCCAGCAGGCCTACGGTGATCACCACAATGGAAATCCCGTCGAAGAGCTGCGGCAGGCCCAGGGTGTAGCGGATGGTTCCCGAAGGCCCATCCACCCCGACCATGGCCAAGACCAAACCGATGCCCAGGGCCACCAGGCCCTTGACGATGGAATCGGAGACTACCGAGGAGATTGCAAGGAAGGCGAAGACCGCCAGCGCGAAGTATTCAGCCGGACCGAAAGCGGTGGCCAGCTTGACCAGGGTCGGGGCGAAGAACACCACGACGGTGGTGGCCAGCAGGCCGCCAATGAAGGCGCCCATGGCCGCAGTTGCCAGGGCCTTGGCGGCCAGGCCGTTGCGGGCCATCCGGTGGCCTTCGAAGGTCGAGGCGATCGCCGAGGAATTGCCCGGCGTATTGAGCAGGATGCCGGAGGTGGAGTCGCCGAACAGCCCGCCGTAGTAGACGCCGGCGAACATGATGAATGCCGCGGTGGGATCCAGCGAGAAGGTAATAGGCAGCAGCAGCGCCACGGCCATCGCCGAGCCCAGGCCGGGCAGCACGCCTACGGCGGTGCCCAGCAGGGCGCCAAGCAGCACCCACAGCAAGTTCATGGGGGTCAGTGCGTTTGAGAATCCCTCAAGCAGCAGATTGAGCTGTTCCATCTAGAGCAGTCCTTCCAGGAATCCCGCAGGCAGGTTCAATCCCAGTCCGGCGTTGAAAGCCAGCTGGATCACGCAAGAGAAGAGCAGTGCAATACTCACGTCGAATAGCGCTTTCTTGCTGCCCAGTGCGCGGGCAACGACCCAGAACAGGGCTGCCGCGCTGAGGATCCAGCCGGCATAAGGCAGGATCAGGATGAAGCCGATGACGCCGGCAACCACCATGCCCATGGTCTTCCAGTCCGACTGGGTCTTGTACTGCTTTTCTTCCGCGGCCGGCGCGGCTGCGCCGCCGCGCGGGGCGCGGAAAATCTGGATGGTGTGGGCAATGACCACGCCGTAGAGCAGCACGCACACGATGGTCGGGAAGAACTGCGGGCCGGGGACCGACTTTCCCAGTACCTCCATGGTGGCGGTCTGCCAAGTCAGGAAGACCGCCAGGGCCAGTACCAGAGCCGGGACGATCAGTTCGCTGCGCCCGCTGAAGAAGTTCTGGGCAGGGGCGGCGTTGCGGCCGGTGCCGGTGCCGTTGCCGGTGCCTTCTGTTGCTTGGGGTGCTTGAATGCTCATAGTCCCAGTCCCTTGACGATTTGTTCCGTGACTTCGATTTCGCTGTCTACGTAGTCTTCGAATTCCTTGCCGATCATGAAGCTGTCGGTCCAGTTATTGCGCTCCAGCGCATCTTTCCACTGCTCGGATTCATGGATTTCGTGGACCATGTCCACGAAGACCTGCTTGTCCTCTTCGGTGATGCCCGGGGCACCGACGAAGCCGCGCCAGTTGGCCATGACCGCGTCAACTCCCTGTTCCTTGAAGGTCGGGACGTCGACCCCCGGCAGCCGTTCTTCGGAGGAGATGGCCAGCGCCCGCAGGTTTCCGGCTTCGATCTGGTCAGCTACTTCGTTATAGCCGGACATGCCGCCAACGGTGGTGCCTGCCAGCATCGAGGTCAGTGCCTCGCCGCCGCCGGAGTAGGCGATGTAGTTGGCCTTGGACGGGTCGATGCCCACTTCCTGGGCCACCGCACCGGTGAGCAGGTGGTCAATCGAACCCAGCGAACCGCCGGCAATCGAGGTTTTCCCCGGGTCCTTCTTCCAGGCCGCGATGAACTCGTCCAGGGTCTTGATCTCGGACTTGGCCGGCACTACCAGCACCGCGTAGTCATCAGACATGCGCGCGACCAGCTCCACGTCCTTCATGGTGGCTTCGGAGTTGGCCAGCTCGATGGCGCCGATCATCACCCCGCCGGTGGCCATGAGCATGTCGTGGCGCCCGGTCATCTGCACGAATTGGCTCAAGCCGATGGTGCCGCCAGCTCCGGGGATGTTCGTGACCTGCACGTTGTTCACTGCGCCGATGGACTTCAGTGCCTGCTGGGCTTCACGGGCGAAGCCGTCCCAGCCGCCGCCGGGCGAGGCAGGGGCCATGATGACCAACTTGTTCCGCGCCGAGGACTCTCCGCCCGACGCTGCCGCGTTGGTGAATGCGAATCCCGCTACCGCCACGACGACAACGCCGTACAGGGACCGGCTCAAGATGCGTTTGCTCACCATTTTCCGTAACCTCATTGTTAGTGATTCACCTCACCGATTCCCGGTGCGGCCTTTCCCAGTGTGCAGTCAAAGTGAGCCGAAACACACCGGGAATGCGGTTCTGGTCATAACGGGCAATTAAGAAAATAAAAACAACGGGAGCAAGCGGGTCCACCATGCAATGGATAAAGAACAGCCAGCGCTTCCGGGTTCGCATCCTGTTCCTGCAATTAGCCATCGTGCTGATCACGCTGCTGGCAGTTTCGGTGATCGTGATGCGCTTCGAGATCAACCGGGTGGAGGACAGCGCTTTCAGCCGCGTCGCCCTGGTGGCCGAGGAAACGGCCCAGCTGGCCCCGATTGGCCACGCGCTGGCAAAAGATCCCGAAAACGCAGCCGAAGTCGTCGCCCCGCTGGCCCACCTGGCCGAATCGGCATCCGGAGTGGACTATGTGACCATTGCCGATTTGAACGGCATCCGCGTGGCCCACCCCGATCCCGGGTCCATCGGCCAGCCGGTTTCCTCGGATCATGAATCCATCCGCAACGGCGAAACCTTCAGGGGCGTGGAGGAAGGCCCCCTGGGCGTCACCCTGCGGGTGAAGCAACCGGTCTTCGATGAGGGGAAGATCGTTGGCACCATCTCCGTGGGCATCCTGCAAAGCAAGGTGCGCGCCAGCCTGGTTGATATCGTCTGGGCATTCGCGCCGTGGATTATCCTGGCCGTGGCCATCGGCTCCCTGGCGGCCGCGCTGGCCGAACGGGCCATCCGCAGGATCTACCGGGTTGATCCCGAAGAGGTGGATTCGCTGAAGCAGGCGCAGCAGGCGGTGCTCTACGGAGTCAGCGACGGCGTGCTGGGCGTGGATGGCAATGGCCGGCTCACCTTGGTCAACGGAGAAGCGCGCCGGCTGCTGGACCTTCCCGAGGACACTGTAGGCCAGCAAGCCGAAGAGGTCCTGGACCAGAGCCTGGTGGACCTGCTGCGCAGCGACTCCCCCGAGGCCGAATCGGTGCAGAACGTGCTTTCCGGAGAACGGGTGCTGATTGCCACCCGCCGCGAGGCGATGCTGGGTCCCAAGCACTATGGACGCACCCTGACCTTGACCGACCATACCGAGCTGGAAGAGACCTTGCGCGAGTTGCGCGGCCAGAGGTCCTTGGCCGATACGCTGCGCGCCCAGGCCCACGAATTCACCAACCGCCTGCATCTGCTCTCGGGGCTGATGTCCATCGGCGAATACGAAGAAGCCAAGGAGCATATCCAGCGTTTCTCCGGCGCTCGCGGCGAGCATCCGGAAACGCACCTGGGCGACCCCACCCTGTCAGCGCTGTTCGTAGCCAAGCAGGCGGTGGCCAGCGAAGCCGGGGTCCGGCTGGAACTGCACCCGTTCTCCGCGGTGGTGCCCGGAACCGCGATTGACGACGATGCCATCACCGTCGCCGCGAACCTGCTGGCCAACGCCATCGAGGCCGCCGGTGATGGCGGCGTGGTGTCATTGCACTTGAACGCCGGGCCCACCGGCATGCGCATCGCGGTCAGCGATTCCGGCCCGGGCATCAAGGAAGGCGACGCGGCCCGCCTGGTGCAGCTTGGCTACAGCAGCAAAACCGGGGCGCCGGGGGCAGTCCACGGACGGGGCATCGGCCTGGCCCTGGTCGACCGCATCCGGACCCGGCGCGGTGGCGTGCTGAAGTTCGGGTCCAGCGATCTGGGCGGAGCCGAGGTCATCGCCGCCTGGCCTCCGTTGAAGGGACCTATGGTTAAGCAGAGCATTCCCGTTCCCGCGCAAGGAGATTACTTCAATGATTAAGACACTCGTGGTCGATGACGACTTCGCAGTGGCCGGGCTGCATCGCCGCTACCTGCAGGGCATGGAGCATTTTGAAGTGGTCGGAGTGCTGGAGCGCGGTTCCGGCATGGTTCCCTTTGTGCAATCCGGGCAGGTGGATCTGGTCTTGCTCGATGTGCACCTGCCGGATCTGACCGGGCTGGAAGTATTGGCTCAGCTGCGCGCAGCTGGGTCCGACGCGCACGTCATCATGATTACCGCCAACAATGAACGCGATGCGGTGCGCCAAGCAGTGGGCCACGGCGTCGAGGATTACCTGGTCAAGCCCTTCACCGTGGACGAGTTCAAGCAGCGTCTGGCGCTCTATGCCCAGCGCGTTTCGGAGCAGCCCGGAGCGGTGGCGCAGCCAGAGGAGCAGATCGACGAGCTGGGCCAGGCCGAGATCGACCAGCTGCTCCAGGCCGCCAGTGGACGAGGGGAGGCCAGGATTCCCGAAGTCCTCGAACTGGCACCCGGGGCCGTCACCGGCGCCCAGACCGAACGATTGCCCAAGGGCTTCACCGCGCCCACCATGGCACTGGTCGGAGAAGCCTTGCGCAGCGCACCTGGCCAGCCGGATGGCACCTTGTCTTCCTTGGAGGTTGCCGAAATTTGCGGGATCTCCCGGGTCAGTGCCCGGCGCTACCTGGACTTCCTGGTCACGGCGGGCAAGGCTCAGCTGCGTCCGCGCTACGGTTCGGCAGGCCGTCCCGAGCACCGGTATTCGTGGGTCGGCTGAATTTCCTGCACTCCACTGGCTTTTAATGCACATTAGTGTATACACTAATTTCGGATCCACGTTTTCCCACGTCTTCATTTCCGAAAGGCCATCCCATGACAACCCATGCTCAGGAAACCGCTGCCAACGTCGCAGACGTCATCGTGGTCGGCGGCGGCAACGCTGCCTTCACCGCAGCGCACGCAGCAGTGACCCGAGGCCGCAAGGTACTGCTCCTGGAAAAGGCTCCGCGCGACCAGTTCGGCGGCAACAGCTACTACACCGCAGGCGCAACCCGCATCGCGCACAACGGCCTGGAAGACCTGCAGGATCTGGTGGAATTCGATGAGCGCCACCCGCTCTCCGAAGTTCCGCCCTACTCCGAGGCCGACTACGCCGGCGACATCGCCAAGGTAACCGAAGGCCGCAACGACAAGGAAATGACCGAAGTCCTGGTCAAGGAAGCAGCACCCGGCCTGCGCTGGCTCAAGTCCCTGGGCCTGAAGTACCGGCTGATGTACGAACGCCAGGCCTACAAGACCCCCGAGGGCGGCTACCTGTTCTGGGGCGGCCTGCACGTGGGCAACGTCGACGGCGGCGAAGGCCTGATGAAGGACCACCTGGAAGTAGCCCGGAAGCTGGGCACCGAAGTCCGTTTCGAGCAGGACGTCTACGGCCTGATCGTGGAAGAGGGCAAGGTGGTGGGCGTCAAGGTCCGCTCCAACGGCGAAGAGCAGGAACTGCGCGCCGAGTCGGTCATCCTCGGCGCCGGCGGCTTCGAATCCAGCCCGCAATGGCGCCAGGAGCACCTGGGCGAAGGCTGGCAGAACGCCAAGGTCCGCGGCACCCCATTCAACAATGGCGAGATGCTGGCCGCCGGCCTGGAAATCGGCGCCGCCAAGGGCGGGGACTGGAGCACCTGCCACTCGGTCCAATGGGACGCGCTGACCCCGAAGAACGAATCCAACCGCGAGCTGACCAACCGCCTGACCCGCCAGTCCTACCCGTTGGGGATCATCGTGAACAACCGCGGCGAGCGCTTCCTGGATGAGGGCGCGGACTTCCGCAACCTGACCTACGCCAAGTACGGCAAGGTGATCCTGCAGCAGCCGGACTCCATCGCCTACCAGGTCTTCGACGCTTCGCTGCGTCCGATGCTGCGCGCCGAAGAGTACGAGATGCCGGAGATCTCCGAGGTCATCGCCGACACCGTTGAGGAATTGGCGCAGAAGATCGGCGTGGATCCAGCGGCGCTATCCAAGACCGTCTCGGAATTCAATGCTTCCATCGACACCTCCATCGTCTACGACCCGAACGTGCTCGATGGGCGCGCCGCGAAGGTAACTCCGCCTAAGAGCAACTGGGCCAACCCGCTTGAGACCGGCCCGTTCTACGCCTACCCGGTCACCTGCGGCATCACCTTCACCTTCGGTGGCCTGAAGGGCAACACCGACGGCCAGGTGCTGGACGAGAACGGCGAGATCATCCAAGGCCTGTACGTCTGCGGCGAAATGCTCGGCGGCCTGTTCTCGGCCAACTACCCGGGCGGTTCCGGCCTGGCTGCCGGTGTGGTCTTCGGCCGGCGTGCCGGTAACCTTGCCTAAGTACTAAATCCCCTTGTTCCGCCAGTACGCCTGTACTGGCGGAACAATGGTTTTACCCGCCATCCAGCCTTAGACGAGAATGGGGATCATGGCCAAGCTCGATTCGGATTCAATCCATGCCCAGCTCAAGGACGACTTGCTGCAAGGCGCATTCCAGCCCGGGGATGCCCTGCGCGAGGTCGCCCTGGCAGAACGCTTTGGAGTTTCCCGCACCCCGGTGCGCGAAGCCCTGACCCGCCTGCTGCATGAAGGGCTGCTGGAGCGCCGCGCCCGCGGTCTTTTCGTCAAGGAAATCGACCCCGAACAGATCATGCAGGTCTACGACCTGCGCATCCTGCTCGAAGGCCAGGCCGCCCAGGAAGCCGCCTCGGTGCGCACCGAAGTGGACCTCATGCGGCTGCAGGCCCTGGTTGACCGGGACCGCGCACTGGCCGAACCAGATGACGCCACCCGCTTGGCCACCAACATCGAGTTCCACCGCGCGCTCTGGCGCGCCGCTCACAACCCGGTGCTGGAGGATCTGCTGGAGCGCCTGGCCACCCACCAGATCCATGCCCCGACATCCACGCTCTCGGTTGGCTCGCGGTGGACCGAAGCGCTGGAGGAGCACCAGTGCATCGTGGACAACATCCGCGAGCGCGACAGCGCCAACGCCTGCGGACTCATCCAGGCGCACATGGCCACCGCCAAGGCGCTGCGCTTGAAGATGTTCGCCAGCCTGATGCATTAGCGTCGGGCCCACGGCAGCCGGGACGTCTCGAGTTAGGCCAATGCATCGCTGGTCTGTAGACTGGAAGCATGGCTCTGGTTGTCTCAACGCATGCGCAGCGGCTTCTCGCTGCCGTTTTCCCCAAGGGAAAACTGCTGACCAAGCTAGCCAGCGGCACCAATGGGTGGTTGAGTTCCTGGGGAACCAACGCCCACGGCGAGATCGCCGGCTGCCCGCCACCGCGCCACTAGTTGCGCGGTCCCGATTCCTGGTTTTTCTCCGGTGGATTCCGCGCGCCCTCGTGCCCTTTTCCCGGATCCCAGAAAGACCCGTTACTTTGCCATACCCCTCAACTGGCGTATCCCGCCAAGCACCCCACGCCCTGTGGCGTGGAATCCGCCAAACCCTCAAGCAGGACTCGATGGGCGGGCTGCTGCTGCTCTGCGCCACCCTCGCCGCCTTGGTCCTGGCCAATTCCCCTGCAGCCCCATGGTACGAGGGGTTGCGCGACTTCCGTTTCGGCCCCGAGTCCCTGCACTTGAATCTCTCGGTCGGAGCCTGGGCCGCTGACGGCCTGCTCGCCATCTTCTTCTTCGTTGTCGGCTTGGAACTCAAGGAAGAATTCGTTGTCGGCAAATTGCGCAATCCGCGCACGGCGATCGTTCCGGTGGCCGCAGCCGTAGGCGGCGTGGCGCTGCCGGCACTGTTCTACGTCCTTGTCATCTCCGCATCGGGAAGCTCCGCCATCAACGGCTGGGCAATCCCCGCAGCCACTGATATCGCCTTCGCGATCGCCGTGATCGCAGTGGTGGGCAAGTTCCTGCCCCCTGCCCTGCGCACCTTCCTGCTCACGCTGGCGGTGGTCGATGACCTGCTGGCCATTTCCATCATCGCCATTTTCTACACCGATGACCTGGCCTGGTTGCCGCTGCTCCTCGCGCTGCTGCCACTGGCGGCATGCGCGCGGGCAGTGCAGCGCGGGGTCCGCGCCTGGTGGGTCCTGATCCCGCTCGGCGCCACCGTCTGGGCATTGGTGCATGCCTCGGGAATCCACGCCACGGTGGCCGGCGTGCTGCTGGGCTTCATGGTTCCGGTAATTGCCACCCAGCGGGCGCATGTGCCCACCGGGAGCACAGAGCAGGGCGAAGCGATCCACGAAGGCCTGGCCGCCCACTTCGCGGACCGGTGGTCCATTCCCTCATCCATCATCGCCATTCCGGTGTTCGCCTTCTTCGCCGCCGGCGTTCCGGTCGGCGGCCTGTCCGGACTGGGAGAAGCGCTGGCCAGCCCGGTGGCGCTGGGCATCATTGCCGGCCTGGTGCTGGGCAAGTCGATGGGCATCACCGCCGCCACCTTCCTGATCACCAGACTCCCGGGAATCAAGCTGGATGGCAGCATCAAATGGCCTGACGTACTGGGACTGTCCTTCGTGGCAGGCATCGGCTTCACCGTCTCCCTGCTGGTCGGCGAGCTGGCCTTCGGTCAGGGCGGCGAGGAAGCGCAGTACGTGAAGGTCGGAGTGCTGTGCGGTTCACTGCTGGCCGCGGTCATCGGCGCGGCGCTGCTCGGGTCGCGAAATCGCGCGTACCGCGCGGCAGCCAAGGCTGCTGCATAGCTAGCCCTGCTGCATCCTTCCTGC
>NZ_JBLVOJ010000005.1:115516-128782 GCF_053543715.1 Glutamicibacter sp. AGC46
CCTGCGGATGGATGCAGCAGGGCTGTTCGCCCGAATCAGGAACGCGCGGTGATCGAATCGATGGCTTCGCGGGCATCTTCGGCCAGCTGCTGCGGCATCGGCGCGCTCTTGGCCGAGTCGGCGGCGGTCTTCTGCCCCTGGTCGCTGACGACGTACTGGCCGAAGGTCTTGGCCAGTTCCATGGTCTGCGGATCCTCGTAGCCGCTGCAGAACAGCAGGTAGGAGACCAGCACCATCGGGTACGCGCCGGCGGCGGTGGTCTTGCGGTCCAGTTCCAGGGCGATATCGTGCTCACCGCGGCCGTGGACCCGCTCTGATTCGGCCACTGCCTTGGCCGCTGATTCCCCGCTGACTGCCACGAATTCCTCGCCGACCTTCAGCTTCACCTTGCCCAGCGACTTATCCACCAGGGAATCATCGGCATAGGTAACCGCGCCCACGGCGCGGGTCACGGTGGTCACCACGCCGGCATTGCCCTGGGCCTTCTCCAGCCCGGTGGCATCCGGCCAGCCGCCATCCGGCTCGTGTGGCCAGGCTTCGGGAGCTACCGCATGCAGGTACTCGGTGAAGTTCTCGGTCGTGCCAGAATCGTCGGCGCGCGCCACCCCGGTGATCGGCAGGTCGGGCAGCTGCACCTGCGGGTTCAGCTGGGCGATGGCCGGGTCCTGCCAGGAGCGGATCTCACCGGAGAAGATCCTGGCGATCGTTGGGGCATCCATGTTCAATTCCTTGATGCCCGGCAGGTTGAAGGCGATGCTGATCGGCGAAATATACGCCGGGATATTGATCGCGCCCTGCGGGCCGCAGGTCTCGATGGAGCGCTGGACTTCCTCTTCCTTCAGGTAAGCGTCGGATCCGGCGAATTCGGTGCCGCCTGCCAGGAGCCCGGCGCGTCCGGCGCCGGAGCCCACCGAGGCGTACTGCACCTGGACCTGGGGGTGCATGGTGGAGAATTCGGTGGTCCAGGCGTTCATGGCGGAATTCTGCGCGGTGGATCCGCCGCCGGTCAGTGTGCCTTGGAGGCTAGAGCTATTCGATTCAGCGGCCTTGCGCTGCTCTTCTCCCAGCGGGTAGTCCGACCCGCAGCCCGAAAGCAGCAGGACCAGGCCCATGCTGGCAATCGCGGTGAAAGCGGCGGTTCGAGGCAGAGGTGGCCGGGCAGGTCCGGTGGTTCGCAAAACTTCTCCTGGGGTCCAAGGTGAACGGCGGATGTACTTGAAATTCCAGTGAATCATCATCCCTGCACTTTCCGAAATCATTCCCTGGCCACAGCCGATGAGTATTCGGCGGGCCCGCGGGCGTTGAACTGTGTTTCCCAGGCGCCTAATGCCCGCCGGTGCCAGCCGCCGAGTCGATAGCAGCGAGGTCCTGCGTCGCCGGCCCCTCCAATACTTCCCCGGCCGGACTGAACCTGGACCCGTGCAGCGGGCAATCCCAGGATTTCTCCGCGTCATTCCACGACAGCACGCCACCTAGATGAGTGCAGATCCCGGACACCCGGCAGGTGGCCCCGCCGGTCGTGGACACGGCGACCGGGCGCAGGCCCTCGCGCAGCACCAGGCCTTGGCCCTCGGCGGGCGGAGTCCGCTCCTCGCCAGACACGCCGCCTGCATCCTGCGCGGCGCCCTTGCCTGCTTCGCCAAGCAGCGAGCGTTTCCATCCCGCGACAAGTTTTCCGGCAACCCGGGAGTTGATCTTCGCCCCGGCGACCAGGTCGGACGGGGTGGTGGCGCGCTGCGACAAGGCCTGCGCCCAGGCGATATTTCCGCCGAGGATGTTCGCGCTGAGCTGGAGGGCGGCGGCAATCGCATTGGCCATCCCCCACTTGTTGTAGCCCGTGGCCACATGGATGTTCCCTCCCCCGCGGGGCAATTGGCCCACGAACGGAACCATATTGGCCGACTTGTAGTCCTGCGCCGACCATTGGCCGGCGAGTTCGGCCCCGGGGAAATGCCTTCTGGTCCAGATATCCAGGTCCTTGAGCTGGCCGAGCTCGGAGAGCTGCTGGCCCACCGGATGGCCGTTGCCGCCCACCAGCAGCAGCTCCTGCCCGTCGAGAGGAACGGTCCGCAGCGAACGTGCTGGATGGTCGATGGACAGGTACATCCCCTGGGGCAGCGCACCGGTGGCTGCATCAATGCGATGCGCAACCACGTAGGAGCGCGATGGTTCGACTTTGGCGAAATAGAGTCCCCGATCCAGGATGGGGATTCCCGTGGCCAGGATGACCTGCTGGGCACGGTTCTCGCCTTGGCTGGTATGCACTGTGGCCAGGGCGCCGGCGCTGGCATCGCGCACTCTGACGCCCTCGACGATCCTGCCCCCGCGCGAGCGCAGGTCGCTGGCCAAGGCCTGGAGCACTTCCATGGGGTTGAATTGCGCTTGGCCAGGCAGGGCCAGCGCCGAGGCCACGGGAAACGGCAATCCGATGTCCGGGCCGCACCAGCTGGCCTCCACCCCGGCGCTGCGGGCTGCCTCGGCTTCCTTCTCCAGACTGGCACGTCCGGATTCGGCTTCGGTGTACGTGTAGGCATCCCGCCGCTGCACGGCGACATCCCGCTCCTCCAGGTAGCGCAGCAACCACGACTGCCCTTCGAGATTCCCCCGGACATAGGCGTCCACGACCTCTTGGGAACAATGCTCCCGGATCCCGGAGAGCACCGTGCCCTGCAGCAAGCTGAGCTTCGCGGTGCTCGCTCCTGTTGTTCCGGCCCCGGCGAACCTGGCTTCGAGTACCGTGACGCTCAATCCGGCCCGGCTCAGCAGCACGGCGGTGGCCAGCCCGGTCAGCCCCGCGCCTACGACGATGGCGTCATAGGTTGCGCCCGGCTGGAATTGGTCGGCGCCACCGGAAGAACGCTTCGCCTGCCATAACGACTCCATCATCGCTTTCTCCTCTTGCTCAGTTTGCTGCCGCACCCTGATTCCACGGTATGCACAAGCGCCGAGGTTCGGTACGGCCACGGAAAATCAGGCGAATTCACCCAGCTTGGCCAGCGGCCGCGGCCCGCCACGGCCGCCTTGCCGATCCCGCAGGCTGATTTGCGCTGCCGAGAAAACTTAAGTGATAATGATTCTCATTATGACTCTTGAAGAGCCCGGGCTCGCCCGCCAGCCCCGCGCCCCGCTGCCGCCCAGCCCGGCCTTGTGCCTGCGTAACGCGCGCCTGGGACTGCCCGGCGCCGCCAGCCCGCTGCTCGACGTCGAGGAGTTCATGCTTCTTCCCGGCGAGCGCGTGGTCATTACCGGCCCGTCGGGTGCTGGCAAGTCGCTGCTGCTGTCGATGATCACCGGGAACTGGGCACCCGGACTGGAATTCACCGGAACCCGCACTCCCGGATCAACGCGCATCGGCTACATCCCGCAGCGCGGCCAGGACGCCCTGCATCCGCTGCTGCCGCTGGAACGGCAACTTCGCAAGGCCACCGGCGCCAGCGCGCAGCAAGTCCGCGACGTCCTGCAAGACGCCGGACTGGACGATCCGCAGCTGCTCGCACGACGTCCCGCGGAACTCTCCGGAGGCCAAGCACAACGCGCCGCCATAGCCCTGGCCGTGCTCAGCCAAGCCCCGTTGATCCTTGCCGATGAACCGACCAGCGCCCTGGACCACACCGCCCGCGACCTCATCCTGGAACTGCTGGGCACCCTGCTGGGCCAGCAGCAGGCCCTGGTACTGGTCACCCACGACGCGGCAGTCGCCCAGGCGCTGGCCACCCGGCACCTGGTCCTGGACTCCGGGAAGATCGCCAGCACCACCGCGCCCCGCCTGGAACGAGTACCGGCTTGAGCATCCCCGCATTGGAAGTATCCGCGCTCAGCGCACAGCGCGGGCACGGAGCCGCCCGCCGACTGGTCCTGGAGCCCCTTGGCTTCACGCTGGACCCGGGCGAATCGGTGGCCATCACCGGGCCATCCGGCGCCGGCAAATCCACCCTGGCCGACATCGTGCTAGGTCTGGAACTGCCGGACTCCGGAGAAATCCGCGTGCTGGGCCAGCACTGGAGCGCACCGAAGCGCAGCCACGCGCCAGCACGCCGCCGGCTGGTCCAGGGCGTGCCCCAGGATCCTGCCGCCGCCTTCGTGCCGCGGTGGAGCATCCGCACCTCGCTGCAGCAGGCCATCCACCGGCTGGCTCCCCCAGCCGGCCCCGGAACGGGCATCGCCCGGGCCGCCGAGCTGGCACAATTCGACACGGCACTGCTGGATCGGCGCCCGCACCAGCTCTCCGGAGGACAGCTGCAGCGGGCCGCGCTGGCCCGCGCCGTGGCGGTGAACCCCTCGGTGCTGGTGGCGGACGAGCCGACCAGCGCCCTGGATCCGGACACCGCCCAAGCAGTCGCCGGCCAGCTGCTCTCCACCGCCGCCAACTCGGGCATTGCCTTGCTACTGATCACCCATGACCCGCAACTGGCCGCGCAATGCTCGCGCACCATTGCCATCCGCCCACCGTCCCGATAACCCGCCCGCCAGCTGATCACCCATCACCCATCACCCATCACCCATCACCCAAGGACCTCGCACCCATGAATCGACCCCGCCCCAAGACCCTGGCCTTGCTCACCATCCCGCTCGCCGGAGCACTTGCCCTCAGCGGCTGCTTCTCCGCGGCCGCCGAGCAGGCCGGAAGCACCGACCGCATCTCCGTAGCCCACATGCAGCCGCCCCGCTCCGGGCTCAGCCCGCTCAGCGACGACGCGTTCAAGCTATCGCGCTGGTCCACCGCCGAAACCCTGGTCAACCTCGACGCGTCCGGGGACGCCCAGCCGGCGTTGGCTACCAGCTGGGAACGCAGCGGCGAGCTGGCCTGGGACTTCGAGATCCGCGAAGGCGCCAGCTTCCACAACGGCCAGCCGCTGACCGCCGAAACGGTGGCGAACTCCTTGCAGCGGGCCATCGACTCGACCCCGGTGCCGCGCATCCTGAACGGAACCGCATTGAAGGTCGCGGTGCGCGGGGAGCACGGACTGCGGATCACCACCGCGGATCCCGACCCGCTGCTGCCCCAGCGGCTCTCCAGCCCGCAGCTGGCCATCTTCGCCGCCGAAGCCTACACCGCCAACGGAGTGGATCCGGCCGGCCACGGCACCGGCCCCTTCCAGATCGTGGACGTAGACGGGATCTCCGGGGCCACCCTGGACCGGTACGAGGGCTACTGGGGCGAGAAGGCCGCAGCCTCGGGCATCGACGTGAAGTTCGTGCCCGATGGCACCGCCCGCGCCGCCGCGCTGCGCACCTCGGAGGCTGATGTCATCGAGGCGATCCCCGCCGGGCAGGCCGCCACGGTGGACCAGGAGCTGCTCACCGAAGTGCCGATGCCGCGCACCAACACGCTGTACCTGAACACCGAAAAGGGCCCGTTCGCCGACCCGGCGGTGCGCGCCGCGGCCCGCGAAGCCATCGACCGGGCGGCCATCGTGGAGTCGGTGTACGAGAACCGCGCCGATATAGCCGAGGGCCTGCTCGGCCCGGCCCTGCCCTACGCCGCCGGGCTGCGCGATTCTGGAGAATACCGGCAGCTGCTGGCCCAGCGTGCCGAACCAGCCAAGGTCAAGGACGTGGAAATCACCCTGGGCACCTTCACCGACCGCGCCGAACTGCCGGAAGTCGCGGTGATCCTCGAGCAGCAGCTGGAAGCGGCCGGATTCATCGTGAAGCAGGATGTGCGCGAATACCAGTACATCGAGGCCGACGCACTGGACGGCGCCTTCGATGCCTTCATCCTCTCGCGCGCCACCGTGCTGGATTCCGGGGACCCGGTTGCGTACTTCGCCTCCGACTTCACCTGCGAAGGCGGCTTCGCCATCGCCCAGCTCTGCGACAAGGATGTGGACCAGGCCATCGCCCGGGCCTCGGAAACCGAAGCCGGGGAACAACGCCAGGAGCAGATCATGCTGGCCGAAGCCCGGATCCTGGGCACCGATGCGGCCATCGCGCTGCTGCACGAACGCGTGATCCAGGGCGAGGGCCCCGCCGTGCGCGATGCCGCGCAGGATCCGCGCGAACGCGAGCTGATCACTGCGCAGACCCGCCTGGACAGCGAGCAGGAGCCGCAACGCTGATGAACTGGTTCGCCCTGAAGGCGCGGCGCCTCTCTTGGCCGTCCTTCGCATCCTGCCTGCTCAGCGCGCTGGCCCTGCTGCTGGTAGCCGGCGCGCTGCCCTGGCTTTCGCGCACGGACCCGGCCGCCGCGGTGCTGCGCGCACGCTATGCCGAGCTGGAACCCACCGAGCAGGCGCTGGCCTCCGTGCGCGCGCAGCTGGGCCTGGACCAGGGCCCGCTGGCCACCAGCCTGCACTGGTGGTCCGGGGTGCTGCACGGGGATCTGGGCAGCTCTTGGGTCAGCGGGGCAGAAATCGCTCCCGGCGCCTGGCGGGCCCTGTCGGTCTCCGCCACGCTCACCGCCTTCGCCACCATCATCGCGCTCGCCGTGGCCTTCGCCCTGGTGCTGCCCGCCGCGCTGCGCGTGCTGCGCAACCGGCAGCATTCAGGATCCGGGCCGCTGGGCGTGGCGCTGACCGCCTTGCCCGAATTCCTGCTGGCCAGCTTGCTGCTGGTACTGGTGGCGGTGCAGCTGCAATGGCTTCCGCCTTACGGGTGGACCGGGCTGGACACCGCGATCCTGCCCGCACTGGCCCTGGGCATCCCGGCCGGCGGATTGCTCGGCCGGCTGCTGGCCGATGCCATCGCCTCGGTGGCCGCCGAACGCTGGGCCGGAATCTGGCACCTGGCCGGAGCTCCGGCACCGGCCATCCTCTCCGGGGTGCTGCGCCGGGCCGCCGCGGCAGTCATCGACCAGCTCGGCCTGGTGTTCATCGGCTTGCTCGGCGGCGCGGTGGCCGTGGAGCAGGTCTTCGCGGTGCCCGGACTTGGCCGCTACCTGCTCGGGGCGGCCAATGCACAGGACATTCCCGCCTTGCAGGCCGGCCTGCTGCTGATGGCGGGATCGGCGCTGCTGATCGGAATGCTCACCGCAGCGGCCCGGCGCGCGCTGCGCGGCGGCGCCCTGCCCGCCGGATCGCTGCCAGCCCCGCCCGAGGCGCGCGGCAACGGCAGGATCCAGCGCTGGACTGCGGCGATCACCTGCACCGCGCTGCTGGCCATCCTGGCTTTCGGACTGCCGCGCGACCCCTACACCCTTGCCTTCCAGAGGCTGCAAGCCCCGAGGGCCGGTCTGCCGTTCGGCGCCGATTCCAGCGGACGGGATCTGCTGGCCCGCGTGGCCCACGGAACCTTGGGCACGGTAGGCCCGGCACTGGCGATCGTGGCCTGCGCAATCCTGATCGGCCTGCTGCTTGCGGCGGCAGGCGAGATCTCGCGCGGGCCGGCGGTAATCGCCAACGCGACTCCGCCGATTCTGGCCGGAGTGGTCATCGCGGCCCTGCTGGGCCCGTCGGTGGGCGGTGCGGCGCTGGCCGTGCTCTGGGTGAGCTGGCCTCCGCTGGCCACGCATGCTGCCTCGCTGCTGGACGAGGCCCGGGCCATGCCGCATATCCGCTGGCTTCCGCTCTCGGGGGTGCCGCGCGGCCGGATCTGGGTCCAGCATTTGCTGCCCGCGGTGCTTCCGGCCCTGCTGAGGCACGGGATGCTGCGGTTGCCCGGGGTGGCACTGGCTTTGGCTGCCCTCGGATTCCTCGGGCTCGGGGCTCAGCCGCCCACCCCGGAGTGGGGCCTGCTGCTGGCCGAAGGCATCGGCTATGTCGAGCGGGCTCCGTGGACTGCCATCGCCCCGGCTACCGCACTGGTGCTCACTTCCGTGTGCGCGGTGGCGCTCGCCGGAATCCCGGCGCCGCAGCGTGCCGGTACCCGAGGCACGGCTGCGCAGCAGGATCCGGCGGCCAGGAACACGCCGGTCCCGGTGAGCTGAAACGCGGGCCTATCCCGGCCCTGGAAAGAAAATGGAGCCAAGGGGCAACGCGGCATATGCCGCGCTGCCCCTTGGCTCCATCGAGTTTCCGTGGCGATCGCCCCTTGCCCAAGCAGGCTTACTGGGCGGCCACTTCGCTGTTGCCGTGCCGTGTTCCTGTGGCCAATCCCAGGCTCACCGGCTGCGGCGAGGTGCAGCAGCCGGCCGCTTCGGCGGGCTCGGTTCCGCTGGCGGTGCCGCCGTCCGCGGGGGCATCGCAGGAACCGCCCAGATCCGTGGAGCAGACCCCGGTTTCCGGCAGATCCAGTTCAACCCGGCCTGCCCCGTCGGCATCGCCGGACAAGGCAGCGGCAATGGAGCGCACCTGCTCGTAGCCGGTAGCCATCAGGAACGTCGGAGCCCGTCCATAGCTCTTCATTCCAACGATGTAGAAGTTCTTTTCCGGGTGCGCCAATTGCTTTTCGCCGTGCGCGCTGACCGTTCCGCAGCTGTGGAATTCCGGGTCGATCAATGGCCCGAGCTGGCGCGGGGCTTCAACGCATTCATCCAGGTCCAGGCGCAGTTCGGAGAGCATCTGCAGATCCGGGCGGAAACCGGTGGCGGCGATGATGCGGTCAACGCCCAGCTCGCGCCCGTCAGCCAGCGATACGGACAGCTGATCCCCTGCGCTCATCGAAGCGACGGAGACATTTTCCAGCAGTTCCACGTTGCCGTTCTCCACCAGCCGGCGCAGCGACGTGCCCAGCTGGCCCCGGGCTGGTAGCTGGTCAGCAGCTCCGCCACCGTAGAGCCGAATCGGGTTGGCCGCCCCGCGCAGGCCCCAAAGGATCCGAATGTCCGGGAACTTCTTCTGCAACCGGCCCAGGGCAATGACGGTATTCGCCGCCGAATGCCCGGCGCCAAGCACCAGCAATTTCTTGCCCGCGAGCTCCTGCTCATCGGCGCCCAGCGGATCAGGCAGCCCGCAGATGATGAAGCCGCGCTCGCGCGCCTGCGCTTCGCCGATGGCCTGGATTCCGGCCCGGCCTACCGGGCTTGGCTGGTTCCAGGTGCCACTGGCGTCAACCACGGCACGGCCGAGAAGATCCACCGGGCCGCCCGGAGTTTCGGTGCGCACCAGGAACGGGGCTTCATCGCGGTGCGCGGTGCGTGCCTTGTCGGCACCGCGGCCGTCGGCCAGCACGCGGCTGATCTTCGCCACGCGGTGGCCGTAGCGGATGCGCGGTGACAATTCCGGGTGGGCGGCCAGCGGCTGGAGATATTCGCTGACCAACTCCGCGCCGGTGGGAAGCTTGGTGATCCGCGGCGCTTCCCAGCCTCCTGCGTATCCCTCGCTTGGGGTTTCCAGCAGCCGGCGGGCGGCCGCATCGATATTGAAGCGCCATGGGGAGAAGAGCTTGATGTGGGACCACTGGGCTATTGCGGCGCCGGCGCTGTCCCCGGCTTCCAGGACAAGCACTTCCAGCCCGCGTTCGCGCAGGTGGGCGGCGGTAGCAAGGCCGATGGGGCCGGCGCCGATGACGATGACTGGAAGGTTCTCCTGCATGGGTTTCTCCTTGGCTGCTGGAATTCTGGAGACGGTCTGCGCTTAGCTGGCCGGCAGCAGGTCGGCGATGAGGTTCTCAATCCGGGCACGGATTTCATCACGGATTGGCCGCACGCCGTCAATGCCCTGCCCTGCGGGGTCTTCCAGCTTCCAGTCTTCATAGCGCTTGCCCGGGAAGAATGGGCAGGCATCTCCGCAGCCCATGGTGATCACCACATCGGAGTCCTTCACGGCTTCGGTGGTCAGCACCTTGGGGATTTCCAAGGACATGTCGATGCCGACTTCTTTCATGGCTTCCACGGCGGCCGGGTTAACCGAATCAGCCGGGGCGGATCCGGCCGAGCGGACCTCAATGCGCCCTCCGGAGAGGTGGGAGAGGAAGGCGGCGGCCATCTGGGAACGCCCTGCATTGTGCACGCAGACAAAGAGAACTGAAGGCTTTTCGGCAGCAGTCATGGGTGTTGTCCTTAGGAAGAAGTAGTCGAAGTGCTTACAGCCGGGAAGAATTTCCGGGACCACAGGGCCACGTAGACCAAGGCAACCAGGATCGGCACCTCGATCAGCGGACCCACCACCCCGGCCAAGGCCTGGCCGCTGGTGGCACCGAAGGTGGCGATGGCTACCGCGATGGCCAGCTCGAAGTTGTTGCCGGCGGCAGTGAACGCCAGAGTGGTGGTGCGCGGGTAACCCAGCTTCAGCCAGTGGCCGATGAGCATTCCGGCACCGAAGACCACCACGAAGTAGATCAGCAGCGGGATCGCCATGCGCAGCACATCCAGGGGCTTGGAGATGATGTTATCGCCCTGCAATGCGAAGAGCAGCACGATGGTGAACAGCAGCCCGTACAGTGCCCACGGCCCGATTTTCGGCAGGAATTTTCCCTCGTACCAGTCGCGGCCCATGGCCTTTTCGCCCAGGGTACGGGTCAGGTAGCCGGCCACCAGCGGAATGCCCAGGAAGACCAGCACCGAAGCGGTGATCGCGGCAATGGAGAACTCGGCGCTGGTGGTTTCCAGCCCCAGCCACGATGGCAGCAGCTGCAGGTAGAACCAGCCCAGGGCACCGAAGGCGATGACCTGGAAGACCGAGTTGATGGCCACCAGCACCGCGGCCGCTTCCCGGTCCCCGCAGGCCAGATCATTCCAGATGAACACCATGGCGATGCAGCGGGCCAGCCCCACAATGATCAGGCCGGTGCGGTATTCGGGCAGGTCTGCCAGGAATACCCAGGCCAGGACGAACATGAACGCCGGGGCCAGGACCCAGTTGATCACCAGCGAGGTGATCATCAGCTTCTTGTCGGCCAGCACGCGGCCGGTTTCGTTGTAGCGGACCTTGGCCAGCACCGGATACATCATGACCAGCAGGCCGATGGCGATGGGTACCGAGACCCCGGCCACGGTGAAGCGGTCCAGCAGCTCGCCCAGCTGAGGGAAGATGCGGCCCAGACCCAAGCCGACGCCCATGGCCAGCAGGATCCACAGGGCCAGGTAGCGGTCCAGGAAGGAAAGTTTTGCCGCCACGGGGGCAGTGTCTAGCGCAGGCGCGGGTGCCACTGATTCATCACTCCAAGAATAGGCATCGACGATTGTCGATGTTTTGAGTATGATGAAACATATCGACGTTTGTCAATCTCTGGCGCCAGAAGAAAAGAGCCAAGGCCCGTGAGCACAGCCACCGTGAATCCTGCCGGAGAAACTTCCCCAGTACCGGCAGCCGACGCCTGCTGCACGCCATCCCAAGGCGAGGCAATCCTCAACGCCGGGCAGGCCGAAGCGTTGGCGCTGCGCTTCAAGGCCCTGGGCGATCCCAACCGCCTGCGCATCCTGTCCATCGTCTCCGCCAGCGAATCGGCCGAGACGTGCGTCTGCGACCTGCCCGAACCATTGGGCCTCAAGCAGCCGACGGTCTCGCACCACCTGAAAATCCTGGTGGAGGCCGGAATCCTGCACCGCGAAAAGCGCGGGGTGTGGGCGTACTACTCCGTCGTCCCTGGCGCTTTGGAATCCCTAGGATCCAGCCTGGCACCCAAGGGCTAGGCCGCAGACCCACCTGGGCAGGGCGCTACCTAGAGCCTGAGCTCATACAGGACGGTATCCAGCCATTGCCCCGCCACTGCCCCGCGGGCACCCCGGGCAATCCGCTCGCGCCGGCCAACCTCGCGGAACCCGGCCCTGGCATGCAGTACCCTGCTGGCTTCGTTGCCGGCGATGACTGCCGACTGCACCATCCAGTAATCTTCTTCCCTTGCCCGGGCGATCAGCTCGGCCAGCAGCCGAGTGCCAATGCCGCATCCGGCATGATCCGGATCAATGTACACCGAGTGCTCCACCACGCCGTGGTAGGCCGGGCGGGCCGAAACCGGGCTGGCCGCAGCCCAGCCGAGAACCTTGGCATCGGGCGCAATGGCCACCAGCGACAAGGCAGGAATTTTCGCCGCGAAGAACTTCTCGCGTGCCGACACCTCGGATTCGAAGGTGGCCAGGCCGGTCTCGATGCCGCTGGCATAGATGCGGGCGACATCCGCCCAGTGGTTCTGCGCCATCGCGGCTAAGCGGATCTCCATGCTTCAGGCCTACTTGGTGCGAAGATCCGCGATGAAGGACTCGGCACGCTGCAAGTTCAGCGCGAGCTTGTCGCGCTTGGCGCTGGCACGCTGGGTGTAGTCATCGAGCTTGGCCCGGGCGACGGAGTCCTGCGGATCTGCCGCGAGCGCGTCCACCGCGTCAAGCAGCTCCCCCATTTCCTCCAGCGAGAAGCCCAGCGGCTTCATCGAGCGGATCACCAGCATGCGGGCCAGATCCGAGTCGGTATAGATCCGGAAACCGCCTTCGCTGCGGGTGCTCGCCGGCAGCAACCCCACCTCGTCGTAGTGGCGGATGGTGCGATGCGACAGGCCGGTAGCCTCGACCATGTCACCGATATGCATCGAACCGCCAGCACCTTCGGTCTTCGCTTGATCCATGAAGTCCTCCGTTTCCTCCAATTACAACCCTACCCTTACGTTAGGTTAGAGTTGTATTCGATGGCATCAGGTCTACGACCGCTCCGGCAGCTCTTGCCTCGTCTGCGGCGCAATGATGCCCATCCCATGAATTCTACGCACTGCACGTGCCCCACGCTTACTGGCTTGAAAAGAAGGGAGCTCACCTATGAGCACCAGCACCACAGCGGATCCTTCCGCACTGAGTCCCACCGAACGCCAATCGGTGTTGCGCACCCTGAAATCCCCGCGGCTGCTGAAAACCGAGGTCCTGGCAGGCCTGGTCGTGGCCCTGGCCCTGATCCCCGAGGCCATCGCCTTCTCGATCATCGCCGGAGTTGACCCGCGCATCGGGCTCTTCGCCTCCTTCACCATGGCCGTGTCCATCTCCTTCTTCGGCGGACGCCCCGCGATGATCTCCGCGGCCACCGGCGCCATCGCGCTGGTCATCGCACCGCTGGTAGCCAGCCACGGCGTGGACTACTTCATCGCCGCCGTCATCCTCGCCGGAATCTTCCAAGTCATCCTGGCCCTGCTGGGCGTGGCAAAGTTGATGCGTTTCATTCCACGCCAGGTCATGGTCGGATTCGTCAACGCGCTGGCAATCTTGATCTTCATGTCCCAGGTTCCCGAACTGCTCGGAGCCCCCTGGCTGGTCTACCCGCTCACGATCCTGGGTCTGCTGATCGTCTTCGGCCTGCCCAAGCTGACCACCGCCATCCCCGCCCCGCTGGTGGCCATCGTGGTGCTGACGCTGATCACCGTATTCGCCTCGGTTGCCGTACCCACCGTGGGCGACAAGGGCCAGCTGCCCGAGTCCCTGCCAACACTGTTCTTCCCGGATATCCCGCTGAACCTCGAAACCCTGCAGGT
>NZ_JBLVOJ010000006.1:0-37323 GCF_053543715.1 Glutamicibacter sp. AGC46
ACACTCATGACTAAGCTCTAATTGCTCCTATGATCTGACAAGGCAACTTTCTCCCAGCGGGCGACAATTCGCACCTCAGCTCGCGGCCGTCCAGGCTTCACTAAGATCCTCGCCACCACTCGGGCCAGCAGCTCTCGCTTCACCTCAGCCGGCATCTCACCCCACTGCTCCATCAAATCAGGCGGCAACTTCACGGGCTCAACCCGGGACTCGACGCGCGCCGCCATCAGTTGATCATCCAAAGACTTCTTTTCACCGAGCCACTGATCACGCATCCGCTCATACACTTCCTGCGGAACCGTCCCGTCCACCAGCTTCTCCGTCAGCCCTTCCAACCGGGCCTCAACCTTCATCAGCGCTCGCCGGAGGTGTGGGGTAGGGTCTGTAGCTTTCGGGACGGTGGGTGCGCTGTTGGTTGCCTGGTTGATTTCGTCGGCTAGGTCGGACAGCCAGGGGAGTAGGGTGGCTTCGATGGTGGTGTTCATGACGTAGCCGCCGGGGTGGAGTTTCCATTGTGCGGCCCCGCTACAGCGGTATTTGAGGGTGTGGTCTGAGCCAAAGAGGCCGGCATACATCCCGTGGCCGCAGAGCTCGCAGAAGATCAGGCCGGTGTACGGGTATTTGCCTTTGGTGCTGGATCGGGTGACCCTGCGGCTCTTGCGGCGCACCTGGAATTGTTCCCATGTTTCTTCGCTGATCAACGGTTCGTGGATCCCTTGGCGGACTTCTCCTTTGGAGATGAACCGGCCTGAGGCGAAGGGGTTGTCCATTACACGGCGTACGGTGTTTGCTGACCAGATTCCGGGCTTCGGCCCAGTGTAGCCTTCCCCTGGCTTTGTGGGTCCGGCATTGAGGTAGTCGGTGATCTCGTAGAAGGAGGTACCGGTGACGTATTTGCGGTAGCACTCTTGAAGGATTGGGCCTTCGACGGGGTGCGGGGTGAATCCTATGGCCTTGTCGTACTGGTAGCCGAAGCGTTTCTTTCCGGTGGCTGGCAGGCCTTGCTCGATGCGGCGCCGGTGAGCTTCTTTCCAGGTGTCGCCGATACGCTCGGATTCGAAGGCTGCGAATTCTGCGAGCATGCCGCGGGCGAAGCGTCCGGTGGACGTGCTCACGTCGACTTGCTCGGTCGCTGATTCGATGCGACCGCCGGCCGCTTCAACCTTGTCGATGGCCACCGCCCAGTCCAGGCGGGCACGCGAGAGGCGCGACCACTTCCAGAGAATGATGACGTCGGCTTGCTGCTCTTCGACCATCTTCATGACGCGCAGCACGGCCGGGCGCTTCCAGGTTCGCCCGCTGATACCGTGATCGGCCTCGACTGCGACAACGTCATAGCCTGCCTGCGCTGCGTAGCGTCGGCCTGCGTCCTCTTGTAGCTCAAGGCTGATGGATTCCTCTTTGGCCACCGATTGGCGTAGGTAGAGGATTGCCCTCGGCCGATGTGTCTTGCTCATTTGAGTTTGCCTCCTGGCCGCGGCCTGGTGAGTTCGTCGAGTCGTCCGATCAGAAGCCGGAGCAGGTTGTCGTCTTCTTCGGTGGACTCTCTTGGACTGCAACTGAAGGCACTCGGCGGCAGCTCAGTCTTGATGGTTTCTTCCGGAGTGGTATTCGAGTTCTTCATGAGGTCTCCTGTGTATTTCAGATATTTGTTCGAGTGTGCGCCTGCAGTAATGCCGGGCAAGACTGATGCTGCTGGTTGTTGATAAGGCTGGGGATTCAGGCGATGTATTCGGAGGGTGGCCAGAGCATCTGGATCTGATCGCCGTCCAAGGTGGCAAGGCGATCCAAGATGACCTGCTCTGTCACACCTAGTTCCTCTGCCATTTCCCATGGGGTTCTAGCCCAGGAGGCGACGCGGCGGAGCTCGGTGAATGGAATAAGCGCAAGGGCAGTTTCGAGGCATACTTGTCGCTCGGTACTTGGGCTTTGGCAAGAGCTGTGGCCGTGCTTGACGTGGATAGCCTCGTGCGTAAGCGCACAACGAACTTCCGCAGTCGTTAGGGATGGATCTATCCAGATGCGGCGCCCATCCGTGGCGGCCGGAGCGGACGCATGGGGCCTAGACCATATGATGATCGCTTGGCTAATGTCCACCAAACGACTCAGGAAGTTACTCATGATTCGAATATATCTTCGAACAAGAGTGTTTTCCAATTGTTGACAGCAATGCCGGATGGTCAGTTAGTGCGAGAAGATGGCTTATTTGGCGCCTTGAATCTTCGCCACATTGGCGATCAATGCAGACAGCTCGGTGACGGCGGCTAAGTCTGAAGAGCTTTCCTGAGGATCGGCGCTATTACCTGGTTCCCCGCCAAAGACTCTACGAGCGAATTCGATTCTGAGCTTGTCCTTGGATGCCTCGTCGCCAATCTGCTGGATGTAGGGAGTGAACGTTTGAAGCTGAACTTGAACAGTATCGCTCCAAACTGCCAGTTTCCGGTGGTATGAAGCGAGACGTAGCAAGTAAGTGCTCAGGGCTGTGCCGCCTCCCACAACAGTTAGCTTCCAAGCTAATGTGCCAATAATTGAAGGTCCTAAACTGATGCTGACCGGCAGCTGCAGGGCATGAAAGACAGCAAATGCGCCCGTTGCGACGATGAGGGCCAGGCCAAAAATAAGATAATACCTTGATGCGACATTGTGCTTTCCATGAAACTCGCCGAAATGATGAACCAGTTTGTCTTTGGACTTGCGCTCATTTAAGGCTTCGTACTGTTCACGTACTGCGTCGAGATCCTTCGTTGCTTGAGTCGCGCGGTGAAAAGTTTCGCGAAGATTTCCGTTTTCTTCTGCGATACTCGTGAGATCACTTGAATATTTGGAATATTCCTTTTCTAATGCGGTTAGACGCGCTCGCAATGCTTCTGACAGTCTTGCCTGATCGTCGAGGCGAACAGTATCTCTTTGTGCTTCTATCGCCCTTTCGAGGTGGCTGTTCAAGTCGTTAGCCCGACCTTCCAGGACACTAAACTTGTCGGCCTCATCCTGCGTCATTGGTTGCATGAATGGCATGCTTTTCGGGTCGAGCGTTGGTACGAGAAATTTGCGGACCCATGAGAAAGCCGGCGCTAGATCCCGAGCGTAATTAGTTTCGTCAACAAAAATGGCCGCATTGAAATCTGTGGTAATTTTTCGCACGAGCGAATCAAGCGAATCAAGCGAATCAACCGGGAGAGAGCTAAGTCGTGCTTTTGCGGCAGCGAGGAATGAAGAAGCCAGGTCAATCACCAACTCGGTGACTGCATTCCGCAGATTATTTGTAGGTGTGTCCCCATAACCAACATCTGCCCAATTCTTGAATGAATTCGCTACATTGGCTAAGGACTTTTCGAGATCCATAAAAGTGATTCGCGCACGGTCGGATGGATTGGCATTAGTCATTCTCGCGTCCTCTAGGGCAATCTTGATTTTCCTCGCCACGCGATCCGTGTTGCCGCTCGAATTTCTCGCGGGTCGATTCGTAGTTAGGGTGGGCGGCCAATTCTTCGATGGGCGGGGCTGGGTACTTGTCGGCCTCGGCGCCGTGAAGTTCCGTGATGCTGTATTCGGGCTCGGTCTTCTGTCCAGGGATAGGGTCACCCGTGGGCGCCACCGCTCGCAGATGCGAGCCTGCAGGGTTGGGGTTGGCGCGTTCTGATTGTCCATTGATGCCGCTTTCGTCGTCGCACATTGCGCCAATGACGGATAGGAGAATCCGTTGGTCGCGTGCACTCACTTCACTTGAAGTGCGAACGAAATCCGCCAAAGCTAGGCGCTCCTGGCTGCCATCGTTGGCGATGCCCATGGAGTCCAATGTCGCGGTAGCGACTCGGGCTTCGGAAACCTTGAGTACTTTGGCGAGCATCTTGATCGTCTCGCCCTTCATGCTCGTAATCGGCTCATCCTTGAGACGGCCAAAATTGGAGTGGCTCATTTTGAAGCCCAATTGGTCGGCCCGCGAGGACAAGCCTCGAAGCGACCACGCGTTGCGGTCCATGACTTCTTGGATCAGCTCGCCAAGTGGGTGGATTTCGTTCACGGAACAACCTTGGGCTAGGAGCAAAGGGCAAATCAAGCAGGGCGGACACTGCCTGTAACGCCACACTGGACACAAGAAATTTACCATTTTTACGGCTGAGATGCCCGAGTCCGCGCGGATACCGGGAGGAAATGCGAATCACGGGTGGACACTAGGGCAATTCTCAAGTATCGTTTTACTGGACACGACGTAACAGGAGGCGGTACAGTGAACATTGTCAAACATCCTCGAGTAGCAGGAGGTCTCTGGATGGAACTCCGAGACAGAAAGATGCTCCAGCGGCTCATGATCGTCCAAGAAGTCTCCAATCGAGGGCTAGCGAAAGCGGCGGGATGGAAGTCCCACAGCTACATGAATCGCTTGGTGAACGGTGAAGTGAAGACTTTGGAGCCTGAACCAGCCTTGCGCATTGCAAAGTTCCTGGGCGTTGGAGTTGAAGATCTTTTTTTGACTCACGTGTCAGATTTTGCGGAACATGATGTTTCCCAAAAGAAGACGGCATGAGTAGGAGCAGGCAAGGAACAAGCCCCCAGCAGGTGCAACTGCTGAGGGCAACGAAACCAAACATTCAAACGGTAAGTAAGGAGTGCACGAGATGGTCGGTCGCCCATTTCCGCCCTTTGGGCCGGACTACAAGATGAGCCAGTGGGGATTTAGCTGTGGTAAATGCGGCATGATAATTGATGCCTACGTCCCCTCGTCGCCTGGGGTCCAGCGACGACAGCAATTTAATAATCTGGGATTTGTTCAGATATTGCACTTTGCTGAGGTGCATGGGCAATCGCTGGGTTCCCGTGGCTACCAGCAGGTCAAAACGTGGAGTGAGACTTGGCCATTTGAAGAATCGCCGCTTTACGAGTCGCCGTTGCGGGGGATGGGCCCAGAGGTCGGAGCTAACGGATCGCGTAACTCTTCACCCAACAAAACTATGCGTCAGTGGATTGGACGATTCCTGTCCAAATCTTCTCATTACCCGGGGCGAATTCGCCGTGGTAGTAGGTGATTGCTATTTCCTGCTTGTCAGTGACGATCCAGTCATGGCCAGGTTCTATGGGCTTGATTTGTTCGACGATTGACTGTCCGGGGTCAAGGGGAGACGACGTCGTATATTCCTCCCATCTGGGGCGACCGTTATCAAACAGGATCGAGTACACGCTGACTCGCACGTTTCCCGTGTTCCTTATGCGGAACGTCCGTCCATCACCAACCGGACGGCAGTCGAAGGACACGAATTCGCTAGCTGCCTTGGCTATCGCATGGGAGTCGAATGCTATCGAATTGGCTTCTTTTGCTAAATCGTTCGCAGTATCAGCTTTCGTATTGGCCTCCTTTGCTTTGGAGTTCGCTCGCCATGTGAAGATGCCGGAAAGCACTGCGCCGATGGCTGCGAGTAGGGAGATCCAATTGGCTCCGAGCCAGTTCCAAAAACTGTCCAAGTTTCCTCCGTTGGTAGGTGGTTCGTGTAGGGGTACTCGAATCCTATCGGCGGAGGGCCTAAGCCCCGCATTTCGGGCAAATAAGAAGCACCCAGCAGCTGTAACTGCTGGGTGCGGAGAAATCAAAACTAACCGCTAAGAAAGGCGTGATTTCAATGACCAGTGTATCGAACACTGCCGATAGCTCACAGGTCGAGGTTCGGCCATCGCGGGAACAGTGCCTGCGCGAAGCTGCTGGCGTCTATGCAAGCTGGCGCGCAGAGTCCAATGGCCAGGAGGTAGCAGCGTGAGCAAGATGCAGGCCAGTCAGAAGAACGCAGCCTCAGCCAAAGTCGCCCAGGCTGTTCGTGTACTCGTCATCGTAGAAGCCAGGCTTGCCGCTCTGGGACACCCAATCAATCCGCTCCCGATGGAAATGGTAACGGTACTGCGAAGTATCCGGCCCCAGGGACGTGAAGAAACCTCGGCTTCGTTCCACCTCGTGAAGCCTTTCCTTCGTCCGGAAGTCACGTACTTCCCTCAGGTAGGTGGCTCGGGCTTTAGGACATTCGATTTGGACGCTGCCGCCACCGGGGATCGATTCCACCGTTTTGCGGATTTCTTCATCATCCACGGTAAGGACGATGCGCACATTGAAAGCTTCGTCGTCACCCCTGTTGGTAATGGTGCAGGTGCCTGGCTCTTTCCAATCGCTTTCCCAGTGGACGTTGCTTGTGTCGCTTTCACGAGCTTCGGTCGCTCTAGCGAGCGTCAGAGCTTCTTCGCCTATCTGACGGGACTCTATTGCGATGCGCTTACTGTCCTCGGCGATCACGTTGGAGTCCGCACTCAACTGGTTCGCAGTATCTGCCTTTTGACCAGCTTCCTTCGCTTGCTTGTCGGCACTTCGGCTGGCGCTGATAGCCCAGATTGCCGAGCTGAGCGCGATGAGGAGCGAGAGAGCCGAGATCAGTAATGAAGTTAGTTCCACATATCAAATCTAGCTCAGAAGCAGGTGGCGTAAATGTCTAAGGTCGAGGGTCGAGTGCTCATTATTCCCCGCGGGCAGCATAGTCACTCGGCGAAGCTGACCGCGTTCTGGGACAACGCGTCGAAAGCGGACCGTGCCCGCCAGGTCAAGAAGGCCGCGACTGCTTGGGGACACGATAAGTACCGGGGCAACAGCGTGTTTGTGGATACTGCGTCCATCGCCAAGGAAGGCGACGATGGCGCCGGGGCACTGTTCGTGAACGGCATCGAGTACGCGAAGGTCACCAGCTTCCTGCACGCCCCCAAGCCCGTGGATGCCGCTTCGCTGTTCGACGGTGGCGCGCGATGACCGCCGGCCGGGTCTATCAACTGGCCCAGCGCCGCATGTGGACCCTGTGGATCCCCATGGTGGCCGTCCTGGTTGCTTCGGTGCTCGTGGCGAACTACCAGCCTAACGGGCTGGCCACACTGCTGCTGATGTTCACCGGGATCGCCGCGTTCTTCGCGGTGGTCGATTGGGTGAACGCCGAAATTCGGGCGCACCGGATCATGCGCGCTGACGCTGAGCTACTGACGGCAAGCCACTAACTTTTCTGACTTTCACATCTTTGGAGGGGACTCGTGTCTCAAAAACCAGGGCAGCTGAAGATGCTGCCGACCAGTGCGATCCATCCGGATCCTAAGAACCCTCGTACCGACATGGGCGATATTGACCAGCTCGCTCACGAGTTGAAGTCTGTCGGCCAGATGGACGCTATCACCGTCTACCTGCATCCGGACCGCGAGGGGGACTACAAGATCCAGGGTGGCCACCGCCGCCACGCGGCCGCACTGCGCGCCGGGCTGACTGAGCTCAAGTGCGAGGTTGTGCCGGCGCCAGCGAACGCTGATATGGCTCTGTTCACCGAGGCGCTGTCCACTGGAACCAACCACTTGAGGCTGGACCACTTGGGCCAGTCGCAGGCCCTGCAGGGGTTGCTCACGGAGGGCAAGACCGAGGCGTGGATCGCCAAGAACTTCAATATTGACAAGGCCGAGGTGAAGCCGCGCGCTCGCCTGGCCAGCCAGCCGAAGGTTGCAAAGCTGCACGAACGCGGAACGATTGACCTGCTCACGGCCGCGGATATCCTCGATGTGGAAACCGAGACCGGCGACGGTTCACTGTTCGAGAGCGTTGTCGATGATCTGGAATCTTCCCGCTGGAAGCAGGACCAGCACGATGTCACCAGGCTGATCGAGCAGAAGAAGGCGAACGCCAAGCGCAACGTGCTGCGCGTCGACCTGACCGGCCAAGGTGCTGTCGAGATCGACTCCGAGAACCGCTACAGCGGCAGGTGGTCCAAGACCGATGCGGTGCTGTCCGTCGAGGAGCACATCACGGCCGGGCATCAGTTCGATGTGAGCACCCCGGAGACGGTCAATTGGTGGGCCAAGACAAAGACTAAGGCTAAGCAGGTTTCTCCGGAGCGCAAGGCGGAGCTGGAACTGGTCCGCCGGCTGAACGGCACGTTGCCGACTTCGAAGGTTGCGCGCCAGCAGTTCGTTGTCTCGAAGATCCAGGAAAAGAAGGCGCTTACGGATGCCGAGGATCGTGAGTTGTTCGCTGACGTTGTATTCGCCAATGACTCGTTGACCGAAGCGCGTAAACGGTTGGTCGCGCAGGCCATCAATTTGCCGTACCCAGAGCCAGAGGGTGACGAGAGCGAGTACTCAGAACCGGTGAGAAGGCGTCGCTCAGTCTGGGAAGAGCAGGCCTCTGAACTCGTATACAAGATGGCCTTGGGCCAGCAGGTGCGCCTGTACGCGTGGCTGCAGGCCGCGGATGCCGAGGGCATGTCTCACAAATTCAACCTGTATCAGCGAGATTCGTGGGAGAAAGCTGCCCGGTGGAAGCCGATGGCTACCTGGTATCAGAGGCTGATCAATCTCTTTGGGTACATTCCGGACCGCGACGAGGTCGATGCCATGCGTCTGGCTGCGAGCCAAGACCAGCAGGGCAGCCAAGGATTGGACGTTGATCTTCCAGTCGGTGCCGAAGTGACTTGCGCGGGCTGTGGTCAGCATCAGGTGATCGCGGCCGACGCTTCCACTCCGTGCCCTACCTGCGATGGCGGTGAAACTAATGGCTAGGTCTATGACCAGTGAGGAAAAGCAGGTTGCTGCCGCGGAGCTTGCTGAATTGCGCGCGATAGTAGCCAGGCTCAAGTGCCAAGCGGCGCACCCCTCGACGGCCGGCACGGCACCAGCGATCCGGGTGGTGGATCTCAAGCGTGGTTACGAGCAGATCCAGCCTGGCTGGAAGTACTGGATGGATTACCCGCGAGCCACGATCAGGCCGGTGCAAGGCATGGCCGAAGGCGAAACCCTGTGGGTTGCAACCCTCTGGTTCATCCCGGGCAAGCCGGTCCTGGTCAACGGCACGCAAGTCTCGCGCACTTCGGCGAACCGCGACGAGCTGTTCTGGTGGGCGCAACGCACCGTGGAGGAGTTCAAGAGCATCAGCGACTTCTTCACCACCGGCCAGCTCGGCAGCGAACGCATGCGATGGGCACCGCAATGGTGAACAGGCGCATCCCATCAATGATCCAGCAGGCTCCGGACATGTCCAGTGATCCGAATGCGTGGATGGATCAGGCCGCGTGCGCGGACATGGCCAAGACGTGGGACTTCCGCAAGAACGGGGACCCGTTCTATCCGATCAGCTCCGCGCCGTTCGCCGCGAAGCCAGGAAAGAAGATCTGCGAGGGTTGCCCGGTCATCAGGACCTGCTTCGAGCACGGGCAGGGCAATCAGAACAGCCGGCAATACGGCACGTTCGGCGGACTCAGTCAGGAAGAACGACGCACGCGGTACAAGCTCGAACAACGCGTCGAAGCAAACCAGAGAAGAACCAGGGAGAAGAGGGCAGCATCATGAAGTTCATCGTTGATATGTACTACTTCCGTGCGGCCTTGGCCTCGGTCAAGACTCACGCATCCAAGGACAAGAAAGACACCGTCGGTAATTCACTGACATTGTCTCTCCGCGAAAACGGGGATCTCTTGGTCTTCGCCGAGAACGGCCTCACCACCGGAATGGCCCGAGTAGAAGTTGACCAAGACGAGTGGGATGGCGAGCTGGGAGAGTTCAGCATGACTCCGGATATCGCCTCAACCGTCATTGCCGCGTTCACGCCGTCTAAGACGGATTGGGAAGTGCGGCTGGAAATCACGGTGACATTCACTGTTGAACGGAAACCTGAAGAAAAGGACATCCAGATCGCGACGATCAACATCCGTCGCCTGGGCCAGCTATTCGGAGGGGACTCATACCGTGTCACCACTCCGGTGCAGGAACGCAAAGACCTGCAAAAGTCGTGGCACACGCTGGCCACCTACGTGCAAGCGAAGTCTTCAAAGCTTCCACCAATCGAGTTCGACAGCAAAACCCTCAGCGCATTCAAGGCTGCAGAAACCGTCTACGGAGTCGGATGCATGCTCGCGTCTGCCGGCGGCGGGCAAATCCTGGTCATGGTCGGATCGCGGTTCATCGGCCTGATGCACGTATCGAAGTTAGAACTCGACAACACAGCCGACAAGAACTTCAAAACCACCAAGCGAGCATGGATCGCTCACGTGCCGATGCACCTGGCCATCGTCAGCTGAAACCTTGTCAAGAACTTAACAAACCAACCACCTTGTACAGGAGGAACCGAAATTGAGCATCACCCCAGAAAACAGAAGATCACTCGTCGAAGTAGACGGACTCGGCGCATTCGTCACCTCGCTCACAATCGCCGAGAACACCGGCAACCAGCACGCATCAGTCGTGCGCATGATCCGCGACAACAGTAACGACCTCAACGAATTCGGAAGGGTCGGATTTGAAATCCGACCCTTCGAGACAGCCGGCGGAACCCAACGCCGAGAAGTGGCCCAGCTCAACGAACAGCAAGCAACCCTGCTGATCACCTACCTGCGCAATAACGAGCAGGTGCGCACCTTCAAAAAGGAGCTCGTGAAGGCCTTCTACGAGATGGCCCAGCAACTCACCACCCAGCGCTCGCCGATGTCGGAGGACGACATCGTTGCCCAGGCACTTCAGATCACCAGCGCGCGGGTCAAGGCGCTGGAATCGAAGGTGGAGCAGGACGCTCCGAAGGTCGATTACGTCGATACGTTCGTGGCTGACGAGGATCTGATCACGATCCGCACGCTGGCTTCTGATCTGAAGATCGGTGAGAACGAGCTGCGCGCAGTGCTTCTGGACCGCAAGTGGATCTACAAGCAGGAATCCTCCCGCTGGTCGGAGAAGGAGCAGCGCAAGAAGCCGATCTACAGGTATAGCGCCATGGCGGATAAGAAGAACTACTTCCACGCAGTGCTCGCGCATGATGCGCCTCGGTTCCGCGGAGAAGTGATGCACACGCTCAAGCTCACCCCAGAAGGTGCGGTAGCTGTGACTCGCTTGATCAATCAAATGCGAAGAGCGGCGAACTCACTCGCGTGGCTGGAAGGGGCGACAGCGTGAGCAAGCTAGTCACTCTGTACACGAAACCCGGCACGTGCAACCAGTGCACCAACACCAAGCGTGCACTGAATGCCGCCGCCATCCCGTTCCAAGAGATCGTCGTGAACCAGTCAGATAAGCAGTCCATCGACGAACTGAAGCGCATCGCCCAGCAACTGGGCGAACCAGCGACGATGCCCTACGTCATGGTGCTGGATCGGGACACCGAAGACATTCAAGGATGGTTCGGTTTCCGACCGGACAAGATCGATGAGCTGAAGAAGGAGAAACAGGCATGAGCTACGAGAACATTACCGTCCAGGAACTGGGCGAAGACAGCGACCTATGGATTGTCACCGGAACCACCGACGCGCACAGCGCAGATGAAGCCGTGCGCCAGTGGTTCGAGAACACCATCGGCGAAACCATCGAGGCGTTCCAAGACGCGGAAGACCTCGTGGAGTTCTCCATCCGCTTCCGCACGGACTGGGCGTGGCTGCCAGGGAACAACCCAGAGGACCCGATGGACGAGGCGGCGCTGGTCTACCCGCACGACGGAGTAAGTGTTGGGAACCTTCCCACCTTCGATGGTTTCCTGGTGCAGGCATGAGCAACTCGCATATCGACAGAGCGATCTGGTTGGCCGGCAAGATCGCCAACGCGGAAGCCACTGGCCAGCCGAACCTTGCAGCGCTGTACGAGAGGAACATGCTGCAGGTCATGCAGAAAGCCCGGAAGGACATCGCTGCGGAGCGCATCGGCGTCGTCCTAGCGGAAATCATCGACTTCCTGGGCCAGAAGGTCAAAGCGGGCTTCGCCGTCGTCGCCAAGTTCCTAGCCGGTGTCGAGCAGGCAGTCCCAGGAACGTTGGAAGAACTCAAAATCGACTACGCACTTGTAGGGCCAGGGGAGGGGCACTGAGCATGAGCAAGAACCCAGAATCACCAGCCGAACCCCTCAAGCGCCCTCAGGACTTCGACGGTCCACCACCGAAGCTCGACGCGCTGCGCGATATGGAACCGATCCGAATGGGTGACATCAACTACTTCGACCGTGGCCGGCACATCGAAATGAATATCGCCGACAAGACGAAGAAGGTCTACGGACAAATCGTCTCGGTCAACCATTCAGACCTCGTGAGCAGACTGGGCGTCCGGTGGAACGGCGCATTTGAAGAGCGCAGCGGCCATCCAGAACAAGTCATCAGAATCGAGGTCACGTCATGACCTTGCCCTCGATGATGATCATACGAGCCCTCACCGATGAGACCGAAAAGATCTACGTCTGCCGAAACCCCAACACCCGACGCTGGATCACTCTCCAACGCGGCAACGCCCTCGCAGACACTAAACACCGCAAAGAAGCGCTCGCCGTAGCCAGGGCGCAAGCCCGGAAGCTGCCGAAGCCTAAGAACATGAACAGGAACGCCAATGTCGTGGTTGAAGCAGTCGGACGTATCGGCGAATCATCCACTGATCTTGCGCGTTCTGGAAGTGAACTGGGTCGATGATCGCCTGCTGAACGAGGTCTACGGGTGGGTGAATCGGTGCGCCACGCAATCGGCTGCATTTGATAAGGACTACATCGTAGAAGTCGGCACAGCCAGGATGCTGGCCGGCCTGAGCCGGTACGCCGAGCTGCTGAAGACCGCGCTGTATTGCGGGATTTTCGAGGAGAAGGAGATCGAGGAGAAGGGCAGTAAGCGCCCGGTCCTCAAGCTCGTGGAAGAGGCAGACCTTTTCCATATGATCCTGAAGTCCGAGAAGGAGCGGGAGAAGAACAGGCAAGCAGATAATCGTAAGCCTGAACGCTCCGGACCGGTGCGCAAGCGCGACGGTGACGAGTGCCGCTGGTGCAGTGTCATCGTGCGCTTCGGTAATGGTGCAGGGGGCGACCAGAAGTCAGCTCGCGTTGGGACGATCGACCATCTGGATCCGCGTGATCTGGATGATGATGAGCCGACCCCGTTTGAGCGCCTGGTCGTGGCCTGCAAGCAGTGCAATTCATCAAGAAAGGATGGTGCGACCTGGGACAGACCACTGCGGGCGGTCCCAGCAAACCCTTATTACAGCAAGGCGACGGCCGAATGGCTGCTCGATAAGTGCGGTTACCGCGTGAAGGTATCCGAGCAACGCAGAGAACTATTCGATCCTGTGCCAGCTCCGGCATTCGAGGACTCGACGGCCAGCATGCCCGATTGGGCGCGACCGGCTAGTGATGACGCAACGGCTAACTCCGGCGCATCCAGCTTCGACTCGAACGCAACGGCCGCCGGCACAGTTGAACGACCTGAGGCAACGGAAACTCCGGCCACAGAGCAGCCACGATCCCATTCGGATCTGCTGGCATTCCCTGCAGTGCACGACCATGACGAGACCGTAGAGACTCCCGCCCCAGGTGAGACTCCGGACGCCGCTGAACAGGCAACGGACGCTCCCGGCCAACCAGCGCAGCACTCGCGACAGCGCGCACGATCGGATCAATCTCAAATCAAAAATAAATCAACCGATCAACGAATGAAGATCAGCGACGACGAGGGTGGCGGATCTGGATGTGCCGGGTCGGGTCGGGTCGGGACGGGCAGGGCAGGGAAGCTCGATCCCCCTACCCATGAACACCCTGATCCTCCGAGCAATCCGAAGCCCCGTTCAAGACGTAGAAGACCTCGTAGGAGAAAGAGCTAATGAAGTCCAACCAGCAGTTCGTGCAAATGAAGTCATCTGAGAATGGGGCAATGGCAGTGGAGAATCGATCGATGTATAGGTTGGTGCAGGTGTGGCGGTTGCGGGATCAACTCCTGGAATCGACGCATGAGATTGAGCGGTTGCCGGAAGGTCCTCGTGTGGTGAAGACCGAGGCGCTGTTGCTGTTGCTGGCCAGGGCGTTGAAGCCATCGGGTGAAGCTGGCTCTGGTGGTAGTTCGTCTGGCCCCGGGTTGCCCTTGGATGCGGCGGCATTGGACTTGCAGATGAAGATCGAGCAGGAAGCCAACGACCAGTACTGGATCCGGTATCCGGGTAAGCCTGCTCCTGGCCTTCATGACAAGGTCATCCAGTGGGTCGAGAGCCTGAGTATCCAGCATGAGTCTGGATCGGTGAGCGTGGATGAAGAAGCGCTCAATGAATGCCACCGAGTATTGGCCTCATGGGTGCAGGAGATCGAGTCGCTGCTGAACCCGCCGATCATCGTCGCCTTGCGCCGGCCCTGCCCTGCCTGCCATTCCAACGAGGTGCATGAGGAGCTGAATGGCGAGCGTGTGGTGAACCGTGCAGTCGTGGCCCAGATCCGCCGAGGCAAGAAGGATACTTCCGTACTGGTCCTGTGCAGGGTGTGCGGTGCCGAATGGCAGGGGAGCGACATTCATATCCTTGAGCAATTGACCAGACCAGCCTGATTCGACAGTTCCGCGATTGTCGTTGTACGATGAACGTGCTTACCACAGGTGTATCCAAAGCCCTGTGAATCGAAAGCCCAGCCACTTACCGGCTGGGCTTTCGTCGTATCTAGGGCAGGTGTAAGTGCTCAGCGAATGGGATCCCAAGCGTGGCAGGCAAGGCAGGCCATGGCGCCGGCTGGTTGCGCTGCACTGCCCACCTGGTTCGATCTGTTCATGGTGCAGCCAAGAGATCATCTTCGGGTTTCGGCCACGGCATCCGCTTGGTCCATCGCTCGATCACATCATTGCGCTCACCGATGGCGGGCACCCGACAGCGCCATGGAACCTTCAGCCCATGCACCTCGGATGCAACAGCAAGAAGGAAGCAGCCCGACGGCGGATGAAAAAGAAACCGGCACCGAGGCCAGTCACAAAACTATCCGCGTTGAGGCGTCGCTGACCCCTCAATCCACCCCGGAAACCTCCGGTTTTTTAGGAAAAGCGCGTACGGATCACCCGCGCATGTTCCATTTTTTCTCTCTCCCCGATTTCCCGGGTAGTGCCCTACACATGTAGGCAGGTCAGCCGTGAATTGGTTGATTTTTTGCGAGCTTACAAGAAAGGCGGTAAAGGGTATGGAAGACCCTCAGATCCCTTCAATTCCTTACCGCCACGGCAAGGGCGAGCCAAGCCTCAACGGATACCGTCGAGGCTGCCGCTGCACAGGGTGCAAGAAGGCAAAGCGCGATGACATGGCGGCGTACCGCGCTCGCCGGAAGCTGCGCGAGCAGGGCGGCGAGGTGGCCCTGGACGAGCTGCCAGAGCTTCCGCCGGCCATTGACCCGTCGAGCATGTCGCTGGACTGGAAGGCAGAGCCGGGGCAGATCGAGGAAGTGCTCACCGAGGAGCTGGGCAAGCTCGTTGGAGAACCTCCTTTCAAGAAGACTCTGCTGGTGCTAGCCAAGTACAACGCCCGTGTGCTGGACCAGATACCGCGCATCGAACGCCCAGACCTGATTTCCGGCATGGAGTCACGGCTGTTCAATGTTTTCGACCGGCTGCGCAAGGTCACGGACGGTGGCGACAAAGCCCCGACCTCACCCGAGGCGTTCCTGGCTGGCTTGTTTGGCGACGAGGGCGGTGCCTCGACGCAGTAATGGAGGTGGCTCGTGGAGTCGCTGTATGCTCCGCGGAATCCCGCACCGCTGTATGCAACGCCGCGAAACCCGCAGAGGGAGACTCGCGGTGGCCAGGTTGCCAAGGTCATGAAGGCCATGGGCAATACTCCGATGCCGTGGCAGCGCGATGCGTTGAATGTGGCCTGTGAGATTGATCCGCGCACCGGTGGCTATTGGTACGACACGGTGATCATCATTGTGCTGCGCCGTGCTGGCAAGACCACCATTAGCCGTGGGAAGCTGACACACCGAGCGCTGACGACGCAGGATGCCCGGATGATCTACACCGCCCAGAACCGCTTGAAAGCGCTCAAGCGGCTCAAGGATGACTACTACCTGCCGTTGCACCGTTCGCCACTGGACATGTTCCTGACTAAGCCACGGTGGCGAGGTGGCGAGGAGGCTGTGCGCTTCATCAACGGTGCCGAGCTGGCCATCGACGCGGTGAAGCGCGAGTCCGGCCACGGCGACGCGAACGACGAAGCGCATATTGATGAAGCGTACGTGCACCGGGACAGCATGCTGGAAGGCGGTCTGCAGCCAACGCTGATGACCATTGTCGGCTCTCAGATGTGGGTGCTTTCGGCAGCAGGCGATACGTCCTCGGCATATCTGAAGGACAAGGTCGATCTGGGCCGGGCGCTGATTGATGCAGGCGTGGAGTCACGTACCTGCTATATCGAGTACTCGGCCCCGGTGGACTCGGATCCGAACGACGTCGAAACCCTCCTCGGCTGCCACCCGGCCATCGGGTACACCATAGAAGCCGAGCGCGTGATGAACTTGCGCGTGAACACGACAGACAAGACCGAATGGGAACGTGCCTGGTTGGGGTGGTGGCCAGCAGCCAAGGGGCCTCCGAAGCTCATTCCTGAGCTTGCCTGGAAGAAGAACTTCGTTCCCATCGATGACGAGTCCTGGACGGGCACGCCATTCTGGGCGATCGACGTTTCTCCTGAGAGGGATTTCGCATCGATCGCGTTGGCGGCCAAGCCAATGGACCCGAACGCCAACGCGTACGTCGAAGTATTCGACCGGCTGGACGGCACGCAGAACGTCGTCGCCGAACTCAAACGCCTCCGAGAAGTACTAGGCGGAAGCCACGTTGCAATCGACGGCAACGGCTCCGCAGTGTCCTTGAAGCAGGATCTGGAAGATGAAGGCTTTGAAGTCATCACCGTCACTGGCCCGAAGCGTGTAGCCGCCTGTGGCGACTTTTACGACAAGGCTCTGGTGGGGAACCTCCGCTTCCCGGATGACTCGCTCCTGAACGATGCCATGGCTTGCACGGTCAAGCGCATCATCGCCGACAAGGCGTTCGTCTTCGCTCGCGGCCGGGAACTCAAGGACATATCGCCCATGTACGCAGTCGCCCTGGCTCGCTGGCTGTACATCGAGAAGAGAGAGGATGCCTACGATGTCGATGAAACGCTCGGATGACCTACGTCCTGTAGGGCTCACAAGCATCCTTGACTTGATTGGATCACTACTAGTCATCTCTGCTATCGCGCTCGCCGTGGCCGTGTACTCCGTTCCCGGGGCGCTGGCCGTGGCCGGTGTGCTGCTGCTGGTGCTTTCCTGGTTGATTGATCGGAGGACGCGCACATGAGCCTTTTCCGACGATCCAGCATTGAAGCCCGCTCCGGGAATGATGGCTGGTTCAGCATCCTCGGCAGCGGCAAGGGCCTGGACGGGTCGATGAAGTCGGCGCTTCGCTTGGTTCCGCTGTACGCAGCCACCAGCTTGATTGCCGACTCCATCGCGATCATGCCCTGCAGCGAGTACGAATCCACGGCCGGTTCCAAGGTCAAGGCGAAGCATCAGTCGCAGCTGATGCTTGACCCGCACCCCGCGGCCACGATGACCCGCATCGAATGGCTGCACCAGTACACCACCAGCTTCCTGCTGCGTGGAAACGCATACGGGCTGATCGTCGCCGTGGACAGCGCTGGCGTTCCATCCAAGATCGCCTGGTTGCATCCCGACCAGGTGACGGTGGACGAGAGCGGAAGCCAGCCCAAGTACCAGTACAAGGGCAAGGATCTGGATCCCAGCACCGTCGTGCACATTCCGTGGTATCCGATCCCCGGCTCCGTGGCCGGCCTGTCGCCGATTGGCCAGTTTCGGCAAATGCTGGAAACGGGGAGCTCGGCCGAGCGGTATGGCGCCGATTGGTTCAAGAACGGGTCCACCCCTTCGGGGCACCTGAAGTACAACAAGGGATCGCTGAAGGGATCTGAATCGGCCAAGGCCAAAGCACGTTTCAAAGCGGCCGTAGCCAATAATGATGTATTCGTCTCTGGTGAGGACTGGGAATGGGAAGCGCTAAGCGTCAAGCCAGACGAGGCTCAGTTCTTGGAAACGATCAAGGCCACGGCCAATCAGATCGCAGCAATCTACCGAGTAGACCCATCGGACATCGGCGGAGAAGCCGGCAACTCGCTGACGTACTCCACGCTGGAAATGAACCAAATCAAATTCCAGACCCGGGCCTTGCAACCGATTTTCACCCGCCTGGAGCACCACATCACCCGGCTGCTCCCGGACTTCCACTACATGAAGTTCAACCCGGACGCCCTAGTGCGTACAGACATCAAGACCCGAACCGAAGTGAACAAGCTCAATCTGGAAATTGGCATGCTCACCCTCGACGAAGGCCGCGAGCTGGAAGAACGCCCAATCCTGACCGACAAGCAAAAGCAGGAATGGCTGAAGAACTACGGCAAGCAACCAACCGCACCGAAGGAGGAAACCTCATGAAAATCAAAGACATCGAACGGCGGTTCCACACAGCCAAGATCGAACTGCGAGCTTCCGCCAACGGAATCGGTGTGCTGTTCGGATACGCCGCCGTGTTCAACCGCTACAGCCAGAACCTCGGCGGCTTCGTCGAGCAGGTAGACCCAGCCGCTTTCAACAAGACCATCGCCGATGGCGTAGAAGTCCTGGCTCGCTTCAACCACTCGGACGACGCGCTACTGGGAACTTCCCTGGCCGAGACACTGCGCCTCGGAACCGACGGCACCGGCCTCTGGTACGAAGTGGACCTCCCAGACACCAGCACCGGCCGTGACGTCAAAGCGCTCGCCGAGCGTGGCGATCTGCGATTCAGCTCCTTCGCCTTCCGAACCATGGAGGACGACTGGGGATACACCTCCGAGGACTTCCCGCTGCGCACGCTCAAGGCCGTGCAGTTGGTCGATGTGGCCCCGGTGGTCAATCCTGCGTACCGGGATACTACGACCGGTCTGCGTTCGCTGGCTGACCGCTTCGAGCTGGATCTGGAAGAAGCGCGCGCCGCGGCCGAGCAGAACAAGCTGGCCACGCTGCTGCACGACAAAGAGACTTCCCGCGCCCACGGGCACGAGGAATCGCAGGAGGACGGACAGGGCGCAACTCATCCGTCCACCAGCGAACTACGGGAGAGGCTCGACGCCCAATCGCGTCGGGCTTCTCTCGCGGAGCACTGGCTCTGAAAACCGTGGGCAGGTAGCAAACCACCCGCATTCCGAAATCATCCTAAGCCCGGCATCATGCTGGGCTTTCGTCATTTCTAGAAAGGAATGATCCCCATGGCCAAAACTATGGCCCAGTTGCTGATGGAGCAGCGAAAGAACACCGAAGCGCAGATGCGCGCACTGCTGGACAACGCCGAGAAGGAAGAACGCAGCCTCTCTGGCGAGGAAACCGAGAAGTTCGAGAAGATGAGCTCGGACATGGAATCTCTGCGCAAGCAGGCTGACTCCCTGGTGCAGGCCGAGGAGCGTTCCCGCGCGGCCGAGTCGGCACTGGAGAAGGCCGGCGTGACCGGAACTCCGGAGCAGCGCGGCGGCGCAACCGACACCGAGGAGCAGCTGCGCTCCTTCCTGACCGGCAAGACCAACGAGTTCAATGCGTTGGGCACCAAGGAAGAGTGCCGCGCGCTGTCCACAGGCACCCTCGGTGCTGGTGGCGCAACCGTGCCAACCACCTTCTACGGCAAGCTCATGGAGCACGCCGTCGAGGTGGCCACCCTGCTGGCCGGCGGCGCCACGACCTGGAACACCGCCAGCGGCGAGAACATCGACGTCCCAGTGACCGTGTCGCACCCGCAGGGCGCGCAGGTCTCCGAAGGCGGCGTGATTCCGTCGTCCGATCCGGCGTTTGGCAAGCGTACTCTGGGCGGCTACAAGTACGGCGACCTGGTCGAGGTTCCAAAAGAGCTGCTGACCGATACCGGCGTGGATCTGGAAGGCTACCTGGCACGCATTGCGGGCTGGGCAGTCGGAAACGCCCTGGGCGAGAAGCTGATCACCGGCACCGGGACCAGCGAACCGGCCGGCATTGTCGGCAGCTCGACCATGGGCAAGACCGCTGCGACCCTGACCCCGACCTTCGACGACGTGATCGATCTGTACTACTCGGTCATCGGCCCGTACCGCAACCGCCCGTCGGCGTCCTGGGTCATGGAGGACACCACCGCCGGGTACCTGCGCAAGCTGAAGGACGGCAACGGCAACTACATCTGGCAGGCATCGGTCATCGCCGGCACCCCGGACACAATCGAGGGCAAGCCGGTACGGACCGACCCGTTCATGCCGACCATGGGCGCCAACGCCAAGCCTCTGCTGTTCGGTGATCTGTCCTCCTACGTGGTGCGCCTGATCAACGGGATCCGCTTCGAATCCTCGGAGCACTACGCCTTCAACCGCGACGTCGTCACCTTCCGCGCCTTGGTGCGCGGTGATGGCCTGCTGATGGACCAGTCCGGTGCTGTAAAGCACCTGCTGCTGCCAGCAGCCTAACCAAGCCGGTACCACTGGCGGCCGTCCCCCCAAGGGCGGCCGCCGTTGGTACCTCAACATTCTCAGAAAGGAACGATCATGGCACCAATTGTTCGCATGCGTGCGCTGATCTCCGGATCGCGCAACGGCAAGAAATGGCCCAAGCCGGGAGAAACCATCGACGTGCCCGAGGCAGAAGCTGCGCAGCTGATCGCCCAGGGCATCGCCGCTGCCCCGGATCGGAACGAATCCGCAGTCGCCAACATCGACACCGAAAAGGCAGTGGCACCAGCCGGCAACAAGTCGCTGGCATCCGTCCGCGCCGAGGAGAAAGCCGCAGCTGAAGCCCAGGCCAAGGCCGACGCTGACGCGAAGGCCGCCGAGGAGAAAGCCGCAGCTGAAGCCCAGGCCAAGGCTGACGCCGACGCCAAGGCCGCGGAAGCAGCCAAGGCGAAGGCCCAGACTCCTGCACCTAAGACCAAGGAGTCCTGATGTCGGCGGTTGACCTCGGCTCGACGTACACCGCCGAATGGAAGACCCGGCCGGAAAGCGCCATACTCACAGCCGAGGTCACCCGCCCTGACGGCACCACCGGAACCGCCACCGTCGACCACGCCACCGGCAAGGCCCAGATCCCAGCCACCATGGCAGGGCGCTGGCGCATCACCTGGGGCACCGACACTGGCATGGTCTATACGGACATCTTCGACGTCTGGCCAACCGACCCGCGCTTCATCATCAGCATCGATGACGCGCTCGCCGGCCTGAACGCAGGTCGTGCCAATGATCAGTACATCGATGATCTTCGCCTGTACATCGCGGCGGCTACTCCGGTTATCGAGGACATCACTGGGCCGATCCTGCTTTCAACGGGGACCATGACGGCCGCCGGCGGCGGCAGTTCGGTATTGCTGGATTGGGCAGCCAGGAGCGTAACGCAGGTTAGTGTCGACGGTACGCCCGTGGCTGACTGGTATGTGGAGCATGGCATCCTCTATGCCGGAACCCACCAGCAACTGGGAACTTTCCCCGCAGGAACGCTCGTGGCTACCGTCCAGCTCGGTGCTGACAGTGTGCCGCCGAATGTCCGTCTTGCCGCGCGTGAGCTGGTGCGCCACTGGGTGCAGATCGGCAAGCAGTACGCGGGCGGCTCCGGCGTCCGCAGCGATCCGAGCGATGAAGTGTTCACGCCCTCGGGTTTCGCCGTTCCACGCCGCGTCGTGGAGCTGTGCGCCCCGCACCAGCAGATAGGCGGTTTCGCATGAGCACGACCTTCACCGCAGGAATGGCATTCAAGAAAGCCCTGTTCGAAGCGATCAAGACGATCATGGCCGAAAATGCAGACACGGAGGATGTTCTGGTTGCGCCGGGTACTCCCGGGAGCTTCCAGCCCGACGAGATTATCGCCGTGACTGAACTGGAGGTGCAGCAGGACTTCGCCACCATGGGCACCAATCGCACCCGCGAGGAAACCCTGACCGTGTCCGTCGTCTTCTCCTGCCTCTTCGGCGGCGATGAGACGCAGGAACTGCCAGCCCAGGAACGCGCCTTCGACCTGCTGGGCCGAATCGAACGCCACGTGCGCATGGTCGATACCACCCTGGGCGGCGTGGTGCGCCAGTGCCTGCTCACCGGCGTGCAGACCGACGGGCAGACCCCGGAGGAATACTTGCAGGCCGGCCGCGGCGTGGACGTCACAGCAACCTTCACCGCCCGTAACCGGGTCCGAGGATAGGAACGAGCATGGCTCAGAACATCAAGATCAAGAACATCTCCCCGCTGGGTGACCTCGACGTGCCCTTGCTCGGGCAGATCGTCAAAGCAGGGCAGACCATCACCGTGCCTCAATCTGCAGCAGACAAGCTCCTGGCACAAGCACGTAACTTCGAACAGGTTGGAGGCAACCGATGACTACACAGCTTGATTGCTCGCTAGGGCTCGGCAAGGAAGGCGCCTACGGCGTACCTGCTACCCCAGACCAGTTCGTGGAGTTCATCTCCGAGACGCTGGCATGGAACCCGGAAATGGTCCAGGGCGAGGGCCTGCGTGTAGGGTCGCGTGCCCCGCGCACTGCCCGCCGCGCGCTGGGCAAGGAGATGTCCGGTGGAGACATCGAGGTGGAAGCGACAACCAAGGGCCTTGGAGTGTTCCTGCATGCGATCTTCGGCGAATCGGCCATCGCCGCGATCGATGCCGGTACGGGATACCAGCAGGTGCACACCTACACCAAGGGCGCACTGCCGTCGTACACCATCCAGAAAGGCGTGCCACTGATCGGTGGCGGCGCGATCCAGCCTCACACCTTCCACGGTGCTGTCGTAGAGTCCGCGGAGTTCAGCGCTGCACAGGGCGAAATCGTGAAGCTGTCCACCACCTGGAACGCCCGCGAGACCGTCACCGACACCCCGTACGTGCCGACCGTGTACCCGGCGGACATGGAACTGTTCACCTTCGTGCACGGCGCCATCACCATCGGCGGCTCGGTCACCGCGCCGACCAGCACGGCGCTGGCCACCGGCGGCACCGTCGCCGGCAACATCACCGAGTTCACGCTCTCGCTGTCCAACGGCATCGACGAAGGAGGCTTCACCTTCGGCTCTGCCGGCAAGCGTGGACGCCGCCCCGAGGGCGGCCTGATCGAAGCGACCGGCTCCATGGTCGCCGAGTACGACAACAACATGCTGCGCGACGCCTTCCTGAACCAGGAAGCGCTGCAGATCGTGCTCACCTTCGAAGCAGGAGCTGAGATCTCCGCCGGGGTTCGCCCCACCTTGCAGATCTTCCTGTCCTCGGTGAAGCTCGACGGCCAGCTGCCCGCCTCCAACGGTGGCGAACCAATCACCCAGTCCATCGACTTCACATCCCTGGACGGGCTGCTCGCAGGGGTCGAACCGGTCTACGCCGTATACCGGTCCACCGACACCGCCTACTGATGAGCGGCAACGATCCGCAGATCGAATTCGACACGAAGAATCTGCGGGCAACCCTCCAACGGGTCAAGGAAGAGCAGGGGCCGCGCATGCTGCGCAACCTCCGCCGCAACCTCCGATCCGTAGGTGACGGCATCATCGCCGGGCAACGCCAGGAACTCTCCGGTCCGTTGCCCGGCGTGGCCGTCCGAGCAGGAAAGAAAATCGTTCGCGTCAAGCCACGCAACGGCCGCAAGGCCTACCTGCGCACCATCAACGTGTACGACGCCCGAGAAGCTCGACGCTCACGCAGCACTAACCTGCGCGCAAGCATCAAGCAAAACCTCAAGACCCGCGTCGTCGCCGGCAAGACCCGCTCGGGAATCCGCATCGAAGCGGCCAAGACACCGAGCAAATCGAGCGGCAAGAAGTACGACATGGCCAACGTCTGGAACAAGAAGACCTTCCGCCACCCAGCCTTCGGCAACCGTCGCGGTGACTGGGTCACCCAGTACGGCCAGCCCTACTGGTGGAAACCGATCGCCAAGGGCAGCAAGCAAGCCGCGGCTCAGGCAGAAAAAGCAATCACCGACGCACTGAACGGAAAAGGATAACCATGAAGCTGATCATCGGCGACAAGAAATACCCGCTCAAAGAAGGCATCGCCAAAGCCAGCCTCGGCGACCTCTACGTTCTCAAGATCAAATCCGGTATGGGCATCAAAACAATCATGCACACCTTCAACGGACTCAAAGGCGCTGAAACCCACCTCGATTTCCTCGAGGACGAAAAGGGCATCCAAGCCTTGCGCGCGATGATCTTCCTCTGCCGCCGCGCTGCCGGTGAACACGTCGACTTCGACGAAGCAACCGACGTGCCTATCAGCTCCATCGGATTCGAAACTGAAGAAGAGGACACCGCCGAAGCCGACCCAAAAGAAACCCCGACGGCTTCCGCTCCGGACGACGAAACTCCCGAACCGGGGCCAGCGACCACATAGACGACATCGAGCAAAGCATCTTCCGCTGGCTCCCCACCATCTCCCACGTCTGGCCAGGAATAACCCCGCTCAACGTCTGGGACATGAAATACGACATGTGGATCCTCTACGTCCGCCACGCGGACAAATGGGCCGAACAACAAAAGAAAGCCCGCGAACGCAAGCGCTCGCCGAGGGCGGGACGCCGACGCTAGGCAGGAAGGGTGGCCATGGCTGTTCAGAAGCTGATGTTCGACATCATTGGCAACGCGAAGAATGTTGATAAGGCGTTCGATGATGTAGTGAAGTCGGCCGAGACCATGGGCGGCCGGTTGAAGGCGGCGGGCAAGGACGCGTTCGCCGGGATGATGGATCCCCGTGTGGGTGCTGGTGCTGGTGCCATCGCTGGTGCCGCGCTGACCAAGGGGTTTATGACTGCCCTGGACGCGGATCAAATCAATCGCGAGATCTCGGCTGGGCTCGGATTGGATCCGGGGCAGGCAGCTGCCGCGGCGTCCGCCACTGGCGACTTGTACACCAGTGCCTTCGGTGACTCCATGCAAGAGGTTGGCTCCGCAGTGGAGACAGTTATCTCCACCTTCCCTGGTATGAAGTCCGCCGGCGAAGATGCGATTGAGTCGATGACTGGCAAGGCCATGGCCTTGGGCAAGGCGCTGGAAGCTGACGTGGGAGAAGCTGCCAGCGCGGCGGGCATCATGGTTACTTCGGGCCTGGCGAAGGACGGCGCCGAGGCGATGGACCTGCTGGCCGCGGCGTCGCAGAACGTGCCGAAGGCGATGCGTGGCGAGCTGATTCCCACGCTCAGCGAGTACTCGAAGGACTTCCAGGCGCTGGGCATCCAGGGGCCGAATGCCATGGGTCTGATCGCTGATGCTGCCCAGGGCGGCACGATCCAGATGGACAAGACCGGTGACGCGCTCAAGGAGTTCATGATCCGGGCATCCGACTTGGATGACACGGGAGCGCAGGACGCCTTGGCTGGGATTGGCCTGTCCGGAACGGACATGGCCAACAGCTTGCTGGCCGGCGGGGACCAGGCCTCGGGCGCTTTCCAACAGATTGTGTCAGAGCTGCAGGGCATCAAGGATCCAGGCAAGCAGGCCGCCGCTGCGGTGGCTCTGTTCGGCACGCCTTTGGAAGACATCGGCAAGGACAAGATTCCGGGCTTCCTCGACGCGCTCACCTCCGCCGATGGCGGGCTGGGCGAGACGGCAGGCAAGGCCGACGAGCTGGCCACCGCGCTGACCGATGGGCCTCAGGCCGCGCTCACCACTCTGGGTCGCGAAGCGGAGTCTGCGTTGGGCGGCCTGGTAGCCGGAGCATTGCCAGTCCTTGAGCCACTTTTGGAAGGACTCGCACAGTTCGCGCCGATCCTTGGCCCGCTAGTGCTGGCCATCGGCGCTTTTGCCGTGGCCCAGGGCATCGCGAACGCTGTCATGTGGGCAAGCCCAGTGACCTGGATCGTCGCCGGAATCGTCCTGCTGATCGCCGCGCTCGCTCTGCTGATCGCTAACTGGGACACTGTCGTAGCGTGGATCGGTGAAGTATGGGGCGGATTCCTCGGCTGGCTTGGCGAAGTGACAAACGGTTTCATCGAGGGATGGAACGCCATGTGGGCCGGGGTCGGAGAATTCCTGTCCGGACTGTGGCAAGGATTCGTAGACGGCGCCCAGAATATGGGCCAGAATCTGGTCGATTTCTTCACCGGCTTGCCTGACCTGATCCTCGGTGCCCTCTCCGGTGCCGGAAATTGGCTGGTCGATACTGGTCGAAATATCATCCAAGGCCTGCTCGACGGTATCGGCTCGCTGGCCGGATCGATCGGAAACTTCTTCCTCGACCTGCTGCCTGGCTGGATCGTTGGCCCGTTCAAGGCCGCACTCGGCATTCACTCGCCGTCCCGCGTGTTCGCTGGCTTCGGCGAGAACATCGGCGAAGGCGTGCTTGTCGGTGTTGAGGACATGGCACCGGCGATCGACGCATCAATGGCGCACCTGGTAGAAGTACCCGATGCACCGGGGCCGGTCGGCTTCGCTGCAGCTACGGCACCGATGGCACCGAGCCAGCAGGTCGTAGAACGCTCAACGACCTACGCACCGACGTACCAAGTGTCGGGACCTGACCCCGAAGCGATTGCACAGCGAATCCGCGCCAAGGATCGGCACGACGCGAAAATGAAGGGATGGGATCCGGGTGAGCCTTAGCGTGAACTTGGCCGGGATGGAGCTGAACAACCCGTCATCCAGGTACGGTTACCTTGAAATTGACGACATCGACGGCTGGTTCAACTCGCCTGCTACGAAGCAGACTCAGAACGCCCGGGTCAACGCTGACGGAGACTTCCCGGCGCCGGTCTTCTACGAGTCGCGGTTCATCACACTATCCGGGGCGCTGGCAGCTAACAGCGCCCCGGAGCGGTGGACCGGGAGCAACATGTTGGCCGCACTGCTCAACGGCGGCGAGAAGAAGCTGATCATCAGGATCGATGGCTTGGCCCAATGGGCAATGGTTCAGCATAACGGGCAACCGGAGATTGACGTGGTCGCCAACCGCCTGATCAATTACCAGTTGAATCTGAAAGCCACAGACCCCTACAAATACGGTGGCCACAACAATTTCTCGGTAGCGCTGGGTTCTGCGGTCGATGTCTTTCATCGAGGGACGGTGAGCGCTTGGCCGATCGTCACCGTGTCAGGCTCTGCCCCTGCTGGATACGCCCTGTCACTGAACGGGCGGCTGGTCCGCATCACTGAACCTCTCGTCTCGGGCAGCACGCACACGTTGAACATGAGAACGGGCGTTCTCAAAGTCGCAGGCACACGGGTCTACGGGCGAATTGAAGTTGCCGAATATTGGTCGGTTCCTCCCGGCGAAACCTCGGCAGCCAACACAGCACCCGTCAGTACCGGATCCGGAACAGTGCAGTTCGACTTCGACGACACGTATATTTAGGAGGATGCCTTGCCTTACCGCGTGCAGGTGGTTGACGGGCGTGTTGAGACTCCGGGAGTTCCTCCAACTTGGAAGCCACGTATGGAACTGCCATTCGACTCCGGGTCATGGTCCAGGAAACGTAACGGCGGAGCCGGCGGACAGCTGACTATAAACACCTTGGACGAGCGCTTCCAAGGCGTTCAACGTCTTCCGATCTGGCCGTGGCAGTCGTGGATCGTCGTCGAGTGGCAGGCGGCTGCTTTTACTGCGTGGAACATCGTCTACGCGGGAGTCATCACCGAAGATTCCTACGATTGGGCATCGAAAAAAATCACCATCTCGCATTCTGATGTCTGGTCGATTTTTGATCAGAGGATCGTGACCACGGACCGAACCAACGATATTGCAGGTTCTAAGATCACCTGGTCCGGGCTATCCAAGGCGACGATGATCAAACGGATCATCCAGAACATCACCAACGGTTTCGGATCCCCGCTGATGTACGAATTCCCGTTCGTGCTTCCAGCAGACGAAGCTGGCACGGAAACGCTGACCGTCTATGGGTATAACTTCGAGAAAGCCTCCGACCTCATCAACGATTTCATCCAGGACGATGGCGGACCAGATATTGATTTCCGGCCTCGGTGGTCGAGCTCTGGCTCGCTGGAATGGGTGATGGAAGTCAACGCGAACAAGACTCGCGTGTGGGACTACGACTTGGATGCAGACCAGGCTTCGGTCGAGAACTTGACCTACAAGCTCAGCGGATCAGCATTGTGCATCAAGGTCTACGGAGCCGGCGAGGGATCCGAGCGGCGAACGTTGGTCCGCCAGTCGGATCACAACGAATCGAACTACCTGGCCATGGAGGACTCGGAAAAGTTCTCCGGGATCAAGGATCTGACCAAGCTGCAGTCAATCACGACGGGCAACCGGCTCGGCCGTGCAGCAGCGATCCGCCAGATCGACATGACGGTCCGAGCTGACGGCTTACCAGCACTCAGCGAACTGGCCCTTGGCGGGTCGGTGCGTTGGAAAGCTGACAACGATGTGTGGCTCCCCAGCGGGTGGCACTCCTGGGAAGTAATCGCATTCTCGGGAAGTCTCACAGACGAGACTATCAAGATCACCACTCAAGACTTGTTAGGGCCGGAGGCTGACCTGTGAGTATCCAACGCAACCTCAACGATGGAAACATCAAGGACATCCTGCGCCGGCTGTATCGCCTGGAACGCCAGTCAATGCTGGCGCACTCGGCGATCGGGCGCGAGGGCTTAGAAGTTTATGACGGCGGTTGGATCAAGATCCTCAACGGTGGCCTTGAAGTCATTGGATCCGCTTACATTACTGGCCGATTGATTTCCAACGGTGAGAACATTTTCAATGGCACCACGGAGATGAACGGACCAACAACTGTCGCAGGCGACTTCGAAATTGTCTCCGGCGGCCTATTCAAGTCCGGAACGGTTGAAATTCGGCCGGACGGGTCAGCGGACTTCGGAACCCTCAATATTGAGTCAGACGGAACTCTGAACGTCAACAACGATGTGAATGTCATGGAGAACGGCATCATCAATGTTGGCACGAACATGAAGCTGACTCCATCGGATGATGGTGGAGCGATGGTGTTCCAGGACGGTTCGAAAGTTTCCTCTGTTGGAGGCACCGTACAGGTGAAATCATCTTCCCCGGGCGTCGGATTCACCGCTGGATTGAACACGGCGGGCATCGGCGCGGGACCGAACGGAGCCATCATGTCGGTGGGCGATGATGGCGAATGGGTTATCCAGGGTGGGCAAGTATCGATGCAGTCCATCGGAGACAGAATCAGCGCCGCTGGCCACGTTGATATCTCAAAGGAACTTACCGTAGGCGTAGTGCCAGCGGCGCCTAGTGGATCTACTGCGAACCTCTATTGGGACAGCGCAACCAAGCAGATCATGTTGGTGTTCTAGTTTGTTGCTGGGGCAATAGGGTCTGGGATCTCCGAGGGCTTCAAAGCTCCGCGTTGGAGATCGCTGCAGAATCCGTCCTGCGCAGCAACAGCAAGGGCATCCTGATTCTCTTCACTGATTCCACGCAGATCAGATTCCACGTCAAGGACATCAGCGCCATCTCGCATTTGCTTGCAAGCATCACGACCAGCATTCAACAAGTCAGCGTCACTGAACTGTTGCTCGCCAATCCATCGGTAATTGACACTCTTCAAGAACAGCCCAGGATCATCACCCGATTCCTGAATCGCACCCTCCGCGCTCGCCGATGGGGCGGCCGTCACCGTCACGGTAGGTTGCGGTTCTGATGTGCTCTCCGCTGCAGTGCATCCGACGAGTGCCAAAGCCGATACTGCAAGCAGGGAAATAAGTTTAGGGCGCATGCCCACCAGATTAATCTAAGGAGCCGACGAATGGCAGATCCAAGCCCCGAATCAGAGGTAACAATCGAGCAACGACTCGAAACCCTTGAAACGGAACTCGCGAGGACTCAGCAAGCCAAGCAGGTGCAAGGACTGGTCATCAACCAGTACCGGCAATCCCTGACGGACGCGAATCACCAAAACGCGATCCTCACAGCACAACTCAAACTCGCAACCCAACCCACCGCATAGCCGGCGGGTTTTCTAATACCCAAGGGGGCTTGATGGCACTCGTAACGGGCAGCCTGAAAGACATACTCGGCTACAACCTCGATGGCCGCGAAGGCGTCCTGATCTTCACGCCGAACGAACCGGGCATACGCGCTTCGGGCGAACCAGGCGGAGTCGTACCTACCGAACCGATCGAAGTCACCCCCGACTCAAACGGGGATTGGTCAGCCGATCTGGCAACGACCTCAACGTTCCTGAACGACGTTTGGTACCGGTTGCAGATCCGCTGGCTGTCCAACGTCGAGGGCGCTGCCCTGATCGATTTCCCGGACTGGAAGATCCGCGTCACCGGCGCAGGGCTGATTAGCGACCTGATCGACTTCGGTGGCGGTTCCGGCGGCGGTGGCGGCGGAGGCGTAAATCCGAATATCTGGTGGGTCAGCGCCGACGCCGCGCCACCGTCAAACAGGTTCACCTGGCTGATCACAGACCCTTCAGATCCCGACCGGGAAGCATCAGGAATTCCGGGAACTACTATCGGCGACGTCCGAGTATGGAGGTAACCCCATGGCATGGGTAACAATCGCCAACGTCCGCGGCCCACGCGGCTTGAAGGGCGACCCAGGCGACCCGCTGAACCAAGCGGGCTGGGACTTCATGAAGGACAACTTTGATGCGCTGGACGGGAACGATCAGCGTTCGCCGTATATCGGCAGTAGCTGGGAAAGTGAAGGTGGCGGGTTTAACGCTAAGGGGATGCGCCAAACCTGGCTGGAGTGGCGTCCAAGTGACGGGGGCCCGTCCGACTGGGGGCTAAAGCTTCTCGGTGACCGGCTTGGTGTCAGGTTTGAGCAAAACGGTGAGTACCTGTACGCGGTGACTGATGCTGCCGGGCGTTTCACCGACGTAGAGTTGCGCAAAACAGATGGCAAGTTCTCTGACCGTGTCGTTGACGGGCTGGCTCCGCGCATCGCCGAGCGCATCGGTTCTGGCGGGTCCGGCCTTTCCGTGGGTGACCGGTATGTGGACGCGAACGGCGACCTGCAGCGCATGTTCCCTGATCTCACCCAGGCCTACGGTCTTGGTTCGTCCTCGATGCAGGGTATCGGGCCTTACCTTGAAGCTGTCCTAGCGGACACGATGGCCACCTTCCACAACGAGGGCAAATCCGGTGAGGTATCGGAAGAGATTTTCGCCCGGCTGGGGTCCCGTCCGGCTTTGCTCACGGTCGCTGGGGGCAGTATTCCATCGAGCGGCGCGGTCGGCGTGACTGCTTCGAACATGGGGGCGACCCAGTATCTGAAGCCGTTTTCCGGGGTACTCAACGGCGTGCACGGTGTACTTTCCTGGTCGGGTACGGAGACCGTCTTCACTCGTAGCGACAGCGGCTCGGCCGTCACGGTCCCTAATGGAACGCCGTTCATCCCCGATCTGGCCGAACCGGCGCGCAAGTCCGTGGCGATCCTCTGGGCCGGCAAGAACAACGTCAGCTCACCCACAGGCGCAACCCGCGCCATCGAGCAGACAGACCAGGCTTTCGACTGGTTCTCGCCCATGGTGAAGCGTGTCCTGGTCCTGGGGCATTTCGTGGACAACGACGTGGCTGAAGGCTCGATTCGCCGTACCAACGTCGAGCAGATCAACGCGGCGCACAAGGCCCGGTACGGTGACCTGTTCGTTGATGTTGCCGCCTATCTGGCATCAGCCCAGTTGTGGATTGATACGGGCATCACCCCGACAAGCAATGACCTGGCACAGCAGGCTGACGGGGTGCTTCCTGACAGCGTTGCTTCGAACCCGTCCCATCTGAACGATGCCGGGTATCAAGCCGTCGCCAACCTTGTTCGCACCCACCTGGCCAGCCTCGGCTGGTACATCTAAGGAGAAAAAAGTTCATGAGTACTTATCTTGCATCCGACGTGGCACTAACCAACCCGCTCCCTGGCACCCCGTATACGAAGGGGCGTGCGCTCTACATGGCGCAGTTCGGCGGTGGCAACACCGGCAACCTGATCGGCGTCTTCACCGCCGCGGGCGAGAGCCTGAAATCCCGGGCTTGGGAAGGTACGAACAACGTCTTCGCTGTGAACAACGGCATGGTTGTTCGTGGTGCTGATACTACTTCGGCCGTCACCGCGCAGATGCCAATGGAAGGTAACGGCGGCATGTTCGAGATGCAGATCGTTACCCGACCAACCGTCGGTGGCTTGTACTTCGATCTGTTCCGTAGCGCCGTGAATGGTTCTCCGAACGGTTACCGTCTAGAAATCCTGACGACCACCGTGCGACTCTGCCAGCGTGTTGGCGGCATCACGACCTACTTCGGAGATAATTTCCCCATCAGTGACGGTGACCGGGTGGGCGTTCGCTGGATGGGCGGGTCCTTGTCTTTGGTCGTCAATGGTGAAGAGAAGATCATTGCGAATACCAGTGACGTGGCCCTGTCTGGGTATTGCGGTTTGTCCGCTGTGCAGCCGGCTACCGGGTTCGCGCTGGACAGCCTCATGGTCACAACCTACTAGGAGGTGACCTGTGAATTGCAAAAATGAAAACCCGGCAATGGCCAGATCGCTGCCTTGGGGTGGCATCGACATTCTGCCTCTTCTTGACGCGTCGAAGTACGGGACTCGGTGCGAGATCGGCCGATGCCACTGCGGTTCCGAATTCTGCACAGGCTATTTCAGCAGAGCCTTCCGCGATGGTGTTCTGCTCGGCGAAGGCCATGTCGAACAAGGAAAAATGGTTTTGCCGAGAACTGTTTCGCCTGGTGAATTCTTCGGATATCAGGAGCCTGCCGATGCGTAAAAAACACTGGACAGTCGCCCTATGGCTGAAAATCCAGGAACCCCGAGTCGTGACCATTGTGCAAACCCTCGTCTACATGCTCTGCGCGGTCGGGGGAATCTCAACCATCGTCGACCCGCCCTCATCTATTGAGGGCGCGTTCGGCAGCGGGGTGATCTTCGCCTGGGGCATCTTCGCTCTCATTGGAGGGTTGATGGGCGCGTATGCCGCGCCAGGCGGTAAGTGGCTGATCGAGAAACCCGCGATCATTGCCTGCATTACCGCCATCGGTTTTTACGCGGGCATCATCCTGACTATGCAATTGACCAGCAGCGGGAACCGGCTCGTGCAACTGGTCTTTGTCCTTATCGGCTTGCTGCACTTCATCGCACGCTACGCCCGAATTCGCCCCTACTCTTATGAGCCCGGCAAGTAGGAGGCCAATGTGGATTGGTCCCAAATCTGGCCAATAATCGCCACCCTAGTCGGTGGTGGCGGGTTCCTCACCGTCGCTCTACAAGAGTGGACCAAGTACCGTTCCGGGCGTGCTGACGAAGAGCGCCAAGAGAACTTGACGCTGGCGCAGAAAGCCCAGCAATCCGAGGCCTGGCGTGAGTATGAGGCCACTTACCGGCGGCTCATCATGGAGCACTGCTCGCACGTTCGCCGTGTAGCGATCGAGTATGGTGCACCGATTGAGCGGATCGGTACGTGGCCGAGTGAACCGACGAAACCAGAACCACCAAAGATTGCCAAATAGGCGGTCTTTCTTTTTGCCCAGTCACGAACGGTGTCTGGGTTTTTCTATGCCCTAAAGGAACACACATGACCATGATTATCAGCCGTGAAACGTGGGGAGCCAAGCATAACGATGGCTTCTATAACCGTAAGGTTGGCCGCTTGGATAAGTGGCTGCACCACAGCGTGACCTTGCAGCTCGCGATCAACGCCGCTCTGGCGTCCGAGTACCGCGAGATGCGCAAGCTCGACGACATCGGGCAGTCCCGATTCAAGGGCGGCATCAGCTACACCTTCGTGATCTTCCCGTCCGGCCGCATCTACGAGGGCCACAGCATCGGACGAGTCGGCGCGCACACCGCCGGCCGCAACTCGATCAGCGCCGGCATCTGCCTGGCCGGAAACTACGAGACCCACCAGGTCACCGCCGAGCAAGTCGCCTCGCTCGCGTGGCTGCTCAACGAAGGCATCGACGAGGGCTGGTGGACCGAACCGAAGCTCGACGGCGGGCACCGCGACACCAAGTCCACCGCCTGCCCAGGCAAGAACGCCTACGCGAAGATCCCCGCCATCAACAAGCTGGCGAAGTCCGGCGACGTGGTGCCAGTGGCCAATCCGAATCCTGAGAAGGTCGACGAGCAAAAGTCCTCGAACGGCAAGAGCATCCAGCAGCTCGCGTCCGAGGTGCGGGCTGGGAAGCACGGCAACGGGCACGCAAACCGTCAGCTATCCCTCGGCGTCAACGATGCGACGTACGCGAAGATTCGCGCCGAGGTCAACAAGCGTGAGGGCGCCAAGGCACCGGACCCTGCGAAGTCGAAGCCTGCAGCTCCGAAGTCGGCCGGCAAATCGGTGGCGACCATGGCGGCCGAGGTCATCGCCGGCAAGCACGGGACCGGGCACACGAACCGGCAGCGCAGCCTCGGCATCAGCGCGGCGAAGTACGCCCAGGTGCGGGCCGAGGTCAACCGCCGGGCCGGCGGGAAGGCCCCGGCGAAGCCGAAGGGCAAAAGCGTTTCGCAGATGGCCACCGAGGTCATCCAAGGAAAGCACGGCAACGGGCACGGGAACCGGCAGAAATCCTTGGGCGTGAACAATGCGTCCTACGCCAAGGTCCGTGCCGAAGTAAACAAGCGAATCTAAGGAGAAATAAGCATGGCTAAGCATGCAGCCGTCACCACCCAGTCACAGCATCCATGGCGAGCTACCGTCCGCACGATCCTCGCGGTCATCGTCGCTCTCGCGGCCATGGCCCCGTCAATCTACACGGCGGCCACGATGGGCAGCCCAGAGGCAGCCACCGGCGCCGCGGCGCTGGCCCTGGGTATCGCCGCAGCAGTTACTCGCATCATGGCTCTCCCGATGATCGAAGCGTTCCTGCAGCGCTTCCTGCCTTGGCTAGCCGCCGGCACCAAGACCGACGAGCCGCCCACCACAGGTATCGAAGTAAATGCCCCGGGTACTCTGGAAGAATAGACAGAGCCGCCCTATCCTCAATATGAGGATAGGGCGATTTTCTGCGTTAATGAAGGCAACCCGCCAGCACTTGGGGGATGCTGACGGGTTCGACTAGCATAAATCCATTATTGGGGGAAAAGGGTTTACTGCCTGACTAGTCGTTAGAAGGTAGAAATCGTACCAATGCAGACTCTGTCTACACCATCAGCCGAAAAGCAACCCCTTTTCAAGGATTGAATCCGGATTGAATAAATGATCCATATTCACGGATTATCACGAAAAGCCTATGCATAAAGGCGTATAACGCTCTAGCATGTGTTTAGGTTTCACGCTGGACTTAAGTTTTTTGGGGAAACGAAAGTCCTTGGGGTCCTGGATGGGGATCCATGGCCCAGCGCAAAACTCGCAACCAGCCCTCGCTGATGAGCAAATCAGCGAGGGCTGGATTATTTCTAGAGACGATCGTCTGGTGGACTATCGCGAGTATGCAAGTCACATATTGCAGTACGTAGCGGGATAAGAATCAGTTGTGGATTCCCAATGAATCCGACCAGCCTCTTTGCCTATTCCGAGCTCAACGCTAGGGTGATTGATATGCGGCCTGCCCCAATGCACCGGGAAGGGTCCTCTGTTGTCGGTTGCACCATTTGCTTGCCTTCTTGCTTACCATTTGTTGGCAGCAGCTGTAGCCGGGAACCCCTTTCGGCGGTTCCGGTGTTGTAGTAGGCGCCGGGACCACCGCCAGCTTGCAACGTGAGTATTAGTTGTATCGTTTCAGCTAGCATGAGAGTGACGGTCAGGGATGCCGTCAGTTTGGTGTTTCAGAAATACGAGCGAACCCGCGGTAGCCATACCATTTTGTCCCATACAGAAATCCGCCCCACCCTCATTGCGAGAGTAGGGCGGATTCTTGTTTAGATAGGAATGAATAAATGATTAATCAACGTCATCTTCGGTTGACGACTTAGTTGCAACATCTTCGGAAGAAAATCTGATTATCTGCACATTTGGTTCGGGCATCAGATACGGAAGGTCGGCAGTACTCATTTCAACCATCGACGCCAACTGGCGTAATGTCGAGGACGCCGAGTGGTAAAGAGCCCGTGCTGCAGCTGTTGTTGATATGAGGGCAGACAATTCATCGTCGTCTTTACTCAGGGCATCCGCAAAGGGAAAGCCATAAACGCGCCCACTCATAGTTGTCGAGCAAGTTATATCGTCGTGAGTAACACTGAGATTCGTAGCTAGGATCATTTCCTGGTCGTCTGTTTCTAGGAATAGACCAAGCTGAAAAGAGACCTCATCCGAGAGTGTTTTTGGTGACGATGTAGCTTGAGCATCGGTTACACGAGGATGGATGAGCACTATGTCTGTAATCAAGTCAGCTGACTTTGGATGTGTCTGATTAGACATGAGCTACAGCCGTCTTGCTTCCTAGCACACGCTCAAACAAAGAGGAAGCAGCGTCTCTGTCTGATGGCTTGAACACCTTGGCGATCTCACGTTCCACCGTTGACGCTCGTTTCCTACGTGCCCAAGCTTCACCATCTGATGCTAGGAACTGAATATGAACAGCAACGGCGATCCCATAAGCCATTACAAACTCAACAGGTGGAGAAAAATCGTGATGCTCGAAATCGAGTACATCTTCTTCGTCAAAGCCTATTTGTTCGGCTAGTTCTCTAGGTGAGTAGCCCTTGCGAATTCTCGCACTGGTTAAAGTGTCGATCAGCGTATCCAAGCCACGAACTATGTCAGTGGCAAGAAGTGAAGAGGTCGTAGTCGAACTAGCAAATGGGTTGACTGCGGACATCTTTGCTTCCTTCCTATTGTGTTGCCTGGCTCTTGTTAATATATCCCCAAAGGTAGTCGTCCTTGAGACCTTCGCGGAATCTTTCACCGGCTTCTTCGATATGAGATTGTTGAACCCCCTGCGTATCCCCGTCGCCGGGCTTTCTCCCGAACTTGAGGGCCAACATCACGCCAGTTAGGTCGATCGGCTCCGCGAAGTACAAGCGAAACAAGAATCTTCGTTGCTGACGACTTTCTCTGGCCCCGTGATTTACTCGCATTTCAAAGAGCACTGGCGGGCGAGTAAACACCTCACCAACGTCATCCTTAGAACCGAATTTCAGGTCACCTTTGATCGCGCGATCCCATTTGGATTCAAATTGGGCACGTACCAATTCTCGTACGGCTACAGGAACATTGTTGAACGAGCGATCTATTTCAGGATGAGTAGGACAGATCCCATCTGGGGGAAGTCGGCAATGATGCCATTCTCCGCCACTCCGCGTCGACCTGAGTGGTACAGTCAAGACGGGCTTTTTAGATGGGAATACCTGATTTGGAGTAGGGATACTCACCCTGGCCTCCTCAACTGTTTTAATGTAGACGGCTGCTCGGCGTGTTGAGTAGCCCACGAGTTAGCCTTCTGCAACATGCATCTTGATCGAGTCTAACTGGCAACAGTCTAACCATAATATTGACAAGTGAACAATCATAAGTGGTTTAGATGACTCCGAGGTTCCCTGTGATTCTCGGGAGTTTTGAAGTTCGTAATCTTGGACTAGAGCTTTTCACTTTGAAAAATGGTTCGGCGGAACTTGCCTTTGGTGAGCGTTGCAATGCGCTTTGAAGCTTTCAATCTCTAGTAGCGATGAGCAAACCTTCACACTCATG
>NZ_JBLVOJ010000007.1:0-21175 GCF_053543715.1 Glutamicibacter sp. AGC46
GCATCACAAACCGCGGTACCAGCCGGGGAAAACCATGACCGACCGGTGGGCCAAGGCATCGGCCCAGGCAGCGGCACGGGGCGATGCCGGGAATCGGCGCCTGAACCAGCGGTGGAATACCCTGGCCAGCCACAAGAAGAAGCACACCGTCGCGTGCACCGCGATTGCCCGTGAACTTGCCGGTTGGTGCTGGTCATTGGCCGTGATGGACGAATAATTCTGCAAGACTCGCCTCTCATATCATGCCAAGTGGAGCATGCAGCGTGAAGAGCGCATCAGCGGAAGGCCTATGAGCAGCATCCCAAGAGGTGCCACGCTCGATCCTAGACAAGCTGGTTGCTCTCGCCGAAACAGGGTCATGCGGTAACCAACCCGCGTATGTCAGACTGACCACGCGTCACCAAGACACGCCGCACCACCGGGTCGATCAGGGAGGTGAAAAGCACCCGCTCGGCAATCCAGCCGAGCGGGTGCTAACCCATGCCTACTTGACAATTACGGGCACATATCAGGCATGGCAGCTAGGTGATCCCGCCGCACCTATTTCGCGCTCCAGCCGCCATCCATGGTGTAGGACGCTCCGGTCACCATGCCCGCGGCATCCGCACTGAGCCAGGCCGCCAGCGAAGCGACTTCCTCTGGCTCAACCAGGCGCTTGATGGCCGATTCGGCAAGCATGATCTTCTGGATGACATCCGACTCGTCAATGCCATGCGAATTCGCTTGATCGGCAATCTGCCGCTCCACCAATGGGGTACGCACATAGCCCGGGTTGATGCAGTTGCTGGTGATCCCATAGTCGGCACCTTCCAATGCAGTGACCTTCGACAGTCCCTCCAACCCGTGCTTGGCCGCAACGTAGGCGCTCTTGAACGCGCTGGCCCGGAGCCCGTGGATCGAAGAAATATTGATGATGCGGCCGAAGCCGCGCTCGCGCATGCCGGGCAGTGCTGCCCGGATCAACAGGAACGGCGACTCCAGCATGAGCCGATGGATCAGCCTCCAGGCTTCGGGGTCGTACTCATGGATTGGAGCCACCCTTTGCACGCCGGCGTTGTTAATCAGGATGTCGGTATCCACGCTGAGATCTTCCAACGACGCGGTATCCGAAAGATCCACAGCCCATGCTTTTCCGCCGAGCTCGCGGGCCGCTTCTTCAGCGGCCTGTTCATTGAGGTCGGCAATCGTCACGGTGGCACCGGCGCGGGCAAATGCCCGAGCACTGGCCAAGCCTATGCCGGAGGCGCCACCGGTAACCAAGGCGCGGCGCCCCTTCAGACCCTGAGGCCATGGGCCAATTTGTTCCGCCATTGCGCTCATCCTCTGCTCGGCTCCCCTGCGGCTTCCAGTTGCGATGCCCGCAGCTTCGCGCAGGTCTCTGTGATTCAAACTAGGCTCCGCCAGGAGTCCGGTCAACGGCATTTGCTGTGCAGATTCCGCAGGTCAATGTGCAAGCATGCACAGCGGCTTCTGCCGGTTGCCCGTTTGCTGTGCGCTGGAAGCTAAGCTGGCTCTCGAAGGCTATTTTCACTTCCAAGAGCCAAGGACATGGTAGGCAATGACGACTTCCCCGATACCTGCGACTCCCGCCGAGGTCCCGATCCGCAAAGCGGCCAGTGTTTTGCTGCTGCGCGAGGCAGCTGGCGGGTTTGAGGTTTTCGTCCAGCATCGCGTGAACACCATGGACTTCGCAGCCGGCATGGTGGTTTATCCCGGCGGCCGCGTTGATGCCCAAGACGGCCAAGCGGTGGCGGCAGGAGAGCTGGATCCCGCCTTGCTCAGCGAGCACGCCCGGCAATGGGCGCGCACCTCGATCCTTGGGGAAGGGCCAGATCGCGCGGAGCATCTGGCCGGCGAAATCCTGGCCGCAGCACGTCGTGAAGTCTTCGAGGAGACAGGGCTGCTGCTGGATCCTGGCCAACTGCGCCCCTGGGCCAATTGGGTCACCCCAGCCGGTTTCCCGCGGCGGTTCAATACGTACTTCTTTGTCGCGGCCTTGCGCGCCGGCCAGGAACCGGTCCACCAGACCACCGAAGCGGTGATCTCCACATGGATCAGCCCCCAGGAGCTCTTCGCTTCCCTGGAACGCGGCGAGATTAAAATGATGCGCCCTACCCAGCGCACCTTGCGGGATGCGATGGAGCAGGGCAGCATCGAGCAGATCATTGCCAGCGAGCCAGCCATCTCATCGGTTCATCCGGATCCCCGCGATTCCCTCTCGGGAAACGCTGTGCGGAATTCGGAAAAGCAGTTCAACGCCTGATTACCACCGGTCAGGATTCCAGCAGCGTGCGTCCGACGATGAGCGACATGATCTCGTTGGTGCCTTCCAGGATCTGGTGCACGCGCAGATCCCGGGTGATCTTCTCCATCCCGTAGTCCGCGAGGTAGCCGTAGCCGCCGTGCAGCTGGATAGCGCTGTTGGCGGCGTTGAACCCGGCGTCCGTGGCCATCTTCTTGGCCATCGCGCAGAGGCGGACGCGGTCCGGGCTCTTCGCGTCCAGTGCGGCGGCGGCACGGCGCAGCAAGGAGCGGGCGGCTTCCAGCTCCATGTCCATTTCGGCCAGCTTGAAGACCAGCGCTTCCTGCCTGGTCAGCGGTCCGCCGAAGGCCTGGCGCTCCTTCAAATACAGCGCCGACTTCTCCAGCGCGCTCTGCCCGCCACCCAGCGAGCAGGCCCCGATGTTCAGGCGGCCGCCATTGAGCGCCTGCATGGCCATGGAGAATCCTTGGCCTTCCTCGCCCAGCAGGTTGGCGGCGGGAATGCGCACGCCTTCCATGATCACCTGGCGAGTGGGCTGCGCCTTCCAGCCCATCTTCTTTTCGTTCGGCCCGAAGCTCAGGCCCTCGGCATCGCCGGGAACCAGGAAGGCGCTGATGCCGCGCGAACCGGTATCAGCGGTACGGGCCATGACGATGTAGAGCGCCGAGCTTCCAGCTCCCGAGATGAATTGCTTGACGCCGCTGAGCACATACTCGTCACCGTCCTTGCGGGCACGGGTTGACAGGGCCGCCGCATCGGAGCCGACTCCGGGCTCGGTCAGGCAGTAGGAGCCCAGGTCGTCCATGGCGGTCATCGATGGCAGCCATTTGGCGCGCTGCGCGTCGTTGCCGAAGGTGTCGACCATCCACACGACCATGTTGTGGATGGAAATGTAGGCGGCCAAGGTCGGGTCGGCCTTGGCGAGTTCCTCGAAGACCAGCACCGCATCGCTGCGGCTCAGACCGGATCCGCCATGATCTTCTGAAACATAGATTCCGCCCATGCCCAGCTGTCCGGCTTCGGCCAGCACATCCACCGGGAAGTGCTGTTCCTGGTCCCATTTCAGGGCATTGGGAGCAATCCTGGTCTCGGCGAAATCATGGACCATCTCGATCAACGACTTCTGGTCTTCGCTTACTTCAAACAACACCGGCTCCTTTGCCTGCACCTTGCGCCTTTGACCTCAGTCTATGTGACGCAAGATACAATGAGGGCCAATAGGATCAGTTCCGAAGCATTCATTTCGAAAGAGTTGGGCTAACCGCATGCAAATCCGGACAAGCACCGCCGGGGATTGGCCTGGGATCTTCGGCTTCTACCGCAAAATCATGGATGAGGGGCAGACCTACGCCTTCCCCCAGGGCCAAACCCTTGAAGAAGCCCGCCCCTGGTGGATGGAGACGCTACCAGGGCAAACGGTCGTTGCCGTGGCAGATGGCAGGATCATAGGCTCGGCCAAGATGGGGCCAAACAAGCCCGGACGGGGAGCCCACATAGCCACCGCGTCCTTCCTGGTCGATCCGGAATGCCGCAATCGCGGCGTGGGACGAGCACTGGGCGAATACGTGATCGACTGGGCCCGGCAGGAAAATTATCACGGTATCCAGTTCAATGCGGTCGTCGAGACCAATGAGGCTGCAGTGCGTCTATGGCAATCGCTGGGCTTCAAGATCCTGGGCACCATTCCGGGCGCCTTCAACCATCCGACCAAGGGGCTGGTGGGCCAGCACTTCATGTTCCTGCCGCTGCGTCCTGCTGCTCCACCTGGCCATTAGCCGCGCGCGTCGAACCGCTCACGGGCAGCGAGCACTTTGGGCACATGCTCCTCGGACCACAGGCGCAGGATTTCCATGGGTTCCAGGATCCCGCGTCCCAAATCAGTCAGCTCGTAGTCGACCCGCACCGGCACCTGGGCATATACGGTGCGCTGCACCAGCCCGTCGCGCTCCAGGTTGCGCAGGGTATTGGTGAGCACTTTCGGGGTGACCGCGCCGATGCGCTGGCGTAATGCGGAGAAACGTTGCGGGCCGCCAGCCAGGGACAAGAGGACCAGCGGAGTCCATTTATCGCCTAGGCGCTGCATGATTTCACGTGAAGGGCATTGCTGCACGAACACGTCAAAAGAGCCATGGCTATCCATGAGGAAACCTAGTTTCGTTGTAGTGGGCGGTATCTAAAAGATACCATTGTGCCGGACCCAATTTCCCAAGGAAAGAGAACACCATGAAGATTGCAGTTTACGGAGCTACCGGCATGGTCGGCTCGGAAGTCGTTGCCGAAGCCATTTCACGCGGCCATGAGGTCACCTCGGTCTCCCGTTCGGGCAAGGGAATCGACGGAACCACCACCGTGGCCGCCGAGCTGGGCGACGGGGCAACCTACCGCGACCTGGGAAAGAACAACGACGTGCTCGTCATTGCCGTACCGCCATCGCGCACCGGTGGCGACCACCAGGAATACCTGGATGCCTTCGAGCAGATCACCGAAACCCTGGTCCCAGCCCGCCTGCTGGTTGTCGGCGGCGCCGGCGCTACCGAGGTAGACGGCGTCCGCCTGGTCGACACCCCGGGCTTCCCGGAGGAATACAAGGCCGAAGCCACCACCTGCGCCGAGGTCTACGACATGTTCACCTCGGTTTCCGGCATCACCTGGACCGTCGCGGCTCCAGCCCCGGTGATCATGCCTGCACGCCGCACCGGCAGCTACATCCTGGGCACCGATTCGCCAGCAGGCGACTTCGTTTCCTCCCAGGACTTCGCCGTGGCGATCCTCGATGAAATCGAAAGCCCGGTCCACCAGAACCGCCGCATGACCGTGGCCAGCGAAAAGTAGATCCCCTCGAGGATCTCCGCTAGCCAGGTTTCGTCGGATCGGAGCGATTCGCTCCGATCTGACGAATGCGTTCCGGATGGCTAGAGTTGGTTTGGTCATCACCACTAGTTCATCGAGGTAAGCCCTTCCCCATGCAACGAAACTCGCGCGCGTCCAGGATCCTTGGCTGCGCTATCGCGCTCCCGCTCCTTGGATCCCTTCTAGCCAGCTGCTCGGCAGGTGCAGGACCCGATTCCCCCGCAGAGGAGGCGAAGCCGGTTGCCGGCGGCACCCTGGTCTATGCTTCGGGCGACGCCGAGCCGGCCTGCCTGGATCCGCATGTGGGCGGCAACTACCCGCAAGCCCTGGTAGCAAGCCAGTACCTCGAATCCCTGTTCACCAAGGATGCGGACGGGAAGATCATCCCGTGGCTGGCCGAAAGCACCGAAGTTTCCGAGGACGGCCTGACTCGCACCATCACCCTGCGCGATGGGATTTCCTTCACCGACGGCACGAAGCTCACCGCCAAAGCCATCGAAGCCAACATCGAGCACCTGAAGGATCCGAATACCGCGTCCTCCACCGGCTACCTGGCCGTGGGCAAGGTCGTGGATATCGAGATCGCCGATGAGCTCACCGCCAAGCTGACGCTCTCCGCCCCGGATAACGCGCTGCTCGAATCGCTGTCCATGCCATGGACCGCCATCGAATCCCCCAAGGCGCTGGAACGCGACCAGGCGACCAACTGCGCCTCACCGGTAGGCACCGGCCCGTTCAAGGTCGAATCCTGGGAGCACCAGAAGGCCGTGAACCTGGTCCGCAACGAAGACTACGTGCCGCCGGTCAAGAACGCGGAGCGCTCCGATTCCAAGGCCTATCTGGAGGCCATCACCTGGCGCTTCATCCCTGAGGCCGCCACCCGCTACGCAGCCCTGGTCTCGGGCGAAGTCGATGTCATCGACAACGCGCAGCCGGACACCATCGCCAAGGCAAAGCAGGACGGCTCGCTGGGCCATCTGGACGCTCCGCGCCCGGGTGCTTCCAACCGCCTGGAGCTGAACAGCTCCAAGGCGCCATTCGATGACCAGCGCGTTCGCGAGGCGTTCATCCGCTCCGTGGATGCCAGCGCCGGCGTCAAGGCCCTCTATTTCGGCACCACCGAGCGCAGCTACTCGCTGCTGTCTTCAGCCGAACCGCTGGGCTACTCCGATGAATCGCTGTTCACCACCGACGTTGCCAAGGCCAACGCGCTGCTCGATGAAGCAGGCTGGAGCGAACGCGACGCCGAAGGCTACCGCGTGAAGAACGGCAAGCGCCTGTCGCTGGTCTTCCCGGTCTCCACCAACCAATCGGTTCCTGCCGAGCAGTCCCTGTTCGAGCAGTTCCAGGCCCAGGCCAAGGCCGTGGGCTTCGACGTGAAGATCCAGCTGCTGGACCTGTCCAGCTGGTACGGCGCCCTGGCCAAGCACGATTACAATCTGGTCTCGGCTCCCTACACCAAGGTCGGCCCGTCGGTGCTGCGCATCCTGTACCACTCCGACTCGACCGTCCCGGCGCCATCGGGCTACTTCGCCAACAACGCGCAGGTGAAGAACGAGAAGCTCGATGGGATCCTGGCCCAGGCCGAAGAGGCCAACGATGAAGCCCAGCGCGCTGCGCTGTACGAGCAGGCCCAGAAGCTGGTCCTGGAGGGCTACTACGTGCTGCCGCTCTACGACCAGCAGAACCACTTCCTCTACGGCAAGAACGTGCACGGCATCGGCGCCACCACCGCGGTGTCCTCGCCGGTCTACTACGACACCTTCATCACCAAGTAGCACCCCATGGGCACGATTGCTTGGGCCGGGCGCAAGATCGGCGGCGCGCTGGTGGTGCTGTGGCTGGTGGCCACCGCCATCTTCATCGCCATCCGGCTGATCCCCGGCGACCCGGCCGAAGCAATCATGGGCGGCCCCGGTTCCCAGGCCTCGGCCGAAGCGCTGGCCGCGGCCCGCGCCGAGTACGGACTGGACCTGCCGCTCATCTCCCAGTACCTGATGTACCTGGGCAAGCTGGCCACCTTGGACTTCGGCACCTCCTATTCGCTCAAGCAGCCGGTCGCCGGCATCATGGGCGATCTCCTGCCCAATACCCTCTGGCTTGCGCTACTGGCCCTGGCGGCCGCCTGGGTGCTGGCCTTGGGCTTCGCGGCATCGGCCATGCGGGCCAACCGCTTTGGCGCCTGGCTGGGAAATATCGTGGAGATCATTGCCGCCGCCGTGCCGCACTTCTGGCTCGGCGCGGTGCTGATCATGCTCTTCTCCTCGATGCTCGGCTGGCTGCCGGCCGTGGATAACGGCACCGCCCAGGATTTGGTACTTCCCGTGCTGACCTTGGCATTGCCGCTGGCCGGGTTCCTCACCCAGCTGATGCGCGATTCGCTGAGCGCAGCCCTGGGCAGCCAGTTCGCGCTGGCCGCGCGTGCCCGTGGCGAAAGCCGGCTGGCGGTCTTCTGGCACCATGGCTTGCGCCATGCCGCCTTGCCTGCCCTGGGCCTGACCGGCTGGGCTTTCTCCTCGCTGCTTTCCGGCGCGGTGGTGGTCGAGGCGATCTTCGCCCGTCCGGGCCTGGGGCGCTCGCTGCTTTCTGCGGTGCTGGCCCGCGACATCCCGATGGTCACCGGGATCGCGCTCTTCTCTGCACTGGTCTACATCGTGGTCATGGCGATCACCGAAGGCATCGAACGAGCCATCAATCCGGCAGGGGCGAGCTCATGAGCCGCACCGCAAAAATCTTCGCCGCCGCATTCATCGCCTTGTGGATGCTCATCGCGCTGGTTCCTTCGGTGCTGGCCCCGGGCGATCCATTGGCCATCAACCCGGCCGAGGCATTCAGCAAACCCGGCGCCGCGCATTTCTTCGGAACCGACGAATCGGGCCGCGACATCTATACCCGTGTCATCCATGGTGCCCGCGACTCGTTGGCTATCGGCCTGGCGGCCACAGGATTGGGCATGGGATTGGCCATCGTCTTGGGCACAGTTGCGGCATTGTCCCCGCGCTGGCTCGACGAGATCATCCTGCGCGTGCTCGAAGCGCTCTACGCGATTCCGTCCTTGCTGATGGCACTGCTGATCATTGCCTTCACCGGCCCCGGTGTCGGGCCGGCCATCGTCGCGGTGGGCCTGTCCACCGCACCGGGATATGCCCGGCTGGTGCGCAGCCAGATCCGCACGCTGAAGAGTTCGGAAATGCTGGAGGCAGCCACCGTGCTGGGCCGCGGCTCGTGGCTGCTGGTCCGCAACCATTTGGTTCCCAACGCCCTCAAGCCCCTGCTGGCTCTGGTGACCTTGGGGATCGGCCAAGCCGTGATCTGGGCTGCTGCCCTGTCCTTCCTGGGCTTGGGCACTCCCCCGCCAGCGCCCGAATGGGGTGCCATGCTTTCGGCCGGGCGCACCTACCTGCACTTCGCGTGGTGGATGAGCTTGTTCCCCGGCTTGGCGATAGTTGTCGTGGCCGCAGGCGCCACGCTGATTGGCCGCGCGCTGGGCGGAAGGGCAAGGACAGCATGAACGAGCAAGCACTGATTACGGTCAAGGACCTTTCGGTCCGTTTCGGTTCCGCCGTGGCGGTGAAGAACATTTCCTTCACCGTAAAGGCCGGACGTTGCCTCGCATTGGTCGGCGAATCCGGGTCGGGCAAATCCGTCACCGCCCGCAGCCTGCTTGGCCTCTCCGGCGGCACGATCAGCGCCGCCGAGCTAGCTGTCTGCGGGCAGGACGCCTTGGAGCTCGCCGACCGCGGCTGGCAGCAGATCCGCGGGAATTCGGTGTCCATGATCTTGCAGGATGCGCTGATGGCGCTCGATCCGCTGCGCCCGGTGGGCCGGGAAATCGGTGATGCGCTCAAGGCGCACGGCAAGATGTCCAAATCCGAACGCCAGCAGCGAGTGCTCCAGGTGCTGGAATCCGTGCGCATGCCCGAGCCCGGGCGCCGTGCCAAGCAGCGTTCCACCGAGCTCTCTGGCGGCATGCGCCAGCGTGCCCTGATTGCCCAGGCCCTGGCCGGCAACCCGCAGGTAGTCATCGCCGATGAGGCAACCACCGCCTTGGACTCGGCGCTGACAGCACTGGTCCTTTCGCAGCTGCGCGAGCTCAAGGAGCAGGGCCGCGGCGTGCTGATGATCAGCCACGATCTGGCCCAGGTAGCGCATTTGGCCGACGACATTGCGGTGATGCGCAACGGTGCAATCGTTGAGGCCGGCAGCACCGGGCAGATCCTGGGCGACCCGCAGCACGAGTACACCCGCCAATTGCTGCGGGCCGTGCCTTCGGGGATACCGCGCTTCGCCCCGTTGTCGGCAGCCAGCAAGCCGTTGACGGCACCACCGCCAGAAGCACCCGCCACTACTGCCCCCGCGTTATCAGTCACGCAGCTGTCCAAAACGTTCGGCAAGCACCAGGCCGTGGATGCGATCAGTTTCGAACTGCCCCGGGGCAAGACCCTGGGCGTTGTCGGCGAATCCGGGTCCGGGAAGACCACCACCGCGCGCATGGTGCTGGGCTTGCAGAAGCCTGATGCAGGCAACGTCAAGCTGCTCGGCGAGCACTTTGCCCCGGCCCTCGAATCCCAGCGCCGAAAGCTGCGCGAACAAATGGGTGCGATCTACCAGAACCCGTTGGGGTCTTTCGATCCGCGCTATTCGGTGGGGCAGCTGCTGGCCGATGCGCTGAGCCGCGGCAAGTCCAAGCGCGCAGCCGAGTACCGCAAGCCGGCGGCTGAACTGCTCGAACAAGTCGAGCTGTCCACCGAATTGCTGGGCCGCAACCCGCGCGAGCTTTCCGGCGGGCAGCGCCAGCGCTTGGCGATTGCCCGTGCGCTAGCGCCCAAGCCGCAGGTGCTAGTCCTTGACGAGCCGGTCTCGGCCTTGGATGTATCAATCCAAGCCACGGTGCTGGACCTGCTGGATCGGATCCAGCTGGACACCGGAACCAGCTACCTGTTCATCAGCCATGACCTGTCGGTGATCGAGCACATGAGCGACTCCGTTGCAGTGATGCATGAAGGCAAGATCATCGAGCAGGGCTCTACTGGCCAGGTCTTCAGCGCCCCGCAGCACGATTACACGAAACTGCTGCTCTCGGCGATGCCGCGGTTGCGCTAGACCAGATCGACCATCTGGTCCTTGACCTGCTTGCGCAGGATCTTGCCCAGCAGCGAGCGCGGCATCTCATCGATCTGCACGATGCGCTTAGGCACCTTGTAGGCGGCCAGCAGCTCGCGGCAGTGGGCGCGCAGCGCGTCCTCGTTCAGCCCGCAGCCCTCTTCGAGCTGCACCGCGGCAACCACCATTTCGCCGCCGCGGGCCAACGGCTTTCCGAAGACCGCGGCATCGGCCACGTCAGCGTGCTGGCGCAGGGCGATCTCGACCTCAGTCGGTGAAACGTTGAAGCCGCCGGTGATGATCAGCTCCTTGGCGCGGTCCACCACCTGGGCGAAGCCGTCCTCGTCGACGGTGACCACATCGCCCGAACGCAGCCAGCCGTCCTCGGTTTTGGCCTTGGCCGTTTCCTCCGGGTTGTTCCAGTAGCCCTGGAACACCTGCGGGCCCTTGATCAGCAATTCGCCCGGTTCTCCCTGGGCCACTTCCCGGCTCGGGTCCTCCACGTCCACGACCTTCATCAGTGTCGAGGGGAAGGGCACGCCGATGGTGCCGGTGCGGCGGCTGGGGTAGAACGGGTTGCCCAAGGCCACCGGCGAGGACTCGGTCATGCCGTAGCCTTCTACCAGCAGGCCGCCGGACATCGATTCCCACAGCTCCACCACATGGTCGGGCAGGTTCATCGCCCCGGAGATGCAGTACTTGGCGCTCTTCAGCGAGACGCCGCGCTCCTTGGCCGCCAGGGCGGTGCGCTCGTAGATCGGCGGCACCGCGCAGTACACGGTGGCCGGGGACTTCTTCCAGGCATCCAGGATCATCTGCGGATCGAACTTCGGGAAGAGCACCAGCAGGCCCTGCTTCTTCACGCCGAAGGTCAGGTACAGGGTCATGCCGAAGGCATGGAACATCGGCAGGATCGCGTAGAGGATTTCCTCGCGCTCCTGCGCCCCGAGCATCCAGGCCTCGCCCTGCAAGGCGTTGGAATAGAGGTTGAAGTGGGTGAGCATGGCGCCCTTGGGGTGGCCGGTGGTCCCCGAGGTGTACTGGATGACCGCCAGGTCATCGACATCCGGATGCGGGTGGTTGGCATCCAATTGCGCGCCGGAGAGCAGGTCCTTCCATGCCACGGTGCCCGAGGTGCGGGCCGTGAGCGACGCCTTGGTCTCGCGCAGCTTCTTGACCGGCAGGTTCAGCGCCAGGCGCTTGACCGCGGGGAAGGCTTCGAGCAGGTTGACCGAGACGATCGAGTCGAGCTGGACGTCCTTGGGGAATTCCTGGACGTTGGCCACGACCTTGTCCCAGGCAATCGCGATGCGCGCCTGGTGGTCCTCGAACTGGTGGCGCAGTTCGCGCGAGGTGTACAGCGGGTTGTGCTCCACCACGACGGCGCCAAGGCGCAGGATCGCGTAGAAGGCGATCACGTGCTGCGGGCAGTTGGGCAGGATCAGCGCAACGCGGTCGCCGGCACGCACGCCGAGCTTGCGCAGGCCCTCGGCGGCCTTGGCTACCTGCGCGCCCAGATCGGCGTAGCTGGTGCGGCGGCCGAAGAATTCGGTCGCCGGGCTATCGCCGGCTTCACGCACGGAGCGCTCGAACATGCGGCTGAGCGGTTCGGTGGGCAGCTCGATTTCGGCCGGGACTCCCGGCTGGTAATTTGCCACCCATGCGGGCGCAGCACTATTTTCCATACCTCCAATCATGCCCTGTTACGGGACATGGCGCGATTCCAGGTCTTCCCGGGTGCAAACGACGCGCTGCAGGTGGCGGATCCGCCCGCTGGCGTCAATGCCCCGGCACCGCACAGCTGGGATTTTCCTGCGAACACCCGGAGCAGGGCAGCGATCGGCGATAGCGTGTGCGTGATTGCACGGCTACGCAACTACCGGGAGGCATCCATGCCAGCACGCCGAAGCAAACGGCTTCCCATCACGCGCCGGCGCGCGGGAACCGGCTTCTTCTACCTGGAAGGGGCACGCACGGTGAAGGACCAGCACCTGCTGGATCGGATCAGGCAATTGTCGATCCCGCCGGCATGGAAACAGGTCCAGATCGCGGCCAGTGCGCGGGCCAAGGTCCAAGCTCGCGGAATCGATGCGGCAGGACGCACCCAGATGATCTACCACCCCGATTTCCGCGAGCGGCAGGATGCCGCCAAATTCGACCGGTTGCCGGCGTTCGGCCGCGCACTGCCCAATCTCCGCCGCCAGCTGCTGCGGGATCTGCGCCGGGGAAGAAACGACAAGGACAGGGTCACTGCGGCCGTGGTCCTGCTGCTGGATCTGCACCTGCTGCGCATCGGCACGCACGCCTACTCGCGCGCCAACCAATCGTTCGGGGCCGCTTCGCTGCGAGCCAAGCATCTGGAGGTCCAAGGGCATTGCGCCACCCTCGAGTTTCCCGGCAAGAGCGGCCAGCAGCAGCATGTGAAAATCAGGAGCCGGCGACTGGCACGAGTACTGGTCCAATTGCGCGATCAGCCGGGCTACGAGCTTTTCCGCTACCTGGATGACGATGGGCACTCGCACCTGCTCCAGCCTGCCCAAATCAACCAGTACCTCGAGGAGCACCTGGGTAGCGGATTCACCGCCAAGGACTTCAGGACCTGGGGCGGGAGCTTGGCGGCTTTCAGGGCACTGATCGAGGCTCCCGCCTCGGCCATGGCTGCCGATGACGCCAGGAATCTGCGCAAGCTGGCCATCGAGCAGGCCGCCGGAAAACTGGGCAATACTCCCGAAATCGCGGCCGGCTCCTATATCGATCCCCGTGTGCTGGAGCTGGCGGACGATCCGGAAAAATTGGCGGCGCTGCGCCGTTCCAAACGGCAGCTGGGGACCAAGAACCATTTGGATCCGGCTTCGCGCTGCCTGCTGCGGTTCCTCGAAAGGGCCAGCTAGGTTCAGAATCTAGAAGTTCAGTCCGCGGGCCGCTACATCCCATACCTCGCTGGTGCCGTCCTCATGCACTGCCAGCACGTTGTCGACCAGGTTCACCGCGACGCAGACATGGTTCGGGATGACGTGGAGCTGCTCGCCGTGGGCCGGCAGGTCCAAGTGCTCGGGCCACAGCACGGTGGCGTGATGCTCCGATAGTGCGCTGATGCGGGCTTCAGGGCACTGGGCGATGCGCCCGTATCCGGTGGCCCAGGCCGGGCGGTCGCTTCCGAGCACCTTGCTGCCGGCGTCCAGCACGATGCGCCGGGGAATCTGCCCATCGCCTTCATGGCGGCTGATCACGGTGGAGGCGACGGTCAGGGAAATATCCTCCCAGCGCACGCGCCCCAGCTCGAACTGCTGCGCATCGCCGAAGACGTACACCCCTGGACGCACCTCGGTCAGCACCGAGTTGTCGCTCAGTTCGGCGGTCGGGGTGGAGCCCCCGCTGATGCGCTTGATGGCATGCCCGGCCTCGCGCAGCAGGCACGCCGCTTCGGCCAGGGCCTTGTGCTCATCGTTGAGTGCCGCGTCGATGCCGTCCGGCGAGTAGCTGTGGCCGGGGAAGGTGAAGATCCCATGCACGCGCATGCCTGCCGCACGGGCGGCATCGGCTATTTCCACCGCGCCTTGCGGGCTGGTGCCGCTCCGATGATGGCCACTGTCGATCTCGATGACGAGCTTGATCTTGGAGGCCTTCTCCCCCAGCATCCTGGCCATCTGCTGCACGGCCTGGACAGAGTCCGTGCCGATGCTCAGCTTGGCACGGCGCATCAGCTCCAGGATGCGTGCCGCCTGGGATCCATTGACCCACAAAGGGTAGGCGATGAAGATCTTCGCGACCCCGTGCAGCGCAAACGCGAGGGCTTCGCCGACGGTTGCCACGGTGAGTCCGGCGGCACCGGCGTCCATCTGGCGTTCGGCGATTTCATGCATCTTGTGCGTCTTGGCATGCGGGCGCAGTTTCAGGCCCTGGCTCGCCACCCGGTGGGCCACCCGGTCAATGTTCTGCTGGAGCTTCGCTACGTCAACGATGACCTGCGGGGTGTTGATTCCGGCCGGGATAGTGCCCAAATTTTCCGTCCTTCTGCACTTGGCTGCGTCACGGGGAATCCTGGAAATAGGCATTCCCGCCGATCTGAAAGATTACCGCAGGAAGCTTTGTACAGGGGAAGGAAAAACTAGCGTGGCAGCGTGCTTGACCGGGCCGACAGCTTGGTGGACAACTCATGCGCGTGGTGCAGCAGCAGGTTGCCCAGCTCTTCGCGGCGGTCCGCTTCAAAGCGCGTGTGGATCCCGGTCAGGCTCAGTGCCCAGGCAGGCTGTCCCGAGTTGTCGAAAACCGCAGCGCCCATGCCCCAGCTGCCCTCGACGATCAAGCCGGGGTTGACCGAATAGCCCAGCTGGCGGGTTTCGGCGACCTTTTTGCGCAGCTCTTCGCGCGAATGCGCCGGCCCATATCCTGGCTCTAGATCGGCATCGCGCAGGTAGCGCTCAATGCCCTGTTCAGGCAGGAAAGCAAGGATCGCGATTCCGGCCGAAGCGACTCCCAGCGGGAAGCGCCGTCCTTCATACAGCACGAACGAGCGGATGGGAAAGGCTCCATCCTGGCGCAGCAAGCACACGGTTTCGTCCCCTCGCCGCGCCGAGAGGAACGCACTTTCCCCGGTCGCCTCGGCCAGCGCGGCAACATGCTCGCGGGCCAGTTCGCTGATGTCGTAGCGCTCGGCTGCCACCGCTCCCATGAGGTAGAGCTCGGGGCCAAGCAGCCAGCGGCCGGTGCGATGATCGTGGTCGCAGAATCCTTCGGTGGCCAACGCGCTGAGCAGGCGATGCACGGTGGGCCGGGCCAAACCGGTGCTCCGGGCAGTTTGCGTCGTGGTGATGCCCTCGGGCATTGCTGTGCTCACGGTGCGAAGCACGGCGGCCAGCCGCCCTACGACTTGGGTTCCAGCCGGGGAATTGCTCATGACCACATTATGGACGATCGGTTCCGGGCCGGATAATTCCCGCTTCATACTTTGTCGCCGTACCCCTGTTGCTATCGAGCTGGTCGGCGGATAATTCAGCACATGGAAAATACATGGCAAATCGTCATCGACTGCGCCCGCCCGCAAGCAATGGTCCGGTTCTGGGCCGAAGCCTTGCGCTACGTTCCCGAGCCCGCCCCGGAGGGGCATCCCACGTGGCGCGCCTACTGGCAGTCCATGGGCGTGCCGGATGATGAATTGCCGCCCGGAACCGGTGATGAACCGGAGTCGCTGGTCGATCCGCAACGTGGTGGGCCGAGGATTTGGTTCCAGCAGGTACCGGAGGCCAAGAGCATCAAGAATCGCCTGCATCTGGACTTGCTGGTCAGCGGCGGCCGCGGCGTTCGCTTCGAGGAACGCAGGCAAATCATCACCGACGAGGCAGAGCGCCTGATGGCCCTGGGGGCCAAAGTCCGCACCGTTCACGACATGCCAGAGATGGGCCATTTCGCTATCTGCATGTTCGATATCGAAGGCAATGAGTTCGACATCGTCTAGCCCTCTCAGCTATGTCCATAATATGGACCGCTTGGCCGTTCCTCCTCACCATCCGACCAGTTACCCGTCAATGCACCGGGTCTATTGCATGCTCACCTGCGACTACGTACGTTAGAGGATAAGCAGATCCGCGCTCCACATAGTGGACACATGGAGGAATCGATGACAACGAAGTTTCGGGATGACGCAGCCGCCGCCTTGGCTGCCGTCGTCAAGGATGGCATGACCATCGCAGTAGGCGGTTTCGGCCTCTCCGGCATCCCCAACCGCCTGATCACCGCACTGCGGGATTCGAAGGCAACCAACCTGACCATCGTGTCAAACAACATGGGCGTAGACGGCAAAGGGCTGGGCATCCTGCTGGAAAATAAGCAGGTCTCCAAGGTCCTGGCCTCCTACGTCGGGGAGAACAAGCTGTTCGCACAGCAGTTCCTCGATGGGGACCTGGAAGTTGAATTCTGCCCGCAGGGCACCTTGGCCGAGCGCTTGCGCGCTGGCGGGGTGGGCATTCCCGCCTTCTTCACCCCCACCGGCGTGGGAACTCCGATCGCCGAAGGCAAGGAATTCATGGAATTCAACGGCAAGCCAGCGATCCTCGAGCGTGGCATCTTTGCCGATATCGCACTGGTCAAGGCGCACCAGGCCGACGCCGAAGGCAACCTGCGCTACCGGATGACCTCGAAGAACTTCAACCCGCTGGCCGCCATGTCCGGCCGCCATACCTTCGCCGAAGCCGAGGAAATTGTCGAGGGCTATCTGGATCCGTCGCTGGTGGAGACCCCCGGCATCTTCGTGCAGACCCTGGTGCAGGCCGATGCGGTCAAGGACATTGAACAGCGCACCGTGCGCAGCCGAAAGGAGGCCTGAGCATGTGGACACGCGATGAAATGGCGGCCATTGCCGCTAGCGAATTAACCGACGGCCAGTATGTGAATCTCGGTATTGGAATCCCCACGATGGTGGCCAATAACCTGCCGGAAGGCGTTTCGGTCAAGCTGCAAAGCGAAAACGGCCTGCTGGGCATGGGTCCCTTCCCCTATGAAGGTGAAGAAGATGCGGATCTGATCAATGCAGGCAAGCAGACCGTGACCATCCTGCCCGGCGGCAGCTTCTTCGATTCGGCGACCTCCTTCGGCATGATCCGCGGCGGCCACGTCCAGACCGCGATCCTCGGCGCCCTGCAAGTGGCCGCCAACGGCGATCTGGCCAATTGGACCATCCCGGGCAAGCTGGTCAAGGGCATGGGCGGCGCCATGGACCTGGTCGCCGGCACCCCGCGCGTGATCGTTCTGACCGATCACGTGGCCAAGGACGGGACATCCAAGATTGTGGAGAAATGCGACCTGCCGCTTACGGGAGTCGGCGTGGTCAACCGCATCATCACCGACCGAGCAGTGTTTGATATAGAAAACTCGACCTTGACCCTGCGTGCAGTAGCCCCGGGTGAAAGCGTGGAAACCATCAAGGAAATCACGGCAGCAGAATTTGCCGTGGATATTGTGGAGGATCTGAAAGCATGACCGCAAAGATTGTGGGCTACGCCCGTACCCCATTCGTGAAATTCAACGGCGCCTTCGCCGCTGTTCCAGCCACCGAGCTCGGCGCCCATGCCGGCAAGGCCGCGCTGGAACGTGCCGGAGTTGATCCCAGCGAAGTCCAGCAAGTCATCGCCGGCCAGGTGCTGCAAGGTGGCGCCGGCCAGAACCCGGCCCGCCAATCCGCTGTGGGTGCCGGCATTGCGCTGGACGTTCCGGCCATCGCCGTGAATGCCGTATGCCTCTCAGGTGCCGAGGCCGTTGTGGCAGGAGCCCGCCTGATCAATAGCGGCGAGGCAGACGTTGTCCTGGCTATCGGCCAGGAATCCATGTCCCTGGCTCCGCACGTGCAGCGCGCCCGTGCCGGAACCAAGTACGGTGCCATTGAACTGATTGACACCCTGGAATACGACGGCCTGACCGATGCTGCCGAGAAGCGTTCGATGGGCGCTTCCACCGAGGAGCACAATGCCAAGTTGTCGATGACCCGCGAGGCCCAGGATACGGTCTCGGCCGCATCCCACCAGCGCGCTGCCGCGGCCCGCGATTTCGCAGCCGGCGAGATTGCGCCATTTACCATTTCCAGCCGTCGCGGCGACACCACGATCAGCGAAGATGATGGCATCCGCGAAGCAACCACCGTGGAATCCTTGGGCAAGCTGCGTCCGGCCTTTGCCAAGGAAGGCACCATTACTGCGGGCAACTCCTCTCAGATCACCGACGGCGCAGCAGCCGTGGTGCTGGCCAGCGATGCGGCCATTGAGCGCCTGGGCCTGGAGCCGCTGGCTGAAATTCTCTCGCACGCTTTCGTTGCCGGCCCGGACCGCACCCTGCACGAGCAGCCATCCAATGCCATCAGCGCAGCCCTGGAGAAGGCCGGGGCCAAAGCCCAGGACCTGAAGGCCGTCGAAATCAATGAAGCTTTCGCCGCTGTCGCGGTGCAGTCCACCAAGGCGCTGGGTCTCGATGCCTCCATCGTGAATCCGCATGGTGGCGCGATTGCCCTGGGCCACCCGATTGGCGCTTCCGGTGCACGCATCATTGGCACGTTGGCCCGCCAGCTCCACGAGATGCCGGCCGGCTCGCTGGGTGCCATCGGCATCTGCGGTGGTGGCGGCCAGGGCACCGCAGTGGTGCTGCGTTCGCTGTAGCCGCTGTCCGATTAGCCAGTGCGGTTGGGTCTTCTGGGATCCAACCGCACCGGCTTTTCCATTTACCGGTGAAGTGAAAGGCGGAACTCGCTCCTTAAGCCGCCGCATATTTCTTAACTGGACTTTGTTCTTCCACTTACTTGTTTTGTAATTGGAAGGTCATATTCCAATTGTTCGACTTTAAGTTTCCAAGAACGCCCGGATGTGACGCCATCATCGCACCATGTGAGGACTCACCTTGGAAAATACGCAATTGCCTGATGATCCAAAGGTGCCACCGGCACCTTCGGATCCATTGCCAGCGCCGGCGGCACCGGCGAACCCGTTCCAGAATGCCGGGCAGAACCGGCAGGTCAGGAAATTCACCAACGCGGTCCTGGAACTGAAGTCGCGTGCCAGCCTGGAGCTTCTTGGATTCCAAGCCGGCGCCATTGCGGCCATTGGCATCGTCCTGGCTCTTTGCTACCTGATCCCCCTGGCCTCGATGGCCAAGGAGATCGGTGGCGGCAGCTCCGCTGAATTCAACGTGGCGTCCCAGCTCAATTCCTTCAAGGCCTTCATCATGGTCTTCGGTGCCGTCCTGGGCGGCGGGCTGAAGATCACCGGATCCGGGGGCGGATTCGGCATGTTCGGCGAGCTCAGCCTCGCATTCGCCCTCGTTTCGGTCACCTCCATCGTGGCAATCTGCGCCGCGAACTACCTGATCGTGCGCAAGCTGCGTCGTGGCGCACGCAACGGCGGTTGGAAGAGCGCTGCATTGGCCTCCGGACTGCACGCGCTGGTCCTGGCATTGGTCTTCCTGGTCATTGCGCACTTCGGGAAGCTCAGCATCCAGGGTGGCGAATTCTTCTCCGCCGCGGTGTCCCCGCGATATGCAGGTGTCTTCTTCACGATTGCCTTGGCCGTTTTCTTCTCGCAGTTCCTTGCCACCGCACCCCAGCGCGCCAACGCCGGATCCCCATTGCTTACCGGCGTCCGCGAGGCCGTGGCCCTGGCCGTTTCGACCTTGGCGGCTTTCGCCTTGGTCGGCATCATTGCCGCATTCACCCAGCGTCCAGATGACATGCCCTGGAGCTTGGGCCTGATCCTGCTCCCGCTGCTGGGAACCATCGGTTCATATGTGGCAGCGTTGGGCTTCCTCGGGGCGCTGGCTCCGAATGTCTCCGGCATGGCCAGCTTCCTGGGCGAATACACCGCCGATGCCATGCCCGAATCCGTCCTGCGCATCTGGGATATCGCCGACGGCAAGGGTGCTTGGCTCCTGGTCCTGAGCGCCCTCCTGGTACTCCTGGCGGCTATCCGTATTGGCGTGCACCGTGGTCGACTGGCCGCTGGTTTCAACCTGCAGCGCGCTTGGCAGCTGCCGGTAGCGGCTTTGGTCCTGTGGATGATTCTTGCCGGGCTGACCAACATCTCCCTGGGTGGCGCCATCACCGCCAACGAGATGGGCAACATGAGCGGCAGCATGTCCTACGGCATCACCTGGTACTCGGTGATCTTCCTGGCACTCGGGGCCGCAGTTGTCTCGCTGCTGGCAGAAATCCTGCCCTTGCAGGTCTACCGCTTCGCCCCATCCCTGCTGGCAGTGATTGTCGGCAAGGACGCCGCAGCGCGATGGGTTTCCGGCCAGGCACCTGCCGTTGCTCCGGCTTCGCCGGTTGCAGCCGCACCCAGCCAGGCTGCTCCAGTTGCCGCCGCAGCCCAATCCACCCCTGCCGTGTCCGCCGACGGCCAGCCGATGGCTGGTGAACCGGCTCCGGCGCTGGCCCCGGCCTCGGAAGAGTCCAAGAAGAAGGCCAAGGCCGTTGGCTTCTCGGTTCTTGCGCTGGCAGTCATTGCCGGTCTGGGCTTCGGTGCCATCGCCTACCTGAACGGGCAGCGCAAGCCCGAAGCTGAAGTTGAGAAATACCTCGCGCTGCTTGCCGAGGGCCAGGCCGGCAAGGCGACCGAGATGGTCGACCCGGGGATCGACAACGCCTCGCGCGTCCTGCTCAGCGGCGATGTCCTGGGCAACGCCAAGCAGCGCTTGGAACTCGTTGATGTCATCGAGGAATCCAAGGGCAAGGACTCGGCCCGTGTGCGAGCGATCTACTCCATCAACGGCGAGCGCCACGAACGCTCCTTCAATGTCGACGCGGGCGACAAGGACTTCGGCCTGCTCGATACCTGGGTGCTCAATGAAGCATTGATTGTTCCGGTGGAGATCACCTCCGATAAGAGCTCGGAAGTCACTGTCGGCAAGGCCAAGGTCAAGCTGCTTGAAAGCGAGGACTACTACGGCGAGGGACGTTCCTTCACCGGCAGCTTCTACGCCTACCCGGGCATCTATGATGTCTCAGCGCCTGGCAATGAATACCTGACGAGCGAAGCGCAGGAATTGCGCGTCAACCATCCTGATTCGCAGCCGGCACAGGCGGCGCTGGTTACGACCACCACCGAGAAGCTCGACGAGCTGGTTCTGGATGAGGTCAAGAAGTTCGCTACTGCCTGCGTGACCGTTCCAACCAACCTCGATGACGGTTGCCCGAGCACCTTGCAGTCCAAGGACATCGCATCGTTCTCTGTGAAGTCGCATGCTGAAAGCGTGGCCATCGAGGAATCGGGCAGTTTCTCAAGCTCCGAGATCGTCTTCAAGTACAAGCTCAATGACACGGAGTTCATTGATTACGACGAAGAAGAGCTCACCCGCAGCTTCACGGGCAGCGTGGATTGGTACGGCGAGAAGCCCCAGGTCACCGTCGAAGGCGCATCCTGGTGGTAAGCCGCTGCTTCAGCTGCTGCTAACCCGCGCTGACTAGAACGCAAAGCCGCGGGGGGG
>NZ_JBLVOJ010000007.1:21217-30613 GCF_053543715.1 Glutamicibacter sp. AGC46
CCCCCCCGCGGCTTTGCCCTTTGCTTCCTAATGCCACAGCGGTTCGCGCGAGACGTGGTTGACCAGTAGCTGCGCATCCAGCTCGACATAGGTTCCATTGGCCATGCGCGGATTGCTTTCGCCGGTGAGCGCGGCGATTACCGAGCAGATCAAGGCACTGTGGCTCACGACCATCACGTTCTGCCCGGGATGCTGATGGCAGATCTTGAACAATGCGTTCACTGCACGCCCCACCAGATGCTCTTCGGTTTCTCCGGTGCCAACCAGCAGCTGACGCTGTTCGTCGGCGCCATCGGCCACCAAGGTGCCTTCGAGATCGCCGAAGTCCTGCTCCATCAGTTCCTGGTTTTCGTGCAGGGCACGGATGCCCAAGCTATTGGCGAGGATCTGCGCTGTTTGGCGGGCACGGAACAACGGGGAGGAATACACTGCGTCCCAAGTACCTTCGGGTGCCAGCTCGGTGGCCAGCTGCTGGGCTTGGCGGATGCCGGTATCGTTCAGTGGCAGGTCGCTGCGTCCATGCAGGCGTCCTGCCTTGTTCCATTCGGTTTGTCCGTGGCGGATCAGGATCAGTTTCTTTGCGCTCATCGTCTTCTTCTTTCTGGCATGCACCGAAGCAACTGGTGCCCGGTGCGAAGTAGTGTTCTGGAGTCAGTTGCCGGTCTGCGAACTCTTGACCGGCGCTGGCAGCGGGGTGCTGGCGTGCAGCGCGGCGTACTGGCCGCTGGTTGCAGCGAACGCGTCGACCGATTTGGCCCCGACCTTGATGACGTTGAATCCCGCGGCAGGCTCGTCAACGATCTGCGTCGGGGCAAATGAATTCATGTTGTAGGACACTGCAGGAGCCATGAACACCGGGGTGCTCAACAGCTGGCTGGTGGACGCCTGATGGTAGTGGCCGCAAAGGATTGCACGGATATCGCTTCCGGCGGCGATGGCCGCCAGCTCCATCGGGTTCTCCAGCCCGCGGCCGGCGCGGGCTTCATTGGCGGCTTCCACCGGAGGATGGTGCAGCAGAAGCAGGGATCCGCGCGGCGCCGGAACCGCCAGCAGCGAGGCAAGCCAATCGAGCTGCCGCTGTTCCAGGCGTCCCCGGGCCAACTGGAATCCCCCGCTGTCCAATCCGATAATCCGTAGTCCCAGGATCTCGTGCACCGTGTCGGCTGGATGCGGACCGGTGGACAGGCGCCTGGTGTTGAAGGATTCTCCAATCGCGCCCAACGGATCATGGTTGCCCGGAACGGTGATGACCGGGCAATCCAGTTCGCGCTGGGCCTGGTTGAAGATCTCTGCGGCCCGCTCATGGATGTCCGAACCGCGGTCTGCGATATCGCCGGTCACCACAATGGCATCCGGATCCAGGCAAGCGGCTGCTTCCAGCGCCTGTTCTGTTCGTTGCCACGAATCAATGGATCCGTGAAGCAGCTGCCCTTCGGGACGCAGGTGGGTGTCGCTCAATTGGATTATCGTCAGAGGTTCCATTTTTTCCTCCTTCACGGCTGCTGCATTTCATCCCATTGAACGCCGGGGTTCTGGCCAGCAGGTGAACAGGGCGTCGACGCCATATGAAGTCCTGAAGAATCGGGGTTTTGCCGATAATCGGACAAATCGGCCATGGAAGGCAGGTAAAACTGGCTGACACATGCTTTCTGGCGCATATGAACGGCGAGTAGCATCCAAAACGACTAATCTTAGAAGAGAAGATTTGAATCCACCGAGGAGCTATATCCATGACCGGCAGCAAAGTCGTCGCCTTTGGCCACTTCCAGCCAGAGCGCATCGTCCCTAACACCGAGCTGGAAAAGTTGGTGGAAACCAGCGATGAATGGATCACCCGACGTGTCGGCATCGAAGAACGCCGCTGGGGAACCGGTGTTGAAACCGTAGACTCCATGGCCATCAAGGCCGCAGAGATGGCGCTGGGCAACGCAGCTGGCATCAAGGCAGCCGATATCGACATGATCATCGTCGCCACCTGCACCGCTACGGACCGTTCGCCGAACATGGCCGCACGCGTAGCTAACGCCCTGGGCATGGACCAAGGGCCGGCAGCGGTGGACGTGAACGTGGCTTGCGCAGGCTTTGCCCACGCCGTTGGCCTGGCCCAGGGCGCCATTGCCGCTGGCTCGGCGACGAATGCCTTGGTTATCGGCTCGGAGATGCTCACCGACTACACCGACTTCACCGATCGCACCACCTGCGTGCTGACCGCGGACGGCGCTGGCGCCTTCGTGATCACCGCATCGGAGGACAACGGCATCTCGCCGGTGGTCTGGGGTTCGGTTCCGTCCCTGTCCGATGCGGTGCGCATCGAAGAGGAAAACAACATGAAGTTCGCGCAGAACGGCCAGAGCGTTTACCGCTGGACCGTCACGCAGCTGCCGAAGATTGCTTCTAAAATCATCGACCGTGCCGGCATGAAGCCTGAGGAGCTGGATGCCATTGTCCTGCACCAGGCCAACCTGCGCATCATCGAGCCATTGGCAGAGAAGATCGGCGCACCGAACGCGCGCGTGGCCACCGATGTGGTGTACTCGGGCAACACTTCGGCCGCTTCGGTTCCGCTGGCTCTTTCCAAGTTGATGGCTTCGGATGAGCCATTGCCTTCGGGTTCCAAGGCGTTGCTCTTCGCCTTCGGTGGTGGCCTGGCTTACGCCGGCCAGATCATCACGATCCCTTAAGTATTTTCGCCATGAGTGGGCGCTACGGCATTTTGCGGTGGCCCCCACTAGTGCTTTAACGGCGCCTTCCGCATCAGCCTAAAAAGCTGCTCCGCACCCCTTGCAACAACGCGTTAGTGACTGCTAACGTATTTTTCATGCTTGATCTACTGGAAGTCGCTTCCGAGCCAACGCGCAGGCGCTTGATTCAGTTGCTGGGTTCCGGGGAACGCACGGTGACGGAACTGGCCGCGAACTTCGCCGTCAGCCGCTCCGCCATCTCGCAACACCTGCTGCTGTTGATTGACGTAGGACTGCTGCAAGCCCGCAAGGATGGCCGCAGCCGCTACTACTCGCTGGACCCTGCAGGCATCACGAAGCTCAAGGCCCTCCTTGACTCGTTCTGGAATACCGAACTCGACCTGCTCGTTGCCGAGGCCGCCGAATTGGCGTCGTTCAATGGGCCACCGCACCAGCCACCAGGAGAAAAGCCATGAGCTTTGAACGAACAGTCATCCTCCCCATTGACGCCGACACCGCCTTTGCACTGGTCACCAACCCGGAACGCCTTCGCCGCTGGCAAACCGTTGCCAACCGCGTTGACCTGCAGACCGGCGGCAGCTACCGCTTCACCATGGGTCCGGGCCACCAGGCCTCGGGCACTTTCACCGAAATCGAGCCCGGCAAGCGCCTGGTCTTCACCATGGGATGGGAAGGTTCGGATGCCGTTCCGCCCGGCGATTCGACGGTTTTCATCACCCTGGAACCGCTGGATCAGGGCACGGCCCTGACCTTGCGCCATGAGGGGCTGGACGCCGAGCAGTCCTCGGGCCACGCCGAGGGATGGAACCACTTCCTGGATCGGCTGAAGGAGTTTGCCGAAACCGGCGAAGCAGCCATCGACGAGTGGAACGCCGTGCCCGAGCCGCAGAATCCGATCGTTTCCGCCGAGGGCTCCGTGGCAGCCCTGCAGTTCATCCTGAACAACATCTGCGCAGCGGACCTGGCCAAAGCCACTCCCTGCTCCGAGTTCTCCGTGAGCGAGCTGCTGGATCACCTTGCGGGTTCGGTCTCGATGATCGGCGGTGCCCTGGGCGCTGCGGTATCCGATGACCCGGCCCTGGCGCCGGAAGCTCGCATCGCCAACCTGGTGCAGCCGACCCTGGAGGCTTTTGCCGCTCGCGGCGTTGCCGGCGAGATTGATCTCGGATTCGCTGTCATGCCGGCTTCAGTGGTTGCCGGGATCCTGAATCTGGAACTGATGGTTCACGGGTGGGACTTCGCCCAGGCGACCGGCCAGGAGTTCGCGATCCATCCTGGCCACGCGGAATACGTACTGGGCTTGGCACGCAAGACTGTGGGACCGGCTCAGCGCACCTCCGGTTCCTTCGCGGAAGAAACCATGGTCGCCGAATCCGCCAGCAGCCTGGATCGCCTGATTGCGTTCACCGGCCGCGTTCCCGCAGGAGCCTGAGGACCTCCCATGGTTGACGTCTCCACGAGCATCGCTATCGACCGGCCACGTTCGGTGGTGGCCGGCTACGCGATGAACCCGCTGAACGCTCCAGCGTGGTACCGGAATATCCACTCGGTGCGCCGGCTGGATCCCCATGGCTTCGGCCTCGGATCACACACCGCCTTCGAAGCCAGGTTCCTTGGACGGAAGCTTTCCTACACCTACGAAGTCACCAGGTTCGCGGAGAACGAGGAACTGGTCATGGCCACCGCGCAGGGCCCGTTTCCCATGCGCACCACCTATCGCTTCGAAGCGATAGGGCCAACGGCGACCCGGGTCCACCTGCGCAATGACGGCGAGCCAACTGGCTTCGGCAAACTGGCCGGCCCGCTGATGGAAATGATGATGCGGCGAGCCAATATGGCTGATCTCCGGGCGCTGAAAAGCATCCTGGAGAAAGACTGAGGACCAGCGGCGAACACCGCGGATACCTTGCCTGTGGCATCGTGTCCGGGGTGTTCGCGCGTCACTGACCTGAGCATTCCCGATTGCTCCAGTTCTCGACTTGACGTTAAGTGGATCACACCCCAGACTGGTACACGTGAACCTGTCTGACAGCTGGACACCCGGACAGCAACCGATCGAACGACGATCCGCTGCCGAAGGCGTCTTCCATGCACTCCGCCTAGCCATTGAAGCCCAGGAAATCGCCATCGGCGCGAAACTGGGATCCGAAGCTGCCCTCGCGGCCGACTACGGCGTGAGCCGCTCGGTCATCCGCGAAGCGCTGCGCTCCTGCGCGGCCCTGGGCCTGACCCGCACCGAAACCGGGCGCGGCACCTTCGTGGTCTCCCACCGGCCCACCCGCGAGCTGAAACTGGGCACGTTCTCCTCCGACGACCTGCACGAAGCCCGTCCGCATATCGAGATCCCGGCTGCCACCCTCGCCGCCACCCGGCGCACCGCCGAGGACCTGGAGCGGATCAGCGGGCTGATCGAGGCGATGGAGCAGGAAGACGACCCGGCAGCCTGGGTCGAGCTGGACGCCGCCTTCCATGCCGCGATCGCCCAGGCCAGCGGCAACTCGGTGTTCTCCAAGGTCGTCGCGGACATCCGCGAGGCCATGGCCCGCCAGTCCGAGACCGTGAACCTGGTTGCCGGCCGCCGGTCGCCGTCGAACTCGGAGCACCAGGAAATCTACCAGGCCATTGCCGCCCAGGACCCGCAAGCGGCCAACAATGCGATGGCCAAGCACCTCAATGCGGTGCAGCAAGCAGTATCCACCATAGTCAGGAGCAAGAAGTGACCCCCGCCGATCCCCAGACCCTGCGCGCTTCGCTGGTCGTTGAGGCACTGCCGCAGCACGAACCGCTGGTCATCGCCACCCGCGGCGAGGCCGTGGAGTCCATCCACTACGGCTCGGCCGTGCTGCTGGATCCCGCCGGCTCCATCGCCGCCAGCCGCGGCGATGCCCAGGCCGCGTTCTACCCGCGCTCGGCGCTCAAGCCGCTGTTCGCCGTGGGCATGCTGCGCGCCGGACTGCAGCTCGACGACCAGCAGCTGGCCTTGGCCTCAGCCAGCCACTCCGGGAGCCCGCGCCACCTGCAGGTCGCCGAATCCACGCTGGCCGCCGCCGGCCTGGACCACACAGCGCTGCGCAATTCCACCGACCTGCCCTACGGCGTTGCCGAGCGCCAGGACTACCTGGCCGCTGGCGGCAAGGCCACCGCGCTCGCGCAGAACTGCTCGGGCAAGCACGCCGCACTGGCGGCCCTGTGCGAGCTCAAGGGCTGGGACACCGCCAACTACCTGCACGACGAGCGCCTCCTGCAGCTGCTGCAGGACACCGTGGAGGATCTTTCGGGCGAACAGATCTCCGGGGTGAGCACCGACGGCTGCGGCACCCCGGTCTACCGGATGACCCTGGCCGGATTGGCCCGCGCCTTCGGCAAGCTGGCCAGCGCCGTGCAAGGCACCGCCGAGGCACACGTGGCCGCGGCAATGGCCGGCTACCCGGAACTGGTAGCCGGCGTTGGCCGCGATGTCACCGCCCTGATGCGCGCGGTGCCCGGCTCCGTGGCCAAGGACGGTTTCGAGGGCATCCAGGCCGTGGGCCTGCCCGATGGCAGCGCGCTGGCCGTGAAGATCGCCGACGGCTCGGACCGCGCCCGGATGCCGATCACCGCCAAGCTGCTCGCCGAGCACCTGGGCTCCGAGGCCGCATTGGCCCTTGAACCGCTGGCTACCAGCCCGGCCTTTGGCGGCGGTGCGCCCGTGGGCCTGCTGGCCGCACTGTAATTTTTTCCGTTCCAACCATTTCAACGAATCCTGGAGAAGAATCCACCATGCCTGAAACCTTGCTCAGCGGCCAGACCCGCAGCGAGCATGACCTGATCGGCGACCGCGATATCCCGGCGGATGCCTACTGGGGCGTGCACACGCTGCGCGCCAAGGAGAACTTCGACATCACCGGCACCGAGCTGTCCGGCAACCCGCACCTGATCCGCGCATTGGCGCGCGTGAAGCAGGCCGCGGCGCGTGCCAACCACGAGCTGGGGCTGCTGGACGCCCAGCGCGCGAACGCCATCGACCAGGCCTGCGAGGCCATCGCCGGCGGGGCGCTGCATGAGCAATTCATCATCGACCCGATCCAGGGCGGGGCCGGCACCAGCACGAACATGAACGCCAACGAGGTCATCGCCAACCTGGCGCTGGAAATCATGGGCCATGCCAAGGGCGAGTACTCCTTCTTGCACCCCAACGACCATGTGAACCTCTCGCAGTCCACCAACGACGCCTACCCGACCGCTGTGAACATCGCCACGCACTTCGCCACCCAGCCGCTGCTGGCAGCCATCGAGGTGCTGCAGGATTCGTGCATCGCCAAGGCCGCCGAGTTCCGCACCGTGGTGAAGATGGGCCGCACCCAGCTGCAGGACGCCGTGCCGATGACCGTGGGCCAGGAGTTCCGCGGCTGGGCCGTGACCCTGGGCGAGGACCGGGCGCGGCTGGAAGAATCGCTGTGCCTGGTCACCGAGATCAACCTCGGCGCCACCGCCATCGGCACCGGGCTGAACGCCCCGGCCGGCTATGCCGAGGCCGCCTGCCGCCACCTGCGCGAGCTGACCGGCCTGCCGCTGACCACCAGCCCGGACCTGATCGAAGCCACTTCGGATGTGGGCGCGTTCGTGCACCTCTCGGGCGTGCTCAAGCGCGTGGCGCTGAAGATCTCCAAGATCTGCAACGACCTGCGCCTGCTCTCCTCCGGTCCGCGCGCGGGCCTGAACGACCTGCAGCTGCCGGCCGTGCAGTCCGGCTCCTCGATCATGCCCGGCAAGGTCAACCCGGTGATCCCGGAAGTGGTCAGCCAGATCGCCTACCAGGTGGTGGGCCACGACTTGACCGTGACCATGGCCGCCGAGGGCGGGCAGCTGCAGCTGAACGCCTTCGAGCCGGTGATCGTGCACTCCATCGGGCTCTCCCTGAAGCACCTGGCCAACGGCTGCCTGACCCTGGCGCACAAGTGCATCGACGGGATCACCGTGGACGAGCAGGCGCTGCGCCGCGAGGTGGAGAACTCCATCGGCCTGGTCACCGCGCTGAACCCGAGGCTGGGCTACGCGGCATCCACCTCGGTGGCCCTCGAAGCGCTGCACACCGGGCGCGGCGTGGCCGAGCTGGTGCTCGAACGCGGCCTGCTCTCGGCCGAAGACCTCAATGAGCTGCTCTCCCCCGAGCGCCTCGCCAACCTCACCGACTAGATCCGAGGAATCATATGGATAATTCCACTCCGCACGCCACCGCGGCGCACGTCCCCGATGCCGCGCTGACGGCCGGCGACAACGATTACCACAAGGGCCTGTCCTCCCGGCAGATGCAGATGATCGCCATTGGCGGCGCCATCGGCACCGGGCTGTTCATGGGTGCCGGCGGCCGGTTGGCCGAAGCCGGACCGGGCATTGTCATCAGCTACGCAGTCTGCGGCTTCTTCGCCTTCCTGATCCTGCGGGCGCTGGGCGAACTGGTCATGCACCGCCCGTCCACCGGTTCCTTCGTGTCCTACGCCCGCGAGTTCTACGGCGAGAAGGCGGCCTTCGCCACCGGCTGGCTGTACTGGCTGAACTGGGTAATGACCGCCATCGTCGACATCACCGCGGTGGCCCTGTACATGGGCTTCTTCGGCAAGTACGTGGGGTGGATCAGCTCGGTGCCCCAGTGGCTCTGGGCGCTGCTGGCGCTGGCCGTGGTGCTGGCCATGAACCTGATCTCGGTCAAGGCCTTCGGCGAGATGGAATTCTGGTTCGCACTGGTCAAGGTCGTGGCCCTGGTGGCCTTCCTGATCATTGGCTGCTACTTCGTCATCTTCGGCACGCCGCTGGCAGGACATGAGGTCGGCTTCTCGCTGCTCAGCTCCAATGGCGGGCTGCTGCCCAATGGCCTGCTGCCGGTGCTGGTGCTGATGCAGGGCGTGGTCTTCTCCTATGCTTCCATCGAGCTGATCGGCACCGCCGCGGGCGAAACGGAGAATCCGGAAAAGGTCATGCCCAAGGCGATCAACACCGTGATCATCCGCATCGCCGTATTCTACGTCGGCTCGCTGGTGCTGCTCTCGCTGCTGCTGCCCTACACCGCGTACAGCGCCGGGGAATCGCCGTTCGTGACCTTCTTCGGATCCATCGGCGTGCAGGGCATGGACGTGGTGATGAACCTGGTGGTGCTCACCGCGGCGCTGTCCTCGCTGAACGCCGGGCTCTACTCCACCGGGCGCATCATGCGCTCCATGTCATTGAACGGCTCGGCGCCGAAATTCGCCGGGCGGATGAACAAGGCCGGGGTTCCCTACGGCGGCATCGTGATCACCGCTGTGGTGGCCGTGTTCGGCGTGGTGCTCAACGCCGTGGTCCCGGCCAAGGCCTTCGAGATCGTGCTGAACTTCGCGGCCATCGGCATCATTGCCTCCTGGGGGATGATCGTGCTGTGCCAGATGGCGCTGGTGAAGTCCGCCAAGCGCGGCGAGCAGCAGCGCCCCGGCTTCCGGATGCCGCTGGCTCCGGTCTCCGGCTGGGTCACCCTGGGCTTCCTGGCCCTGGTGCTGGTGATGATGGCCTTCGATAATCCCATCGGCACCTGGACCATTGCCTCGCTGGTGGTCATCATCCCGTTGATCATCGGCGGCTGGTACTTGTGCCGCGGACGGATCAACGAGATCGCCAAGGCGCGGCTGCACAACGAGCAGCCGGCCAACCAGCGGTAGCAGGATCCCGGGACCGGGGGGGAAGC
>NZ_JBLVOJ010000007.1:30648-46638 GCF_053543715.1 Glutamicibacter sp. AGC46
GCTTCCGGGCCGGTCTTTTCTTGCGTTCCGGGCTTGGCCTAGCCCTTGACCGGCTGCACGCTGAGCAGGATTTCGCGCACCAACGCGTATTCCTGGGTATCAAGGAACTGCTGCGCCTGCTGCTTCACCGGGTCATCCGGGACGCCGTGGTCTTCCAGATAGTCCTCTTCGACCCACATCATCGGCGACTGCTCGCCGACCTTGAAGAAGTTCAGATCCGGGTTCTCATTGCGCTGGGCGAGCACTTGGTCATCGACCAGGGCAATATCGAACCCGGAATCCTTCTCGCCATCTTCCTGGCTGGTCGATTCCCAGAACTCGGCAATGAGGCTGGCGGGATGGAAGCCGGTGCCAGCTCCGGGGTCCGGCAGCTCTTCGCGGTCCAGTAGCTCCCGCTCGTACAGCGACCTGTCCCCATCCGGCGAGGTTGCCGTGGTGGGGATCAGCGTGAGCACATGCTTGCCCTGCGCGTCCTTGATCTTCCATTCATCCCATTCGGTGCATTCACCCTCGCAGTCATCCCCGATGGCGGTCCACTGCTCCGGGATCATGAACTGGATGCCATGCACTTCATGCTCTTGGCTCAGCTCGGGCGCCGCCGTGCTTGGCGCATCCGGGCTTTCGGCGCTTGGCGATGGGCTGGATTCGGGGCTCGAAGCCTCCGGCGCGCTGGCACTTGCCGATGGCGATGTGCCGCTTGGCGCAGGTTCCTGACTGGGTGTCGAGTCCGGCTGGGCTCCCTGGCAGGCGGCCAGCATCAGGGCTGCTGCGCACATCATCGGGAGCGCGCCGAGACGGGTTCTGGCACGGTTCATCTTTTCCAACTCCTTGATCCATGATCCGGTCATGCAGCTGACATCGCGAGCTCCCCCATTGAATTCATCCTCCACTCAATTGCAGGTTTTTCCAATAGCGGCGGCATCACGCCTTAGTTGCAAGTTGTCCCGGTCGTGCTCCCGAGGCCAGGTAATTTTCGATTTCCGGTAGTGCCCAGCCGCGAACAGTGGCAAGATATGTGAAGTGGAACACTCTAAGCATTCATTTCATAATTTAGATTCATTTATCGGCCTGGGCCGCCGCGGCGGCCTGGCGCTCTCCCCCGACGGCACCAAGCTCGTCACCACCCTCAGTGAGCTTTCCGAGGACGGGACGAAATACGAAAGCGCCCTTTGGTCGCTGGATCCCAAAGGCGAAGAACCAGCACGCAGGCTGACGTTCGGCGAGCACGGCGAATCGCAACCGCAGTTCACCGCCAACGGCGACCTGCTCTTCGTGGCCAAACGCTCGTCGAAGGAAGACGCCAAGGCCGAAGGCTGGATCCTGCCGGTAGCAGGAGGCGAAGCCCGCTCGGTGATTTCCCACCCTGCCGGGGTGCAGTCCTTGCGGATCTGCCAGCAGTCCCCGCAGACCATCGTGCTGCGCGCCTCGGCCTTCTCCCGCGCCAAGGACCTGGACGCCGAAGCGGCACTGCGCACCGGCCGCAAGGACAAGAAGGTCTCGGCGATCCTGCACACGGGCTACCCGGTCCGCTACTGGGACGAAGATCTGGGCCCATCCACCCCGCACTACTACACCGGGTCCCTGCCGGGCCTGCAGGACGCCACCAGTACCCAGCTCACCGACCTCACCCCGGGCATCGGCGCGAATCTGGAGGATACCTCCTACGACGTTGCTTCCAATGGCAGTTTCCTGGTCACCGAATGGCAGGTTCCCGAAGGCCGGGCTTCCTCAGCCCCGGGAGTGATGCGCATCGACCTGCACACCGGCGCCCACGAAATGCTGCTGGCCCCCGACGACACGTACGAATATACGCTGGGCAAGATCAGCCCGGATTCAACCCAGCTGGCCTACGCCCGCTGGGAGCGTTCCACCGCCGATACCGCCCCGGTCTTCGAGTTGTGGCTGATGGATCTGGCCGACGGCGCCACCCACCGGATCGCCGCCGGCTGGGACCGCTGGGTCAATGACCTGCAGTGGGTTCCCAACGGGCGCTCGCTGCTGCTGACCGCCGACGACAACGGCCATGCCCCGGTCTTCCATCTGAGCCTGTACAACGACAAGATCACCCGGCTCACCGAAGACGGAGCGTTCACCGACGTGGTCATCAGCAGCGACTCGCGCACCGCCTTCGCGTTGCGCTCCAGCTACCTGCACCCGGCCGAACCGGTAGCCATCGACCTGGCGCACACCGGCGACCTGGAGCCGGGCGAATTCGCTGCCTTGACCGAGCTGCGCTCCCCGGTTGCCCGCCCTGCCTTGCCGGGCACGCTCACCGAGGTGACGACCACGGCCGAAGACGGATCGAGCGTCCGCGCCTGGCTGGCCCTGCCGGAATCAGCTTCTGCCGCCGACAAGGCGCCGCTGCTGCTGTGGATCCATGGCGGACCGCTGGGCTCGTGGAACGCCTGGAGCTGGCGCTGGAGCCCATGGCTGCTGGTAGCCCAGGGCTATGCGGTGCTGCTGCCGGATCCCGCCCTGTCCACCGGCTACGGCCAGGAGTTCATCCAGCGCGGCTGGGGCCGCTGGGGCCAGGAACCGTACACGGACCTGCTGGCCATCACCGATGCCGCCGAGGCGCGGCCGGACATCGATGAAACCCGCACCGCCGCCATGGGCGGCTCCTTCGGCGGCTACATGGCCAACTGGGTGGCTGGGCACACCGACCGCTTCAAGGCCATCGTCACCCATGCCAGCCTGTGGGCACTGGAAGGCTTCGGGAAGACCACCGACGCAGCGTTCTACTGGACCCGCGAGATGAGCCCGGAAATGCGCGAGCTGAACTCGCCGCATCATTCTGTGGGCAGCATCGTCACCCCGATGCTGGTCATCCACGGCGACAAGGACTACCGGGTGCCCATCGGCGAGGGCCTGCGCCTGTGGTACGAGCTGCTGGCCGATTCGGGGCTGCCGCAAAAGGAAGACGGCAGCACCGAGCACCAGTTCCTGTACTTCCCGGATGAGAACCACTGGATCCTCACCCCGCAGCACGCCAAGATCTGGTACCAGGTCGTCACCGAGTTCCTCTCCCAGAAGGTGCTGGGCAACGAGGCGCAGGAACTGCCCGAGCTGCTGGGCTGAGTCCGAGCAGGATCCGGCTGCCGGGGCGGAAGCACTACCGTCCCGGCAGCTGGACTTCCGCCGGCGCATCCCCGCCGGCACCGCGGCTGGCCAGCACCAGCGCCTTGGCCCGCCGCGACACATCGGCATCGCGTTCGCCCAGCAACGCCACCAGCTGGGCCAGATGCGCCGCACGCTGGGCATAGCCGGCGGCAAGGCGCTGGCCCAGGGTCATCGAGGATAACTGCTGGGCTTCGCGCCACGCCATCATCAGGGCGCGCTCGAACAAGCGCTGGCCTGCCTCGTCGGCAGTCCCCGCCTCGCTTGCACCGAGCACTGCCACCGCATTGATCTGCGAATCCTCCAGGCCCATGGCCAGCTGCTCCAGCTGCCGGCGTGATTGCTGCACCGACCGCGAACCGCGGGAGAACCGGGTCAGCTGCGTGCTGGCCCCGAGCAGGTACTGGATCACCTGGAGAACGTTGATTACCGTGAAGAACAGCATGAACACGAGCATCCAGTACAGCAAGGTGGTGTTGTAGTCCGGCTGCTCGTACCCGGCTTGCTTGAGCACCACGGCGAAGTCCTCGGCCGCACCGGCCGCTTCCATCGCCGGATAGTTCGACTCGTAGATGCTTCCGTGCTCCCACCCGCCGGTCGTTCCCCACGAGGCGGTACCGCTGATGACCGCACCGGAAATCAGCCCTGGCATGATGCCCTTGCCTTCATCCGTGATCAGCAACGGAATGATCGTCAAGTCCTCAGGCAGCTCTCCGTTGGCAGGATCAGCGCGATCAGAATATTCGTCCTTGATCCGCAAGATCGCCGCGCGCACGCTCTCGGGCGTCGAATCACGGTATTCCGAGCCGTCGAAGTGCTTGAGTTCCAGGTAGGCTTCGGCATCGCGCACCGCAACCAGGATCTGCTGCGGGGTGTCGAAGTCCTCTTCCATGTACCGGCGGATCTCGGCCTCGTCAACCAGCTGGCCCTGGTCATCGATTTCAAGTTCCATTCCCCGGCCGGACCCCTCATGGGTGCGTTCGGGTTCGTTGGCTATCGAGGAGACAATGAGCCCCGAGGCGATCAGGCTGCCCACCAGCAGGGCCGCAAGCAGTCCAGACTTCCACGCCCGGCGCAGCTTGGGCGGTTCATCGCCCTCGGTGCCCACGGTGCCGGCGAACTTGGCCAGCGCGCGCCGCCAGGCACCGGGCTCGCGCGGCATGCCGTCTGCCTCCTGATCGGCCTGAAGCGTATCGCCGAGAATCCCGCGGGCCAGCGAGTTCGCCGTGGCGATCTGCTGCAAAGCGCTCTGCTTGGTGACCGGCGGCAAGCCCAGGCTGGCGCGCAGCTCATTGTGCTGGGCGCCGATCTGGGGCACCGGCTGCTGCAGGCCCCGCGGATAACGGCGCAGCCGGGCAGCGATCTTCCCGGCGAGCTTCGCCAGCCGCCGTTCGGCCTCGGCCCAGCGCTCGATGGCGGTGCGCTGGCTGGTATCGCCATGGGCGGCATTGAGCAGTTCGCCGAGGGCACTGCGGAAATCCGCCAGGTCCTTGCCGGCCACCATGGTGCCCGGAGCGGTGTCCAGCCGGATCAGCAGCGCCGTGGCCGCATCGTTGATCGGGCTGCTGAGCTTGTCGAAGGTGGATCCGGTGCCAGCCAGGTGCGCATGCACCGAGCCGGCGCCCATCAGCGAGTCGGCCAGTTCCGTCAGCTTGCGCGTGTCGGCCTCGAAGGCCGCCAGCTGCTGCCCGGTGCTCTGTTCCAGGCATTCAGCCCGGGTGAACAGCGAGCGCACCAAGGGCGCTTCGCGGCGGGCGGCATCCAGGGACAGGGATTCGAGCTGCCGCCACGCCTTGGTGAAGCCGGCAGGACGGCGCGATTGGTCGGTGGCCTGGTAGGTGGCTTCCAGTGCTTCGAGGTCCAGGAGCACGCGGGCCAGCTTGCGCTGCGCCGCGGCCAGCCGCCTGTGGCGCGATGCCCACCGCGAGCGGAAGCGCAGGGCGCTGGCCAGGAATGCGGCGGTGAGCATGGCGCTCGCACCCACGGCCGCGAACCAGAAGATCGCCGAGCTGCTGGGCGAATCGTCCAGCAGCACGGCGGCAGTATGCGCGGCGGCCACCGCAGCCTTGGGGCCATGGCCTACCGAGATGTTCTTGATGAAGGCATTCTCGATATCGAAGCGCAGGTCGTCATGCGCGTCGTCGGAGGCGACCAGATTCCGGTCCACACCCACCCCGGAGAAGCGCTGCTCGGCCTCGCTTTGCCCGGAATCCCGGTTGTCCATCTTGGTCGAAACGATGATCTGGTTTTCGGGCACCTCCCCGCGCAGCAGTTCATCACCGGTTAGCCAGCGGTCGGCAATGACCAGTTCCAGCGGGGCCGTGGCCCGCACCGGGTGCCGGGCCAGCTCGGCGTCCACCGTCTGCTGGGTGATGTTGAAGCCGTTCTCCCCCTGGACCACTACCGTGACCTCATAGGGTGCAGGGACGTTGGCTGCCTGCACTGCAAGCACGGCGCGCACGCCAAGGGCCGTGGTCACCAAAGCCATGAAAATGGCAGCGATGGCAGTCCAATGGTACGGGCGGTGCAACCGCCGCCCGGTGGAATCATGCATCAAGCGGGCCGGCATCAGCGGGTCCCGCTTCCTGGCGCGAAATTCCGGAGCACCGCGATGGGATCGTCCTCCAGCGGATCGGTTTTCCGCTGCGCGCCCTCCATTGATTCGCCCAGGCCGTGGGGAATCTTCAGCCTCGCCTGGCGGGCTTGGGCCAGTGCATCGTGCAGCACGCCATCGAGTTCGTCGCGCAGTTCCCACAGCCTGTCCAGGATCCCCGGGGCCGTATCCGCGCCGCTACTCCTGCGGCTCAGGCGGGTGTGCAGCAGCTGCAGCTCATCGGTATGCGTGATGATCGCGGTGCGCGCGGCCTGCGCGCAAGCCAGTTGCCCGGCACCGGGAAGATCGAGGAACAGCGCCAGGTCCTCCAGCCGTGCACGGTGGTATGCGAAAGTCCGGTTCCAGGACTCGCGCGAATCCCGTGGCCGTGCCGTGAAGGCGTGGGCCAGCTGCACCGCTCCGCGCAGCATCGAGAGCTCGTGCTCGCGGTCGCGCAGCTGGGCCAGCTGCGCTTCGGAGACCTGCTGCGGCTGCAGGGAATCCGGGGCCATACCCAATGCGCGCAAGGCGCCTTGCTGGGAGCCGGCCCGTTGCCTTTCAAGTTCTGCCATCACCTGCGCCAAGCGGCTCTCCCCCGCCAGGCCGGGATCGGGCACCGGATGGCGGTCCAGGTAAATGCTTGCCCGCTGGATCCGTGATTCGAGCAGCTCGGCCTGCTTGTTGCGATCGGCGGCGGCTGCCTGCCGGGCCTTGCGGCGCTTGGCACGCCAGGCCCATGCGAGCAGGAACGCAAGGGCCGCGGCGAGCGCGCCCACGGCGATCACCTTGGCCAGTGTCCGGTCAGGCGGTGCCTGAAGCTGCTGGGTGGTGGCCAGCGCGACCGCGGTGATCCCCGCGGTGTAATCCCCGGCGGCGAACTCTCCCTGCCCTGCCTCCAGGATCCGCTGCTGGCTTCCCGGTGCGGTTTCGCGCACGTCGCGCCCGGGATCCACGGCGATGTCCACCGGATCCCCGGCTTCCTGGGGAAGCATCACGCCGATGGCGATCCAGCCTTCCCCGACATAGCCCAGGGTCTTTCCGTTCTCCAGCCAGTCATCGCTCAGCGCGTCGCTGTCGCCGAACATCAGCATCCCGCGCACCAGCTGCCCGGCGCCCTTGAGGTTGTTGGGTTCCTGGTCCACCCCGAGCAGGATCTTCGCATCCTGTTCGCCCACGGCCTGCCGGACCTGGTCCATGATCCGTTCCGAATCCACCTCATCGAGTGCCGCATCGGTGACTGCCAGGTAGAAGTTGCCTTCCTGCGAAGTGACCGACGGGATGAGGACGGTGCCTTCATCTGCGGAGTCATCGTCGGGCGTCGCCGAGGGGTAGACCGGAGCCGTGGCCTCTGGCTGAGTTGGATCCGCGGCTGCCTGCGCCGGCACAACGCCCAGTCCCAGGCCCAGCCCCAGGGCTGCGAACAGGCCCGCAAGCAGCAGCTTGCCGGGGTACTTCAGGTCGGTGCAACACGTGCGGTTCATGGGAACAACTGTATCAACAGGGGTTTGAATAACCCTGCTCAAGGAACATTTCGAACCGCAGGGACGACACCGCCCCGCGCAGATCCCCGAAAGGTTCTGCGCGGGGCGGTGGGCTGCCTCGCTGGCCCGGGAGCCCTTAGTCCAGCAGCATCGCCGGTTCCTGAAGGATCGATGCCACGTCGGCCATGAAGCGGGCCGAGAGGTCGCCATCCACCACGCGGTGGTCAAAGGATCCGCCCAGGGTGGTGATCCAGCGCGGGACCACTTCGCCGTCGATGACCCATGGCTTCTGGCGGATCGTGCCGAATGCAACGATGGCTACTTCGCCCGGGTTGATGATCGGGGTACCCGTGTCGATTCCCAGCGCACCGATGTTGGTGATGCTCAGCGAGCCGTCGCGCATGTCCTCTGGACGGGTCTTGCCGGCACGAGCGGTGGTGGCCAGATCATTCAGGGCGATGGCCAGTTCCTTCATGTTCAGGTTCTGGGCGTCCTTGATATTCGGCACCAGCAGGCCACGCGGGGTGGCTGCGGCGATGCCCAGGTTCATGAAGCGCTTCTGGTGGATCTCGGCGCCGTTTGCGGTCTCCACCCAGCTGGCGTTCACCGAAGGGTTGCGGGCCGCCGCCCAGATTACGGCACGGGCCAGCACCAGCAGCGGCGAGACCTTGATGCCCTCGAAGTCGCGGGACTTCTTCAGGCGCTGCACGTATTCCATGGTGCGGCTGGCATCCACGTCCACGAAGATCGAGACATGCGGTGCGGTGAAGGCCGAGTCGACCATGGCCTTGGCGGTGGCTTTGCGCACGCCGCGCACCGGGGTGCGTTCCACGCGGGCATCGGCCAGCTGGCCGTGGGCCCAGTAGGTCGGTGCCGCTGCGTGCTCGGCTTCGCGCTGGGCCTGGTAGCTGTTGACGTCCTCGCGGGTGATCTCGCCCTGGTTGCCGGTGCCCACCACATCGTTGATGTCGATGCCCAGCTCCTTGGCCAGCCGGCGTACCGGCGGCTTGGCCAGCACGCGGTCCACGAAGCTCGCCACCGCAGGCTTGCGGCGATCCACTTCGCGGGTCACCGCGGTGCCCAGGGACTGCGCGCGGCGCGAGATGGTCTCGGCCAACGCGGATCCGGAGGCGCGCACCGCGGCGGTACGCGCACCGGCCGCCGAAGGAGCGGGGCGGGTGGTGCGTGCCCGGCGCACCGAGGCATCAGCGGTGGGGCCCGATCCGACTAGCGGGCCGGGTTCCTCCGAGGCCTGCGGTGCGGCGGTGCTCAGGGCTTCGGCTGCTTCGGGCACGCCGGTTGGAGGTGCCGCGTTGCCTTCTTCATCGATGGTGATCAGCGGGTTGTCCACGAGTACGGTATCGCCCTCGGCCGCGTGCAATGCGGTGACCACCCCGGCGAAGGGGCAGGGCAGCTCGACCAGCGACTTCGCGGTTTCGATTTCCACGAAAATCTGGTTGACCTCAACGGTGTCGCCCACCTTGACCTTCCAGGAGGCGATATCCGCTTCGGTCAGGCCTTCGCCCACATCGGGGAGATTAAAGACTGTCATTACTACTCCTTGGATTCCGCTTAGTAAGCGAAAGACCGGTCGAGGGCTTCAAGCAACTTGTCGATGTCCGGCAGGTACTGGGACTCCACCTTGGAAATCGGGTAAGGCATGTGGAATCCGCCCACGCGCAGCACTGGGGCTTCCAGCGAGAGGAAGGCGCGCTCGGTGATGCGGGCCGCGATTTCGCCGCCCAGGCCGCCGAAGGGCGGCGCTTCGTGGGTGACAATCAGCCGGCCGGTCTTCTGCACCGATTCGGTAATGGTGTCGAAATCAATCGGCGACAGCGAGCGCAGGTCGATGACCTCGATGGACCGGCCATCTTCCAGCGCGGCATCAGCGGCAGCCAGGGCGATCGGCACCAGCGGGCCGTAGGCGACGATGGTCGCGTCGGTGCCCGGGCGGACCACCTGCGCCTTGAAGGCATCCAGCGCCGGGGTTTCGGTATCGACCTCGCCCTTGAGCCAGTAGCGGCGCTTGGGCTCGAAGAAGATCACCGGGTCCTGGCAGCTGGCTGCCTGCTGGATCATCCAGTAGGCGTCATGCGCGTTGGACGGGGTGATGATGCGCAGGCCCGCGGTGTGGGCGAACAGCGCCTCCGGGGATTCGGAGTGGTGCTCGATGGAGCCGATGCCGCCGCCGTAAGGGATGCGGATGACTACAGGCGTGGTCAGACGCCCCTCGGAGCGGGCGTGCATCTTGGCCAACTGGGTGGTGATCTGGCTGAAAGCAGGGAAGACGAAGCCGTCGAACTGGATTTCCACCAGCGGGCTGAAACCGCGCAGGGCCATGCCCACGGCGGTGCCGACGATGCCGGCCTCGCCCAGCGGCGAGTCGATGACGCGGTGCTCGCCATACTTGTCGATCAGCCCGTCGGTGATGCGGTAGACACCACCGAGGCGCCCGATGTCCTCGCCCATCAGCAGGGACTTGCCATTGGACTCCAGCACCTTGTCCAGGCCGCTGGTAATGGCCTTGGCCAGGGTCATTGTGGTGGTCATTTAGTGCTCTCCCTCAGCCGCATCGGCGAATCCTGCTTCGTATTCCAGATGCCAGGCCAGTTCTTCCTGGATCAGTGGATGCGCTTCGGCGTAGACCTGCTCGAAGGACTTGGCCAGCGGCGGGACAGGGAAGGCCATGGCGTCTTCGCGGACCTTGGCAGCCATCGCATCAGCGTCGGCGGCCAGCTGCTCGAAGTAGGCGTCGTCAACCAGGTTGTTCTCGCGCAGGTAGGTTTCCAGGCGGATCAGCGGGTCCTTCGGGGCCCACTGGGCCTCTTCTTCGCTCATGCGGTATTTGGTTGGATCATCGGCGGTGGTATGCGCGCCGAGGCGGTAGGTGACGGCCTCGATGAGGACCGGGCCCTTGCCGCTGCGTGCGTGTTCCAGCGCCCAGCGGGTGACCGCCAGAACGGCCAGCACGTCGTTGCCATCCACGCGCACTCCCGGCATGCCGTAACCTGCGGCGCGGTTGACCAGCGGCACCTTGGACTGGACCTCGAAAGGAACGGAGATCGCCCACTGGTTGTTCTGGCAGAAGTAGACCACCGGTGCGTTGAAGGAGCTGGCGAAGACCATGGACTCATGGGTTTCGCCCTCGGTGGAGGAGCCATCGCCGAAGTAGGCGACTACGGCGTTGCCCTCCTTGGCGCGACGGGCTTCATCCCAGCCGCGCTGTTCCATGTTCAAAGCCATTGCATAACCGGCGGCATGCGGCATCTGCGCGGCAAGCACCATGGTGTACATGTGGAAGTTGTTTTCCCGGGGATCCCAGCCGCCTCCGGAGATGCCGCGGAACAGGCGCAGCATTTCGGAGAAGGAGACATCGCGGGTCAGTGCCACACCGTGCTCGCGGTAGGTGGGGAAGATGTAGTCGCTTCGGCGGGTGGCACGGCCGGAACCGATCTGCGCCGCTTCCTGCCCGCGCAGCGGAACCCAGAGGCACAACTGGCCCTGGCGCTGCAATGCTGTGGCCTCTTGGTCGAATCGACGGGTCAATGCCATGTCGCGGTAGAAGCCGCGAAGCATGTCATCATCAACGTCACCCAGATACGCATCGTACGTTCCATGGGACTGACGCTGGCCGTCCGGAGTCAGGATCTGAATCAGATCCGGCTCCGTCGCCTCGGTCGCAGCACGCGTCATTTATCATCCTTCGGTCATAAATATGCCCCACACGGAATACATTCCGCATGGGACATATACGGCTTGTCTAATTTCTAAGCCTATAGGCACTGACCGCTAAAACGCGAGAAATCAGCACCAGTTGCCCCTATGCCAGGTCTAGTGATTCCTTGCACAGTTCAATAAAACGATCGTTTGCTTCAACTTCGCCGATGGAGACGCGCACTCCTTCGTTCGAGAAGCCGCGCACCGACAGCGCCACGGCGTTTGCCCGCTCGACGAACTCATCGGTATTTTCGCCCAGCGGAAGCCAGACGAAGTTCGCCTGGGTGGAAGGAATCTTCCAGCCCTGCCCGGACAGGGCCGAGGCAACTCGTTCGCGTTCCATGACCAAGCCCTCAACGCGCTCAAGCACCTGGTCGATGTGGGCCAGCGAAGCGACCGCGGCATCCTCGGCCACGCTGGAGACGGCAAACGGGGTGGCCACTACGCGGATGTTATCGGTGATCTCCGGGTGGGCCACCGAGTAGCCCACCCTGAGATTCGCCAGGCCGTGAGCCTTCGAGAAAGTGCGCAGGAGAACCACATTTTCGTTCTCGTTGTAGGTATGGATGCCATCCACCGATTTCTCGTCGCGGACGAACTCGGTGTAGGCCTCATCCAGGACAACCAGCACGTTCTTCGGAACCCGTGCCAGGAAGTCATCGACTTCGGCCTGGCTGAGTACCGGACCGGTGGGGTTATTCGGTGTGCACAGCAAGATGACTGAAGTATTCTCGTTCACCGCTGCGATCATGGATTCCAGATCGTGGCGCCCGTCTTCCAGCAACGGGATTTCAACGGGCAGCGCACCGGCAGTCTGCACGAGGATTGGGTAGGCCTCGAAGGAACGCCACGCATAGATGACTTCATCCTGGATGCCGTCTTCGTTCTGGCCCGCGAAAGCGTTCAGGATCTGCACCAACGCGCCAAGGGAACCGGCCCCGGTCACGATGTCTTCCGCAGGAACGTCCAAGTACTCGGAAAGTGCTTCGCGCAGCTTGGTCGATAGCGGATCAGGGTAGCGATTCAGGCTGGACTGCTCCACGACCGCCCGATGCACAGCGTCCAAGGGACCGAAGGGAGTTTCATTCGATGACAGCTTGTAAGCTCTCGCGCCTTCAATAGGGGCAGGCGGCTTGCCCGCAGCGTATTTGGGCAAACGTGCAACTACAGAGCGTGGCTGCACCTGATCTTGGGTCACCGGGTTCTCAGTCATACCTCAAAGCCTAGCCCTCACTAAGGGTTTAGCGATATCTCCGGTTCATCCTAATCCCAGATTTCTATGCCAAAGTTAAGGCATGAGCTTTCTGATTCGAGTCATCGTCAATGCGCTTGCCCTCGCCGCCGCCGTCTGGATTGTGCCCGGCCTCAAGATCGTCGCGGCCGGCGAAGGTGCAGTAAGCACGGTCATCGCCTATTTGGCGGTTGGCGCAATCTTCGGATTGGTCAACGCCTTGGTCCGTCCGATCGTCAAGCTGTTCTCCTTGCCAATCACCTGCCTCACCTTGGGCTTGTTCACTATCGTGATTAACGCCCTGATGCTCCTGCTGACTTCATGGCTGACGACCTTCACCCCGATTGAACTGGTCATCGAGCAGTTCTGGTGGGATGCCATCGCCGGCACGATTATCATCTCCATCGTCTCTGCGGTCCTCGGATTGTTCGTCAAGAGCGAGAACGAGTAAGCGGTATTCGACGCAGTACAAGAAGAGGACGGCATCCGACAGGTGCCGTCCTCTTTCGTTAATATCCGATTCGCCGCCCCCGATCAGCGTCCCATCTTATGCCCTGATCCACAGCACCATTCATCAGCACGGTGATACCCGGTGATGCTGATCCGGCCGGCTGGTTGCAGTTCTTGAGCGCTTTAGTGGCGTGGTGCCATGTGCTTGAGCCGCTCCTTGTCTTCTTCCTTCAAGGGCGGACGTTCTTTTTGCTTGCGCTCCAGCTTGAACATGCGGATTTTCAGCGGGGATTCGGGAAGGTAGAACTGCTTCAGATGCTCTCTGATTTCCAGTTTCGGGTCCTCATCGAGTTCCAGGAGGTGGTCACCGTAATTCTTGAGATGATGCGACGGGCCAAAGAGCCCGTCTTCGGGCAAGATGTCCTGCATGTGCTCGCGCGGACCTGGGAAAGTGGTGGTGTAATGCTCGCCCTTGCGGGGATTGGGTCCGCCATCGGTGCCGGGCACCATATCTTTTCGGTCTTCTACGGATAGGCTGCGGATATCCTCTGGCAGATCAATAGTGCCGATGGGAGAACCAAGGGTCAGCAACTTGTTCAGCTTGTACTTGCGCTTCAAGAACTTGTTCTTCGTCAGCTGGGCTACGTGAATGCCTCCTTGCGAGTAGCCGGAGAGGATTACTTCATCGCCCTCTTTCGCTCCGCTGAGCCTTAATGCTTCATCGAGCGGTTCCACAAAATTCTCGGATTCCACCCCGAAGCCGTCAGCGATGCCTTCCGGGCCAAAAGGCGAAGGAACTTCGGCGTCATCCTGCGTCCCCGGAAAGAGCGCGATATAAGTATCATCGTCAGCTTCGACGATCATGATCTTTCCGTTGTTCTCCGTGCCTTCGCCCTCCAGCTTTTCGTGCAGCTGGAAATAGCTTCTCATCTTGCCATCCAGTTCAACCGTCTGAGCTGGATCTTGCCCTGCGAGCTCTATTTCGGTATTCCGGTTTGACCCCAGCAGCCGCATAATCCGCGACAGCGACTTGGCGGTACCTTCGATTTGCTCGGTCAAGGTCATATTCGGCGCCAAGGGCCAGTGCGGGATGTAGGACATCAGCAAGCGCAAAAAGGTCTCCATGCTTTCCCTCGGCGGACGCCAGCCGTTATCGCGGGTCTTGGATATGAAGTCCCCGACCAGTACTGCGCTGGTGCTTACGAGCATCATCCGTTCAACTGCGGCTTCGGCAACCTCATAATTCCGCATGGCCGCAGAGACCTTTCCGGTAAGTTCGAACGCTGTGATTTCGCCTTCCCTGGCCTGCTGATAGCTGTCTCTGATCAAATCGCCTAGATGCCCGATACCATAGCCCCTGGCTTCAATGCCTGCCGCCATGCACTGCAGATTCAGGTCCCCCTGGCAATTGTCCGCAGCCTGCGCGGCCCTGAGTAAAGCGTCGGATATGCCATTGATGTCGCGAGCAACCCGCTGGCAGATTTCCCCTGCCTGGGCGTAATCCGGCTCGTTGTAATTGACTTCATATCCCATGGCTACGAGGCCATTCTCTGGTTCATGATTTGCGCTTCGAGGTTTTGGATCTCACGCATGGCAACCCCCAAGTACTCTTCAGCGTTGTTCAGCTCGCCATTGAGCATTTCCAGTCGCTGGCTCAGCTCCTCAACATTGTCTAGAAACGCCTTGCCAGCCTTTGAATTCCAAGTCAATGCCCGGATTGAACCCAACTGTGCGATGGCGAACTTAGTGGTTTTCTGGGCGTCATCGAGCTGACTTGCCACCGTCAGCAGCGTCGCTTGAAACATCATTTCCTTGCTCCGCATCCTTGAGAATTTGTCCACCATCATGGACAGCAGCAATGGGGCACCAGCACGTTTGGCGACCGGTTGTGGAAACAGCAGTGAAGTAAAAGATGTGATGTAGCGCCGAGGATGGAAGAATATGAGTATGGCTGAGATTGCGCGCACTTCCCTTGCTAATGAACCACTGGCTTTGACTGCCCTCGACGGACGCTACCGCAGCGCCGTGGCACCGCTGGTCGACTACCTTTCCGAAGCGGCTTTGAACCGCGATCGCGTTCACGTTGAAGTTGAATGGCTGATCCACTTGACCGATAACTCCGTTCTTCCAGGCACCTCCCCGCTTTCTGCGGAACAGAAGGCAGCACTGCGCAAGATCGTCACCGATTTCAACGCTGATTCCGTGAAGGAACTGGCAGAGATCGAAGCTGTCACCGTTCACGATGTGAAGGCTGTCGAGTACTACATCGCTAACCGCCTGGAAGCGATCGGCATTGGCAACCTCAAGCCGCTGGTGCATTTCGGTTGCACCTCTGAAGACATCAACAATCTGTCCTACGCTCTGGGCGTCCAGGGTGGCGTGCAGCAGGTATGGCTGCCGGCAGCCCGCGACCTAGTGGCACAGCTGGCCAAGATGGCCGAGGACTCCCGCGACGTGCCGATGCTCTCGCGCACCCACGGCCAGCCAGCCACCCCAACCACCCTGGGCAAGGAACTGGCAGTTCTGGCGTGGCGCCTGACCCGCCAGCTGGACCGCGTAGAGAAGACCGAGTACCTGGGCAAGATCAACGGCGCTACCGGCACCTATGCTGCCCACTACGCTTCGGTCCCTACCGCTGACTGGCAGCAGATCTCCAAGGGTTTCGTTGAGCACCTGGGCCTGACCTGGAACCCGCTGACCACCCAGATCGAATCCCACGACTGGCAGGCAGAGGTCTACGCAGACATTGCACGCTTCAACAGCATTCTGCACAACCTGTGCACCGATGTCTGGAGCTACATCTCCATCGGCTACTTCGCGCAGATCCCAGTGGCCGGCGCCACCGGATCCTCGACCATGCCGCACAAGGTCAACCCGATCCGCTTCGAGAACGCAGAAGCCAACCTGGAGATCTCCAACGGCCTGCTGAACACCCTGGGTTCCACCCTGGTCACCAGCCGCTGGCAGCGCGACCTGACCGACTCCTCCTCGCAGCGCAACATCGGTACCGCCATCGGCCACTCGGTGCTGGCAATCTCCAACGTTGCCAAGGGCTTGGATCGACTGTCTGTCGCCGAAGCCGTGCTGGCTGACGACTTGGACCACAACTGGGAGGTCCTTGCAGAGGCCATCCAGATGGTCATGCGCGCCGAGGCTATCGCCGGTGTCGAAGGCATGGACAACCCCTACGAGCGCCTGAAGGACCTGACCCGCGGCCACCGCGTGGATGCGGCCCGCCTGAAGGAATTCGTTGGCGAACTGGGCCTGTCGGCTGAAGCCGAAACCCGCCTGCAGTCGCTGACCCCGGGCAGCTACAACGGCATCGCTTCGCAGCTGGTTGACCACCTGAAGAAATGACGTCCATTTAGCCGAAATTGCGTAAATAGAAGCGGGGGGGCCCC
>NZ_JBLVOJ010000007.1:46674-100335 GCF_053543715.1 Glutamicibacter sp. AGC46
GGTCCGGGTGCCCCCCCGCTTCTGTCGTAATGCATGTCGGGCATGATGGCTCAGAACTGCTTGCGTTCGATCAGTGTGCTTTCGATTTTGTGAAACCGACAGCGGACCGCTCCGCTTCTAGCAACGTGCTGAGCCGCAGACCATTACAGCCCCGGGCGTTTTGCAGGATTCTCAACCGCTTGAAATAACGGTTAGCGGCATCGGCGATGGAGCTCCAGTACGCGGAGATTCAGAACTGCGTAGCTCGTGCCTCGAATACAAGGGGTATGCCGCGTTTTTCGAATTGGTCCAGCATTTGCTCATAAAGGGTCCGGTACTCTATGGCAGGGTAATGGCGAAGCGAAACCCGAACGTATGTCGTTCCATCCTTGGAGTTTCCAATGGGGCCATCCACGGAAACATCAACATAAATTTCCAATGACCGGTTCAGATCGGCTCGGTCCCAAAGGACTTTGACTTTCGCATTATTTACATGCTCGATACCTGTCACCGAGGTAATCGAATCCCAGTTGATCTTGCGACCGCCCCGAACGGTCAGGCCGCTGGCTTTGAATCTCAGGTCGATCGCCTCGTTGCCCTTGCGTGCCGCGCCTTTTAGTGCGGTGACAAGTGCGACGACTCCGAAAATAGCAAGAATGGCTCCGATCACGGTCGGAATTCCTTGCAAAACAATCTGGGATAGATAACTTGATGTCGAGGGTAAATCATTCGCGATTAGATAGATTCCCACGATGCACAGAATCCCGCCCAACAGCACTAGGGAAAACCCCTTGTCGATTCTTGGATATAGATGCAAGGAGTTAGTTACAAAATCTTTGTGTTCGGGGAGCCTGGATCTGGCAGTATTCAATTCTCATCCATTTCACTATCGAATTCATCCTCTTCAAAGTTGACGGCTTCGAAAAAGTCGATCATAGGGTCCATCATGAAGCTCAACGCAGACAGGTCCGAGTCGTAGGCTTCCAGCAGGAATACCAGCCCGTGCGAACGCGCAACGGTCCTCACATGCCCTACGGCAGGCATGACTGCTGTGTCCGCATCTCCTGACCGCGCGTCCATCGCTATGACCGACGTCAACTGGAGAATCTGGCCAACCGACTCCGATTGGTATTCACTGGTTTGGACAGGCGTGGCTGGCTCGTAAATCGGCATGGCCAATTCCGCCAAGCTCTTTTCTGGCTCATCGTCCAGAACTATCAAGTGGGCAGTGCCCAGTGCGTGTCCATCTTCAGGCGAAAACCAGAGTGTATGCTCGGCTTCGGCTATCTGGTTGTTCGCCACGTCCAAAGCCAGCTGCTCATAGACCTTCCGCAGCTCAGGATCTTCCGGGATGGCCAATTCCGCAAGGTCCTGTGCCCATTGCTCCGCCGTCTCCCAATTATCTTCAGGAAATGAGCGAGGTACTGGAATCCAGAATTCCAGATCCGGTTCAATCTCGTATGTTGTCATTGAATTGGCACCCATTTGAAAGTTCCCAGTATCGACAAGCCCAACGACCTTAATCCTTCGGCGAATGCCTCACCATTCTCCGACTCAACGTGCGCGTAGGAATAAAGCAACCACAATCCAGCTTTTGGATCCGGATCGATGCTTCCATCCGGCAAAGGACGAGGAACAACCATGTTCAGGCCATTGTTCTTGAGCTCGGGAGCTTCGGCAGTTTGCTCCACGGAAGACCAGAGGTACCAGTCTGCTCCGTCGGCATCTTCGATTTCGATCTGGTTGCCGCCTGCGGCCTTTCGCGCAGCATCCAGCAAAGTGCCGGAGGGCCCCACCTTGAGTGGTGTCAGGATCACGGAAACCGGCATTGCACCGACGGCAAGTTTCTCTACCGGCATTGCGAAACCAAGTGATCCACGGCGCCTCAAGTACTCGAATGTCTGGTGCATTTGCCGTCGAAGCATCAATACCAGGTCTGCGCGCCCAAGTGCCTTGGGCTCAGCAGTCACCAGCTTCGTCAAAGCCTGCTCGTGCTCCACACTGCTGTTGAATTCGCGCCAACCTGCCGGATAAAGCAAGCTATATCCGATGCCTCGGGGACGCGCCATCGACGCTGGTGGTGTTGCGCTCATCGTTTCTCCCGCCAATTCAATGTGTAGCTCGGATGTTCACTTTACGGATTGCTCCGCGCCGAAGCTACTTCTCGCGAGTCAGGTCCCAGAGGCTAGGAGGCGCGGTTACTATGACGTTGCCCCGGTCTTCCCAGTTCCCGTGCTTCGCAATCTTTTCCGCCCAGGCTCTGGCCTGAGGACCCATGTCATCAGGGTTCTTCAGTATGTAGGCAGCCATTTCGCGATGCTTTGTTGCGCTTCCCTCCGAGATGTACTTAACGTATGTCTTCCAGTCGCCTTTGAATTCCTTGTTGAAGCCATCCAAATACTTGTTGGTCTTGCCGGAAACGGTCTGCTGGTACTTTTGCTCGATCTTGCGGTTATTTCGCCGGATCTTGGCTTTGGTCGGACGGTTTCCACGGATCGTAGTTTTCGGTGGGCGCTTAGTGCCCGACTTGATGGAAGACCTGACAATGCCGCGCCCCGTGCTGGAACGCGTTTTGCTAAAGGCCTTGATGATGTTCCGAGGTCCCGCTTTGGATACTGCCTTGATCCCCGAGGGAAATGCCTTGCTTAAGCCGGAGAAGGCTTTTCCAGCAAAACGGCCGAAGGGGATAATTCCGACTACCGCTATCAGCAAACTGGTCCAGTCGCCATCGCCTTGGACCATCTTGATGACCTCGATTGCCACCACGGCAACGGCAGCGATCACCGCAATTGCTGATGCGATCGGTCCCCACACCGGCGAAGTGATGAACAAGGCCGCAATACCCACGCCCAAGGCAATCCAGCCTAGAACCGAACCCAGGGTGGAGAGGAACTTGTCATCGTTGTCCGCGGCTTTGAAGGCATCCTCGATTTCGCCGACTGCCTCATCGTAGGCATCTTCCCAATAGGAAACGCGACCGTCGAATTTGCCCCACAGCTCACGCAGTTCTTCTTCGGCTTCTTCGCGCGCAGCGGTTGCTTCTGTCAGGTCGCTTTTGGCTTCCGCTTTTTCCTCGTCGGTCCCTTCGCTGAAGCCGAGGAATCCGTCGGCATCATCTACCGCGCCTTCGGCGGTGTCTTCTTGGCTTCTCTTGGTTTGCACGCTCTGGTGCACATCCTCGATGTCCGTGATCAGCGCGTTCAAGGTCGTGTACGAATCCACTCCGCCCTCAGCGGTGCACATTTGGAGCGCGCCTTGGACCCGGTCCAAAGCATAGGAATATTTCTTCAGGGCCTGGCCTGTGCCGTCGTATCGGATGGCCGCCTTGCGCAACTCGGGAAATACGTCTCCAGCGTTCTCACGCAGCTTGGCGATAGCTTCAGACTTCAGATCCGACGTCCCGTTACTGATGTCTTCCAGCCTGGCCGCAGAGCGTTCCATCTCCTCGCCCGAGGTGATCAAGTCCTTGGCGCTCCGGAGCAGGTCATCAGGATTTCCGTCGATGAGCTGCAGGGTTGTACCCTTTGGCGATTCCAAGGTCATGTCGTCAACTCTCTCAGTTTACTTAGCTTCTTTGGGGGCATCGGAAGCACGTGAATTCAAGAAGGCCTTCTTCGTTTCCAGATCCCACTCTTCGAATCCATCCTTGATGTCCTTCAACCCGGTATGCACTCCTTCAAGATTCTTGAGGAGGTCATCACGGGTATCGTTCCAGTTGTCTTCGAAGTCCTTGACTCGGTCTTTCAGATCGCCTTTGCCCATCGGGTCTCCCACTGAGCCGGCCATGCCCTTGGCAAAGTCAGACGCATTCTCGAAATCCTTAATACTATTGCCTAGCTCCGTGACAATTTCTTCCAGGCGCGCCAAATAGATTTCATCGGCCATAGTGCAAACGACTCCTCAGGTATCCAGCGACGACGCTGCAGGACAATTCGGTATTCAAGGATCAGGCGGTGCAAGAAAAATGTGGCCGCCCGTAATTTCCCAAGGCGGCCACATTACCCCGTAAAAAATGGTCCTACTTGCCAGCCATGGAACGGTCGGTGTCCTGGATCTGCTCCATCATGTCGCGCAGGGCGATGGCCATGTCATTAATGCCGTCGAAAGCCTTCTTCAAGCCATCGTTCAGGTCCTTGTAGCCTTCGCCGAACTGGCCCGAAGCGTGCTCGGTGGTGAAGTCTTCGCCCAGCAGCTTGTCCACGCCGGACTGCAGCTGCTCAAGAACGCCATCCAGGTCTTCGCGCCCGGTATCAAGCTTCGATGCCATGGCTTCCATTTCGCCGTAATTGGCCTTGAAATCAGTCACAACAATGCTCCTCAACTCGTCGACTGGCCCGCTTGCCGGGCCACTCTAGTTCGTTCACAGTCTAGAATAATGTGGCAGATGGCCTCCGTTCAATGGGGAGAACTCCCCGTGGCAGGCCGGCATTGAACTGAAGTAGAAAGGTCCCATGGACGTCGTTTCAGCAGCAGCCCTCGCCAAATCCTCCACCCTCGGAATGCGGCCGGCCGAAGCACGCCTGCGCATTTGGTCCTACCTTATCGACTACGCTATTTCGCTGGCTGCATTGCTGCCCGCCGGCATCGGCTACGTGATTTTCCGGGTGACTGGACAGTACTCCACCGTTCCGCTGGTCCTGTCCGCGGTCAGTGCCCTGCTATTGCTGGTCTACCTGATTGTCTTGCTCACGATGAACAGCCGCAAGGGCTCTTCGCCCGGCAAGTCCGCGATGCGACTGCGCGCCACCGGACTGGGCCGCTTCGCCGCACCGGGTTTCCCCCGCGTTATGGTCGCGTCTTTCGCCTTCCTGCTCAGCCATCTCCTCCCGCTCATTGGCCCCGTCCTGCTGCTGGCCTCCTGCCTGTTCGACAAAGAGCACCGCCGCAGCTGGCTGGACAAGATTGCCCAGACCTATGTGGTCGATGTGCGCAATGGACTGGACCCCACCAACCCGCGGGCGCTGGCCCGTGCCGAATACCTGCTTTCGCGCCCGGACCGGGATATCTCCGAGCATCTGCCGTCACTGGGAACGATCGAAGACGACGCCGGGCGCGAAGAAGCCGCCGTGCCTTCGCGTGCCCGGTCCACCGCTGGCATTATCGGAGCGCAGAACAGCGACTGGCATTCGCCTTCGGAGCAAGGGCTGGGAATCGTCCGCCGCGCGGCCTTCGCCTTCGACGACGGGTCCTACATCCCGGTTCCCGAATCCGGGCTGATCGGGCGTGCGCCCCAGGCCACCGCGGGCACCGGCAATGAACTGCTGGTCGCGCTGAAGGACCCGGAACGTCTGATGTCCAAAACGCATCTGGCCTTCGGCTGCGACGGGGCGAATGCCTGGATCATGGATCTGGGATCCAGCAATGGCACCCAGGTCATCGTCGCCTCCCGCGCCCCGCACAATGCACCGCCCCATGTCCGCCTGCATCTGAATGACGGTGACGTCGTCCAAGTCGGCAGCCGCACCTTCCGCATTACCTTCCAGGAGACCGCCAAGTGAAAATCAAGGCCACGCTCAGGCGACCGGACACCAGCACCGTGGACGTCATCCTGACCTGCGATGCGACCGCCACCGTGGGAGATGCCGCCCGCGCCCTGGCCGGGGAGCAGGTTCCCGAGCATCCCACGCTGCTGGCCACGGCCACCGGCACCGCCCCGGTGCAGCTCGATCCGCACACCCCGCTGGCCGAAGCGGAACTGGGTTCGGGCTTCGCCATCGAAGTCGTGCCGACTACCGACGCCTTCGTCTCGGGCGGCTCGGCGGCCGCGGTGCTGCGCGTGGCCAACGGCCCGGATGCCGGCATGGCCTTCGCGCTGCCCGCCGGCACCTCCTATGTGGGGCGCTCGGAGAAGGCCACCGTGGTGCTCAACGACCGCATGGTCTCCACCCGGCATGCGCGCATCGAGGTGGGCAGCAAGATCGAGCTGGTGGACCTGAACTCCGCCAATGGCATCCTGGTGGATGGCGGGCTGGCCCAGCGCGTCTCGGTGATCCCCGGCCAGCTGATCACCCTGGGCGCCACGGATGTCTACTTCGAGCTGCTGCAGGCGAACACCACCGGGCAGTCCCCGGTTTACGAGAAGGGCGGCTCGATCCTCTTCAACCGCTCGCCGCGGGTGGAGATCCGCTACCCCGGCGAGGAACTGCCTCGCCCGGCGATCCCGCAGGAAGCCAGCCCCAAGCTCTTCCCCTGGCCGATGATCTTCGCACCGCTGATCATGGGCCTGACCATTTTCTCGCTGACCCAGCGAGCGCTGTCGCTGATCGTGGTGCTGGTCTCGCCGCTGATGATGCTGGGCAACCTGATCGGCCAGCGCACCCAGAACAACAACAAGCTGCGCCTGGAAATCGAGACCTTCGAACGGCAATTCGAAGTGCTGGAAGATGGCCTGCTGGCCGGGGAGGAAGCCGAACGCTCCCACCGGCGCAGCGAAGCCCCAGCCACCGCAACGGTCTTCGAGCAGGCCGAGTCCCTGGGCCAGCTGCTCTGGACCCGGCGCCCGGAGCACTGGAACTTCCTCTCCCTGCGGCTGGGCTCGGGAACCGCCCGCAGCCGCACCACCGTGGCCCCGCTGGCGGACCGGGCAGGACTGCAGGAATACGTCGAACGGGTCGAAGAGCTCACCGAGCAATACCGGATGATCGACGATGTGCCGATCATCGAGCTGCTGCCCTCTGCCGGCGCCATCGGCATTGCCGGGCCCCGGTTGCAGTCCGCCGATGTCCTGCGCTCGCTGGCCGTGCAGCTTTTCGGCCTGCACGCCCCCAACGACCTGTGCACCGCCGCGATCATCGACCCGGCCTGGACTGGGGACCTGGAATGGTTCAAGTGGCTGCCGCACACCACCGGGCCGCGCTCCCCGCTGGCCCAGCTGGCGCTGGCCGATACCCAGACCTCGGGCACCGCGCTGCTCAACGCCCTGGAAGAGCTCATCGCCCGGCGCAACGACCCGGCCTCCTACCGGCTGGGCCCGCTGTCCACCCGCAACTCCTCCATGGAGCTGGGCAAGGAAGCCGGCGAGCAGAACACCAGCCTGCCGGTAGCCAAGGACCTCTCGCTGGTGCTGTTCGTCAGCAATGACGCCCCGGTGGACCGCGCCCGGCTCTCGCAGATCATCGAGCGCGGACCGGCCGTGGGCATCTACACGATCTTCGTGGCCCCCACCGTCCAGTCCCTGCCCGCGGCCTGCCGCACCTTCGTGGATGTCACCCGGGGCCTGGAGGATGCCCGCGTGGGCTGGGTGCGCGCCGGCGAAGAAGCCCGCCAGGTGACCGTGGAAGGAGTCTCGCGCGAGCATGCAGAGCACTTCGCCCGTCGGCTGGCTCCGATCGTTGACTCCAGCTCGCTGGTCCCGGACTCTTCGGATATCCCGGACTCGGTGTCGCTGCTGCGCATCCTGGGCACTGATCTGGCCGAAGCACCGGACGCGGTGCTCGAGCGCTGGAAGCAGAACAACTCGGTGATCGACCGCGCCGCCACCGGGCCCCGGCCGCGGCTCAAACGCGCCGGAACCCTGCGCGCCTACGTCGGCCAGAGCACCCCGGATGCGATGAGCCTGGATCTGCGCACCCAGGGCCCGCACGCCCTGGTAGGCGGCACCACCGGCTCGGGCAAGTCCGAATTCCTGCAGGCCTGGGTGCTGGCGATGGCCGCCGAGTACAGCCCCGACCGGGTCACCTTCCTCTTCGTGGACTACAAGGGCGGCTCGGCCTTCGCCGACTGCGTGGAGCTGCCACACTGCGTCGGGCTGGTCACCGACCTCTCCCCGCACCTGGTCCGCCGCGCGCTGACCAGCCTGCGTGCCGAGCTGCACCACCGCGAGAAGCTCTTCCACCGCAAGAAGGCCAAGGACCTGCTGGAGCTGGAAAAGCGCCAGGACCCGGAGACCCCTCCGGCCCTGGTCCTGGTGGTCGACGAGTTCGCCGCCCTGGCCGGGGAGGTCCCGGAATTCGTGGACGGCGTAGTGGACATCGCCCAGCGCGGCCGTTCATTGGGAATCCACCTGATCCTGGCCACCCAGCGCCCGGCCGGGGTGATCAAGGACAACCTGCGCGCCAATACCAACCTGCGCGTGGCCCTGCGCATGGCCGACGCCGCCGACTCCAATGACGTGGTGGAGGACCCCATCGCCGCCGGCTTCGATCCGTCGCTGCCCGGCCGCGGCATCGCCAAGACCGGCCCGGGCCGGCTGGTGCCCTTCCAGTCCGGCTACGCCGGAGGCTGGACCACCGACGAGCCCGAAACGGCCGAAGTGCGGGTGGAGGACCTGCGCTTCGGCGGCGCGCGCGTCTGGGAGCAGCCCGAATCGGGGACACCGGACATCGAGGAGAACAGCGGCCCGAACGACCAGAAGCGCCTGGTCTCCAGCTTCATCGCGGCATCCAACGGGGCCGGGATCCCGGCACCGCGCCGGCCATGGCTCGATGATCTCTCGGCCACTGTGGACTTGCGCGAGCTCGCCCCGGATTCGGACAGCCGGATCCCGCTGGCCCTGGCCGACATCCCCGAGCACCAGGCCCAGGAAACCGCCTGGTTCGAACCCGATACCGACGGCCACCTGCTGGTCTACGGCACCTCCGGCGCGGGCAAGTCGGCGGCCCTGCGCAGCATCGCGATCGCCGCGGGAGCCAACCCTTCGGCCGGCACCGCAGCGGTGTACGCGCTGGAATTCGGCACCAGCTCGCTGCGGTCGCTCGATCCGCTGCCGCATGTCGGCGCGGTGATCGGCGGCGATGACGTGGAGCGCATCCAGCGCGTCTTCCGCATCCTGGCCGAGCACCTCGATGAGCGCTCGGCCCGGTACGCGGCCGCAAACGCCGCCTCTCTGAGCGAATACCGCCAGGTCACCGGGGACTTGTCCGAGCCGCGCATCTTCTTGCTGATCGACGGCTTCGGCCAGTTCCGCAGCGACTGGGAGCTGGGCCACGGCCGCGGCGAGTACTACCAGGTGTTCATGCGCATCGTGGGCGAAGGCCGCCCGCTGGGCGTGCACGTGGTCACCACCGCCGACCGCTTCGGCGCGGTACCCACCGCGATCAGCGCGAACATCACCCAGCGCGTGGTGCTGCGCATGGCCGACGAGCAGGCCTACAACGTGCTGGGCGTGGCCAAGGATGTGCTGGGCGAACGCAGTGCCCCGGGTCGCGCCATCATCAAGGGCCACGAGGCGCAGATCGCCGTGCTGGGCGGCACCGCGAACGTGGCCGAGCAGACCGCGCTGACCACCAGCTGGGCCCAAGAGCTGGCAGCTTCCGGTGCCCCGCAGGCGGCCGGAGTCGAGTCGCTACCGCAGGAATTCTCCGCGGCGGCGCTGCCCGACACGGTCAACGGGCAGCCGGCCATCGGCCTGTCGGATGCCACCCTCGCACCCTGCGGCTTCGAGCCCATCGGCACCTTCGTCATCGCCGGGCCGCCGCAAAGCGGGAAGACCAACACCCTGCGCGCCATGGTCACCGCGCTGGAACGCGCCAACCCGGCTACCCAGTTCTTCCACATTGGCGGCCGGCGCGCCGAGCTGCGCGGCTGGCGGACTTGGAACGGCACGGCCTCGGGCCCGGCCGAGACCCGGCAGTTCGCCAAGGACATGCTGGATCTGGTCGCCGACGATTCCATGCCGGGCAAGATCGTGTTCGTTGTGGAGAACTTCACCGAGTTCGCCGATTCGGATGCCGAGCGCCCGCTCAAGGAACTGCTCAAGGCCATCAACCGCTCCGACCACTTCCTGATCGCCGACGGAGACATCAACGCGTTCTCCTCCAGCTTCGGACTGCTCGGCGAACTGAAGTCCAACCGCCACGGCATCGCGCTCAAGCCCGACGCCTACGACGGGGACTCGCTGTTCAAGGTGCCCTTCCCGCGCGTCAAGCGCCACGAATTCCCGCCGGGCCGCGGATTCATGGTGCAAAACGGGCAACGCACACTGGTCCACCTTCCACTCGTGGAACAGTAGGGCCGCAGGACTCTGCGCCGGTTCAGTTTCCCGCGAACGATCCCGCACTTTGCCCTTCACGCTGCGGGCTGAACACCCCAGCGCCATGGCGCCAGCGGTAATAGGCCAAGCAGGCAAGGGTGAACGGAACACCGAAGTACAGTGCTGGACGCTGCACTGGATCAAAAGCCACGCCCACCAGCGAAGCGCCAAGCAGCACCAAGGCGATGATCGGCAGAATCGGGAACAATGGTGCCCGATAGGGCAGGGAATCGGTGGATCCATGCAGGGCTACGTAGTGCCGGCGGAACGACAGATGCGATGCACAGATCACGATCCACACCGCTACTACCGCAAACCCGGCAATGGATACCAAAGCCATGAAGAGCGACTGCGCCGCGATGAAGCTGGAGAACAGCGATACCAGTCCGCCGAGGATCGACAGGCTCAGGGCCAGCATCGGAATGCCCCTGCTGTTGGTCTTGGACAGGGCTTTGGGCGCCTGGCCTGCGGCTCCCATGGAATGCAGCATGCGAGCGCATGAGTACAGTCCGGAGTTGCCTGCCGAGAGCAGGGCGGTGATGATCACGAAGTTCATGATGTCCGCACCGGCTGGCAGGCCGGCGACATCCAGGACCGTGACGAACGGACTCTCATTCGCGCCCGCCTCGGCAAACGGGATAATTGCGGCTACGACCACGATGGCACCGATGAAGAACACCGCCAAGCGAACCACGGCGGTGCGGATGGCCCGCGGAATGCTCAGCTGCGGGTTCTTCGCCTCGCCGGCCGCTACGCCGATCAGCTCGGTACCGCTGAATGCGTAGAACACCGAGAGGACGGTGACCAGTACTCCGGTAATCCCCGCAGGGAACAGTCCCCCTTCGGTGCTGAAGTTGGACAGGCCAATCACGCCGGCGTCACTGGCCGGGTTGATGCCGATGATCGTGGCGGCGCCAACGACAATCACCAGCAGCACCGCCGCCACCTTGATCAGCGCAAACCAGAATTCGGTTTCGCCGAAGACCCGCGATGAAGTCGCATTCAGCGCAAACAGCAAAGCAGCGAAAACCAGTGAGAAGACCCAGACGGAAATCGAGGGGAACCAACGTTGCATCAGCAGCCCGGCTGCGGTGAATTCGCTGGCCAGGGCTACCGCCCAGCACAGCCAGTAGAGCCACGCCGTAGCAAAACCCCACGCTGGTCCAAGATCACGGGTGGCGTGTGCATGGAATCCTCCTGCCACCGGATGCCGCGCCGATAGCTCTCCCAGCCCGCTCATCACCATGTAGGCCACCAAGGCTCCGACTGCATAGGCCAGCACCGCGCCCAGCGGCCCGGCTTGGGCAATGGTGTATCCGGAGGAAACGAACAGGCCCGAGCCGATCACCCCGCCCAAAGCGATCATCACCAGATGACGCGAGGTCATGGTTCTTAGCAGTCCGGAATCGGCTGGTGCAGTCTCGTTGGTGCTGACGATGCTCTCGGTCATGGGGCTCCTTGTGGAATGAATGCGCTTGCAGGATATCGAGCTTGGACGGCAGTCCCGGACGGGCATGTCATCTGTGGTCACACGGCGTCAAGGTCGGTCATCCAAGCACTCGCCGTGTACCCTCGATGACGTGCATACCCCAAACCACCCCAGCAATTTCCGTGACGCATTGCGCGCCGAAGGCAGCCCGCCAATCATCCTCGACGGCGGTCTCGGCACCCATCTGGCCGATCGCGGCAATGACGTGACCGGGCACCTGTGGTCAGCGCAGATCCTCATGGACCGCCCCGAAGAGGTCCGCGCGGCGCACCAGGACTTTTTCGCTGCCGGTGCCCAAGTTGCCACGACTTGCTCCTACCAGGTCAGCTATGACGGCCTGGCTCAGGTGGGCTCCGAGCAGCAGATGGAACAAATGCTGCGCACCAGCGTGCGCCTGGCGCGAGAAGCCTCCAGCGCTGGGCGCACGGACACAGCACGCTGGGTGGCCGCCTCGGTGGGGCCCTACGGTGCCGGACCGGGCGCCGGGACCGAATACGACGGCGCCTATCGCAAGACGGCCTCCGAGCTGGCCAACTGGCACCGCAAGCGCTTGGAAATCCTGGCTGATGCCGGTGCCGATCTGGTCATCTTTGAAACCGTGCCAAGCCTGGCAGAAGCAGAAGCATTGACCGTATTGGCTCGGGAGCTGCAACTGCCGGCGTTGCTCAGCCTTGCGGTGCGCGCCGATGATCAAGGCCGAGTGGTTCTGGGCGATGGCACCGATCTTCGAGTCGTGGCCGGAATCGTTCAGGAATCCGGTGTGTGGGACGCAGTCGGCGTGAACTGCTGCCCGGTACCCCAAGCGGTGGCCGCGTTGCAGATCCTGGGAGAAGAAACCGGCTTGCCGCTGTTGGCCTACCCGAATAGCGGTGAAATTTGGGACCACGAAGCTCGTGTGTGGGTCCCAGGAACTGAGGGCAATGATTTGCCCGGAGCGGTTCCTGAACTCGTGGCCGCGGGCGCTCGCCTGATTGGCGGTTGCTGCCAGGTCACCCCGGGACAGATCACCCGGGTCCGCGAAGCCATCCAGCTCGGCTAAGGCCCGTCCCGGCACTTCGGCTTCCGCTGAGCCAGCGGCTTGTCCGCAGGCCTGGACAGTGCGCGAAAAAGCCGGCAGCAACACGCAGTTGCTGCCGGCCTGGGACCAGTTACCTTAGAACTCGAAGTCGCCGAAGTCCCCACCGGCGCCGCCGAGGAAGTCCCCGAACATGCCTTCGGCCTGGCCGCCCAAGCCTTCACCGGCCGCAGAGAGCTGTTCCCCGGCACCGGATACGGTATCGCCCAGGCCCTCGGCCATGGAACCGAACTCTTCGCCGATACCGGCGAAACCATCAAGCAGCGGTCCGGCAATGGCGGTACCGATGAACGCACCTGCCACGCCGCCGAGCAGGCCGACACCCAAGCCGCCGGCCGCGCCGGCAGCCACGCCCATACCCCGTCCCTTGCCGCCGGAACCCAAGATCTTGTCCATGAACCCGGGACGCGACATCTCCGCGCGGGTTGCCGAACGGGCCAGGTCCCTTGGGTCCTGGCTCATCGGGCGTTCTGCTGGCGGCAACTGCTCGGAGAGTTCATGATGCAGCAGTTCGCGTTGCTGCGGGGTCAGCCGGGCGAAAGCCTCGGCGTGGGCGCGTTCCATATCCTGCGGCGGAGCGGTACGGAGCATGTAGCGGTACTTCTCGATCGCGGCCTGGTCCTCGCGCGACGGTGCCGAGGCCGGCTGGTTGCCGTAGCCGCGCTCGCCGTAGTTCTGGTGCTGCGGCTGCTGCTGGTAGCCGCCGGGATTCTGCTGGTAGCCGCGTTGCTGGTTATTGGAGCCACGCTGGTTGCTATTGGAGCCGCGCTGGTTGAGCTGTTCCCGGACGTACTCGCCGGCCATTTGCTTGCCCTTGCGCAGCAGCTTGTCGAACATGGACATGGAATTGGCCTCCTAGACGTTGCGGGCGCGGTGCACGAAGCACCGCTCTCCCCTGTTTAAACTCCCCAGCATTGCTACTTGTTCCCCACGTTAGACAATTCTCATAATCGCCCGCCGGCCCCGCACCTAGGCGCTGCGCACCGGCTGCTTTGCCCCGGACGTGATCCTCGCCAGCAAATCGGCGGCCACGGACACGGCAATCACCGCCGGCTGCTTTCCCCGCACCTGCTCGATTCCAATGGGGCACTGGATCACCGCGATCTGCTCGTCGCTGAAGCCGCTGGCACGCAGATTCTTCTGGAAGCGGGCCCACTTGGCACTCGACCCGATCAATCCGATCGATCCCAAGCCCGGGTGGCGCAACGCGGCATCGCACAGATGGAAATCCTCGGCATGATCGTGCGTCATGATCAGCACGTGCGTTCCCCCAGGCAGGCAGCTGAGCACCTGCTCCCCGAGCACCGCCACCGCCGAATGGATCCGCGCCACGCTCGGTTCAAGGGCCGGCAGGTCCGCCAGGAATTCCGGGCGCGAATCAATCAGATGCAGCTCCAGGTCATGGCGGGAGAGAATGCGGGCCAATTCCATGCCCACATTTCCCACCCCGAAAATCGCCACCGTGGCAGGAACCGGCAAGGGCTCGAGCAGCACCGTGATCTCGCCACCGCAGCATTGCCTGCCGTACTTGGCCGGGGCCTTGTCGCTGAGCTTCATGGTGATGCTCTGCGGCTGGTTCCCGCTCGCGCTGATCATCTGCCGGGCCCGTTCCATGGCAGCCATCTCCAGGTTGCCCCCGCCGATGGTTCCGAAGATCTCCTGGCTGGCAATCACCATTTTCGCGCCGGCCTCGCGCGGGGCATGCCCGCGCACCGCGGTGATGGTGGCCAGCACCGCGGGACGCCGCTCATTGCGCAGCGCGGTGACAGCTTCAATCCACGACAGCATGGCTACCGCTCCTCCCGTGCCGCTTCGATCGCCCAGAACACCGCTTCCGGAGTCGCCGGGGACGCCAGCGGCACCGAACGCCCGGAGCGGCCGAAGGAGGCAATGGCCTGACGCAGTGCCTCGCGCACCGAGAAGGCGAGCATCAGCGGCGGTTCTCCCACGGCCTTGGAACCGTAGACCGCGCCTTCCTCATGCGCCTTGTCCAGCAAGCTGACGTTGAAGACGTCGGGCATCTCGGAGAAGCTCGGGATCTTGTAGGTGCTCGCGGCTTGGGTGGCCACCCGTCCGCGGCTCGGGCCATCGGAGGTGTCCCAGCGCAAATCCTCCAGGGTCAGCCAGCCAGCCCCCTGCACGAACCCTCCCTCGATCTGCCCCAGATCCACCAGCGGCGAGAGAGAATCGCCCACATCATGGACGATATCCACGCGGCGCAGCACATAGGAGCCGTCAAAGCCGCTGACTTCCACCTCGCTGGCCGCCACCCCGTAGGAGAAGTACTTGAACGGGCTGCCCGTCATCTGCGAGAGGTCCCAATGCAGCCCTTCGGTCCGGTAGAAGCCGGCGGCCGAAAGCTGGACCCGCTGGAAGTACGCGGCGTTGACCACTTCTTCCCAACCCAGCGATTCGCTCTTGCCCAGCGCGGTGACCCTGCCGCGGCTGAAGCGCAGATCTTGCGCCGGAACCCCCAATTGTCCGGCGGCCACCTGCGCGAGCCGGCCGCGGATCTGCTCGCACGCATCCTTGACCGCGCCGCCGTTCAGGTCGCTGCCCGAACTGGCTGCGGTGGCCGAGGTATTGGGCACCTTGTCGGTGCGCGTGGGAGCAATGCGCACCTTGGATAGCGGCACGCCCAAGGCGGTGGCGGCCACCTGCAGCATCTTGGTATGCAGGCCCTGTCCCATTTCGGTGCCGCCGTGGTTGACCAGCACCGAACCGTCCTTGTAGACCAGCACCAACGCGCCGCCCTGGTTGAAGGCGGTGAGGTTGAAGGAGATGCCGAATTTCACCGGCGTCATCGCCAGCGCCCTTTTGGCGTGCTCGTGCCCGGCATTGAATTCTGCGATCTGCTCCTCGCGTGCGGCGATACCTGCCGAGCCGAGCAGCTGGGTCCAAGCAGCCTCCAAGCGCTCGGGATGCCGGACCGGCTGGTAGTACGGGGTGTCCTGTCCCTGGGTGTAGAAATTGCGGCGGCGCAGTTCCCGGGCGTCCAATCCCAGCTGCGGGGCCACCCGGCCCAGGATGTCTTCCATGACCAGCATGCCCTGCGGACCGCCGAAGCCGCGGAACGCGGTCTGCGAGGTCTTATGGCATTTAGCGATGCGCCCGTTGACCCTGATATTCGGGATCCAATAGGAATTGTCGATATGGCACATCGCGCGGGTCAGCACCGGTTCGGACAGATCCAGGCTCCACCCTCCGTCAGCGGTCAGCTCGGCCTGCAGGGCCAAGATCTTGCCCTGATCGTCGAAGCCGATTTTCCAGGTGGCATGGAATCCGTGGCGCTTACCGGTCATGGTCATGTCCAGGGTGCGGTCCAGCCGCACCCGCACCGGCCGTCCGGTGAGCACCGCGCCGAGGGCCGCCACCGCGGCATAGCCATGGGGCTGCATTTCCTTGCCGCCGAAGCCGCCTCCCATGCGCAATACCTGCACGGTGACCTCGTGGGCGCCGATGCCCAGCACATGCGAGACGATGTCCTGGGTTTCGGTGGGATGCTGGGTGGAGCAGTGGATCATGATCTGCCCGCTCTCATCCACCATCGCCAGCGAGTTCTGGGTTTCCAGATAGAAGTGCTCCTGGCCGGCGAACTCGAAATCGCCCTCGAAAACGTGGGCCGCCTGCGCGAAGGCGGCCTCCGGATCGCCCTTGGAGATCTCGGGCTGGATGCCGTGGAAGCTGTTGGCCGCGATCGCGTCCTTGATGGTGATCAGCGAATCCAGCGGTTCGTACTCCACGCGCACCGCCCTGGCCCCGGCTTTGGCAGCTTCCAGGTCTTCGCCCAGGACCCACGCCACCGGCTGGCCGAAGAACATGACTTCTTCCACCGGGAGCAGCGGCTCGTCGTGCTTGGCGCCCTGGTCATTGACCCCGGGAATGTCTTTCGCGGTGATGACCCGGACCACCCCGGGTACCTGCTGCGCCGCACTGGCATCCAGGCCCAGGATTTTTCCATGGGCGCAGGTGGACTGCACCGGGTAGGCGTGCAGGACCCCGGCCAGACGCGCAGCCAGGTCGTCGGTATACAGCGCGGTGCCGGTGACGTGCGCGGCCGCCGATTCGTGGCGGTGGCGCTGGCCGACTACCGGTGCGTCGGGGCGTTGGGATAGCTGGCTCATGAGTTCTGCTCCTGTCCTGCTTCCAAGCGGCGTTCAAGCTGCTGGGCATAGAACCGTTCAAGCGAGGAGGCCAGCATGGCCTTGCGGTAGTTGGCGCTGGCCCGGTGGTCATCCATCGGGGTTCCTTCGGTGCCCATGGTGCGTGCCGCGGCCCGGATAGTTTCCAGGTTCCACGGCTGGCCTTCCAGCTCGGCTTCGGTGGCCACGGCGCGCAGCGGGGTCGCGGCCACGCCGCCCAGCCCGATCCGCGCCGTGGTGATCATGCCGTCCGACACCGTGAGCGCATAGCCGATGGCTACCGAGGAGATGTCATCGAAGCGCCGCTTGGAAATCTTCTGGAAGCTGGTCAGCGGCGCCAGCGGCAACGGGATGCGGATCGCGGTGATCATCTCCCCCGGCTCGCGCACGGTCTGCCGGTAGCCGGTGAAGTAGTCCGAAAGCGCCACCACCCGGTTGCCGTGGATGCTGGAAAGGACCAGCTCGGCCTCCAGCGCCAGCAGCGCCGGCGGGGTGTCGCCAATGGGCGAGCCGGTCCCCAGATTGCCGCCGATGGTCGCGCTATTGCGGATCAGCCTAGACGCGAACTGCCCGAAGAGCTGGGAGAGCAGCGGAACCTGCCCGGCGAGCTTGCGTTCCAGTTCGCTCAGGGTGCAGCCTGCACCCAATTCAAGGTACTGCTCGTTCCAGTGGATCTGGCGCAGCTCGGGCAGCCGGTCGATGGCCAGCACCGAGCGGGCGCGGGCGCCCTTGATGTTGACCTCCACGCCCCAGTCGGTGGCACCGGACACCAGTACGGTCTGCGGTTCGGTTGACAGGATCTGCAGTGCCTGGTCCAGGTCCGCCGGCCGGCGGAAGCGGCCCAGGTCCCCGGTAGGGGTATCGGCGCGCTGGATGTCGGTGGCCACCGGTTCCGGGGCCCGGTGCTGGGTCCGGGCAGTCAGCGGGTCATCCGGCTCGGGCTCGCCCAGCGCGTAGGCGGCGTCGCGGATCGGGCGGTATCCGGTGCAGCGGCAGAGATTGCCCGACAGCGCGTGCAGGTCGAATCCATTCGGTCCGCACTCGTGCTCCCCGCCATCACCCGCGCTGACTGCGGGATTGGCGGTCCGCTCGGGGCGGTAGTATTCGGCGGCCATGGAGCAGACGAATCCGGGGGTGCAATAACCGCACTGGGATCCGCCGCGGTTAGCCATCTCTTCCTGCACCGGATGCAGCGCCGCGACGCTGCCCAGCCCTTCGGAGGTGATGATTTCCTGGCCGTCGAGCGCGGCGGCCGGCAGCAGGCAGGCGTTGACCGCCGTCCACCTGCTGCCTTCCCCATCACTGCGGGCCACCAGGATTGAGCAGGCGCCGCACTCGCCCTCGGCACAGCCTTCCTTGCATCCGATCAATTGCTGCCCGCGCAGGAAATCCAGCGCGTTGGTATGCGGCGGCCCGTCGAATTCCCGAACCTTTCCGTTGACCGTAACCAGGCATTTTGTCTCTTGCGTTGCCTCGGCGCTCATGCCGTTGACACCTCCTGCGCCCGGGTATCGCCGGACGCACCATGAATGAATTGGATGATGGGTGGGATCTGGCGCCCTGCCGGAGGTTCCAGGCTCGTCCAGGGCGCCGCCGCGTGCTGCGGCGGGATCAGTTTCCGTGCGCTATCTGGCCCTTGGACCAGGCGAGGCATCCGCCCATGATTACCCTCCAGAATTCGGATCATTCACTTCCATGCAAACCATCAAGGTGAGCCACCTCACCTCAGTGGATCCTTACTATAGCCCGTATCAGCTCAGGCCAGTAGGGCCGTAATCGGGCCCCGTGCGAAGTACACCAGGAAGCCCAGCGCCACCACCCACAGCAGCGGGTGGATCTTGGCGTACCGCCCGGCCGCGGTGTTCACCACCACCCAGGCGATGAACCCTGCGCCAATGCCATTGGCAATGGAGTAGGTCAGCGGCATGGTGATCAGGGTGAGGAACGCCGGCATGGCGCTGGAGAACCGCTTGAAGTTGATCTCGCGGATCTGCGCGCACATCAAGGTGCCCACCATAACCAGTGCCGCGGCAGCCACCTCGATGGGAACCACGGAGGTCAGCGGCGTGAAGAACATCGAACCCAGGAACAGCACGCCGGTGATGACCGAAGCCAGCCCGGTGCGCGCTCCTTCCCCGATGCCGGCCGCCGAATCCACGTAGACGGTATTGGAGGAGGACGAGCCCATGCCTCCGGCCACCGCGCCCAGGCCCTCGACCACGAACGCGGCCTTCAGCCGCGGGAAGGTGCCGTCCTTGCGCGCCAGACCGGCATTCTTGGCCAGTCCGGTCATGGTGCCCATGGCGTCGAAGAAGTTCGTGAACACCAAGGTGAACACCAGCATCGTCGCCGCCAGCGCGCCGATCCGCCCGAAGGATCCGAACAGGTCGAACTCCCCGGCCAGCGACAAATCCGGCAACGAGACGATATTTCCCTGCAGCACCGGCATGTTCAGGTGCCAGCCATGCGGGTTATCCGCGCCGGCTGGCCCGATCCTGAACACCAGCTCGGCGATCATCGCCAGCACCGTGGAGATCACGATGCCGATCAGGATCGCGCCCTGCACCCCGCGGGCCACCAGCGCGCCCATGATCAGCAGGCCCACCACGAAGACCATGGTCGGGATCGAGACGATCGACCCGCCATCGCCCAGCTGCACCGGAGGCCCGGCGGCGGTACGGGTGACGAAGCCGGAGTCCACGAACCCGATGAAGGTGATGAACAGCCCGATGCCCACCGTAATGGCGGCCTTCAGATCCTTGGGGATGGCCCGGAAGATCGCGGTGCGCACCCCGGTCATCCCGAACAGGACGATCAGCACGCCGTTGACCACCACCAGTCCCATGGCCTCGGGCCAGGTGACGTCCTGGATCACCGAGACGGCTAGGAAGGAGTTGATGCCCAGCCCGGCGGCCAGGCCGAAGGGCAGGTTGGCGATCAGCCCGAACAGGATGGTCATGGCCCCGGCAGTCAGCGAGGTCATGGCCCCGACCTGCGCGGCCGGAAGCCAGTTGCCGGCCACATCCACGGGTGCGGCCTCGGCGCTGAATCCGCCGAGGATCAGCGGGTTGAGGATCACGATGTAGGCCATCGTGAAGAAGGTGACGATCCCGCCGCGCAATTCCCGCGCCAGCGTGGACCCGCGTTCGGTGATGCTGAAGAACGCATCCAGGATGCCGCCCGGCCCACCCGGCCGGCGCGGCTTGCTGCCGCGCTGCGTGCCCTGGGGGCCAGCTGGCAAGCGACTTGTCGGGGTCATGGTTCTGGACCTTTAGTAGTCGGTCCGGGATTCTTGCGAATCCCATGCCTTGAACGGCAACAGGTGCTCGCCGCCTTCGGACTGGAAGCAGTTCACCGGCATCAGCGAGCGGTTGGATTTTGCTTCGAAGTAGTCGTAGAACACCGCGTCGTCGAATCCGGCGGCAGCCGCATCATGCCTGTTGGCCGCGAAGAAGACCTTGCCGATGCGTGCCCACAGCGAGGTGGCCAGGCACATTGGGCAGGGTTCGCAGCTGCTGTAGAGCACGCAGCCGCTCAAGTCGAAGGTCCCCAAGGCGGCGGCCGCGGTACGGATGGCCACCACTTCGGCGTGCGCCGATGGATCATTGTTGGCCGTGACGCGGTTGACCCCTTCGAAGACCTGGCCGTCGGGGGCGACCACGACGGCGCCGAAAGGCCCGCCGGCGTTGTGGACATTTGTGGTGGCAATATCGATGGCCATCGAAAGATAGTCTTGGCCAGTGGTAGTAACGCTCATCGCGTGGCTCCTCATGCTTTGGACAAGAGAACCGCAGCGCGCTGCTTGGCGCTAGCTACCGGTTGCGCTTGTCACCTGAAATCGATCAGTTGCATGCCCGGTAGATAGCGACCCATCAGGTGGGTGCCCGCCATAGACAGCTACGAGATTATCAGCGGATTGTGACGCACGCAACAATTCTTTTGAAATCTCTTTTTCGCATCATGAACAAAAACTTGCCGTCTTGCCGCTCATCCCCTCTCCCACTAGCAGCGATCCGACGGGACTGGCCCCTCCCTCCAGCGCCGCGACTCCCGAAGCTGGATCCTTGCCCCGGCGCTCGGGTTTCCAACACATTACAGCCGCCTATCGGCGCACCGATCCGGCGGGTGAATTTAAGTTCCCTTCGGCGCAACAACCTGAGCACCTAGGCGAAATACCTCTTTGAGAAGCTCAGATGCATCAAGTGCTAGAGAAGGGATCGGATAACGTGAGCGCACAGCTAGAAGCATCTGACACATCGCAGGCACTGCAAGTGCAACCGGGACGCTGGGTCAGCAACTGGACCCCGGAGGATCCAGAATTCTGGAAGCGCACCGGATCTGCGGTAGCCAGCCAAAACCTCAAGTGGTCCATCTTCGCCGAGTTCCTCGGATTCAGCGTTTGGCAGCTTTTCGCCATTGTCGTGGTCTATCTTCCAGTAGCGGGATTCAGCTACAGCACCACGCAGCTGTTCTGGCTGATCTCCATCCCGAGCCTCGTCGGTGCCACCTTGCGCATCCCCTACACGTTCATGGTGGCCCGTTTCGGCGGGCGCAACTGGACGGTCATTTCCGCGCTGCTCCTGCTGATTCCGGCCGGCGGCATTTCGCTGGCCCTGGCTGATCCGTCCACGCCATTCTGGGTCATGCTCAGCCTTGCGGCGCTGACCGGCTTCGGCGGCGGAAATTTCGCTTCCTCGATGGCTAATATCACCTATTTCTACCCCGCTTCCCGCAAGGGATGGGCGTTGGGCCTCAACGCCGCCGGCGGCAACCTCGGCGCGGCGGTCGCCCAGCTGCTTGTACCGGTCATTGTCACGGTCTTCGCCGCCGGGGCGTTGCAGCTTCCGCTGGCAGGGATGCTCTGGATCCCGTTGATTCTGCTCTCCGCATGGGGTGCCTGGAAATACATGCACAACCTGTCGTCGGCCCGCTCAGATATCCGCGGCGCCATTGCCTGCCTGAAGGTAAAGCACCTGTGGATCATCTCCGCACTGTATGTGGGAACCTTCGGCTCCTTCATCGGATTCTCGGCAGTATTCCCCAAGCTGATCGTTGACACTTTCCCCGAATACGCGGCCTTGCCGTTGGGCACCGCAACCATCACCTTGGCCTTCCTTGGCCCGCTGGTCGCGTCCCTGGCCCGTCCATACGGAGGCAAGATCGCTGACAAGCTCGGCGGCGCACGCATCACCGTGGCGACTTTCGGAGCCATGGCTTTGATTACCGCTGCGCTAGTGCTCAGCCTGCCACGGGCCAACTTCTGGATGTTTCTATTCCTGTTCTTGCTGCTCTTCATCGCAAGCGGCATCGGCAATGGCTCGACCTACCGCATGATCCCGGCAGTCTTTGCCCTGAGCGACGAGGGAAAACAGGCAAGCCAGGTGGATTCTTCGCGCAAGGCGGCCGCCGCTCTCGGTTTGATCTCGGCCATTGGCGCCTACGGCGGCTTCCTGATTCCCCAGGCCTTGGGACTGTCCTTATCCAGCACCGGCGCCTACACCACGGCGTTCATCATCTTCATCGCGGTCTACCTGCTGCTCATGGCCACCGCATGGTTCGCCTATGCACGCTCAGGCACCCGTTTCGCCCAGCACGGAGTCTAGGATGACCGACACTCATTGCCCCTATTGCGCCCTGCAGTGCGGCATCACCTTGGAATCCAACCAGCAGGATCACGGCACCGAACCGGTGAGCCTGAGGGGACGGGACTTCGAGACCAATGGCGGGGCGCTGTGCCGCAAAGGCTATAGCGCCGCCACGCTGCTCGATCACCCAGAACGCCTGCAATCACCCCTGCTCCGCCAGCCCGATGGAAGCTTTGCCCCGGTTAGCTGGGAGCATGCGCTGGATCTGGTTGCCGAAAAGGCGCTGGGCATCCGGGCCGAATCCGGAGCCGACGCACTCGCGGTCTTCGGTTCCGGTTCGCTGACCAATGAAAAGGCCTACCAGCTGGGCAAGTTCGCGCGGCTGGCCCTAGGTACCTCGCGGATCGACTACAACGGACGGTTCTGCATGTCCTCGGCAGCCGCCGGCACCAACCGCGCCTTCGGCTTGGACCGGGGATTGCCTTTCCCGCTGGCTGATCTGGATTCGGCCGGGATGATCCTGATGCTCGGTTCCAATGTCGCCGATACGATGCCGCCCTTTGTCCGGCATCTGGCCGGAGCCCGTGAGAACGGCGGGCTGATAGTGGTTGATCCGCGGCGTTCTGCAACAGCCAAGCTCTGCGCCGATAATGCTGGCTGGCACCTGCAGCCAACCCCGGCCACCGACCTACCGCTGCTGCTGGGCTTGGCCCACGTGCTGATGGCCGAGTCCCTGGCCGATACCAGCTACTTGGCCGCCCGCACCAACGGTTTCGATTCTATAAAAGCCGCCCTGTCCAGCTGGTGGCCAGAACGCACCGCCCAGGTCACCGGTGTTCCTGCCGAGCAGATCCGGCACACCGCCCGGGCCTTGGCGCAGGCAGCCAGCGAAGCGAAGGCCGGCGGCAAGCCGGTCTACATCCTCACCGGCCGCGGCATCGAGCAGCATTCCAACGGCACCGATACGGTCACCGCCGCGATCAACCTCGCACTGCTACTGGGCCTGCCCGGCACCCTGGCCGGCGGCTACGGCACCATCACCGGCCAGGGCAACGGGCAGGGCGGTCGGGAACACGGGCAAAAGTGCGACCAGCTTCCCGGCTACCGCAAGATCACCGACCCGGAACACCGTGCGCAGGTAGCCCGCGTCTGGGGCGTTGCCCCGGAAACCATTCCCGGTCCCGGGCTGCCCGCCGTTGAACTCCTCGACGCGCTAGGTACCCCCACCGGTCCGCGCATGCTGATGGTCCACGGGGCCAACCCGGTGATCTCCGCACCCGATGCGTCGCGTGTGATCCACGCACTGTCCAGGCTGGATTTCCTGGTGGTCTGCGACTTCTTCCTCTCGGAGACCGCAGCCCAAGCGGACCTGGTCTTGCCGGTGCTGCAATGGGCTGAAGAAGAAGGCAGCATGACCAACTTGGAGGGGCGGATCCTGCGCCGCCGCGCTGCCTTGGCGGCACCGGAACATGCGCGCGGCGAACTGTGGATCCTCGCCCAGCTCGCCCAACGCCTGGATGCTCCCGGCCGCTTCTCCCCCGATCCGCGGGAAGTTTTCGAAGAACTCAAATTGGCGTCAGCCGGCGGCTTGGCGGATTACTCGGGGGTGAGCTGGGATGACCTCGATGCCGGGGCGGCCATCTACTGGCCGTGCCCTGCAGGCACTGAAGTGAAGGCCGAGCGCGGCATCCGCAATGGAACCCCTCGGCTATTCCTTGGCGGTTTTGCCCATGCGGATCGGCGTGCAGTGCTGGTGCCAGTTGCTTTCCAACCGGAACCCCGGAGGAGCAACTCGGCCGTGTCCCTGGTGACCGGCCGCCTGCTTGAGCACTACCAGTCTGGCGCGCAGACCCGCCGTGTTCCCGAGCTGGCCCAGGCCGCCCCGGAACCGCTGCTGGAAATCCATCCAGCCACAGCCCTAGCCCACCAGATTGCCCAGGGGCAAAAGGTCGTGATCAGCAATGAACGCGGTGAAGTCACCGCCCGCGCACTGTTGAGCTCGGATGCCCGGCTGGACACGGTCTTCTTGCCCTTCCACTACCCGGATTCCGGTACCGCAAACCTGCTGACCGAGGCGAAGGTCGACCCGCGCAGCAAGATGCCGGAATTCAAGCACGCCCATGTTTCGCTGAGCGCTGTGAAAGAGGAACAATGAACGAGCAACGCCCGCAACGCATTATCATCATTGGCTTCGGCCCCGTCGCCGCGTCCCTTGTCGAAGGGCTGCTCCCGGCAGCGGCGGCCGGCCACTGCGCCATCACCATCATCAGCGCCGAAGACCACCTGGCCTACAACCGTGTGCTGCTCGCTGAACTGGCAGTGGGAGCCGCCGAGTTCGGGCATTTGGGCATGGTGGATCCGCAGCGCTTGGCCGATGCCGGAGTCGACGTGCGCTTGGGCGTGCAGGCTACCGGCATCGATCGCTCACGGCGCCGGATCCATCTGGGCGGCAACGACTATGTGTCCTACGACCGGCTTGTTTTCGCCACCGGCGCCCGAGCGGTAATCCCCACGCTCAACGGCCTGAATTTCGATCCGCACGCTGATGCTTCACTGCCAGCCGGAGTTTTCGCGCTGCGCACGGTGGATGACGCCCACCAGCTGCGGGAATCGATCGGTCTGGGCCAACGCATTTTAATTCTCGGCGGCGGAGTTCTGGGTATCGAGGCGGCCTTGGCCATTGCGCGCACCGGCGCCCAACCGGTGCTGGTGCATCATGGTCCGGCTCCCTTGGGACGCGTCGTGGATGCAGATGGAGGGGCGCTGCTGACGCGTAATCTGCGTGAAGCAGGTGTCGAGGTGATCCCTGGTGCGAAGGCCAGTGGCATTCAGAAGGATGCACAGGGTTTCACCGGCCTGATGACTTCCACCCACGGACTGATCCAGGCTGATGCCCTGCTCATTTCCACGGGTGTGAGAGCCAGAACAGAGCTGGCCTCGGGCTGCGGATTACCGGTGGGCCGCGGTATTAAGACTGATGAATTCCTTTGCGCCGATACCGAGCAGCGAATTTTCGCCCTCGGCGACTGTGCCGAAGTTGCCGGACAGCCACCGGTCGGACTGCTGGCCCCGGGCTGGGCACAAGCCGCATGGTTGTCCCAGCAGTTGTTGCGGCTGGCTGGTTCCTCTGGCTCCGAGCCGCTTGCTGCCCCGGACTTCTCTGCTTCTGATGTATTGATGCTCAAGGGACAAGGCATCGAGCTGACTGCAGCCGGCGATATCAGCGCCGGTTATTGGGACGATACCGATCTGCAGGCAACCGTCTATGCAGATCCTGCGCGCGGACGGTACCTGAAGATCGTCACCCGGCAGGATACGGTCACCGGATTCCTGGCCATGGGATTGCCGCAAACCAGTGCCGAACTCGTGCTGGCCTATGAACGGGCCACCGCGTTGCCTGAAGACCGTTCGGCCCTCTTGCGGCTGGATGATCCGGCAACGGATCAAATCGCTGCTATCCCCAGCGATGATGATCAGCTGTGCCGCTGTTCGGGCGCTACCTACGGCCAGGTAACCCATGCTGTAGGCGCTGGTTGCACCACCGTCGCCGAGGTCGGCGAGAACTGCCGTGCGGGCACCGGATGCGGCGGGTGCAAAGCGAAGATCGAAGAGTTGCTGGCCAAGGCGCCTGCCCTGGCGTAATGGCTCCAATGGGCGGTCGGCTCCCAGCTAGCTGGCCGCCCTTGCCTATGCCCGGCCGGAACGCAAAATCGCAGGGACGAAAGCCGTGAGCTTTCGTCCCTGCGTTTGGATGATGATGCGAGTTGCCTTATTCTTGCACGCCACCGCTGGAAAATGCGATAGCCGGAGCTAGTTGGTTGCAAGCGAATCCGTCTCGTCGTTCAGTTCGTACCAGCCTTGCCAGGCCGAATGCTCGACGTTCAGGCTGCGATCTGATTTGATACTCATTTGCTCTGCTCCATCCATAGCTGTCCCTCGATTTCCATGAGCCGCTGCACTGGCAGCGGCAGCGAATCGGCGTTCAGGCATTCGCCGGTATCCAGTCGGTACACTTCCTTGTGCAGCGGGCAGGCAACGGTGGCCACGCTGGTTCCTTCGACCATGGTGTCGCCCAGAATGCCGCGGGCCATGACCTTCGCGCCGCTGTTCGGGCAGTGATGCGAGGTTGCGTAGAAGGCATCTTCTTCGGTACGGAACAGGGCTAGCTGTGTGGCCTCGAGCCACAGCGCTTCTCCCCATCCACGCTCCAGCTCTGCACTGCGGCAAAGCGGAGCCAAGCTCAAAGTAGCTTCACGGGTGTCTTCTGCAATTTGCGTGCTCATGAACGTAAGCCCTTCGTGGTTGGCATCTGCTGACATACCGAGCTTAGAAGCCGCATGTTTCGCCCGATGCTTCCAGCCGTTGCCAGTCCGTAAAGCATGCCTAACAGCAAAAATGGGCACCGTGAATCCTGGATTCTCCCGGAAATCCGCTGGTTTATCCTGTCCAATTGCCTTTGCGCAACGATTGCCCATTGCGAATGATTCGAATATGTTTCAGCCGCTTCACCTGGCTTTCGTCTGATGGTGGAGAGAATTGCTCCGGCCGAAACACAAGGGTAATTGCGGCGCAAAGCATGCTTTCTACAGTGGACTCATCAGCCTGAAACTCACCGTTTCCCAGCGAAAGTCGAAATTGATCATGGGTACTCCACACAATGCACACAACATCCTGGTTATCGGCGGCGGTCCCGCAGCCCACCGCTTCACCGAAGCCCTGGCCAGCCGCGCACCGCAGGATCTGAGCATCACGGTATTGACCGAAGAAACCCACCTTCCCTATGATCGCGTGGCGCTCTCCCAGGCGTTAACCAACCCCGGAGTCGATCTCACCCTCGGCGATCCGAAGCTCTGGGAAGCCGAGCATGTCGCCTTGGAAACCAACGCCAAGGCCATCGCTATCGACAGCACCAAGCGGACGGTCACCACGGAAGACGGACGCATCTTCAGCTACGACGAATTGGTGCTGGCCACCGGTTCCAACGCGGCCACGTTGCCAATCGCCGGCAACGAGCACACCTTTGTGTACCGCACGCTGGAAGATGTCTGGTCCATCGCGCAGAAGGTCAAGGAACTTTCAGCTTCCCTGGGCCGCACCCCGGTGGTAGCTACCATCGGTGGCGGGCTGCTCGGTTTGGAAGCTGCCGCGGGTGCCCAAGCACTGGGTGCGGAGGCAGTAGTCATTGATGGCGGCAAATGGCTGATGGGCACCCAGCTGGATGAAGGCGCTGGCCAGGCCATGGGCCGGCTCATCGAGCAAACCGGATTCACCGTCCACAACGGCGTTTTCCCGCAAGAAATCCTGACCAGCCAGGAGTCTGGCAGCACGGCTGTCACCGGCGTGCTGATGGCTGATGAACGCACCATCGATGCGGATATAGTGGTCGTTTCGATCGGTGTTCGTCCCCGCGATGAGCTGATCCGCAATTACAACGCGGCCCTTGACGAAGCAGGCAGCCCGGCACCCCGTTTCGGCATGGGCCCCCGCGGCGGCGTGGTCATCGACGCGCATTGCGCCACCGATATCGAGCACATCTGGGCTATCGGCGAGGTCGCGAACTACGAGGGTTTCTGCATCGGCCTGGTCGCTCCGGCCAACGCCATGGCGGAAATAGTGGCCGAACAGCTGGCCGGGGGCGAAGCCGAATTCGCTGGCTTCGACACCGCCACCAAGCTCAAGCTCTCCGGTGTGGACGTGGCCAGCTTCGGCGATGGCTTCGCCCGCGCCGAGGGGGCGCTGGAAGTGGTCTATGCCGATGCCCCGCGTGGCCTGTACCAGAAGCTCGTGGTTTCCTCCGATGCCAAGACACTGCTCGGCGGCATTTTCGTTGGCGATGCCACCCCGTACCAGTCGCTGCGTCCTTTACTCGGACGGGAGCTGCCCGGCGAACCAGGCGCGTACCTCAGCGCCTTGGGCGGCGAAGCGCCGGAGGGCGAACTGCCCGATGATGCGGTGCTGTGCTCCTGCAATTCGGTCACCGCCGGCACCATCCGCGATGCCGTTTCCGGTTGCGGCTGCTTCGAGGGCGAAGCGCCGGTGACCACCGTTTCCGGGCTGAAGGGGTGCACCCGTGCCGGCACCCAGTGCGGGTCATGCGTGCCGATGCTCAAGAAGCTCATGGAAGCGCAGATGCTCAAGGACGGCGCGGAAGTTTCCACCGCCCTGTGCGAGCATATTTCCTTCTCCCGTCCGGAGCTCTACGAAGCCATCCGCGTGGCCGGGTTGCAGGCCTTCGGCGAGGTGATGGAACGCTTCGGCACCGGCCAGGGCTGCGATATCTGCAAGCCGGTGATCGCCAATATCCTCTCCTCGCAGACCAGCGCCCACCCGATGGATGCAGGTCTTGCCGGCGCCCAGGACACCAACGACCGCGTGCTGGCCAATATGCAGAAGGACGGCACCTACTCGGTGGTGCCGCGCATCCCGGGCGGGGAGATCACCCCCGAGAAGCTCGGCGTGATTGCAGCGGTGGCGCAGAAATACGGCCTGTACACCAAGCTCACCGGCGGCCTGCGCATCGACATGTTCGGCGCCCGCTTGGAGCAGCTGCCCGAGATCTGGCGCGAGCTGGTGGACGCCGGCTTCGAATCGGGCCAGGCCTACGGCAAGTCGCTGCGCAATGTGAAGACCTGCGTCGGTTCATCCTGGTGCCGATACGGCATGCTCGATTCCACCGCGCTGGGCATCGAAATGGAGCTGCGCTACCGGGGCCTGCGGGCACCGCACAAGCTGAAGATGGGCGTTTCGGGCTGTGCCCGCGAGTGCGCCGAGGCCCGCGCCAAGGACATCGGCGTGATCGCCACCACCGATGGCTGGAACCTGTATGTGGGCGGCAACGGCGGCGCCAACCCGGCCCATGCCCAACTGCTGGCCGGCGGGCTGGATGATCAAACGCTGTTCAAGTACATCGACCGCTACCTGATGTACTACATCCGCACCGCGGACAAGCTGCAGCGCACCGCGCATTGGCTGCAGGACCTGGATGGCGGATTGGAACGGGCCAAGCAGGTGGTGATCGAGGATTCGCTGGGCCTGGCCGACGAGTTGGAAGCGGCCATGGAAACCCACGTGGCCAACTACGAGGACGAGTGGGCCGCCACCTTGGCCGACCCGGTGAAGCTCAAGCGCTTCCGTTCCTTCGTGAACACCGCCGCACCGGATACCGAGCTGGAATATGTTTCCGAGCGGGGACAGCAGCGCCCCGCCGAGCCGGTGGCACTAGGTGCCAGCATCCCGGTCGGGGCGCCGCAAGGCTAGGAACGGCATCCCACCCGTGCTGCCTACCAGCGCGGGTGGATCTGTTCGCGCAGCTTGGCGTCGTAGAGGGCGCGGACCGAGGCGTTGAATCCCTCGGAGATCCGCAGCGAGCCGGCAGCCGCGTTCGCGCGGGCCTGCTGTGCGTTGCGGGCTCCGGGGATGATGGTGCTCACCCCGTCCTGGGCGGCCAGCCAAGCCAAAGCCACCTGGGCACTGGTGGCTTCGGGCGCCTCGGCGGCAGCCAGCTTGGCGAACTCGCCAGCGGCTTGAAGACCGGTGGCGTAGTCCACGCCGGAGAAGGTCTCCCCGACGTCGAAGGAGGAGCCGTCGCGGTTGAAGTTGCGGTGGTCGTCCTTGGCGAACTCGGTCTGCAGGGTGTAGCGGTTAGTCAGCAATCCGCTGGCCAGCGGCACCCGGGCGATGATCCCCACCCCTGCCTCGCGGGCTGCTGGAAGCACGGTTTCCAGCGGCTTGTGGCGGAAGGCGTTGATGATGATCTGCACGGTGGCAATGTTCGGGCGGGCAATTGCCGCCAGCGCCTCATCCACGGTTTCCACCGAAACGCCGTAGTTGGCCATCCGGCCTTCATCCACCATGGTGTCCAGCGCATCGTAGATCGCATCGGTGGAGTACACCGGGGTTGGCGGGCAGTGCAGCTGGACCAGGTCCAGGGTGTCCACGCCCAGGTTCTTGCGGGAGCGGTCATTCCACGCGCGGAAGGCATCCAGGTTGTAGTTCTCCGGCAGCTGCTCGACACGGCGGCCCATTTTGGTGGCCACGGTGACCCCGGCATCCGGGTTGGCCTTCAGCCAAGTGCCGATCAGCTGCTCGCTGCGGCCATCGCCGTAGACATCGGCGGTGTCGAAGAAGTTCACCCCGGCTTCGTAGGCGGCATCGAGTACGGCTAGCGCGTCGGTCTCGTCTACCGAGCCCCAGTCAGCGCCTAGTTGCCAGGTGCCCAGGCCAATGGCCGACACGTTGCGGTGGGTACGTCCAAGTTCTCGTTTTTGCATGCCTCCGAGTCTAGTGCCCGCAGTGCATATTTCCGGTCGATGGCAGATCATTCTGCTGTGTTGCGGTGTCTGAATTTGTTCTCAATTATCTAAACGATAGAATATAAATTACCGTCACACCATCGAGGAGATCATGTTCCCCACTATTCTTGCGGTCATTTGCGCCGTCGTAGGATTGCTCGTCATGCTTGCCAGCAAATCCATGAAGCCAGAAAACAAGAACCGCTCTTCCACGCGCTTCACCGGAATCAGCATCTTCATCGTCTCGCTGATCGTGCTGGCCATCATGTCAACCACCATCGTGCAGCCACGCACTGTAGGCGTGAAGGTCGCGCTAGGCAAGCCGACCTCCGTGGTGAGCAACGGCTTCCACCTGAAGTGGCCATGGGAAAAGGTCGAGAAGCTGGATGGCTCGGTGCAGAACGACGTCTACTCCGCCAGCAGCGCCATCCCGGTTCGCCTGGGCAACAACGGCCGAGCCGACGTTGACGCCTCGATCCAGTGGCAGCTGAAGACCGACGATGCGATGGACGTGTTCCTGGATTACCGCACCTTCGAGGGCATCCAGTCCAACCTCGTCGACCGCAACTTCCGCGCCGCATTGAACGAGGTCATGGCCACCTATGATCCGCTGGAATACGGCGAACCGGCCAGCGGCGGCCAGGACTTGGAGGGCCTGGCGAAGTCCGTCCAGGAAAAGATGCAGGCCAAGGTCAAGACCCAGATCGAGATCCGCTCGGTTACCTTGCCGATCATCAATTTCGACGAGCCGACGCAGAACCGCATCAACGAGCTGCAGGCGGAAACCGCCAAGACCCGCGTGGCCCAGCAACGCAAGCAGACCAGCACCGCTGAAGCAGAAGCCAACAAGATCCTGGAACGCTCGCTGACCCCAGAAACCTTGACGTCCAAGTGCCTGGACATTGTCGCGGAGTCCGGCCAGAGCCCTATCGGCTGCTTCCCGAATTCCGGGGTCCAGCCCATTACGATGACTGGCGACAAAGACAGCAAATAGTCCCCCTTTGGTCATCGCCCCCGTCCACAGGACAGGGGCGATGACTAGCTTAACTTTGGACCTGCACTAATGAACTTCGTTGCGCTGGTGTTTACGGGGTGACTCGTGGGGAAAAGATTTATGAATCGCTACTTGCTAATGAGATGAGCGGGTCAAGTTTCTGAAACAGAGTCGTTGATGATCCCTAAATACTCTCAAGCCGCGAACCTGTCGGCGATGTCTGAGGCGTTTTCCACTGGCTGTTCAGCCGGGTCGTCTTAGAAGGTCATGTCGTGTTCTTCCGAGTCTCTTTCTATCAATTGGTTGGAAGTCCTACACAGTTCATCTGACTGGCTTCGCGCGAGTGCAGGCATGGTTCAGATCCATCTCGAGTGAAAGCGCTGAAAGGGATCATCAAGACTGCACCATAGGAGAACACAGTATTTGATCTGGAGGAAGACCTGCTCTCCGCACGCCGGAGCAGGTGGCAGCCGATGAGGTCAATGAATTTGAGCACGCCCCAGCGCCAAGTTTCTACGACGCCGAAAATCGGCGTGACTCCTATGTGTTCGCATCTGAAACTGAAAGGTCAATAAGCGTGCGGGCGCGCTTCGAATTTGACTACACAAATACTGCACTGATCTAGTCAGCTTCCAATAGGAGCAACAGAACCCCTAACAGTATTGGCTGGGGGATCCTGTTGTTCTCAACCACGTGATAGCCCAAGAAACCTTGGTCACACAACGGTCACTCGCAGCTTTGAGCTCGCCATTCGTAGCGGATATTTCCGACAGCAGAAAAGCTTTTCGACGATTTCAAATCTGTCTTATAAATGACCCGAAGCTGTGAAACTTCAGCGTTTTCCACACCATTCTTCACGGCACCCTCGAGACCTACCTGCACATTTTCCCCGGCAGGGACTTCGATGGGACTTTCTAAAGGTGCTAATCTCTCAGCGATTTCTTTGAATTCTGCCTCTTTGAGGCTCTCATTAGTCCACGCCAACAAGCTAGTCTCACCTTCGGGTAGCAGTGCTGCCACGGATCGCTTTGATTCCCAGCCCGTGGCCTCTACAGCTTGCACGTCGGTGATCCATAGCGGATCCCCTGAGGTGCTGGATGCTACATCCCCGACGAAGTTCTGCTCGTGAAATATTCCGCACAAAGTGTTTTCGACGTCGCCTTCAGGAGCGCCTAGGGCCAATGCCCCAGTCTGCGTGGCTTGAACCCCGCCGCAAGCGGAAAGGGCACAAATAGTTGCTAAAGCAAGACAACCTGAATAGATCTTACGTATCATCATTTGAGCTAATGCTACCGGGATTCTGCGCCGGCCAATCGCGATGACCGCACGCGATTTATCTTTGATTAAAGTCATGTTCTTGTCGAATTTTAAACGTGGCTGAAATGTCCCACATTCTAGGCGAGCGCCAACGCGTCTGAAACCCTCAGAATCTACCAGAATCCGACCGATGAACGGCTTGAAAACTGTTCATACTCAAGGTCAAGATGAACGGCCATGCGCTCAATCCTCGATTTAGATTGGGCTCGGTAGACGAATACTTCCGCGGAGCTAGCCCTGCGGCATCGGACGGTCACCGGCGTGGCCTGGCTGCTCCGAGATGACCTGGATTTCCAGGCCCTTCGAGTCGTACAGCTTGCCATCGATCAGGCGGTCGCCGTCTTCAAGGCCGGCCAGCTGGTACTTGTAGACGGTGCGCAGCGACGTTTCCTTCTTGCCCCAGTTCAGCTCGTTGAAGATGATGTTCAGCAGCACCGCCATGATGGTGGCCGAGGAGATGCTGGACTGGAAGATGGTGCCAACCCAGGCAGGGAATTCGGCGTAGAAGTCGGGCTTGACCATGGGAATGCAGCCGAAGGCCAGCGAGGTCGCGATGATCAGCATGTTCATGTTGTCATCCTTGGCCTTGGCCAAGGTGCGGATGCCTGCGGCCGCTACCGAGCCGAACAGCACCACGCCGGCGCCGCCCAGTACCGGGGAGGGGATGGAGGCGACCACGCGGCCAAGCACTGGCAGCAGGCCGAGGACCACCAGGATGCCGCCACCGGCGGCCACCACGAAGCGGCTCTTCACACCGGTAATGGCCACCAGCCCGACGTTCTGCGCGAAGGCCGACTGGGTGAAGGTGTTGAAGATCGGGGCGACGGTGGAGGAGAGCATGTCGGCGCGAAGGCCGTTGGCGATGCGCCGCGAATCCACCTTGGATCCGGTCACCTCGGCCACGGCGAGCATGTCTGCGGTGGTTTCGGTATAGGTCACCAGGATGACGATCATCATCGAGATGATGGCTCCGATCTCGAAGACCGGGGCGCCGAAGGCGAACGGAGTGGGAACCGCGAAAATGTCGCCGGTGAGCACCTGCGAGAAATCGGCCATGCCCATGAACACTGCCACCAGGGTGCCCAAGGCAATGGATAGCAGGATGGACAGCCGCGAGAGCGCAGGGATGCCGGACTTGGACAGCGCCAGCAGGATCAGCAGGGTAATGGCGGCCAGGGCGATGTTCTTGATCGAGCCATAGGAATCCCCTGCGCCCGCCCCGCCCATGGCCCAGTCGGCGGTGACCGGGAAGAGCGAGACGCCGATAATCGTGATCACCACGCCGGTGACCACCGGCGGGAAGAAGCGCAGCAGCTTGGCGAAGAACGGGGCAATGACGATGCCTATGGCGCCCGAGGCGAGCACCGCGCCGAAGACTGCCGGCATGCCTCCCCCGCCGTTGAGGATGGCGATCATGGTGGCCACCCCGGAGAAGGACGTGCCCTGGACCAGCGGCAGCTGGGCGCCGAAGAATGGCACGCCCAGGGTTTGCAGGATGGTGGCCAGGCCGCCGATGAACAGGCAGCTGGCGACGAGCACGCCCATTTCGGCCGTGTCCATTCCCGCAGCCCCGCCCATCACCAGCGGCGGAGCGATGATGCCGCCGTACATGGTCAGCACATGCTGGAAACCGTAGGCCACGGTTTTCGGCACAGGCAGGCGTTCGTCTTCGGGTCTGATGCTCTCAGCGGATTGGCTGCGGGCAGCACTCATGGGGAATTTCCTCTTCGGTGGACTGCGGATTGGCGCACCCCATGCGTTCGGGATGCGCCCCGCCGTCAATTCTCCCGCACAAGCCCGCCAGGTTGACAGCTGGTGAAGCGCAAATGGCTGCGAGGTGCATTACGTCAAGCGCTTAGCACTGCTCCACGTCAGCTATCCAGCGTGCGTCCAGGCTGCTGGGTGTGCTCGACGAAACGCACCATCATCGCCTTGAAACCCGGCGTATTGGACTCGCGGGCCACCAGATCGCGGTGCACCAGCGCGTTGGCCTCCGGGTAGTAGGCCGCCACGCAGCCCTTGGCCGTCGGATAGGACACCAGGCGGAAACGGTTGGCACGGCGTTCGGAGCCGGCGAAGGTGGAGATCACGTCCACCAGGTCCCGGTCACTGTACCCGGTCTCGGCCAGGTCCTCCGGGTTGATCAGGATGACCCGGCGGCCATCCTTGATCCCGCGGTAGCGGTCATCGAGCCCGTAGAAGGTGGTGTTGTACTGGTCGTGGCTGCGCATGGTCTGCAGGATCAGGTGGCCTTCGGGGGCTTCCAAGGCCTCGAACTCGGAGACGGTGAAGCGGCCCTTGCCGATGTCCGTGGCAAAGGAGCGGGTATCGCGCGGCGGATTGGGCAGCACGAAGCCGTTCTTTTCCCGCACCCGGGTGTTGAAGTCCTCGAAGCCGGGCAGCACCTTCTCGATGTGGTCGCGGATCACGTCGTAGTCCTCGGCCATGGCACGCCAGTTGACCGGGTGCCCATCGCCCAGGATGGCCTGGGCCATGCGGGCAACGATGACCGGTTCGGCCAGCAGGTGCTCGGAGACCGGGGTGAGCCGGCCGCGGGTGGACTTGATCACCGACATGGAGTCCTCCACCGAAAGGAACTGTGCACCGGTGGGGTGCTTGTCGTCCTTGTCGGTGCGGCCCAGGGTCGGCAGGATCAGCGAGGTCTTGCCGTGCACCACATGCGAGCGGTTGGGCTTGGTGGAGATGTGCACGGTCAGCTTGGCACGCTGCATGCCCGCCTCCAGCGCTTCGGTGTCCGAGTTGGCCAGGGCGAAGTTGCCGCCCATGGAGACGAACACGTCCACTTCGTCCTTCTCGAAGGCATGCAGGGCCTCGGTGGAATCGTAGCCGTGGGCGCGCGGGGATTCGATGCCGAATTCGGCATCCAGCGCTTCGAGCAGCTGCTCGCCGGGCTTCTCCCAGATGCCCATGGTGCGATCGCCCTGCACATTGGAGTGCCCGCGCACCGGGCAGGCGCCAGCACCTGGCTTGCCGAAGTTGCCCTGCAAAAGCAGCAGGTTGATGATTTCCTTCAGCGTCGGCACCGAGTGCGGCTGCTGGGTCAGGCCCAGCGCCCAGCAGATGATGGTGGCCTTGGACTTGGCCAGCAGCATCGCGATCTCGGTGATCTGGGTGCGGGTCAGTCCGGTGGCCTTCTCGGTAGCTTCCCAGTCCAAGGTGGCGCGCGCGGCCTGGTAGGCCTCGAACCCGTCGGTGACCGCGGCGATGAACTCGTGGTCCACCACGGTGCCCGGATGCTTCTTCTCTTCTTCGAGCAGCAGGTGGCCGAAGGCCTGGAACAGGGCCAGGTCGCCACCGCCCTTGATCTGCAGGAAGTCGCTGGAAATCGGGTCGGCCTTGCCCAGCATGCCGCCCACGGTCTGCGGGTCCTTGAACCCGAAGAAGCCTGCCTCCGGCAGCGGGTTCACTGCAACGATGCGGGCGCCTCGCTTGCGCGCATCGGCCAGCGCGGAGAGCATGCGCGGATGGTTGGTGCCGGGATTCTGGCCCACCACGAAAATCAAGTCCGCATGATCGAAGTCTTCCAATGACACGGTGCCCTTGCCGATGCCGATGGTCGGGTTCAGCGCGCTGCCCGAGGATTCGTGGCACATGTTCGAGCAGTCGGGCAGGTTGTTGGTGCCCAGCGAGCGGGCGAGCAGCTGGTACATGAACGCGGTCTCGTTCGCGGTGCGCCCGGAGGTGTAGAACACGCACTTGTCCGGGGTGGTCGCGTTCACGTGCTCGGCGATGGTCGAGAAGGCCTGCGCCCAGCTAATCGGGGAGTAGTGGGTCTCCCCCTCGCGAATGATCATCGGAGCGGTGATCCGGCCCTGCGAGCCCAGCCAGTATTCGGTCTTGTCGCGCAGATCCTCGATGGAGTGCTGAGCAAACCACTCCGGGGTGACGGTGCGGGCGCTGGCTTCCTCGGCGATGGCCTTGGCGCCGTTCTCGCAGAACTCGGCGGGCTTGCGCTTGCCGGTGATGGATTCAGGCCACGCGCAGCCCGGGCAGTCGAAGCCGTCGTGCTGGTTGACGCGAAGCATCGAGCGCAGGGTACGCGACGGGCCGGCTTCGGCGAAGCCGCGCTCCATGGATACCATCACGGCCTTCAGGCCGGCGGCGGCGTGCTTGGGTTCGCTGACCTTCAGTTCATCTTCGTTGATGTCCTTTTTGGGTGCCGAACGATGCATGAGACCCTCCTATTGGTAGCGCGGCCGGTACTGATATCCAGCTCACATATTACAAGGCTACGCCCTGATCACCCGATCCGCATGTGTATAAATGTTCACGCTGTGCCTGCGGGAAAAAGCGGCCAGCGTCAGACCCGATTCCTCGGCCAGGTCAGCGGCCAGCGACGAGGGCGCGCTGACCGCTGCGAGCACCGGAATTCCAGCCATCGCGGCCTTCTGCACCAGCTCGAAGGAGGCGCGTCCGGAGACCTGCAGGACGGTGTCGCCCAGCGGCAGCAACCCGTCGCGCAGGGCCGCTCCGATGACCTTGTCCACCGCATTATGACGCCCGACGTCTTCGCGCAGGATCAGCAATTCCCCGGCGGTGGAGAACAACCCGGCCGCGTGCACTCCCCCGGTGGCGGAGAACAGCTGCTGCGATTCGCGCAAGGTGTCCGGCAGGCCCAGCAGCGTTTCCAGCCCAACCCGCCCCGACTCAGGGGAGGGTGCGAAGGCGGCTTTCTTGCGCACTTCGTCAATGGAGTTGGTGCCGCAGATCCCGCAGGCTGAACTGGTGACCAAATTGCGGGCAGCCAGGAGATCAGGATGCTTCGCCCCCGCGCCCAGCTGCACCTCGATGACGTTATAGGTCTGGTTGCCTGCTTCATCGGTGCCGGCGCAGTAGCGCAGGGAGGCCAGATGCTCGGGCGCGGAAATGATTCCCTCGCCCACCAGGAATCCGGTGACCATGTCGAAGTCGTCGCCCGGGGTGCGCATGGAGGTGGTGTAGGAGGTATGGCCGAAGCGGATCTCCAGCGGCTCCTCGCCAGCCAGCTTCTCCTCGCGGACGCGGGAGCCCTCCAGCGTTGCCCTGACCACGCGGCGGCGCACGATCTTGCGACCCATTTAAACGCTCCTTGTGCTACATCTTGCGGCTTCCGCCGCTTGCCGCATACTGCTAGAGAACACTCTACGTTTACAGACCCCGGCTCGGCCAACGCCCATGCTGGATTGAGGCAAATCCAAGGTACCGCCGGGGCCGCAAATTCGCTGGCCGTCTCTTTCGCGATGCTGCCTAGACTGCTTTGTTGCCCCCTTGACTCGGGGCAGCGGCTTCCAGCAAAGGTGCCTGCAGGCGCGTGTCGCAGCGCAGCTCCCTCATCAGCGACATCCCCAGCAGCGTCACAATCACCGTGAACGGCACCGCCGAGAGGATAGCGGCCTGTTGCAAGGCCTCGAGCCCGCCCACCAGAAGCAACACGATCGCGCAGACGCCGGTGAGAAGTCCCCAGACTACTAGGACCGGCCTCTTGGGGTACATATTTCCGCCTGAGGTCAGAGTGCCCAGAACATAGGTATTGGAATCCGCGCCGGTAATGAAGAACAGCACCACGAGAATTACTGTGAATGCCGAGGTCACTTCCGGTATCGGCAGTTCGGCCAGCATCGCGAAGAAGGTGCTATTGGTGTCTTCCAACGTTGCCTGGCCGATCCCAGAGCTGCCGGTCATCTCCTGGTGGATCGAGGTGCCACCGAAAATGCTGAACCAGATGCTGAAGACCAGAGACGGGACACCCATCACCGCAATAACGAATTCGCGAATGGTCCGGCCCTTGGAAATCCGCGCCAGGAAGATGCCGACGAAGGCGCCCCAGCTCAACCACCAGGCCATCATGAAGTACGTCCACCATTGCATCCACTGCAAGTCCTCGGCTCCAGAAGGAGTCAGCAGCGCCACGGCCGGGAACTCGCCCAGGAACTGCCCCATGGAACGGAAATAGATGTTGGAAATAAATCCGGTGGGACCGGAAACCAGGACGAAAACCCCGATGGCGGCGGCACCGATCATGGTGCCCTGGCTGAGCCATTTGATGCCCTTGCCAACGCCGGAAAGCGCCGAAAGAGTGAACACGATGGTAACGCCCGCAATAATTACGATCTTGACGAACAGATCCGTGGGAATCCCGAACAGGCTGTTCAGCCCCTCGGCGATTTGCGAAGCGCCCAAGCCCAGGGAAGTGGTCGTGCCGAAGAGGGTGGCCAGCACGGTGAACACGTCAATGGTCTTCCCGAGCCATCCGTCCATGGATTTTCCAAGAACTGGCCTGAGCATCACCGAGACGAGTCCCGAGTTGCCCCGGCGGTGCGTCGAGTAGGCAATGGCCAGGCCGAACACGCCGAACAAGGCCCAGGCGTTCGGACCCCAGTCGAAGTACGAGAACTGCAAGGCCAGCACTGCCGCATCCATGCTTTCCGGCTCCGCCCGTCCGTGCGGAGGGACCATGAAGTGGCTCATGGGTTCGGCCGCGCCATAGCTGATCAACCCGATGCCCATCACGGCACCGAGAATCATCGCGATCCAGGCCCATGTGGAGAACTCGGGCCGGTCCGCGTCCTTGCCCAGCCTGATGCCTCCGTAGCGCGAAAAGGCCAGGAACAGCATCAGCACGATGCAGCCGAGAGTCACCAACAGGTAGCTCCAGCCAATGTACTGCGCTGACCAGGTGGATGCCCCGGACATCAGTTCATTGAGCCGGCCCGGTGCAATAGCCGCCCAGAGCACGAACACCACGACCAGCGCCAGCGAAACGAAAAGGACACTGCCCGGACGCTGGAGTTGCTTGTAGACCTGTTTCGATTCGTTCTTGTCCGCGGCCCGGCGCAATTTGCCGCCGGTGAGCGTGGGCCCTCCGCGTGGCCCCTTGCCCTGCTTTTCGTTGGTTTCGGTTTTCATGGCTCTCACACTTCGTTGTATTGGAGGAATCTGCCGACGCCGGGCTATAGCGCGGTCAGTTCGGCGCCGTCGTAGAACCGGCCGGCCTTGTAGACCATCGGCTCAAGCTGGGCGACTTCGGAATGCTTTACCTTGGCGATGAACACGGTATGGGTCTTGGCTTGGAAGCGCTCCTTGATTTCTGCTTCGATGGAAGCGGCCGAGCCATCGATCAGCGGGCTGCCGTTCGGCCCCTGATGCCATTCGAGCTCGGCGAACTTGTCATCACCCTTGGAAGCGAAGGTGCCCACGGTGTCGCGCTGCCCGTTGCTCATGATGTTGATGCCCAGATGGGTGGACTTGAACAGCGATGCATAGGTGCTGGTGGTCTTCTGCACGCACACCAGCACCAGAGGCGGCTCGAGCGAAACTGACACATATGAATTTGCGGCTAGCCCGCGAGGCTTGCCATGTTCATCCATGGTGGTCACGACAGTCACGCCGGTAATGAATTGGCGGTTGAACCCCTTGAGCGCATCGAGATTCGGCACGCCGCTCAAATCGTCCACTACCACGCCATCATCCGTGGACTCGAAGGCGGACTTGAGCGATGGGACCCCCACGTCTTCGAGCAGCTCGCTCTGGTCCCAAGTCACCTGCTCCGAGATGATTTTCCCGTCCTGGACTTCCATCAGGTTGGAACCGCGGGTTTCCACGGTGTTGCCCGTGGCCGGCACACCCTGCAGATCGTTGGTGAACGTTCCGGTGGTGTGCCAGAAAATCGCGATGGACTGCTCCTGCTCATCCACGAGCAGATGGTCGATTTTTGTCACCAGATCAGGGAAGGCCTCCCGCACGGACAAAATCTCTTGCTTCAGCTCTCGGATGGTGGTGACGTTTTTGGATTTCTTGCTGATTCGCCGGAAGTCCGCGTGGAAGATCTCGTCCAGTGCATCGACCTGGCCCCGATCCCATGCCGCTTCCCAGGCGTTGACGAGTGATTCTTTGACAGGCTGGAGTGAATTTACAATTTGTTGCATGCAAGAAATGCTAGCAAAGGTTGTGACGGAGTCAACATGTTTCAGGAAATTCTCTTAAATTTAGCGGATTCAAGGCGATTCCTTGAATTTCTGTTGCATACAAGAGAATCTATGGATAGAGTTCTTGTATGCAAGAGAGTTCAAGCGTGGAATCAAAAACCAGGAGCACCCCGGAGACGCCGTTGCTGGGCCGGCTCCGTCAAATGATCGTCACTGGAGTTGTTCAACCCGGAGACCTATTGGCAGAGACAGCCCTGGCGCAAGACTTCGAGGTCAGCCGTACTCCAATTCGAGAAGCATTGAAGCAGCTGGAGCGCGAGGGCCTAGTTGAGGTGCGTTCGCGGGTTGGAACATTCGTCAGGAAGCCCACCCAGCGCGAAATTCACGAGATGTTTTCCCTGAAGGAGGCCTTCGAGGGACTAGCCGCTGGCCTGCTGGCCAGACGTGGAGCCGTACCTGAATTGGAGCAGCTCAAGGAAAACGTTGCACGCAGCCAACGGGCCGTCGAGCGCGGCGACGCGGAACTCTATTCGCAACTGGTCCATGAATTCCACAGCACGTTGGTTGCCGGGGCTGACAACAGGAAGCTCACCGAGCACTATGACCTGTTGATGAACCAGCTGGCCTACCATCGCATCGTTTCGCAGACCCTGAGCTTGCCCGGGCGCTTGCAGAATTCGAAGGACGAGCACCAGGCAATCATCGACGCCATCAGCTCCAAAGATCCGTTGGCCGCAGAACTTGTGATGCGCAGGCATGTTGCCGCATCAAGCCAGTCGGCGGCCCTGGCCGCAATGAAAGAAGAAGACGAAGAACAACCGGGTTAGCCCCAAAAAAGCCATGCAAAGGAATACCAGATGAATTCTCCACTGGCCCAGCCGCCTCAGCTCATTGATTTGAGCACCCGATCAACGCTCGAAGACTACCAGGATTTGGCCCAGGCCATTGGTTTGCGCAAAATCTCGTGCACGGTGGAAGAAGTTCCCCACCACGAATTAGGCAGCATCACCCGCGCGACCGCCACCGCAGTCATCCCCAATCCTTGGCTCGGCACTGGAACGTCGCAAGATTTATCCGAGCGGACCGAGGCCATCGCCCCATTGCTCGCCAAGCTGCTGTCGGATCGCCTGCTCAATGCCCTGGGCGGAGCCGAACAAGTTGAAGCTTTCGGCAAGGCCGCATTGGTTGGCAGCGATGGGGAATTGGAGCATGCCGGAGCGCTGATCCACACCCCGTTCTTCGGCAACCTGCTGCGCGAAGCCCTCGGCGGCACCTCGATCATCTGCTTTGTCGACGGCCGCGGCGTTCCTGGTGAATCCCTGCGAGTACCGATGTGGCATAAGACCGCAGCTGCCACCCGAACCCACTACCAGACCCTGGAGCTGTCCTTGCCCGATGCCCCGCATGCTGGCGAGATCGCGGTCATTGCCGCGGCATCAAGCGGCCCCCGGCCACATGCACGCATCGGCGATCGAACCACCGACCGAACGGTCACTTCCGAAATACTGAAGGGAATACAACTATGAACTACCGCAAACTGGTAACCATCGTCGAGGAAATTGCCACAGAGGGCGGACGCCCGGTGGATCCGGTAGCCCGCGTGGTCATTGTCGCCGCCGTATTCGACAACCCGTGGGCAGGGCAAGGATTCGTCGAGGACTTGAACCCGGGAATCGACTCGGTCGCCTCGGACCTCGGAGCGCTGCTGGCACCGCGGGTCATCGAAGCGCTGGGCGCCCCGCTCCAGGCCTATGGCAAGGCTGCAATCGTCGGCCTTGACGGTGAAGTCGAGCACGGCTCGGCCCTGATCCACACCCTGAAATTCGGCAACCACTTCCGCGACGCAGCCAAGGCCACCACCTTGCTGCCGGCCGTGGAAAAGCGCGGACAGGCCGGAGTGCAGTTCGACATCCCGCTCAAGCATTTCACCGATGCCACGATCCGCTCGCACCACCAGAGCGTCGAGGCCAGGATCGCCGATGCTCCGCATCCTGGCGAAATCCTGATCGCCCTGGCCGGCGCAACCCGTGGCCGGCCGCAGGAACGCCTGGCCCCGCTGTCCACCGAACAGTAGCAGAGCGCATCAGCCGGAACGGAGCGAAGCACGCATGACAAGCACGAAGCAGCCATTGGTTGTCCTCCTGCATGGAGTCGGATTGGACCGGACCATGTGGAAGCCGCTGCGCGAGCAGCTGGCGCACCAATCAGTGGCCCTGGACCTGCCTGGGCACGGGTTACGCCCGCCCCTGCGCAGCGAGCAGAATCTGGCGAGCTTGGCCGCCGATGTGCTCGAACGCCTTGAAACTCGCGAGCCTGTGCATCTTGTGGGATTCTCGCTCGGTGCCTTGGTTGCCCAGTACCTTGCGCGCTTCGCTCCCGGGCGCGTGCTGACCTTGTCTGCGGTGAACTCCGTATGCCGGCGCACCGCCGAAGAGTCGACCGCGGTGGAAGAGCGCCTGGCTACCGCCGGCACGAACTTCTCCCAGGGAGTGGACCGCGCCATCGAACGCTGGTTCCCGGCCGCGGCCACCACGGTGGACGCGCAGCTCATCGAGGCTACGCGCCAAACTATGGCGGGCAACGATCTCGAATCCTATCTGCACGCCTACGCGGTTTTCGCCCGCGGTGACCAGGAGATTGCCGGCGAACTCGATGCGATCAAGCAGCCGACACTGGCCATCACCGGCGAGCTGGATCCCGGATCGACCCCGGAAATGTCCCGCCGGCTGGTTGCCGCTGTGCCGCAGGGGCGGCTGCGCATCATCCCCGGAGCACGGCATATGCTTCCGGTCGAGAATCCGCTGGCCTTGGCCGCGGAATTGAACAGTTTTTTCAGCGATAACGAAGGGAAACAGGCATGAGCGAGCGTTACATGCATTTCATCAACGGAGAGCACATCGCTCCCAGCGAAGACCGTTTCTTCACCAGCTCCAACCCGGCAACCCTCGAAGATCTTTACGAGGCCGCGCGCGGCAATGCTGAAGATGTGGACCGTGCTGTCAAAGCCGCCCATAAGGCATTCTCCGCGCCCTCGTGGAGCGCCCTGAGCGCCACCGCCCGTGGACATCTGCTGCGCCGCCTAGGCGATCTAATCGGTGAGAATGCCGAGAAGTTGGCCCGCTACGAATCCTTGGACAACGGCAAGCTGCTGCGCGAAATGCGGGGCCAGCTGGCCACCCTGCCGGAGTACCTCTACTACTATGCCGGGCTGGCCGACAAAGTGCAGGGTTCCCAGATCCCAAGCATGAATCCGGCGATTCTAAACTACACCCAGCGCGAAGCGCTCGGCGTGGTCGGGGCTATCACCCCGTGGAACTCGCCTCTGACTTTGACCACTTCGAAGATCGCCCCTGCGCTGGCTGCCGGGAACACTGTGGTGATCAAGCCCAGCGAATACACCTCGCGCACGGTGCTGCTGCTGGCTGAGCTGGCTGAGCAGGCCGGATTCCCTCCGGGCGTCATCAACGTGGTCACCGGGTTCGGGGCCGAGGCCGGCGCGGCGCTAGTCAGCCACCCACTGCTGGCCAAGATCTCCTTCACTGGTTCTACGGCCACCGGCTCGAAGATCGCCGCCGAGGCGGCCGGCCGCTTCATCGGCTGCACCTTGGAGCTGGGTGGCAAGAGCCCGAACATCGTCTTCGACGACGCCAACGTCGCCAACGCGGCTATGGGCGTGGTGGCCGGCATCTACGCCGCGGCCGGCCAGACCTGCATTGCCGGCAGCCGGGTCTTCGCCCACAAGTCTGTCTACGACGAGCTGCTGGAACGGGTTACCGAACGTGCCAAGTCCATTGTCATCGGAGACCCGCTCTTGGATGCCACCGAGCTAGGCCCGCTGGCGTTCGCCGACCAATTGGAAAAGGTCGCTTCCTATGTGAAGATCGGCGCAGACGAGGGCGCCAAAGTACTGGCCGGCGGCACCCGCCCCGAAGGCCTGGACCTGCCGGGCTACTATTTCTCCCCCACTGTGCTCACCGACGTCAATAACGACATGCGCGTGGTCCGCGAGGAGATCTTCGGCCCGGTGGCTGCGATCATGCCCTTCGAGCACGAAGACGAGCTGCTGTCCATGGCCAATGACACCGAGTACGGGCTGGCCGCCGGCGTGTGGACGCAGAACCTTGCCCGCGCCCATCGCATGGCCCGGAGGCTGGAGGCCGGCACGATCTGGGTGAACACCTACCGCGCGATGTCCCCGATGTCCCCTCGCCAAGGCTTCAAGAACTCGGGCGTCGGCATCGAGCACGGCCTCGAATCCATGAACGAATACACCCGCCTCAAGAGCGTATGGATCAACACGGACGAGTCCCCCGTCGCAGATCCGTTTGTGATGCGCGGCTAAGGAAAGGGAACCCCATGCCACTGATCGATGTATCCATTGCCAAGGGCCGCAGTTCCCAGCAGCTGCGCGCCCTGATCGACGCCTTGCACCGGGCCGCCGAAGAAACCGTTGATGCGGCCCCCGAAAACATCACGGTCATCGTGCGCGAAGTCGATCATGAGCATTGGTCCCGGACCAATCAAACCATCGCCGAACGCAACAGCACCCAGGCAACTGCCTAAGGGCAGCAGAGCAACGAAAGAAGGACAGATATGCGCTTTTCACTGTTCATCCACATGGAACGCTATGACGACTCGATCAGCCACGCACAGCATTTCGAGAACCTCGTCGAACTGACTCAAATGGCCGAAGCCGGTGGCTTCTCCACAGTCTGGATCGGCGAACACCACTCGATGGAATACACCGTCTCCCCGAACCCGATCCCGCAGCTTGCTTACCTCGCGGCTCGGACCTCCACGATCCGGCTCGGAGCCGGCACCATCATCGCACCATTCTGGAACCCGATCCGAGCAGCCGGCGAACTCGCGCTGCTCGATGTCATCAGCAATGGCCGTGCCGAATTAGGCGTGGCACGCGGTGCCTACCAATTCGAATTCGATCGCATGACCGATGGCATGAAGGCCACCGACGGCGGTGCCTCCATGCAGGAGCTCATCCCCGCAGTCAAGAAGCTGTGGGAGGGAGATTACGCCCACGACGGTGAAGTCTGGCAGTTCCCGACGTCCACCTCGGTGCCCAAGCCAACACAAAAGCAGATCCCTGTCTGGGTTGCCGCCCGCAGCCCCGAGTCGCACGAGTATGCTGTGGCCAACGGGTGCCATGTCATGGTGACTCCGCTGATGAAGGGCGACGAAGAAGTCGAATCATTAGTCCAGAAGTACGAAGCCGCCATCGCTGCCCACCCGGAGGTGCAACAGCGCCCTGACATCATGGTGCTTCGCCACACTTATCTGCACTCCGCCAACGAGCCAGAGGCCTGGCGCCCTGCTGCCGAAGGCATCAACAAGTTCTACCGCACCTTCGATGCGGTCTTCGGCAACAAGGTGGAGCCGGTCAACGGATTCATCGATCCCAGCCCGGAGGAGAAGTTCTCTGAACGCGAGGAGTTCACGCCTGAGTCCCTGCACCGCACCGCAATGATCGGCACGCCGGACGTGGTTGTCGAGCGCCTGCGCCGCTACGAAGATCTGGGCGTCAGCGAATACAGCTTCTGGAGCGACAACGCCCTGAGCCACGAGGAAAAGAAACGCTCGCTGCAGTTGTTCATTGACGAAGTTGTGCCGAATTTCGTGAAGTAGGCTGCGAAGGACCAGCCCGAACCGAGGCCGCCGTGCATCCGATTTTTCGGTGCCGGCGGCCTTTGCCGTCAGGCTTCAGATTCCTGTTTGCGCGACGGAGCGATGATCGCGAACTCTGCGCCGGTGACGTCGCTGAGCACGGCCATGCGGCCAAAGTAGGAATCATGGGGCTCATGGATGATCGTGCCGCCGAGCTTCTCGGCGAGCGCCACGGTCTGTTCGGCATCCGCCACCGCGAAGTAGGCGCGCCAACCGGCCTTGGAATCCGGATAGCTGGAGATGTCGAAGATTCCGGCCACCGCCTCGGAACCTTGGCCGTAGGTGTGGTAGCGGAATTCGTCCGTGTCCGAGACCGGGGACAGGCACCAGCCCAGTGCTACACGGTAGAAGCGGGCCACCGCCTCGAAGTGCCTGGTGTGCAGCTCGTTCCAGATGCGGGTGCCCGGTGCGCGGCTGGCGGTTGTGTCTGCTGATTGGAATGCCTGGAAGAGTCCAACGCCGGTTCCCGCTGGGTCCCCGATGATGGCCATGGTTCCCTGGCCGGGAATGTCGATGGGCTTGAGATAGACCTTGCCGCCGTGCATTTTGGTGGCATAGGCGGCGGCGTGCACATCGGTCACATTCAGGTAGGTGGTCCAGGCATCTTGCACCTCGGAATCCGGGTCATTGGCAATGAAGCCGGTGGCCATTTCCCCGTTGAGGTAGACCTCGGCATATCCCTCGTCGCGGGTTTCCTCGTCATGGCGGACTTCCCAACCGAAAAGCTGCCCGTAGAACTGCGTGGAGCCCTCCATGTCGCTGGTGAGCAAATCGACCCAGCACGGCTCGGCTCGAGGATCCTTTGGTGCCGGCATCGCTTCCCCATTCCACAATTCATCCAGCTCGTTTGGGCTGAGTCTATGTCCTTTTTACCCAGATCAGCAACGGAAATTTTCCATTGTTCAAGATATTTCGAAACTCAATACCTCGTACTGAACCGCAGTTCCAATATGGTTTAATGTGACACAACACACAATGCACTGCTGGGCGACCCGAGGAGTTCACCATGAGCGTTTCCACATCCAATCTCACTGTTTCAGTGGCGGCCATCCTCGCAGAAGGGGCTGCCCGCTACGGCGAGCTGAACGCCATCACCGTCGATGGTCGCAGCACCACCTATGAGCAGCTGTGGGAGCAGGCCCGGGAATACGCCGGAGCCCTGCAAGCCCAAGGCATCGAGGCGGGCGACCGGGTGGCCTTGCTCATTCCCAACGTCACGGACTTCGCCCGCGCCTACTACGCGGTTCTGGCCCTGGGCGCCGTGGCGGTACCGGTCCACGCGCTGCTCAAGGCGCGCGAGATCTCCTACATCCTGGAGGATTCCGAAACCAAGCTGATGATCTGCGCCGCACCGCTGCTCGCAGAAGGAGCAGCGGGGGCCGCCGCTTCCGGGGTGCCGGTGCTCAGCGTGCTGGCTCCGGAGGAATCGGGCGCAATCCGGTTGGAAGACCTGGCCCGGAACGCCGCGCCGATTGGCACCTACCTGCCGCGCCGCCCCGAAGACCTGGCCACGATCCTGTACACCTCGGGCACCACCGGCAAGCCCAAGGGTGCGCTGGGCACGCATCTGGCGTTGATCGAGCAGACCCACACCACGTTGCTGAACACCATGGAATTGCGCCGCGGCGACAAGCTCTTCGGCGGGTTGCCGCTGTTCCACACCTTCGGCCAGACCTGCGTGCTCAATACCGGGCTGCGGGTGGGGGCCGAGGTCATGCTGTTACCCAAATTCACCGCCGAAGGGGCCCTGGAACTGTTGCTGGAGGCTGGCATCGACGTCTTCTTCGGGGTGCCCACGATGTATGTGGCCCTGCTCGAAGCGGGCAAGCAGCGCGAAGGGATGCCGGAAAAACTGCGCTACGCCATTTCCGGAGGGGCCTCGCTTCCGGTATCCATCCTCACCGCCTTCGAGCAGCGCTTCGGCGCGCGGATCCACGAGGGCTACGGGCTGACCGAGACCTCTCCGGTGGCTTGCTTCAACCATGTGGGCGTCGACCCGCGGCCCGGGACCGTGGGCACCCCGGTCTGGGGCGTGGATGTGGAAATCGCCGACCCTGCCTGCCCCGATGAAATCCGGCTGCTGCCGCGCGGGGAGCTGGGCGAGCTGGTGGTGCGCGGGCACAACTTGTTCTCCGGCTACCTGAACCGGCCCGAGGCCACGGCCGAAGCAGTGGTTGATGGCTGGTTCCGCACCGGGGATCTGGGGACCAAGGACGAGGATGGCTACCTGCGCATCCTGGACCGGACCAAGGACATGATCCTGCGCAACGGCTACAACGTGTACCCGCGCGAAATCGAAGAGGTACTGGTTTCCCATCCGGAGATTTCCAATGCCGCCGTGTACGGGGTGCCGCACGAAACCCACGGACAGGAGATTGCCGCCTCGGTGACCTTGGAGGCCGGCTCCACGCTGGGCGCGCAGGAGCTGGTGGCGTGGGCCAGCAAGCAGATGGCCGCGTACAAGTATCCGCGGCTGATCGAGATCGTCCAGGAATTCCCGCTGGGTCCCAGCGGGAAGATCCTCAAGCGCGAACTGGTTGCGCAGTTCACTGCCCAGCAGGACTAGCGAACACTACTGGGGCAGTCCACCGTAATCCGGTGTGCGGCGTGAGTAGAACGCGGATCTGCCTTCGGCCAGGTCCGCGTTCGCCCCGTTCTCTTCCCACATCGCTTCCCACCAGCCCTCGGTGGCTTCTCCCTGGCGCACCAAGTTGATTGCCTCATTGGTGCGCGCAATGGAATACGGCGAGTTCGCCGCCAGCTTGCCCAGCAATGCGGCCAGCTCTTCGTCGAGCTGCCCCTGGGCAATCACCCGGGTGAACATGCCCCAGCGCTCCGCCTCGGCAATGGAAATCTCCGCGCCGGAAAACAGCAGGTACTTGGCCCGGTGCTCCCCCACGGTACGCACCAGCCGTTCGATGCCCGGGCGCGGGAAAACCAACCCGATTCTCGCTGGGGTGATCGCCAGGCGCACGTTATCCGAGGCCAACTGGATATCGCAGGCCGAGGCCAGCTGCCAGGCCCCGCCAAAGCAATTACCTTCCACCACCGCGATGGTGGTCTTCGGGCAGCCCACGATGATCTTGTCGAGCAGGTCGAAATGGTTGATCAGCTCGCCGTCCGCGTCCCGGTCGAAGAGCACCTGGTCCATCTCGTCGATGGCAATTCCAGCGCAGAAGTTCGCCGCAGCGCCGCGAACCACAATGGAACTGACCTCGTCGTTGGTCGAAAGGCCGGCAAAGGCGCCCACCAGCTGCAGGCACATGTCCTTGGTGAGCGCGTTGAGTTGGCCCGGGTTATCCAGCAGCACCACGGCAGTGGACCCGGCTATTTCTACGCTGACCCGTGCTTCATTGTCCTTGCCCATCAGGTTCCTCCCAGTCGCGTGCAAGCCGCAGAAGTTTTAGAGGCAATAGCAATGCCCCCACTTCGCAATCTATCGCGAAATAGGGGCAAGCTGTTGTCCAGGCTGGAAACTATTACTTCCCGGTTCGTTGTACGCGAATTGGAGCTAGGTGGCTGGATACGACCCAGGGCCCGGTACGCTAATACCGGGCCCTGGGCCCTTCCCTTCCGGGCTTAATTTCGCCGCAAGGTAAGAATTCGTTGCAAGACCACGAAGATCAGCAGCAAACCGCCGATCACGATCTTGGTCCACCAGGAACTCAAGGTTCCCTCGAAAGTGATGATGGTTTGGATCAGTCCCAGCACCATCACGCCAACCACCGAGCCGAGAATGAAGCCCATGCCGCCGACCAGCAGTGTTCCACCGATAACTACTGCGGCGATCGCGTCGAGCTCCATGCCCACACCGGTCAGCGCATAGCCCGAGCGCGAGAACATGGCGAAGAGGATTCCGCCCAGCGCCGCACAGGTGCCGGAGATGACGTAGACAACCACCTTGGTGCGTGCCACACGCAATCCCATCAGGGTGGCTGATTGCTCGCCGCCGCCCACCGCGTAAACGGTGCGGCCGAAACGGGTGCGGTGCAGCACCCACCAGGACCCGGCAATCACCAGCACGGCGATGACCACGGCCGCGGTCAACCGCCAGCGCCCCGCAGAAACACCCCAGCTCGACAGCGCCACGAAACCCTCATCGCGGATCGGCACGGATTCCGGGGCGAAGATGAAGCACAGGCCGCGGGCCAAGAACATGCCGGCCAAGGTAGCCACGAAGGGCTGCACCTCGAAGTACTGGATCATCACTCCCATGCCCAGGCCGATGATCGACCCGCTGAGAATCGCGATAGGCAGCACCAGGGACAACGGGATCCCGGCATTGAGCATGGTTGCGGTGATGACCGAGGACAGGGCCAGCACCGCACCGACTGACAGGTCGATGCCGCCGGTGAGAATCACGAACGTCATCCCTGCTGCCAGCACGATCAAGTGGGCATTGTTGATGAACAGGTTGGATAGTACAGCTGGCGAAAGGAAATTCTCGTAGCGCACTCCGCCGATGACGAGCATCAGCCCGAAGACGACCACAGTGCCCAGAACCGGCAGGTAGCGCCGGTCCACATTCAATTTGGATATGGACTTGCGCGGAACACTGAGGATGCTCATGCTCCCACCTCCTGGTAGCGGCGGCGTTCGCGCAAGGAACCGAGCATGGCGCGCAGCCGGGTTGACATCATCAAGGTCACGGCAATGACCACGATGGCTTTGAATAGCGAAGTGACCAGCGGTGAAACGCCCAGGACGGTCACAGCCAGGCTCAGGGTGGTAATGATCAGCACGCCAATCATGGTGCCCGCGAGGTTGAACTTGCCGCCGGCCAGGGACGTGCCGCCGATAACCACGGCGAGAATGGCATCCAGCTCTATGAACAGTCCCGCATTGTTGGCATCAGCGGCCATGGTGTTGCCGGCGAAGATCAGTCCGGCCAGGCCCGATAGCAGGCCGCACAATACATAGACGGTGAATACCAGAGTTCTTGATTTCACCCCGGAGAGCCGGCTGGCTTCCGGGTTGATGCCTACCGCTTCGAGTAGCATGCCCAGCGCAGTACGCCGTACCACGAGGGCCACCACCGCAAACACGCCGTACGCGATGAGCGCGGCCACCGGCAGGCCCAACGCATAGCCCGAGGCCAGTTTGCTGAAAGGTGCGCTATTGACCGTGGTGATCTGGCCGTTGGTGATCAGCATGGCCACACCGCGGCCGGCGGTCATCAGGATCAGCGTGGCGACGATCGGCTGGATGCCGAAGTTCGCCACCAGCACGCCGTTGAATGCGCCGAGGATCAGGCACAACCCCAATGCCACGAAGACGGCGCCGACGGCTGTACCTGCGGATCCCGGATTTGCCGAGCTGGCGATGAACGTCAGCGCCACGGCTCCGGAGATCGCGACGGTGGCACCCACTGACAGGTCGATGCCGCGGGTGGCGATCACCAGAGTCATGCCCAGGGCGACAAGCAGCAGCGGCGAGCTATTGCGCAGGATGTCTATGGGGGCTCCGAACAGGTGCCCGTCCAGCACGCTGATGCCCAGGATGTCCGGGCGCTTGATGGTGCAGGCTAGCAGCAGCGCGAGCAGCGCAATCGCTGGCCAAAACAGGCGATGCTTGTAAATACGGGTCATTTGTTTTCTTCCCCGGTGGCGATGATTTCGATCAGGCGTGGCACATCCACATCTGGAGTGCTTGGAATTTCGGCAACCTTGGCGTGATCGCGCATCACAACGATGCGATCCGAGAGGCGCAGGACTTCTTCTAGCTCAGCGGAGATGAAGACCACCGACATGCCCTGTTCAGCTAGTTCGGAGACCAGGTTCATGATTTCGGTCTTCGCGCCGATGTCGATTCCGCGGGTGGGCTCATCGAGGAGCAACAGCTTCGGAGCGGTGGCGAGCCAGCGGGCCAGCAGAACTTTCTGCTGATTCCCGCCCGAGAGGTTCTTGAGCAGGGCGTTCGGATTGGCCGGACGGACGCCCAGTGCCTTGATATAGGCATCCACGATTTGGGTGGCTTTGGTCTTGGGCAGCGGGCGGATCCATCCGCGCGCTGCCTGCAGGCCGAGGATGATGTTCTCGGCCACGGTCAGCTCGCCCACAACCCCTTCGCCCTTGCGGTCTTCGGATGTGTAGGCGATTTTGCGGCCCAGGGCCTGCCGGGGAGTTCGCAGCTTCACCGGTTTCCCGCCCAGCTTGATCACCCCGTCATCTGCCTTGTCCGCTCCGTAAAGCAGGCGCGCGAGTTCGGTACGGCCTGAGCCCAGCAGGCCGGCCAAGCCGATGACTTCCCCGGGATAGACGTCCAGATCGAAAGGCTGCACCGCTCCCTTGCGCCCGAGTCCCACTGCCTGCAGCAACGGCTCGGCGTCGGCCGCGCGTTCGGTTGCGGCGGTGCGTTCGTTGGCACCGCCCACTTGGGCATCGGAGGTGCCAGCGATCATCAGCGAGACCAGTTCGCGTTGCGGCAGCTGGTCCTTCTCTCGTTCTTCTACCAATTGCCCGTTGCGCAGCACGGTAATGCGGTCGGCAATGGCGTAGATCTGGTCCAGGAAGTGCGACACGAAGAGGATCGCCACACCATCATCACGCAACTTCCGCATGACCTCGAAGAGCTGGGCCACCTCGTCGGTATCCAGGCTGGAGGTTGGTTCATCGAGAATCAGCACCTTGGCGTCGACCACCATGGCGCGGCTGATGGCCACCAGCTGCTGGACTGCCAGTGAATGGGACCCCAGCGAGCTGGCCGGGTCTATCTTCAGCCCCATCCGCTCCAGATAGGTTTTGGCCTGGCGCCGCATGGTTCGCCAGTCAAGACCACCGAAACGGCGAGGCTCGCTGCCGAGCATGATGTTTTCGGCCACGGTGAGATTGGTGCAGAGATTCACCTCTTGGTACACCGTGGAGATGCCGCGTTCGCGGGCATCGGCGGGGCCGGTGAAGCGGGTGTCGTTGCCGTTGACCGTGATGGTTCCGGAAGCGATCGGATTCACGCCAGTCAGGGCCTTGATCAGGGTCGACTTTCCAGCGCCGTTCTCCCCCATCAGGGCGTGGACTTCACCGGGAAAAAGCCGGAAGCCAACGTTGTCCAGTGCTTTGACCCCGGGGAACTCCACGGAAATTCCAACCATTTGAACGATGGGCTTCGTTGTAGGGGAATGCTGCACGGTGATTTCCTCAGTCCGTGACATGGGTGTTGAATCAATCATTAACTTGCCTCTGCGAGTTGCTTGTCCTGCCACCTGGTGGTGGGCCGGCG
>NZ_JBLVOJ010000007.1:100392-112841 GCF_053543715.1 Glutamicibacter sp. AGC46
GGGCCCCCCCCGGTTCGTGCTCTTGCCTGCGTTTCTAGTAGGTGCGATCGGCCAGGACCTCGGCCGCTTCATCCTGGGTGAAGGCGGCGTCTTCAACGACGATGCGCTTCTCCACGGATTCGCCGGCTACAACCTTCTTGGCGATTTCTGCCAAATCTTCGCCCAGCAGCGGGTTGCATTCGACGATGTAGTTGATCTTGCCGTCAACCAATGCCTGCATGCCGTCCTTGACTGCATCAATGGTGACAATCTTGATGTCCTCGCCTGGCTTCTTGCCGGCTGCCTCGATCGCTTCAATGGCGCCCAAGCCCATGTCGTCGTTATGGGCGAAGACCAGATCGATATCGTCATGGGAGTTCAGGAAACCTTCCATGACCTGCTTGCCGCCTGCGCGGGTGAAGTCACCGGTCTGCGAGTCGATAATCTCGATGTCTGTGCCCTCGATGGCCTTTCCGAAGCCTTCCTTGCGGTCGATGGCCGGTGCTGAGCCGGTAGTTCCCTGCAGTTCGACAACCTTTAGGTCCTTGTCCAGATTCTCTACAACCCAATCCCCGGCCCGCTGTCCTTCTTCAATGAAGTCGGAGCCGATGAACGAGGCAAAGAGCGTGTCGTCGGTGGTGTCAACGGCGCGGTCGGTGAGGATCACCGGGATGTTGGCGCTCTTGGCTTCTTGCAGCACAGCATCCCAGCCCGTTTCTACCACTGGGGAGAAGGCCAGGACGTCAACGCCCTGCGCGATGTACGAGCGCAGAGCCTGGATCTGGTTCTCCTGCTTCTGCTGGGCATCAGAGAAGCTGAGCTTGAAGCCGTTTTCTTCGGTCAGGGTGTCTTGGATGTCCTTGGTATTTGCCGCGCGCCACCCGGACTCGGCGCCAACCTGCGAGAAACCGATGGTAATGGTCTCAGAACCGGATCCTCCGCCTTCGCTGCCACTGGAATCCGAGCCGGCGCATGCGCTCATGGCTGCCATAGCTGCGATGCTGAGCGTTGCCAAGCCAGTGCGCAAAAAGGTCTGTCGTTTCATCGTGAGTTCCTCCTCGTGGGTCCCCGCCGGATAATGGTGGAGTGAATGGTCTCCGGCACCAGAACAATGTGTCGATGGTCACAATGTTAGCGCTAACAATTTAGGGTGGGAAGAGCCTTCCGGCTGTTGATTTCTTTTTCCACTGCCAACGGGTGACGGTTTTCAATCCAAATCGATATCCGACTAGGTAAAAAGGAATCAATGAGAGAAGGGAAATTATCCGGATTTAATCAATTGCTTGTTCGTCAGCTCGGCAATTCGGCACAAATATCCCTGAATTCTTGTCCTGCTTGACGGTGCGCCTCATGTAAGGATGCAGTGTGCGAAACTGGGCATGTGGATGCACAAATTATTTACACGATCATCGCCGGGCTGCTGCTAGTCGTATCGGCATTGGGCACCATCTTCCCGGTGCTGCCCGGCTCGTTGCTGACGATCGGCACGCTCTTGGGCTGGGGCTGGCTGCTGGGTTCCGGTGCTTCCTGGTGGGCGGCCGGCCTGGGCATGGCGATCGCCTTGCTGGGCTGGTCCGCCTCTGCGATCCTGACCGGCAAGAAACTCAAGGAACATCAAATCCCCAAAGGTTCCATTCTCTTTGCGGTCGTGGGTGCCATCGCCGGTGCTTTCCTCATTCCCGTGATCGGCATGTTCGTCGGTTTCGCAGTGGGCCTATTCGCCGGTGAAAGCGTGCGCCGGCGCGAAGTCTCCGGCGCACTCGGCTCATCCTGGGCTGCGTTGAAGGCCATGGGCCTGGGCATCGTCGTGGAATTCGGCTGCGTGCTGCTGGCCTCCTCCATTTGGGTCATCGGCCTGATTACCCACTTCGTCACGCGCTAGATCCAGCCCATCTCGCGGGCGTAGCGCGCGGCCTCGATGCGGTTGGCAGTGCTGGTTTTGCCGATCGCATTGGACAGGTGGTTGCGCACAGTTCCCACCGAGAGGTGCACCGCCGAGGCAATCTGCGATACCGGCGAGCCGGAGGCGGCCAGTGAAAGGATCTCGCGCTCACGCCCGGTCAGCGGGTTGCTGCGGCTCTCCACGCTGAGCATGGCACGCTGCGGATCCACTACCTTGTCCCCGCAATAGACCCTGCGGATGGCGGCAATCAGCTCGGCCGGCGGATAATCCTTGACCAGGAAGCCGTGCGCTCCGGCTTCGAAGGCCTGGCGGAAATATCCGGGACGGTCAAAGGTGGTCAGGATCAGCACCTTCACCTCGGCGTGGCTGGCCTTGAGTTCTGCTGCAGTGCGCAGCCCGTCGTGCCGCGGCATCTGCACATCCAGCAACGCGATGTCGGCAGGGTGCGCATCCAGTGCGGCGGCGACCTCGTCACCATCGGCGCATTGCGCAACAACCTGGATATCTTCTTCGAGGTTCAGCAAGGCTGCCAGCGCGCCCCGGACCAGGTGCTGGTCATCGGCGATGAGTATCCGGATCACGCTGCACTCCCCTCTGCCTCGAAGGCCACTTGCACGCTGGTTCCGCCCAGCCGCGATGCCCCTACTGTACAACTGGCACCGAATTGCTTGGCGCGTTCCTGCATTCCCCGGATGCCGTGGCCTGGCGTGCTGGCTTGCAGGCCATCCCCGTCGTCATCGACGCTGACTTTTCCGGGTTCCAGATGCAGCACGATGGTGCTGGCGTGCGCGTGGCGCAGCACATTGGTGACCGCTTCGCGCAGGATCCATGCCACATGCGAACGCAGCTGCATCGGGACTTGCTCGGCGGTTCCTGCCACCGTGAATTCGAGGTTGTTGTCGTCGCACGCCTGCTGCAGCTCGGCCAGTTCCCCGGCCAGGTCCTGGCGGCTGAGCCCCTGCACCGTCGTGCGCACGGAGTCCAGCGCGTCCACGGCCAGGGCGCTGAGTTGTTCCAGTTCTCCGCGGGCCTGGGCGTACTGTTCCTGGTCCATCAGGCGCAGGGCCAGCTGCGCCTTCAAATTCAATGCGGTCAGCGAATGCCCGATGCCATCATGCACGTCCCTGGCCACGCGCTCCTGCTCGGCGACCAGCAGGTAGTCGCTGCGGATCTTTTCTGCTGCGGCCGAGCGCCGAATGGCGGCCACGGTAATCGCGTACACCACCATCAGCACGAGGTTCAGGCCGATCAGGAAGATCGCGTCCATGAACTGCCCGTAGACGATCGGCAGCGCGAAGCTGAGCACCAGCACCGCGGCGTAGGCCGCGATGGCCCACTTCCTGCTGAGCAAGAAGATCGCGAAGGAGGTGATGAAGGGGAAGAGCCCCATGGTGGTCAACCCGATGACCGGGATGCCCAGGGCGATAATCGCGCAGAGGACCAGGAAGTTCGCATGCGCCCTGCGAGCGCTGGTTCCGCCTTGCCCGATATTCTGGGAGAACTTGGCGTAGGACTGCAGGTAGACGGCGGCGAAGAGGGCGATCAGCGCCAGGCCGATGATCCGGGTGGGCAGCGAGTAGTCTTCCACGAGAAGGTCCAGCACCGGGAAGACCAGGAAAATCACCCAGACGCCGGCGACCAGCCAACCTCGGCGATCCCAGAATTTCTGGTCCTCGTCGATCTCGCAGAGCGGATCGCTCGCCGGCGCGGCGCCGGGCAGGCTGCGGCTCACTGGCGTGCCTTGGCCTTCCTGGTGGCGAGTACCGCGAAGAGAACGAAGATGAGTGCCCATGCCACAAGATTAGCGGTTGGGATCCATAACGCATCCGGCGCCATTTCGATTCCGGCAGGCATGTCCTTGAGCAACGGGTAGCGGGCCAGGGCTACGTAGCCGTACATCGGGGTGAAGCGCGCCGCGTCGAGCATGCCTCCTTCCAGGGGCATGAAGACGTTGCCGAAGAAGGCGAAGAACACCATCAGGCCCGAGGCCAGGCCCAGAGCCGATTCGGATTTGAACATCATGCCAACCCCGATGCCATAGCAGGCGAAGACCATGGCGCCGAGCAGGATGATCAGGTAGCTCGCTCCCCAGATCCACCCTTCTTGCACTTCGGCTCCAGTCGCGGCGCCCAGGGCGAAGACTACTGCTGCCGAGGCACCGGCTACGGTGGCCGCGACGATCATCTTGCTGCTGACGAACATGGCCGGCGGCATTTTGGTCAAGGCAATTTGCCTGCCCCAGCCCTGCATGGTTTCGGTGGCCACGGTCCCGGCGATTGCCACAGTGCTGACCGCCGCCCCGTAGGCTGCCATGGAAATCATCAGATAGAACTTCACGTTGCCGGCGCCCAGCTCGAACTCGGTGTAGCTGGGGATGTTGCCGAACAGGATGTACATGGCGGCGGGCAGCAGCAGGGCGAAGATCAGGTTGTACCCATCGCGGAAGTGCCGCGCGAATTCCACGCGGATGTAGGTGCTCATCATGATGCGTCCTTGGTCAGCTGGATGAAGGCCTCTTCCAGGCTCGGTGAGGAAATTTCCAGGTCGTAGCCCTGGTAGTCGGCGAGTAAAGCGGCCGCGAAGCGGTCGGAATCGGCGCTGTGGAAAGCGAAGCGCAATCCGTTGCGTTCGGCCACCTGCACCGAATTATCAAAAACCCCGGCTCGTTCGGCATGCTCCGCCGAGGGGAAGGAAGCGCTGACGGTGCGTCCGGAGATGAGCTTGCGCAGCTCTTCGGTGGCGCCGTCGGCAACAATGCGGCCTTGGCTCATCAGCACAGTGCGTTCTGCGAAGTTCTGGGCTTCTTCCAGATAGTGCGTGGCGAAAATGACGGTGCGCCCTTCGGTAGCTTCTTCTCGCATCGTGGCCCAGAAATCCCGGCGGGCCATCACGTCCATTCCGGCAGTTGGCTCATCGAGGATCAGTACATCCGGGTCGGGCAGCAGAGCCAAAGCGAACTTGATGCGCTGCTGCTCGCCGCCAGAGCATTTGCCCACGCGCCGCTTGGCGATCTTATCCAGCCCCGTGCGTTCCATGACCGGACCAATGCGATCTGCTTGCTCATGCATGTGGGCGATGACTGACACCGTTTCCTTGACGGTCATATCGCGCAGCAACCCACCGGTTTGCAAGACGGCAGAGACCCGCCCAGCGGAGATGGCTTGGCGCGGATCCAAGCCGAGGATTTCCACCGACCCTCCGGTGGGTTGGGTCAGGCCCAGGATCATGTCCACGGTTGTCGTCTTGCCAGCTCCATTGGGTCCCAGGAAGGCCACGATCTGTCCGGTCTGGATCTGCAGGTCAATGCCCTTGACTGCTTCAACTTTGCTGCGCGGCGTTGAGAAGGTCTTCTTCAAGCCGCGGAGCGAAACGGCATTCGTTCTAATCAGCGTTTCCATGCTTCTTAGTCTTCCCCCTTTGCCGGGTGTGCAGAAGAGCAGAAAGTCATGCGTTGCCCATGACCGTTGTCATGGACCGAATCCAGGTGGCTCGATGCAACCTCGCCGACTTTTACGTCGAATCCCGCTGTGAGCTTGGCAACTTGCCGCTTCCCAATGTTCCCCCGGCTCTCGTTGCTGGCCCCGTGAAAAGCCATGATCACTACGGGTCAACGAACAACTTGGAGATTTTCGCCCTTGTGGCCGGGTTGTCCCCCACCAGAGATTACGGATGGCACTCTGGGAAACTCACAGCGTACTCACGTAGGATTTTTGCTGTGCTAGATCATTCTTCGTTTCTTTCCCTTGTGACCGATTATGCGGCTCCAACCATGGGCGCGGCTTTCCTGCCCGACTGGTTGAACCCAGTCGTCTTCCTGAACAACCCCGCGCTTGGCCCATGGGTCTTGCTGCTGGTTTGCGCCATTGTCTTCGCCGAGACCGGCTTGCTGGTGGGCTTCTTCCTGCCAGGCGACTCGATGCTCTTCACCGTTGGCATGCTCATTGCCACCGGCACCATCCAGATTCCGTTGTGGCTCTTCGCCGCCGCGATCTTTGTCTGCGCCTTCGCAGGTGACCAGACCGGCTACATCATTGGCAAGAAATCCGGACCTGCCATCTTCAAGAAACCGGATTCCCGCTTCTTCTCGCAGAAGAACGTTGAGCGAGCCCACGAGTTCTTCGAGAAGTTCGGCGGCCGCGCGGTGATCCTGGCACGCTTCGTTCCAGTGGTCCGCACCTTCGTCCCGGTAATCGCTGGCGTAGCGAAGATGAACCACAAGACCTTCATCCTCTACAACCTGATCGGTGCCGCCCTGTGGGGAATCGGCGTCACATTGCTGGGTTATTGGCTGGGCCAATTCACCTGGATCGAAGAGAACATCGACCTGATCTTCATCCTGATCGTCCTCATCTCGGTGATCCCTATCGGTGTTGAACTGCTCAAGGCCCGCAAGCCGAAGAGCAAGACCCCCGAAAACTGATCTTCAAGCACTTCGGCGGCGGAACTGACCGCCGCCCCACTGTACGCCGCGGCGCATCAACCAATGTTCACATGGTTGGATTGTGCCGCGGCGTACTCCTTTGCAGACAAGATTTTCGTCATTGTCCACGGCTTGAATCGCTTCACGCGTGATCGGGCGGATGGCATTGGCCAGCACTTCGCAGTCGCAGAATCCGCCCAGCAGCTGCATTTTCCGGTCAATCGCGGTAGCTCGCGGAGCGCTCGCATCGCGATAAGACAAGAGGAAGAGATGGGTCCCGTCGCATCCTTGCGCGCAGACCGCACGATACAAATAGCACGCAAGGCATTCATGTTCGACAGGTTCGAGTACTGCAGGCATTGGTGGCTCCTTGAAACAGTGGATGGCAGTAACGAAGCGTTACTGCCATCCACTGTCCATTTTGAAGCGCCGCGCGCAGCGCATTGCTCACCTAATGTGGAAAACTAGCTTCCTGCCAAGCTCTGCCGGAGGAAAGCCGCAACGCGTTCCAGCGCTTCTGCCACACGCTCATATCCGGCCGCGAAGGACAAGCGGATAAACAGGTGGCCTTCGAACGGATCAAAGTCGCCTCCAGGGGTCAGCGCCACATGCGCATGCTCCAAGACCGCTTGGCAGTACTTGCCCGCAGAACCGAAATGCTCCAAGACTTCGGGGGCCAACCGGCCGTAGAGGTAGAAAGCCCCATCGGCGGGAGCTGCCTCGCTGATGCCCAGGCTGCTGAAGTGCTCCAACACGTGGGCTCGGGTGCGGGCGAACTCGGCCACGCGCTCATTGGCTTCATCGAGGCTCTGCTGTTCAAAGGCAGCTACCACCGCGCGCTGTGCTGGCGCTGGAGCGCATAAGGCGAGGTTCGAAGCCAGTGCGTCCACCGTTGGCACTAGCTCATCGGGCACGATCATCCAGCCCAGACGCCAGCCGGTCATCCCCCAGTATTTGGAGAAGGAGGAGACAACGATGGACGAGCGGGAGAACTCCCACGAGGTATGTGCCTTGCGGTCTGGGACGAGTTCAATGCCGTGATAGATTTCATCGCTAATCAGCCGCACATCATTGGCTTCGCACCAGGTGGCCAAGTCCGAGAGCTCGCCGGCGCTGAACATGGTTCCGGTGGGATTATTTGGCGACGCAACAACCAGCCCATCGAGGCGTCCATGCTCCTTCTTGGCCGCCTCAAGCAGCTGCACGGTGGGCTGGTAACGCTGTGCTGCACCGGTGGGCAAGTCAATAACTTCCAGCCCCAGGGCACCCAGAATATTGGCGTAGGCCGGGTAGCCGGGACGGGCCAGCGCCACCACGTCTCCGGCATCGAAGGCTGCCAGGAACGAAAGCTGGAATGCACCGGAGGAACCGGTGGTCATCACGAAGTTCTTTGCGAGGATCTGCACCCCGTAGGTGTCTTGGTAGTGCTTCGATAAGGCCTGTCGGGTTTCGAGCAGGCCCGCGGTTGAGGTGTACCCGAAGTCGGCGTGATCGGCATGCAGCTTCGCGGCCAGGTCATTCACGGCCGCTGGAGCGCCGCCGCCAGGTTCTCCCACGCACAACGAGATCACGTCGTGGCCGGAGGCCCGCATCGTGGCGACCTGATCAACAATTTGCATCACTTCAAAGGGAGCTACCTTGGAACGCTGGGAGGCTTGCACTGTTTGTCCTTCTTTTCGCAGGCGTGGAAAACCGAAGCGCCCTCGCTTTGGTCTTCTCAGCTATCTGCTTCAAGGCTATCGGCTCCAGCTTGGTATTAGTGCGCGAGACAGCCGGTGAGCAGGCTCACCGGCCCAGTTCACCCTCCGTTTGCCTCATATCCACCCTCGGGGCATGCGCCCCGGGCATCCTCAAGGTACCCGCCTTTTGCAGGCGACACCTCGCACAGGAGAACGCACTATGAACAACAAGCCCCTCTCGGCCGCCCTTGCCGCCGCTGTATTGATCCCGTTGGTCTTGGCGCCGGCAGCCAGCGCCGCTGCTCTGCCAGGAACCGCTGCTTCCGAGCTTGCAGCGGCAACGGCCAAGTCCCCGGAACCGGGTTTCCGCGTACTGCCTTACCTTCAAGCTCCTGCTGCCACGTCGATGACCATCAACTGGATCAGCGAAACCGATGAGCCGGGCACGATAAGCCTCTCGGGACCGGGACTGGGAAAGTCCGGGAAGCAGAGCAGCGCACCACAGTACCTGGACCTCATGGAATACACCCGGGCCGAACTCGATCAGCAGATCGAGGGCTTGAAACAGGGCTCGTGGTTGAAGTCGAATTCGAACTACAAGCACTCGGTGACCTTCCAAGGCCTGCTGCCCGGAAAGTCCTACAACTACACCGTGACCCAATCAGGTGAAACCCACAGGGCGGCTTTCAAAACGGCTCCCAAGGGCGAGGCGTGGAAGAACGTGCGCATCATTGCGTTCTCCGATTCTGAAACCGAACCACGCGGACGCACCGAGCACCGCGAGTGGGAGCTCTCCCCGGTCAACGGCTACACCGCAGATTCCATGCAGCGTCCGGGTGCGGGGTCCAAATGGGATCAGCAGTTCGGCATGACCACCCGCAACGGCGAACCGACCCTGCGCTACCCGCTGGACCAGTCCACCGCATTCAACGAGAACCTCAAGCACATCGAAGCTGCCGATCCGGACCTGGTCATGATGGCAGGCGATCTCACCCAGGGGTCGGGCTACCAGCCGGCGTGGGATGAGTTCTTCGGCCATGTGGCCGGCGAGCATTCGGACTTGGCCTCCAGCGTTCCGCTGCTTCCAGCTTTGGGCAATTGGGAAACCTATGCGGCACTGAACGGCGGCTACGGCACGGAAGCCGACCGCACCCCCGCGGTCATCTCACGCAACCGCTTCCTGGATTATTTCTCCTTGCCGCAGGACCCCGAGCACCCCGAGTACAAGGGCTCGTACTACCGGGTGGATCATGGACCGGTGACCGTGCTGACTCTGGATTCCACCAACGGCCGTCCGGACGAGGACACCAGGACCGGCCAGCTCTCCGGAGAGAAGTTCTCTGGCGATGATACGAATATGGCCGCAGGAAATCTGTCCACCGACACCCAGGGCGAGTTCACCTTCGAATCCTATGTCCAGGGATTCAAGGACCTGTTCCCCGGCGCCACCGCGCAAGACGTTGACCTGCCCAACATGGATGCCGCATCTGCGCAGTGGAATTGGGCCGAAAAACAACTAGCCGACGCCCGCGCCAACGGCCAGATTGTGCTGGTCCAGTTCCACCACTCGGCCTACTCCAACGGCGTGCACGGCACCCCACCGAACCACGAGCACCCTGACAATTAGTCGGGCACCGCGATGCGCGCCTACACCCCGATGTTCGAGGAGCATGGCGTGGCAGCGGTCATCTCCGGCCACGATGAAATGTTCGAGCGTTCCTGGGTGGACGAGGATGGGGATGCCCGCGGCTTCCACTCGTATGATGTCGGTGTAGCCGCCGATGGCTTGCGCGGCGAGAAGCTGGTGCAGAATGCCGAAGGCAAGTACGAGCCGCTGCGTTTCAACTCGCACTCGCAGTGGTCAGCTCCTGCCGACGAGCCAGAGACCTGGGCCAAGGATGAGGACGGCGTTCCGCAGCTGGTCTCCGGCGGACTGCACTACGGGCACCTGCAGATCGATATCGCCAATACCGCGAAAGGCGCAGAACTGACCTTGACCCCGGTTCACATTTTCCCCCAGCAGGATTCGGAATACCAGTTGGGAAAGACCGAGCGACGCGCCTATGACGACGTCGTGAGCTTCGCGGTAGGCAAGGATGGCGTGCCGCTGGCGAAGTAGTGCCCACGGCAGCGACGACTTGTCGCCACGGCTGCACGTAGTGGAGTATTGAAGCAGACGGCAAGACGCTGGTCAGAGCATCGTAGAGAGTAAGGCAGCAGATGAGTGAGCAACGCGTTTTCAAGGCAGTAGTCGGCAAGGAAGGCGGCTGGTGGAACATCTGGGTTCCGGAATTGGACCATGTGACGTCCACCCGGAAATCACGCAAGATCGCCCTTTACACCCGCTCACTGATCGCTGCGGTTCTGGGGATTGACGAGTCTTCCTTCCGCGTGGAACGAGAAGTGGTCAGCGCCGAAGAATTCGAACGCCGCTACACCGAAGCCGTGCGCAAAGCCAACGCCTGAGTTGGTATTGGCCGCCGTTTCCCCTACCCGGGCAAACGGCGGCCTTTTGCTATTTGCCCGTCTTTTCCAGTTCGCGTTCCTTGACCGGGTGACGGGAAAGGATCGAAATCCGGTTGAAGGCGTTCATGGCGGCGGCAATCCATTGGATGGCTGCCACTTGCTCCACGCTGAGCACCAGACGGGCCGATGCCACCGCGGCGATACGCTCTTCTGGCTTGGGCAGGTCGGTAGCGGCTTCAGCGATGGCTAGTGCTGCGCATTCTTCTTCGCTAAACAGGCCGCCGCATTCATCCCATGTGCTCAGCAGGTTGATGCGTTGCAGGCTCTCCCCTGCGTCCAGTGCCTTGCGGGCATGCAGGTCCAGGCAGTAGGCACATCCATTGATCTGCGAGACGCGCAGGTTCACCAGCTCGGCGGTGCGGTCGCTGATTCCGGCTGCGCGGTAGGACTTGGCGACATCTTTGGAAAATCTGCCAATCGAGTTCCATAGCTCTGGATTGGTCTTATCAAGGAAAAGCGGGTCTGAAACGGCCATATCAGAACCATACATGCAGTCGTAGACCTCCTGCACGAAGAGGGGTCGTTAACGCACCGTGGAGAGCAGCGAAAGCTGGTCTCCACGGTAAATGCTACTTGTCGCCGTCGGCTGCGAGCTGGCCGCAGGCGCCGTCGATTTCCTTGCCTCGGGTATCGCGCAGCGTGGTTGGCACGCCGAGCTCATCGAGGCGGCGAACGAACTTGGAGGTGATATCCGGTTCGCTGCGGGTCCAAATGGAGCCCGGCACCGGGTTCAGCGGAATCGGGTTCACGTGCACCCAGCCGCGGCCGCGCGCGGTCAGCTTCTTGGCCAGCATTTCTGCACGCCATTCGTGGTCGTTCATGTCCTTGATCAGCGCGTACTCGATGGAGACACGGCGACCGGTCTTCACGTAGTAGTCGTACGCGGCATCCAGTGCCTCGTCGACCTTCCAGCGCGAGTTGACCGGGATCAGCTCGTCGCGCAGCTCATCATCGGGCGCATGCAGCGACAGCGCGAAGGTGACCTGGACATTCTCCTCGGTCAGCTTGCGGATCGCCGGAACCAGGCCAACGGTGGAGACGGTGATGCCGCGGGCGGCCATACCCAAGCCCTCGGGGGCATCGGCGACCATGCGGTGCACGGCGTTCATCACGCGCTTGTAGTTGGCCAGCGGCTCGCCCATACCCATGAACACGATGTTGCCCACGCGCTCCTCGGGGTGCTGGCGTCCGCCCAGTCCGCCTTCGGCGATCACGCGGTTGGCCTGGACGATCTGGTCCAGGATTTCAGCGGTGGACATGTTGCGGGTCAAGCCCGCCTGGCCGGTGGCGCAGAACGGGCAGTTCATGCCGCAGCCGCACTGCGAGGAAATGCACAGGGTGATGCGGCCCGGGTAGCGCATCAGCACGGACTCGACCAGCGAGCCGTCGAACAGGCGCCAGAGGAACTTGATGGTCTTGCCATCATCGGTTTCCAGGCGCTTGACCTCGGTGAGCAGCTTCGGGAACATGGCCTCGGCCAGTTCCGCACGGCGCTCCTTGGGAAGATCGCTCATCTTCTCCGGGTCGGTGGTGTAGTGCTGGAAGTAGTGCACGGAGAGCTGCTTGGCGCGGAAGGCCGGCAGTCCCAGTTCCTTCAGCTTGGCCTGGCGCTCGGCCAGGGACAGATCAGCCAGGTGCGTTGGCGGCTGGGAAACGCGGCGCTTGGTGGCGAACTGCAGCTCTGGACGACCATCGGCACCCATCTCCTGCTTCCAGCCTTCGGCGGTTGGAACGACCTGGGCGCGGCCTTCGGCTTCGGCTCGGGACTTGGAGATGCGCATCTGCTGGGCGCGCTGGGCCGCGGCCTGCTCATTGCGCAGTGCCTTGCGTTCTTCAGCGGAAAGTGGGGTGGAATCGATGGAAGTCATTGCTACCTATTGTTTCATGTATCCGCGAGTATTTGGCGGTGAGTTTGGGCACGCGAAAACAGTCCCGGGGGGGG
>NZ_JBLVOJ010000007.1:112907-147930 GCF_053543715.1 Glutamicibacter sp. AGC46
CCCCCCCCGGCACTGCTGCCTTCGGGTGTTCAGTACTTGAAGGATTCCTTCAGGTGGCCGAGGTTGCCCACGGCACCGGCAAGGTCCATGTCCCCCAGATGCCCGCTGGTGGCAGAGGCCGGTCGGTCTTTGCTCCAGTGCCGGAATCCATCCTGATGCTCGTAGGTGACCACCGCATCACCGGTGCCGGCCATGACCGCCTCCAGCTGGAAGGTCTCGCCCCAGATGGACTCGCCGTGGTCGGTTTCACCCAGGTAAGCCCTGACTTCTCCGCTGACCGAGCCGTTGGCGAGCTGCTTGTCGATGTGCACTTCCTGCGCCATTGGGCGCCATCCAGATAGATGCTCCATTCGCAATCAGTCTTCGAAACGTTGCCATTTCGTCATGCGACGGGAACCGAACGCTGTCCGGGACCGGTCATCGTGAAATCGCGCGCCACCTTCTCATGCAGCCAGGCACTGGAGGCCAGCCGGGAAAACGCCGAATCCCGCAAAGGGACGGCCCAGCGCGGCAGTGCACGGCCCAGCAGCATGTTCGCCTGCGCACGCCGGGCCGCACTGCGGGCGGCCCCGAGCCGCAGGTCGTCCAAGGCTTCAAGGGGTGCCCTGGCGGCAATGAGCTGCACCACCGCCTGCGCATCAGCCAGCCCCAAGCTCAGCCCCTGCCCACCGATCGGGCTGATCTGGTGGGCCGCATCGCCCAGCAGCACCACGCGCCCATGGACCATCGAGGGCACCATCCGGGTGGCAGTGCCGAAATTGCTGGTCATCGTGCAGGCCTCGGCGTCAAGAAGGTATCCGGTGCGATCCAAGATGGCCTCGGCCAGCATGCCCGGCGAATCATCGACCTGGGTTTGCTCGATGCGCACCACCCAGCGCCGCCGTGCAGCCGGCAGCGGGAAGGACTCGACAATCCCCTGCTGATGCAGGAAAAGCGCCGCAGTGTGCGCCAGCCCAGTGGTCTCCGGGAAGTCCCCCATCAGGTAGCGGTCGCGATGTTCCCTTCCGGCAAAGCCCACGCCGAGATCCCTGCGGACCGCGGAGCGGACCCCGTCAGCTCCGGCCAGCCACCGGGCCCGGTGCGCCACGCCGCCAGCGGCAAATTCCACGGCTTGCTCCGATTGCCCAAGTACCTGCTCGAAAGCGCAGTCCATCATCAATGACCCCGGTGCCAGCTGCTCCAAGCGCTTGCGCAGCAATTGCTCGGTGTCCTGCTGCGGCAAGGACAGCACATAGGGATACTGGCCGCCAATAGTGGAGAAATCCATCGAAGCGATACTCCGCCCGCGCGAGATCCCGAGTCCGCCGCGGATCTGCACGCCGCCGCGCTGCACCGCCGGTCCCACGCCGAGCCGCGCCAGGACCTCTTGCGCTGGAGGATGCAGGCCGATGGCGCGCGAGTGGGCTACCGGTGCGCCGCGCTGCTCGAAAACCCGAACGGCATGCCCGCTTTGGGCGAGCTCTATGGCCAGCGCCAGGCCCACCGGCCCGGCGCCGATGATCGCGGCGTCATCCATGGCCGCCAGCTTCCCAGAGCAGCAGGTTGCGGTATGGCCGCTGCGTGCGCACCTCCCAACCAGGGCGGAGCAATTGCCCCAGTTCCCCCGGCACGAAGCTGCGCCGAATGGAGGTCAGGCCATCGCGCCGGATCAGCGAACTGCCTGCCAACGGCAGGGTCGCCAGTCCGAACAGGCCCAGCGCCACCGGGGAACGCCGGATATCGCTGTGCAACCCGATCCCGGTGCACAATTGCTCGGTCTCGTCCTGCAACTGGCGCAGCTGGTCCGTACCCAGATGGTGCAGCAGGTGGTTGGAGAGCACCAGGTCGAACTGCTCGCCGTCGGCCGCTAGCCGGGTGCTGGTCGTTTCCCGGAATTCCAGCACCCCGCGCGGCAGCTTGCAGCGTTGCAGCGCCTGCCGGGCGTAGGAGATGGCCCGGGGATCCGGGTCGATACCGCACACTGCCACCTCGAACCCGTCGGCGAGCGCCCAGCGCGCCAGATTCGCCGCAATGTCTCCTCCCCCGCAGCCCACGTCCAGTATCCTGGCCCGGACCCGGCGCGCCAGCAACGGGCGGATGTACTGCACGTAATTGCCCCGCCAGCCGGCTACTACCCGGTTCACCAGAGGGAACTGCGCGTAGGTGCGGCGCAGCAGCACCGGGTCGCAATCCGGGCGGTCCATTTCCTCGATGGCTTCCGCTGCCCGCGCCAGCCGGAGCATTATCCTTGCCGGCATATGGTGAACAGCCCGGATTCCACCGTCAGCCCCGGACCGAATGCCATGGAGCAGACCCTTTCGCCCTCGTCCGTAGCGGCCGCTTCCAGGATTTCCTTGAGCACGAATAGCACCGTGGCGCTGGACATGTTCCCATAGCGATCCAGGATCGCGCGGGCTGGCACCAGCTGCTGGTCATCCAGGCCCAGCCGGTTTTGCACCCGGTCCAGGATGGCCCGGCCCCCGGGGTGCAGACCCCAATGCTGGATCCGGTCCACAGAGAGTTCCGGGTCGGCGTCCTTGGCCAAGAGCGGCTGCAGCGCCCCGGTGATGTGCTCGTCGATGATGTGCGGAACGTAGGTGCCCAGCACCATCTCGAATCCGTGGTCGCCGATATTCCAGGCCATGGCCTCCTCGCCCACCGGGGTGAGCACGGTTTCGAAGCCGTCCATTTGCAGCAGCCCGCTGCCCTGCGCCGAGACGATCACCGCCGCGGCCCCGTCGGCGAAGATGGCCGAACCCATGATGGTGTCCGGGTCATTGGAGCTGTGCACATGCAACGTGCACAGCTCGGCGCAGACCACCAGCACGGTGGCTTGAGGATCGGCCAGGCAGAAGGCGCGGGCCGCGCGCAGGGCGGGGAACGCCGCGTAGCATCCCATGAAACCAAGGTGGTGGCGCACGGTGCTCGGTGCCAGCCCCAGCGCCCGCACGATCTGGTAGTCCGGGCCCGGGTTGTAGAACCCGGTGCAGGAGACGGTTATGACGTGGGTGATATCTTCCGGGGCAAGATCCGCGCAGGCATCGAGTGCTTTTTTCGCGGCGTTCGTGAACAGCATGCTGGCCTGCTTCGCGTAGATGCCGTTGCGTTCGGCGGTGCTCGGGGAGAGCAGCCGGCCTTCAACCCGGTCGTAGAACAGCGGAGTTTCGGGTTCGGGCAGGGAGAGGTCGAATTCATCGACGCAGCTGTACCTGGTGTTGATCGCGGCGGAGTTGAACGAGGTGGCGATGAGCCGTTCACCCAGCCGGCTCAGGTTCGGCTGGCTGGCGAAGACATCGCGGATCTCTTCCTGGGCCAGGGTCGTCGCGGGAACTGCGGTTTGGATCGTGCGGATCTTCACTGACATGACCCGAGCCTAGGACCGATGCGGCGGAAGGTAAACAGCTTTGGCGAATTACCAGCAATAGCCCGGGTATTCTGTTCCGCCGTGCGCGTGGATTATCTATCCCCTGCGAAGAATATGATTATTGTTATTAACATCAGATTTAATCGATCACGCATGAAGAGGTCATCTTGGCAAAGGCATCAGTTCATTCCCTGGAGGGTATCCGCCGAACCATCCTTGATGGCTTCTGGTCCCCCGGCGACCGCCTTCAGCCGACCACTTTGGCAGAGCAGTTCGAGACCAGCACCACCGTGATCCGCGAATCGCTGACCCGGCTAGCGGGGGAAAACCTGGTGGTCATCCGCCCAAACCGCGGTTTCTTCGTGCCGGATCTGAACCTGCGCGAACTGGCGGATATCACCGAACTGCGGTGTTCCACCGAGGCACTGGCCGCCCGCTTGGCGGTGGAGCGCGGAGATGTCGCGTGGGAATCGAACTTGATCGCAGCCCACCACAAGCTTTCGCGCACTCCGAGGCGTTTGCCGGAGGAACCTGGCACCGTCAACCCCGCATGGTCCGAGGCGCACCGCGAATTCCACCATGCACTGCTGGTGCCGTGCGATTGCCAGCCGATGCTCAAGCTCTCTGCCGACCTTTCGAACTTCACCGAGCTGTACCGCCGCTGGGCTGCCCCGTCGAAGGCCGCAGGCAAGCGCAACGTTGAAAAGGAGCACCAGGAAATCCTGGATGCCGCCTTGGACCGTAATGCAGCCCTGCTCGGTGAACTGCTCAATAGCCACTACCGCTCCACTATCCAGGTGGTCATGGATGCGGGATTGAGCACCCTGCGCTGAATCATCGCGCAGTAGTCTTTCCTTGCGAGCGCCGTCCAGCTATTTCTTTCCGGGTGCGGGCGGAATGACGCGCTGGGTAACGATGGCGGCGTTCATCGCTGCTACTGCCCGTTGCGCGGAGTCGGCTGCTGGTGAATCCTGTGCGAGTTCCGCAATCCGGGACTGCGCTTGGCTTCCCGTCATGGGTGCGAGCTCTTCTTCCAGCACATCGTTCACCAGGCCTATCGCCTGCAGGATCGCGAGCACGGTGGTGTCGCTGGTTCCCGGGATCTTCTGTCCGTGCAGGGCGCCTTGCAGGTCGGTCCGGATCTGGCGCTGGATCTGCTGGTTGATGATGCGGACCCGCTGCTTGCCCAAGCCCAGCAGTGTGCGTTCGCCGTATTCGATAATCCCGCCCTTGGCCAAGGAATCGGTCAGCGAGCGCGCATCGCACAAGGAATTGATCTTCACCGCTTCGTCGAGGCTCAGATTGCCTCTCTTTTCCAGCTTTTCCAATGGCGCGGCGAGAACTGGATCCGGGCAGGGGCCGGCACCGATGAGTTGGATCTGCCGCTGCTGATCCTCGCTCAGCGCCACACGCCCAGCGATCATCAAGTCGGTGATGATGGCAGCATTCATGCCGTATCCCGTAGCTGATACAACTGTCTCCGGCTTTTCGGAGTCATCGGCCATTAGCAAGTAGAGCTTTTCCGCAATCAACATATTTTCAGGCTACCGGCCTGCGGAGGCGAAATGCTTCAGCCTTCCGATTGATATTCATGCTCGGCCGCCCTAGGCCGCGGACTTCTTCGCCTTGGCTACTTCGGAAGGCGAGTGGGTGGTGCGGGGTTCTGAACGGTCCTGGGTCATCGCCGAAGTCGTGCGGATGAACACCGAGATCCAGCTGAACATGATGGCCACGACCGAGAGCTCGAAACCGGTCAGGTTGTAGTAGGACCATTCGGTCCACAGCTGGAAGGCCGCCCAGATCGCGCCAATGGCCGCGTAGGACAGCATATGGAACACCGCAGGGTAGCCAGGCAGCAGCACGATGGTGCCCAGCAGCAGGAAGATCATGGCTGCCGAGACCATCTGCACGAAGGCCGAATGCACTTCCATCGACAGATCGAAGGGGACCAGACCAATGCCGATAATGCCGACCGAGACAATCAGCAGGCACCAGCGCACGAGCCGCGGCCGGGGACGCACCATTCGTGCAATCCTGTACCTTTCCAGCGCCGGGCGGCAACGGTAGGACTGGGCCAAGCGGACCAGGTCGCGGGTCAGGAATTCGGTGAAGGCCGCCAGCACCAAGCCGGAAATCACCAGCGTGAGGTTGAAGGTCCAGAACGAGCCCATGCCGGCCTGCGTGGTTCCCAGCGAAGAGAACATGCTCTGCCACCAGCCCTGGTCTTCGGCCAGCAGCATGCTGATCAGCACCCCGGCGCTCATGAAGATGCCCAGCACCACGGAAAGTGATTCCGCGTTGATGCGCGCGGTTGCTTCCAGGGACAGGTAGGCGGAGATGCCCGTGGCGACGCTGACTGCCAGCGCGCCTGCAAGCACATCCAGATGCAGCCCGTAGAAGGCCTGCTGGAACAAATGGAAGACCACCAGCAGGATCATGACCGAACTGGCTACGTGCACCAATACAAGACCCAGGGCCGTGACGATCTGGCGCCATTTGGGAATCTTCTTGAGCCACGGTTCCCGTGCTCTCAGCATCGAACGGAAAGCATAGGCGCTGCTGGTTCCGGCTGAGACAGCACCGCAAACGGCGGAGACGATGCCCACGGACAGATCGCCAAAGAGCGGCGGACGTTCGCCGGCGAAAACAATGAGCCCCACAACCAACCCGAATAGGGAACAGAACAGGCCGGCCCACAGGGCACGGCGCTCAATGTCTAGTTCGCTGACTCGTTTGCTGAGAGTTACATCGGGATATTGGGAATGCACGGAGTACATTCTCTCATTTTCATTGAAGAACGTGTACCGCCCGCGGCGCCGCCGCACGCCGCGCAGCAGCGCACTGCGCTAGTGGGAGGCCAAGTCGACCAAGCCGCTGGCCATCAGGCTCACGGCACCGCCGAAGGCAATCAGTATCACGAATGCGCGACTGAATTTTTGCGGGATCCTCGGAGCCAGGTAGTTGCCCAGCAAGATGCCCAGCACCATCGCGCCAAGGCAGGCACCCCACTGCTGCCAATCCAGGTGAGGCATGCCGCCCTTGGCGACCAGGGACGTCAGCGACAGCACCAGGAAGTAGAGCTGCACGGAGATGGCGAATTGCGCCTGCGGCCAGCGGCTGGCCACGGCGTATCCCGCGATGGCCGGGCCGGAGACACCTGCGGTCACCGACATGAATCCGGAAACTGCCCCGGCACCGACGGCCAATCCCTTGCTTTGGGCCATCGCGAGATTTCGAATCATGAAGCTCGAAACCAGTGCCAGGATCACCATGAACGATATGCCGATGGAAAGCCATGGACCCTCCAGCGAGTTCGCCAGCCAAGCTCCGGGAACGGTCATGAGCATGGCCGGTATGAGCATGAAGGCGACCTTCCGGTACTCGACCTGACGGAAGACCTGCGCAAAGATCAGCAAACTGCTGCAGGCGCCGAGCAGGTTGACCAGCATGACTCCATCATGGGGTCCCAAGACCATGACCAGGAAGGGCGAGGAGACCAGTGCGAACCCCATTCCGGAGATTCGTTGCGTGGAGGCGCCCACGAATACCGCGGCTGCCAAGCCGATTACCGCCGCTAGTTGCACGCTTTGCTCCACGCTGCCTCCGCTTTCCCGATTCCCATCCTCTATTACGTTAGTCCACGGCCAATGAGTCAATTGAATGGAGCCCGCTTCAGTTGGAGTTTTACGCTGTAGAGGTGAGCAATGACGTAGATTTCCTGATTATCGGCGGCGGCGCGATGGGCTCGGCGGCCGCGTGGTCCCTGGCCTCTGCGGGGCACGAGGTCCTCCTGCTGGAACGCTTTGCCCCGGGCCATATGGAGGGCGCCTCGCACGGAGCAACCCGCAACTTCAATCCTGCTTACACCGAACCGGAGTATCTTCGCCTGTTGCAGCGTTCCGATGCTTTGTGGGATTCGCTTTCCGAGCAAGCCGGCACTCCGCTGCTGGAGCGCACCGGATTGGTCAATCACGGAATCGTTGCCGAACAACGGGCAATGCACCAGGTCCTCGCCCACGCAGGTTTCGGCAGCGAGCTGCTGAGCATCGCTGCGGCGGAAGAGCGTTTCGCGGGAATGAAGTTCGAGACCGAAGTCCTGCATATCCCCGCCGGCGGCCAGATCAATGCCGATCTTGCGGTAGCTTCGCTGCAGAAGCTGGCCGTCGCGCACGGAGCTGCCGTGGAATACGGGCACCGGGTGACCGGATTGGAGGTGCTTGCCGATGACCGTGTCGAGGTGCAAGTCCAGCATCAGGGCACCATGTCGGCCATCCGGGCCCGCCATGCCATCGTCGCCGCGGGGGCTTGGACCGGGCTGCTGCTGGGCGATGCGCTCAAGCTTCCTGCCATCCACGTCACCGAAGAGCACCCGGTGCATTTCGCGCAGAAGGACCTGCCGGCGCACTGGCCGGGGTTCAACCACACCCTGGATCCGGCGCGGGATATCGGATCACGCGTCTTCGGTCCCATCTACGGCATGCGCACCCCGGGGGAAGGCATCAAGGTGGGCTGGCATGGTTCCGGACGGATCATCGATCCGGAGCACCGGCCGCACCAGGCCAGCGACGAACAGCTGCGCGCGCTGCAGGACTACGCGGCACGCTGGCTTCCGGGAGCGGATCCCTCGCGCTACGAAACGGTGTCCTGCACCTACGCCAACACCGAGGACGAGCACTTCATCCTCGATTCGCTGGGGCCGGTCACCGTCGGCGCGGGATTCAGCGGGCACGGCTTCAAATTCGTGCCCGCCATCGGCGAGTACCTGGCCGACCTGGCCCTGGGCCGGCGTGCGGCCGAACCCTTGTTCTCCGCAACCCGCACGGCGGCGAAACCGGTCTTCCTGGAACGCCGCCGCGCGGTCGGCCTGGGCTAGGGGCCTATCCCCGTTCCGCGGCGGGCTGCTGCTGGGTGATGCAGTGGATGCCGCCTCCGCGGGCGAACAGCTCGCGCGCATCCACGCTGGCCACTTCCCGTCCTGGATAGGCCGCGGCAAGGATGCTCGCGGCCTGGTGGTCGTTGGGATCATCGAAGCTGCAGGCGATGACCCCGCCGTTGGTCACCAGATGGTTGATATAGGAATAGTCCACCCAGCCTTCGGCATCGCGCAGCACGGTCGGCGCCGGCACGGCAATGAGCTCCAGCGTCCGTCCCTGCGCGTCGGTTGATTGCTCCAGCCGTGCGCGCACGGCCTGCGAAATCGCGTGGTCCGGGTGCCGCGGATCCTGCTGGTCGTGGTAGAGCACGACACCGGGCCGGGCGAAGCAGGCGACGATGTCCACGTGGCCGCGCGTGCCGAATTCCTCGTTGTCGCGGCTCAGCCCGCGATCGAGCCAAATGGTCTTCCGGGTTCCGAGCAGCCGGGCGAACTCGTCCTCGATGTCCTTCTCGGTCTTGCCCGGGTTGCGCCCCGGATCCAGCTGGACGCTGCGCGTGGCCAGTACCGTTCCCTCGCCGTCCACGTGGATCCCGCCACCCTCATTGGTGATCGACGCCCGTATCTCTTCTGCGCCGGCAAGGCGCGCGACATGGCCCGCCACCAGGCGGTCCTTGTCCCAGGATGCCCAGCTCTGCGCGCCCCAGCCGTTGAAGTTCCAGTTCACCGCCTTGAGCTGGCCCTGTGCGGTACGCACGAAGCTCGGGCCGGAATCGCGCATCCAGGCATCGTCCAGCGGGTGCAGGCAGTAGCTGACCGCATCGCCCAGATGGCGCCGGGCCTCGGCTTCGCTGGCCGGGTCCACCACCATTGTGACTGGGGTGAAGGCGCTGACTGCCCGGGCCACGGCGCTCCAGGCGGCACGGGCAGCTTCGGCCTGCGCTTCGGTTTCCCCCAGCGTGTAGCCGCCGGAGGGAAATGCCATGAAGATGCGCTCATGGGCTTCGGTTTCGGCCGGCATGCGCAACTCAGGCATGGGACTGCATCCGTTCTCCCAGCTGCGCGTCTTCGCGCGGCGCAGCCAGCACCGAGTAGGTATCGGGCCGGCGGGTGCGCAGGAACGGGAAGAGCTCCAGCCAGTCGCGGCGGGCGTCCAGGTCCAAGGTGGCCACGAGCACCGCTGAGGCATCGCGCGGGGCGCGGGCCAGGATGCGGCCGTAGGGGTCCGAGATGAATGATGATCCGTAGAAGTCCAGCGCCCCCTCGTCGCCCCAGCGGTTAGGGACAACCATGAACAGCCCGTTGGCAATGCCGTTGCCAATGATGGTTTGGCGCCACAGCGGCTCGGTGTCGAAGTCCGGGTGGTCCGGTTCGGAACCGATTGCGGTGGGATAGGCCAGCAGGTCCGCTCCGGCTAGCGAATAGATGCGCGGCGGCTCGCTGAACCATTCGTCCCAGCACGTGGGCAGGCCCATGGCCAGGTCCCCGAGCGCCTCGATGCGGTGCAGCGGGTAGGGCTCGTCGTTGGGCCCTTCGCGGAAGTACTTGTCCTCGTAGTAGCCGGCGGTCCGCGGAATATGCAGCTTGTTGGTCAGCGCGACGATCCGGCCCTCCGGGGAAAGAACCACTGCGGTGTTCAATCCCAACCCGTCGGCGGCCGGAGCCTTGCGGAACAGCGAGATGTGCACGTGCAGGTTGTACTTGGCGGCCATCTCGCGGGCGAAGGCCACGGTCGGCCCGTTCTCCAGATCCTCGGCGGCCTCGTCCGCGGCGTCGGCGTCCGGGATCTCGAAGGCGGGGTATTTCCCCAGGGTCAGTTCCGGAAGGAAGACGATGCGCGCGCCATGCTTGGCCGCGCGGGCAATGCCGTCCTCCAGTTCGCCGCGCAGTTCCCGCGGGTCTTCGCGCCAGCGGTGCTGCACCAGCGCAATGGTGATCTCGCCGCGCGACTTGGCTTCGGCACGCGCCGGGGAAACGGGTGGTTCTAGGGCCAGGATCTCTTGCATTGGGCTCCCCTTCAGATATTAAACGAATGGTATTCGTTTAAAGATTAGGTCCAGCAAAGGCCTCGGCGCAAGGGATTTAACGAATGACTTTCGTTTATTTGTGTAAGCTCTACCCAGAACCTTCAACAACGGGAGAATTCATGGCCAGGCCTTCCAAGCCGAAGCTCAGCACCACCGCAATCGCCGAGGCCGCGCTCAACCTCGTCGACGCCCACGGCGAGTTCACGCTTCCCCAATTGGCCAAGGCTCTCTCGGTTTCCGCCTCGTCCCTGTACAACCACGTGGCCGGCAGGGATGAGATCATCGAGTTGATGAGAGGCCGGGCCATGTCGGAAATCCGTTTGCCCGACTTACGCAGCATCGCCTGGCAGGAAGCCGTGCGGGATATTGCCACGGAATACTGGACCTCCTACTCCCAGCACCCGAGGCTGATCCCCTTGTTGACCAGCCACACGGTCCGCGACAGCACCACGCTACGCGTCTACGACGCGCTGGCTGAGGCTTTCGCCTTGGCCGGGTTCGGACCGAAGCGGCGGCTGCAGGCCATCACGATCGTCGACTCGTTCGTGCTCGGTTCTGCCTTGGACGCGGCGGCACCTGCACTTGTCTGGGAGCCTAATGCCGAGTCATCGCGTTATTTCAAAGAAGCGTTGGATGCCGACCTGCCCGATAGCAGCCGTCCCCGGGCAACCTTCGAGCTGGGGCTCTCAATGCTGCTGGCCGCCTTCGGCCAGCAGGCGCCGGCCCGCGCGAACGACGCGGAAGACTGCTAAGCGCGGTGGCACTGAGCGCTGCGCCCTAGGAGCAGGTGAAGTCCCTGGCAAGCAGCAGCCCGGGATGGTAGACGATCGTACGCGGCGGCGAGGTGGCCAGCGGGGCGCTCCATCCGATATTGCTCCCGGTTTCGTTGACCTCCTTGCTATCGGTGGTGTAGACGGCCAGCAGCTTAAGCTCCATCGTCTGGGCACCTCCCGTCGTGATCAAGCCCAGCAGATTCAGTCCCGGCCCATAGGCTGCGGAGGTCGCCCCGGATGCCAGGTTCGTGTACCCGAAGGTGGTTGCACTGGTCTGCAGCCTGAGCACCAGACGGGCTCCGGGCGGCAGCTGCTGCGCTGGCCAGGAAACCGTGGCAGTGGTCAGGACCAGGCCGGACTCGGCGCAGGCCAGCGAACCTGTCGCCGGCGGCAACGTGCTTGCCCGGATGGAGGAGGATGCAGTGGCGGTACCGGTGAAGGCCGCCTGGGTCACTTCGGCTCTCGGCCCGTGCAGGGCAATCGCGCCCAGCAATGCCGCCGCTGTGAGCCCGGCGACCATCCGGGAGAAGCGCGAGGGTCTCTTGGCTGCCTGCACTTCTGCCGGTACTTGCTCTGATGACTGACGGAGAACCCCGGTGCCCCCTGTCCGCGGCGGCCCGCCGCTGGAGTTCCGGCCATGGCGCCGGAAGGCAATGAAGAACACGTATGCGCACAGCAGGCCGCCGAGGAAATACGCCCAAGGCTGGCTGAGCCAGGTAATCGCATAGCCCAGCCCGGGGACGCTGAAAAGCAACCGGTCCAGCTGCTCCACCCGGTAGACTTCCAAATCGGGAACGGGATTGGCATCACCCTTGAGGATCAGCCCGCCGGGAACCTGCTCTGCAACCCGATGGGTGATCCGCTGGCCCTGGCCGTTGACCACCGAGACCACATCGCCAATTGCGATTTCCTCCGCAGCCGATGGCACGGCAATGCCCAGCGATCCAGTGGGGATGCCCGGTCCCATGGATCCCGAGGCGAAAACCAGGGGCTTGATCCCGAAAGCCAACGCCAGCACCGCCATGACCAGGCACAGGGTCCCGGCCGCGGCGCAGGCGTTCAGCACGAGGCGCTGGAACAGCGTCAGCGAAGATCCTGTGCGAGGTCCAGTTCTACTCAACTTCATCTCATGAACCCACCGTCGAGGTGAAGTCCAGGGCGATTGCCGTCGTGGCTCCCTGCAGCGCGTTGGCCGCGGTTACAGGCAACGAGTACTGCACGCACAGGGTTTCGCTGCTGCCGGCGGCCAAGGGCCTGGCGGCCGAGGCACTGCCGAACGGGGATCCAGCGTTTTTCGACAGCAGCGTGGTTCCGCCCGAGCAAGTGACACTGGAGCCGGTGCCGCTGACCGTGGCGCCTATTTTCACAACGATATTGAGTGCCGCCCCCAGCGCAGCGTTGCCCGATTCGGTGATTCTTCCGCCGAAAACATAGGGCGCCGAGATGGAACCGGTGTTCTTCACTGTCACTACGGATGCCGATGTCGATCCCGGAAACAAGTTGTTGCCGCTGATGGGCATCTGGTAGCTGGCCGAGGTCGCGGTGCCCGCAGTGGCCCCAACTCCCAGGGCAACGGTGGCCGTGCTGACGTTCGAGGTAGTTGTCGCTTGCCCGGTCCATGAGGCCAGCGTCGAGACGGTGCCGAATCCTACGAGGATGCCCAAGGACAAAATTGCCTTGATGCGCATTGAACGGTCGCTCATCGTTCCACTCCGTCCGTTTCAAGTTCCTTTTGATTCCTGCGTCGCGCAGCAAGCAACGACAATCCCCCAATACCCGCGATGCCTGCCGCCGCAAGCAGCGCCGCACCGCGGAACCCGGTATCTCCGAGCCCATCATGCCGCTCGGGAGGATCCGATCGGGGCAGCTCTTCCCTCGGCGCATCGCTGTCGGGCGAATCACCTTCGTCGGGCGGCCGTGAAGAATCCGGCGCTTTCCCACCTCCGCCTGGTAATTCGACCGCGTCGATGCGCACCTGCAACGAAGGCACCTGCTGGTCCTCCGACTCATTTTCCGCCGACCAGGGCAGTCCGACCCTCAGTCCGAATTCCGCGGCCTTGTCCGGTTCCAACCGGACTACCGAGGCACCGGCTGTTTCGAAATAGATCCGTGTCGACGCAGCGGGCGCGACCGTCCGGATGCGGACTTCGATATCCGACTCCCGGTCATTGCGAATCCACAAGGATCCTGTGGATTCAACGCCTGGCACCAAGACCGGGCCTCCTCCAAATACCTGCGGAGGGGCATCGGAATAGACCCTGCCGTCCAAGCTGTAGCTCAGGCCCTGGCCAGCGTCCGCGCCCGATGCAGGCAGTGCCAGGCCGAGCGCTGCGCAGGGAATTACGGCCGCCATGGCCGCACTGGCTGCAAGAAAACGGACCTTCATCGTTGCCCTTTCCCCTGCCGTTCGCGCCACGCCCCGCCGAACATCACCAGCGAATACGCGATCAATCCGCTCGCTGCGATCCAGGTCAGCCACGTTCTCTGCTGGAGTGACAGAGCGCTGTTCACATATCCCAGGAGCGGGACGGAATACCAGAGCTTGCCCCGGATCTGTTCGGGTTGCACCGGAGCGTCATCGGTGTTGTTTGCATCCCCGCGGAAAATGAATTGTTCTTCCCCGCCCAGGCTCGCGCCGATAGCGGAAACACGGTGCGTGACGACTTCAGGCTCACCTGATTCCAGCTGGTAGGTGGCAACCTCGCCAATGCGAAGGTGCTCCGGGTCAATCGGCTTCACCACCACCAAAGTCCCGGGCGGCAAATGCGGCCGCATGGATCCGGTGAGCACTGTATACGCCGTCGCCCCGCCTAATTTCGGAACCACGATCATGACGGCAATCAGGGCAAGGACGATGAACAGCACGAGCCAGGAAAGCACCTGCCCGCACCACCACCGGATTCCTGTGCGTTCCTGCTGTTCCCTGCGCCGGACGCGGTTCCCAATTGTCATCGCTGCTGCCCCGCGAACCCCAGCTTGAGCGCCACTTTCCCGCCGGAAGCCGTTTGAGGTGCCCCGGAGGGAACCGAAACACGAATGCACAAGGCCTCATGCGCCATCGCCGGCGCGGCGCGCAGCACCCTGGCAGCTGCGAAGGAGGCGGTGGATCCCAGCGGCCCGGCGTACAGCCGTTCCCCGGCCAGCGGCTGGTCGTCTTCGCAGGCCGCTTGGTCCATGCCGGAATAGATGCTCAGTTGCAAAGCGCTGGACAGGGCACGATCAGCGGCAGTCGGCGACGCGGTCGCATTGACCGCCCCATCCAGCTGATAGGTCAAGTCCACAGTGCCAGCATTGCTGATCACCAGTGGTGCTTGCGTAAACGCCCCGGGGATCAGCTCGCTGCCGGACAGATTCGCGAACTGGTGCTCGGTTTCGCCACCGGCCAGTAATGCCAGCGAACCAGTTTTCAAGGCTGGCGGATCCACCGTGCTTTCGGCGCGCCAAGTTGCGGCCGTGCCTTGCGCGCTGATACCCAGCAGCAAGAGCACAACCGCGACCATGGCGAACTTCAAGGGTTTGGGCATGCATCAGCCAATCCACGTTCCATGACTAAGCGCGGACTTGGTCCAAGGTCAGCGTCAGCGCTTCAAGATCCAGCGGCTGGTCGTAGGTCGACGGCGGGGTGTCCCCCACCGATCCTTCGGCAAAGGTGACGGTGATCAGGAATGGAACTGAATAGGTGCCCGGATCGGCAAAGCTCAGTGTGCCGTCAGCTTCTTCGGTGATCCCCGGCGCTGATGCATCGACCTGCAGCGCGACGGTCACGTATCCTTCCAACGCTCCCAGCGCCGTAGCCGCCTGGTCGACGCTCAGGGATCCGGCAATGTTCTTGCCTTCGGCATCGATGGTGGCGGTCTGGCTGAACGCAACAACGTCGCCGGGAACGAGCCGCTGGGTTGCCGGGTCGAACGGCTCGGGCGCATCCGGATTGCTGATGTCCTGCCAGGTGCCCGCCCCGTTGGTCGTCAAGTTCAGGTGGCCGGTTTCCACGGTGCCCGCATCAATAGTCTGCTGCGCCTGCCAGCGCGCTATCGTTCCAGCGCCGCCGAGCAACAGCGCTCCGGCTGCAACAGCAGCAATGGTTGCCTTGGTTACTTTCTTCATGAAATACGCATCCTCAAAGTTCGAGTGCCCCCAGTGACACACACTTTAAGTAAAGCTTGTTTAGTAGATTTTACAACCCCCGGACGTCACATGTCGCTGCCGCCGGCCTGCACCACGAAAGGGAACAACCCAACCGCCGTGGAAGCGTCTTCTCAGAGCATTGACAATTTCGGACAACCCGCACCTGACCAGTATCTTTGCACGAGGATTCCAACTCTCGAAAAGATCCGGCGCCGGATGGCGAAAGATGGACGGCACAGGCCATCCACCTGTCCATGAAAGTCTAGCTAGTTGGCGAATCAATCCGCCTTTTGGACAATGCGCGAAACGCCCGGGATCAGCTTTCCCGGTCCGGAGCCGAAGCGAAGAGGTTCAGGCCCATGGCACGCGAAAGCTGCCCGATGGCAAGCTGCGCCCGCACCGAGTTCCCAGCCATGTCCAAGGGTGGCGAGAACGCGCCAATGGCGCCCTTGCCCGGAGCGACCGCGACAATGCCGCCAGACACCCCGGACTTCGCCGGGATGCCGATCTCGAACAGCCACTCGCCGGAACGCTCGTACAAGCCGTTGGAGGCCACGGTCGCCAGGGTATCGCGGCAAACGTCTGCATCGACGACGCGCTTTCCGGTCACCGGGTTCACTCCGCCATCGGCCAGCGTCGCGCCCATGACAGCAAGATCATGCGCGCTGATATTCAGCGAGCACTGCTTGGTGTACACATCAACGGCATCCGCAGGTTCGTTCTCCAGCCGCCCATAGCTCTTGAGCAAATGCCCCAAGGCCTTATTGCGCTCGTTGGCCAGCGATTCGGAGTGGTAAACCTCGTCATCCAGGCTCAGCGCCCGGCCGGCAAAGGCGGAGAGCCCTTCCCGGACGTTCTCCCACTTCTTGGCCGCGGTCTTGCCAGGCATCATTGCTGTCGTGGCGATGGCGCCGGCATTGACCATGGGGTTCATCGGCAAGCCGTTGTTCAATTCCACAGCCATCACAGAGTTGAAGGACATGCCCGTATTGTTCACGCCGATGCGTTCGCGAACGACCTCGCGCCCATGCTCTTGCACCACTAGCGCGTAGACGAACATCTTGGAGATCGACTGGATCGAGAACAGATGATCGCAATCGCCAACCATGTGGACAGAGCCGCCGACGTGGGACATGGCGATGCCAAAGAGATTGGGGTCCGCTTGGCCCAGAATCGGAATGTAATGGGCAAGGAGCCCGTCGTCTGCATCCGCGTATCGCTCATGGGCTTCCTTGAGCAGGGAATCGATGCGATCATGTTCTAGCTCACCGGTAGAAACTTGCTGAACGACGTCGTCGAAATCGGTGGGAATAGTTTCGTTATTCCCTTCCGAAGGATAGGTCATCTTCACCTGCCTTTTAGTCCTGGGCCCGTTGATTCATGCTGCTTGATTTGACCTTATCAACAGCATTGCCGCTTAGCACCTTGGAACAGCCATGAGCAGGCGGGAAGCATTGGGCCAGTTCTCCCGGCGCCCGCTCCAATCACGCGTCCACTTGGTATTCAATGCATGAATCGCATGTGTTTTCCCCTACATTGTGGAGCATCTTACAGCGCCATGCACCCGATCTGACTTAGCATTTTGTGTATGGCTAAGGGTATTACTTTTCATACGCGCAAGTGGGTTCGCCCAGAAGACTTGAACGCAAACGGCACGCTGTTCGGCGGCAGCCTGTTGCGCTGGATCGACGAAGAAGCTGCGATCTACTCGATCATCCAGCTGGGCAACAAGCACGTTGTCACCAAGTTCATGTCCGAGATCAACTTCATCGCCTCCGCAAAGGAAGGCGACCTGATCGAGATGGGCCTGACTGCTATCGACTTCGGCCGGACTTCGGTCACCCTGCGCGCAGAGGTGCGCAACATCTTCACCCAGGAATCGATCCTGACCATCGAGAAGATCGTCTTCGTGAACATCGGCGAAGACGGCAAGCCGGCACCGCACGGCTACGACCACATCACCTACACCCGCGATCGCATCCCGCTGGAAATCACCAAGGCACTGATCTAGTCCCCGTTTGAATGCCCGAAGCCCTCAAGAATTCAAGGGTTTGGTTCAAGGCCCCGCACGGCCGCGCTTAACTGCGTGCCCTAGCGGGGCCTTGTTTCATTTCAAGGTTAATCCCGCATAGCTCTTGCGCTCGGTTCATGCGTCCAGCAAAGTTGTTTTTGCACTGAGGAATTCCCCCGACGCAGAAGCGAGAAACCCATGGGCCAGATGATTTTCGTCAACCTACCGACCGCCGATCTAGCCAGAGCCCACAAGTTCTACGAGGCCATGGGCTTCACCAAGAACACGACGTTCTCCGATGAAAATGCCACCTCATGGATCATCGCCGAGAACATTCTCGTAATGGTCCTGCGCCAAGAGTTCTTCGCAAGCTTCCTGGTCAACGGTGATAAGCCGGCGCTCGGAAGCGGCCTGCGCGAAACCCTCAATGCCCTCTCGGCAGAAACCCGCGAAGGCGTCGACGACTTCGTCGCGCGGGCCGAGGCCGGTGGCGGCAGCGTCTACCGCCCGGCAGATGAGCCATTCCCGGGCATGTACCAGGCAGCCGTCCAGGACCCGGATGGCCACGTCTGGGAAATCGCGTGGATGAGTCCAGAAGCAATGGAAAACCCAGGCAGCTAGGCAGCTAGCCGACCTCGGAATCCCGCAGGTGCCGTAGCTCTTCTGCTTTGCGGCGCTTGCGGAACTGCTTCTTCATCCCCTTGGCCGGCTGCATCGGCTCCGGCCAGCGGGGACGCAACTGGTCCCCAAGGGTAATGCCGCGCATGCGCCGCCCGAACATCGGCAGCACCCACTGCCTCAGCCATTCCACGTCGCGCTGCGTGGCCTGCCAGAATCCAACCCGGTCCGCAGCGCCAAAAGGATCGAAAACCAGCTGGTGCGGATACCCGAGGATCTCCAGGATCCTGATGGCCATGTAGCGATGGCCGGCACGATTCATGTGCAGCTTGTCGATATCCCACATGCGCTTATCCCGGTACGCCTCCCAATTCCAGTAGTCAACGAGCACTACTGAGTCCGGATAGCGTTCAGCGAGCCGGCGCACGTGGTCATTGAAGCGCCAGTTGCGCCGCTTGAACGGGGCGAGCACCGGGTGCACGGGGATATCGAACCCGGTGAACAGCAGGACCTTGGCACCCGTGGAAACCAGGGCTTCGACGGCCTGCGAGTACCGGGCAAGGAATTCCTTCATGTCCTTGCGGAATTCCAGGATGTCGTTGCCGCCGGCATAAAAGGTGATCACCTCCGGCTTGAGTTCCAGGGCTACGGGGATCTGCTCGTCGATAATCGACTGGAGTCGTCGGCTGCGGATTCCCAGGTTCACGTACTGCCACTCGGGATCCGCTTTGGATAGCTGCTTGGCCACGCGATCGGCCCATCCGCGTACCCCGTTGGGCAGCCTGGGTTCCCAGTCCCCCACGCCTTCGGTAAAGGAATCCCCGATCGCCATAAACAGCCGTCCCATGATTGGCTAATCTACAAGGAACAGTTGACTAAGCAATGACGGGAAAACGAACCCCACCACACTTTTAGATGACAACGGTGTGCAGTCGGTCTATTGGCAGAAGCTCATCGTGCCGCAGACACGCTCTTCATCACCGATAGACCCGGAACCATAACGAAATCCTCGGATACAAGCCGAGCAATATCGTCTGCAATGCCAGAGGTGTCCTTCCCCATGTTCGGTCCGGCTAGTTCGGGAAGCTCGCGCACGACGCTGACGGCAGCAGATTCAATGGCCATTGCGGCCCGCTCTTCTCCTAGATGCGCGAGCATCATCGCACTAGACAGGATCGCACCGACAGGATTGGCCCAGCCCTTTCCGGCAATGTCGGGAGCCGAGCCGTGGATGGCTTCGAACATGCTAGGTGAGTTTCCATCCAGATTGAGATTCGCGCTTGCTGCAACGCCCAGGCCGCCCTGGATGACAGCTCCAAGGTCCGTGATGATATCTCCGAAGAGATTATCGGTAACGACTACATCGAATCTTTCCGGGGCAACAGGGAGATGGAAACACATGGCATCGACATGAACGTAGTCGACTTCAACTTCGGGATAGCGCCCAGAAACGTGGTCCACGACTTCCTGCCAAAGTTTCCCAGCTTCGATAAGTATGTTCTTCTTATGGCACAAGGTAAGTTTCTTACGCCGGCTCATAGCCAGCTTGAAGGAATACTCCACTACTCGCGAGATCCCCTGCCGGGTGTTCACCGATTCCTGGAGCGCCACAGTGTGAGGCGTATTTGCGTGGACTGTCGAACCTTGGCCAATGTAGGCACCTTCGGTATTCTCACGGACGATCACCAGATCGCAACGTTCCGGTGTCAGCCCGGCAATGGGGGTGGCGACGCCCGGGTAGAGCTTGACCGGGCGCAGGTTCACCGCCTGCTCGAATTCCTGGCGCATCGCAAGGATAAATCCGCGCTCAAGTATGCCTGGCTGCACTGCTGGATCCCCCATCGCGCCGAAGAGTATGGCATCATGGCCCCGCAGCTTTCGATTCAACTGCGGGTTCCATAGCTCGCCGGTCTGCAGATAATGCTTAGCACCTGCGTCATAAGTAGTCAGATCCAGCGCGAAGCCGAATTTCTTCTCAGCTGCAGCCAAAACGTCAAGTGTTCCGCCCATGACTTCCGGGCCGATCCCGTCTCCGGGGATGACGGCAACGCTGTAGGTTTTCATTGGATAGGCCTTTCACTAGCGGCTAGGTGGTTTTGAAGTTCGTTGAAGTATTCGCGTACTCGGCGTTGTGCAGCCTTACCGTCTGATTCGGCTAAACACTCCAGGATGCCTACCTGGAGGTTCCGCAGTTTTCCGGTATTCGTCGGGAACCACGCGGTAGCTGGCAAATGCACTTCCTCGGTTATCCGCACAAGGGTCGAGAATCCTTGAAGATAGCGATTGCCCGATGATCCCAGCAGCAATAGGTGCACCTTGGAAGCATTATGTGGCGTGGCGGTTCCCGGGTTGCGCAACGCTTGAAGCAGGTCGGCGAGCAAGGGCCTCGATATCTTATCGACTGCCATGCCGCAGGCTGCCGATTCCAATAGTTCGCGGAATTTCAGTGCTTCACGCAGATTCGTTATGTCCATCTTCGTAACCGTGGCTCGCCCGTAGGAATCGAGCTGAACCACGCCTTCATGCTCTAGCAAGGCAAAGGCTTCACGCAAGGGTGTCCGACTGACGCCAAGCTCTTCGGAGAGCCGCTGCTGCGCCAAGACTTGTCCTGGCGCATACCGTCCCAAGAAGACTCGCTCACTGATGACGCCAGCAGTTTCCCGAGCCAGCGAAACGTTGCTCCTCCAGTCAAAAGCCACCGCCACCGCCTGTACTCGCACATCCGAATTTCTCGGTATCCCGAAGTGGAATAGTGAGCATTACTGTTCCCGGAGTTTCGCTTAATGTCAATGAATTCAACGTTTTAGAAGTGTGAAAGGGTCATTTTCCTCAAACCCGTTGACTGCGAGCTAGATCACTGATTAGCTTTGGTCATCTACTGGTCAGACCAGTAGGACTTCCATGGCGCCAATTCGAAAGTAGGAACGATGACTTCTCACTCAGATGCTTACCCTGCGGGATTGCCCATCGGCGATCGGTGGGTGCACTGCGCGGAAACAGTCCCCGTTATTTTCCCTTTCGATGGTTCAGTAGTTGCGCACGCGCCTGTAGGCTCTGCAGCACTAGCCAGCCAGGCGTTGGACGCCGCCCAAGGCGTCGCCAAAGAAGTCGAGAGGCTGAGCACCGGCACCAAGCGGTCAATCCTCTTGGCGGTCCATCACAAGATTTCCGAGCACCGCGAAGAGCTTGAGAATCTCCTGGTCCTCGAAACTGGCAAACCCCTGGTGGACTGCCGGGTAGAAGTTGCGCGCACCCTGACCACATGGGCCGCGGCAGCCGAAGAAGTCGCGAACCTGCGCGGCGAAACAGTACCCCTGGATCTGCAGGCCAGCGGCGATGGCATGATCGGGTACTGGACCCGTAAACCGGCTGGAATCGTGATCGGCATCGCCGGTTTCAATTACCCTTTGCTCTTGGCCAGCCATAAGCTTGCGCCAGCGCTGGCGGCTGGGTGCCCGATCATCATCAAGCCAGCACCGAATACTCCTCTGTCCACGTTGTGGGCCGTGCACTTGATCCGCGAGGCTCTCACCGCCCATCAGGTCAGCACCGCAGCGGTGCAGCTGGTCACTGGCGGCATTGACGTTGGCGAGACATTGGTCGCAGACCCGCGCTCAGCGGTGGTTTCCTTCACCGGGTCCGCGGCCGTCGGCCACCAGATCGCCAGGAATGCGGCACCACGCAAGGCAGTGCTGGAGCTGGGGTCTAACACCGGTTTCATTGTCGCCGAGGACGCCGACATCCATGCAGCGGTCGATGCCGTGCTACGCGGGGGGTTCTATGCCAACGGGCAAGCCTGCATCTCTGTTCAGCGCGTTCTGCTCGATGAGAAAATCGCTGGCGACTTCCAGCGGGAGCTGCTGGCGCGCATCGGCGAAATAGCGGTTGGCGACCCCCGCTCGGAACAGACCCGGGTGGCTCCGCTGATCAATAAGGCATCCACCGGACGCGTGCTGTCATGGATCGAGAAGGCAAAAGTACGCGGAGCACAGGTGCTGACCGGCGGAGGCTTGCTAGGAGAATCCATCCAGCCCACGATTCTGAGCGGCGTCCCGTCCGATGCAGAACTATGGTGCGAGGAAATATTCGGTCCTGTCATCTGCCTGCGCACGGTGCCTGACCTCGATGCAGCTTTTGAGCTGGTGAACGATTCACGGTACGGACTGCAGGCAGCCATTTACAGCAAGTCGCTGAAGACGGCCTTCCGCGCCATCGATGAACTGGAAGTTGGCGGTGTCGTAGTGAATGAAATCCCGGGATTCCGGTCAGACATCATGCCCTATGGAGGAGTCAAGGACTCCGGGATCGGCCGTGAAGGCCCCCGCTTCGCAATGGAAGAATTCACTGTCACCCGGATGGCCATCATCCGCCCCTAGCCCGAGGCAACATAAACGAAGGACAACACAATGGATTACACGCAGCTCTTCCAATTTGCCGGCCAGCGCGTCATGGTCATCGGTGCAGGCAGCGGCATTGGCCGTGAAGCGGCTCTGGCCCTCGACGCCCACGGCGCCCACGTGATTTGCGCCGACCGCGATGCCGAAACCGCGCAGGAGACCGCCGACATGCTCAGCAGCGGTTCCACGGTTATCGAGCTCGACGTTCTGGATATTCAATCTGTTCAGGCCGCTTCCAATGAATTCAATGACATCGCTGCTCTGGTGTTCACCGCTGCCACGAATGTCCGAAAGCGCATCGTCGACTACACGATGGAAGAATTCGACCGCGTGGTGAACTTGAACCTGAGGGCTTCATTCGGACTGATCCAGGCCTTCGCCCCTCGGCTGGCAGCCAATGGCGGCGGATCCATCATTGGCATCTCGTCCATTCGCGCATCAGTTGTCGAGCCCGGGCAAAGTGTCTATGCGGCCACCAAGGCGGCACTGGTCCAGCTGGTCCGTACCGCGGCCGCCGAATTCGGCCCGCAGGGTGTCAGGGTCAATGTTGTTGCCCCAGGGGTTGTTGAAACCCCTCTGACCGCACAGATCAAGGCCAACCCCGGCTGGTACGACGCCTACGCCCAGAAGAGCGCCTTGGGCCGCTGGGCCAGGCCAGAGGAAATGGCTGGAGCCATTGTCTATCTTGCATCGCCGGCATCGAGCTTCGTGACTGGTTCGGTGCTCACCATCGATGGCGGTTGGACCGCCATCGATGGTCGTTTCACCCCACCGAACTAGGCGGTGCTGCCAAGGATTCTTCAGACAGACCACCACGAAAGCGACTTAAGATGTCACAGACACCAGAGGTGCCAGCTGCAACTAAGACGCGCGCATTTGAAGCCATCGTCAGTTCCATTGAAAGCCAGGTACTTAGCGGCGAACTGAAAATCGGGGATCATCTGCCCGGAGAGCGCGAACTTGTAACCCAGTTTGAGGTGAGTCGTTCATCGGTGCGTGAAGCGATGCGGGTCTTGGAAAGCAACGGGATAGTTGCCTCTAGGCCGGGTGATCCGCGCGGAGCGGTTGTCCTCTCTCCCACGTCAGCGCCTTTGCACAAAATGATAAGCCGTTTGGCCAGGACCTCTTCGTCGAGCCTCGCGGATCTGCTCATTTATCGCATGACCATGGAATCTTCGGCCAATTCGCTGGCCGCAACGCGACGTTCCGATGCGGACTTATTGAAGCTCGAGAAGGCGATGGCGCGGATGCGGGCGGCGCGTTCGCAGAGCCAAAGCGCTTTCAGCCAGGCAGACCTCGATTTCCATGACGTGATCGCGCAGGCCAGCGGCCATGCACTGCTGCAGATTACCGGCGAAGCAGTCCGCCAGTCCATCGAGCAGCTCATCACGTCCAGCATTGAACAAAGTTCCGATGACGAGGCTTTGATGCAACGCACCCTCGACCATCATCACGAGGTCTTCATGGCCATCCAGAAGCAAGATGCGCATCTGGCTGAGCATCTTGCCCGCAGCAGCCTGTTCGAATACTACGGTCATCTGGTACCTGCCGATGACCGGACAGCTCTTGCCGCGCTGGCGTCCTTCGGACAGGCCCCGCAAACCAGCTGATTTCCCGATACTGCAGATCGGAACAACAAGCAGGGCACAGCAACGGCGGTGGTTGCTGTGCCCTGCTTGTGCGGGATTTTCAGTCCAAGTTCGACCACTGCGGTTTGGCGCTGTCTGGCCGAGCTGCCTCATACCAGCTGGCTGCGCGAAGCACATCATCATCGGTTCCAACTGCTCCGGCCAGCTGCACGCCAATGGGCTTGCCTTCGGACGTGAAACCGCAATTGACGGTAGCCGCTGGCTGACCGGACATGTTGTACGGGACGGTGAAGGCAATATGGCCCATGGTGGCGTCAGGATCCACCACTGGCATCGGTTGTTCCGCAGGGAAAGCAGCCATCGGGGAGACCGGAGAGATGATGAGGTCATACCCGGCGGTAGCCGCGATGGTCGCCTTCTGCATCTGGTCGATCGCACCGAAATTCCTGATCGTGTCGGCGCCATCGAACTTGGCTCCGCCTTCGCACCAGCGCACGATGTAATCCAGGACCTTCGCCTGCTCGCTTTCGCTCAGTTCACGGAAATCGGCCCAGGACCGGGTACGCCAAAAGCGGTCAAGCTGGTCAAGCATGCCTTGGTCGATGAAGGGCGGCAACTCTTCGACCCTGGCACCGTCCTGCGCAAAAGTTTCCGCTACCGACTGCACCGCCGATCGGATTTCGGGGTCGACAGCGGCCCCAGCGTTAGCTTCAAGCTGCAACCCGATTCTCATCCCGCGGACGCTGCCAAGCTTTGACTGCCATTGCATGGCCGGATAGGCGCGTGCCGAATAGTCACGGATATCTGGTTGTCCGAGCACTGACATGAAAAGGGCAATGTCATCCACGGTACGTCCCATGGGACCGGCCGCCCGGCCAATGTACGGGACGTCCAGGGGAATCAATCCTGCACTGGGTTTCAGTGTTGCCAACCCCTGCCAGCCGCCGGGCAGGCGAATGGATCCACCGATGTCGGTGCCAACATGCAGCGGCCCATATCCAGCAGCAGCGGCAGATCCCGCACCCGCACTGGAGCCACCGGTGGTCCATCCAGGGTTCCAAGCGCTACGCGATATTCCGTGAAGGCTGGAAACACCCGAAGAGAGCATGCCCCAGTCCGGCATCGTAGTCGAGCCAACCAGGATGCCGCCGGCTTCAAGAATCCGATCGGTGATCGGCGCGTTCTGCGTGGGCACCTTGGGGTTGGATAGGGCCGTTCCCGAAGGCATCGGGATGCCCTTGCGTGCTATGTTCTCCTTGACCGTTGCCGGCACCCCGTCTAGTGGACCGAGCGCTGTTCCGCTGGCCCAGCGTTGCTCGCTTTCGCGTGCCTGGCTCAGCACGTCTTCCGGATCGAACTGGTACATCGCGTTGAGTACCGGTTCACGTTCCTGAACCCGTTTGATGACCGACTCTGCTACATCCACCGGCGAGATGTCCTTCGCAGCATAGGACGCGTGAAGTTCCTGCGCGGACAGCTGGTGCAGTGCGGTGGTGTGTTCAGAAAGCTGGGACATGATGGCCTCTCAAGGAAAACGAGCATTACTAGCGCAGGGCCAGTTCGTTGCGCAGGGACATGGATGAATTCACCAAAGTCCGCGTATACGCATGCTGCGGACTGTCATAGATCTGTTCGGTGGTTCCGCTTTCGACGATCCGCCCTTCATTCATCACCACGACGTTGTCGCAGATATGCCGCACCACGCCAAGATCGTGCGAGACGAAGACGAGGGTCAGTTGGTAGTCGTCGACCAAGTCCGAAAGCAGGTTCAGTACTTGGGCTCGGACGGAGACGTCCAGAGCGCTGACCGGTTCATCAGCCACCAGCACCCGAGGCTCGCAGATCAGCGCACGAGCAATGGAGATTCGCTGGCGCTGTCCACCGGAGAATTGATGCGGGAAGCGCTCCGCGGCATCGGCCGGCAGTCCCACCGATCCGAGCATTTCTGCGACCATCTTCCGGTGCTTGGCGCTATCCACCTTTTGCCCCGGAACAAGCAAAGGTTCAGCGATAATGTCGCGGACACGCATCCGCGGATCCAGCGATCCCATGGGATCCTGGAAAACGATCTGCAGCTGCTGGCGCAATTGGACCAGATCCCGCTCCTTGGCCCCTGCAACCTCGCTTCCTGCCACACGAACACTGCCTGAGGTGGGTTGGTCCAGACCTGCCAAGATGCGCAAGAGGGTGGATTTTCCGGAACCGGATTCACCGACCACACCGAAACGTTGCCCGGCAGCAACGTCAAAGGAAACGCCCTTCAACGCATGCACCTCCGACCGCTTCCCGAAGAGCGACGAGCGTCCGACAGGATAGATTCGCGTCAGGTCCTTGACACTGATCAAGGAGGGCACTTCGGGAGCAGTGTCCCCCGCGGCTTGGTCGTGTTCCCGGAGATCGCTTATTTCCGCGTTTGCTGCTTCCACGACTGGTTGCGCTTCGGCCAAAGGCGGGATGTAGGAAGCGGCCGAAGCCACGGTGAATAACCTGCCGTCGGCATCTGTGGCATTCAGGTCCGAGGCGGCCAGCAGTCCTCGGGTGTAAGGGTGTTGCGGATTGCTGAATACCTCGCCGGTATCGCCTTCTTCAACCACTTGGCCGTTGTTCATCACCAGCACCCGGTCGCAGACGTTGGCGACCACCGAAAGGTCATGGGTGATGAACAGCAACCCGGTGCCGCGTTCTTGGACCGATTCCAAGATCAGATCCAGAACCTGGCGTTGAACCGTAACGTCCAAAGCCGTGGTCGGTTCATCGCAGAGCAAGAGACCCGGGTTATTCGCCAAGGCCATCGCCAGCATGGCGCGCTGTCGCTGGCCTCCAGAAAGCTGGTGCGGATAAGAGCGGGCGGCCCGTGCCGGATCCGGGAGCTTAACCGATCCGAGCAGTTCCACGGCACGAGCCTGAGCCGCTGATTTTGAAGCGACGGTCTTATGGCTAGTCATAATTTCCGCGACCTGCGGACCGACTTTCATCAGCGGATTCAATGCGGTCAGCGGCTCCTGGAAGACCATGCTCATATCCTTGCCACGGATTTTCTGCAGTTCCCTGTCAGTTGCCTCGACCAGATTCCGTGGGTGACCCGCAAGCTGGATGGAGCCACTGGCGCTGACACCTTCCGGGAGCAACCCCATAAGGGCGGATGTGGTCATGGACTTTCCAGAACCAGATTCGCCAATCAGCCCTACACGATCCCCCGGATTCATGCGCAGATTAAAGTTCGAGACAAGCGTGCGGTGCTTGGTGCTGATTGTCAGGCCCCTGACATCTATCAGAGCGCCGGTAGTTGTTTTCTTATCCATGGATTACCGATCTCCATTCAGTTTCGGATCGAACCGATCACGCAGACCGTCACCAAGCAAGGTGAAGCCCAACACTGCAACGGCAATGGCGGCGCCCGGCCAAACGGCGAGCATCGGGAAGGTCCCCAGGAATTGCTGGGATTCTTGCAGCATGCGGCCCCAGGATGGGACCGGTGGTGGAGTGCCCAAGCCAAGGAAGGACAGCGCTGCTTCGGCAAGTACCGCAATTGCGAACGATACCGAGCACTGCACCACGACCATGCCGATGATATTGGGCAGCACATGGCGCCGGGCGATACGCCAGCTGCTCTGGCTGGATGCCTTGGCAGCCATGATGTATTCGGTGCTCATCACCTGCAGGGTGCCGCTTCGCGCAACACGCGCAAAGCCGGGTATCGAGCCAATGCCGATGGCAAGCATGGCTGTGAATGTGCTGGCTCCAAATACGGCGCCAAACATGATCGCTACCAGCAACGCGGGAAAAGCGAGGAGAATATCAGCGCCACGCATGGTAACTTCCTCGGTGATGCCACCTCGCATGCCAGCCAGAATACCTAGCGGCGTCCCAATGATCAGGGCGATGCCTACCGCAACCAAACCCACCAGCAAGGTAATGCGCGCTCCGTACAGGATTCCCGAAAAGACGTCGCGTCCGTACCTGTCGGTACCCATCAGATGGGTGACGCTGGATCCTTGCAAGCGATCCTGGGGAACTGCTTGTACCGGATCGAAGGGGGTCCAGACAAAGGAGACGAGTGCAGCGAGCACCACGAGAGCTACGAGGATGCTGCCTACCAGCAGCGTCACGGAGAGTTTGCGACGGGTGCTTGAAGCGGTAACTGGTTCTGCAGACATTACGCGCCCTTTCGAATGCGTGGATCCAGGATTGTGTAGAGCACGTCCACGACCAAGTTGATGATCAAGGTAATCGCGACGAGCACCATGACCACCGATTGCACGGTAAGAAGATCGCGGTTGCCCACCGCGTCGAGCAGCATGGACCCAAGGCCTGGGATCACAAACACCCGTTCAATGACCACCGCGCCAATGATCAATGCCGCCAACTGCACGCTGGTAACTGTCAGAACCGGGATGGACGCGTTGCGCAGACCATGCTTGATCAGCGATTCAAGCTTCCCGAGGCCCTTGGACCGTGCGGTCCGCAAGTAATCCTCGCTCATCACTTCCATCACCGCCGAACGGACATAGCGAGTCAGGATAGCTCCCTGCACGGATGCCAGAGCGAGCACTGGCAGGACGACGCGGGAAATGAAATCTCCGAAGTCCTCGCCGGGCGGTGTCCACCCGTTGGCCGGAAGCCAACCCAGGCCCACGGCAAAGACGACCACCAGCAGAATGCCGGCGAGGAAGTTGGGAATGGCCACGCCTACCTGGCTGATTCCGCTGACAATGATGCCGCTCGGATTGCGGTGCTTGACCGCCGCGTAGGTGCCGAAGGGAATCGCAATCGCCAAGGCGAGGACCATTGCCAGCAGTACCAGGATCAGGCTGACTTGCACCCGGTCGACAATCAGCGGGCTGATATCTTGCCGCGTGACATAGGATGTGCCGAAGTTGCCGGTGGGCAACCCCAGCGCCCAGTCAAAGTACTGGACGATCAGCGGCCGATCGGTCCCGAACTCGGCTCGCGTTTTGGCCAATAACTCCGGGGTGGCGTTCACACCCAGGGCAATCTGGGCAGGATCTCCGGGAATTGCTCGCATGAAAAGGAACACTGCAACCGTTGCAATCACATAAGTGACAACGAATCTTGCCAAGTTGATCAGTAATCTAATACCCACGTGATTTTCCCTTTGTCGGTGCGGCTATGGAAGCTATTTCCAGCCGATATTGGTCATATCCAATGCTTCGGTCACGGAGTTGGCCGGAATGCCGGTCACCTCTGCCTTGGCTACCACGATGTTCGGGAAGATGAACAGGGTATCTGCAGCTGCATCATCAACGATGGTGCGAACCACCTTTTTCATGCCATCCACGTATCCGACTTCGTCGGCAGCATCGGCTTTAGCGGCAAGCTCCTCAATGCCTGAATTGTCGTAGCCCAGGTAGTAATCCGGGGTGTTGAACATTGCCAAAACATCTCGGCTCTCCACTGCCAGGACGACCGACATCTGGTAATCGTGCTTGGTGAAGACCTCGTCGAGCCAGACCGCGGGGAATTCGGAGGACTCGATCTTAGCGTCGATTCCGACATCAGCCAGTTGCGAGACGACTATTTCAGAGACTGCGGTTGCGTAGGGGCGAGTTGGAACCTTGAAAGTGATCTGCAGGTTCTCGGCTCCAGCTTCCTTGAGTAACGCCTTGGCCTTCTCCGGGTCGTACGGGTAGATATCGTTCAGATCCTCGTAATAAGGGTCGGTGGTCGGAACCGGTCCGCCCACCACCGTGCCGTAGCCGTTCCATGCGGTGTCGACTACAGCTTGGCGGTCGATGGCATACATGACGGCTTGGCGCACGCGCTTGTCATCGAACGGAGCTTTTTTGTTATTCATCGACAAGACGATCTCGCCATTGGAGGTGCCGTCAAGGACCTGGAACTTGTCATTTGATTCGAAACCGGACAGCAGTTCCGGGGACTGCATGTTGTAGACGACATCCACGTCGCCGGATTGAAGTGCATTGGTCGTGGCTACCGCATCGGCGAAGTAGCGCAGTGAGACCTTTTCAACCTGCGGTTTCTCGCCCCAGTAGTCATCGCGTGTCGCGAGTTCGATGGACTGCCCGCGGTTCCACGCATCAATTTCGTATGGCCCAGTCCCAATGGCGGTCGAAGCTAGTTCGTCAACGCCGCTTGGATCGAACATGGCTCCGACCAAGGTGCCCATGTCGAAAAGCCAGGCATTGCTCGGCTGCTTCAGGGTAATGGCGACTTCGGAATCACTGAGGACCTCGACAGAGTCCACGATTTCCATTTTCGTCTTCAAGCTAGAGACCCAGTCATCGGATTGGACTCGTTCGATACTGAATTTGACGTCATCGGCAGTGAACGCTTCGCCATTGGAAAAGGTTGCGCCTTCGCGAAGCTTGAACGTATAGGTCTTGTTCCCGTTGCTCAGCTCCCACGATTCGGCGAGCAACGGCTGGATCTTTCCTTCTTGGTCGATCTCGACCAATCCTTCATAGACATTGGACATGAGTGCTTGCGGAATAGCAGCGCCTGCAGTCGTGGTGAAGTCCAGATTGACCGGCTCACCAGTTAGCGCGACGGTCACTGAAGTGTTTTCGGCCGAGCCTTCCGGCGAAGTCCCGCCTGATCCTGCAGAGCACGCGGTTAGCGCCAGAGAGCCAACCAGCACTGTCGCCGCAAGCCGACTGTAGTTCTTTTTCTCTTTCATGGGATCTCCATCGGTCAACATGTCCATTGAGTGATGTGATCCATACAACACCATATATGCTGATATTTCTACTAAGTTTTCTGGTCTTACCAGTTGTCGAAATATTTGGCTGGGGCGGTGCCGCCCCGGAGAACTGCAATACCTTGTCCGCTAACCGTTTCCACTCGCAGCTAAAGGAAGGCCCCAATTGAGCAAGCTAACTTTCACGCCGGCCGTGCCAACATTGACCTACGAGCGAGTAGTGCAACAAATCGAGGAAGCGATTCTGTCCAAGGAAATTGAACCTGGCCAGCACCTTCCCAGTGAACGCGAGCTCATGGTGCAGTTCTCCGTCAGCCGGCCAACGGTCCGCGAGGCACTGCGAGTATTACAGAGCCAAGGCCTCATTGCGTCGCGTCCCGGTAGCCGCAGCGGTCCAGTTGTCTTGCCGGTTTCCACGGATAATCTGGGCAGATCCTTTGCCAATATGGCGCGCATAGCTACCCTCTCGCTCTCGGAATTGGTGCAATTCAGAATCGTTCTGGAGAGTTCCGCCTGCCAGCTAGCGGCCGTAATGCATAGTTCCGAGCAACTATCGGTCATGCGCGATGCAGTTGAACGCATGGAATCTGAGGCGGCTGCGGGCTCCGGATCCTTCAACCGGGCCGACCTCGATTTCCACGCGGCCGTATGGGAAGCCAGCCACAACAGCCTGTTGCGAATCTGTGGCGAGGCGGTATCCGGTGCCATCTTGAGCGTCATGAATGACCAGATGAGCCACGCGGACAACGAGTCCCTAGAAATGAAAAAAGTGGTGGCATTGGACCGAGCGATCTTCGATGCAATTGAAGCCAGAGAGCCAGTCACTGCCGGAAACGCAGCCAAGACGGCCATTTCCAAGTATTTCAAACCTCGTTTGGATGATGAAGGGGTGCGCGGCGTTGAAGCGCTGACGGAACCTCGCTAATTCACGCCGGTTCTTCATCCCGGTGCCAAATCGGAGCAAATGCAACACAGCGTCACCGGGTCAGAGCAGTTTGCGCATGATCAGCCGGGGCATCCTGCTGGCCTGGGCGTCGCTGACCCCGATGACCTCGAACCCGGCCTGCTCGAACATCTTCCTGGTTCCGACGAAGGCCATGGTCAGGTCCATCCGCCCTGCCGGATCCACGGGGTAGGCTTCGACCGCGGGCGCCCCGAGGTCCCGCGCATACTGCACTGCGCCTTGGACCATTTCCCGATTCACGCCCTGGCGGCGGTAGCCGCTGCGCACCACCATGCAGGTGATGCTCCAAGCCTCCAGATCATCCACGGGCCTGATGAGCTTGGACTTTTCCAGCAGTGGGATCCTCGATCGCGGAGCGATGCTGCACCAGCCCACCGGTTCCCCTGCGCGATAGGCGATCACTCCCGGGGCAATCGGCTCGGTGCTCAGCGAGCGCATGGCGGCAAACCGGTCCCCTGCACCTCGTTCCCTGATCTCGGCGGCACCGATCCGGTGCGACAAGCACCAGCAATGCTTCTGCCTCCGGCTCGGATTCACTACCGTCGCGAAGTCGTCCATGCGTTCTTCGGCCAGGGGCCTGATCTCGATGGGCGCTGTTCCTGCCGCCTGCGGATCCTGGTTCGTGTCCATCTGTCCATCCTGCGCTCCGAAAAGCCCAAAGGGCACCCTGGGAGGCAAATTCTTCGGGTTTTCCATAATGAAGAACTCCGGTTCCCTCGGTGTTGGCGCTGACCTGCGCGCTCTAGTGTTGAGGTATGACTTCGACACCTAAGGTTCTACCGGGCACCGCACCTGCCCGTCCCCCGCTGAGATTGGGCATGACGCTGCTGCACATGGCATTGTTCGGGTCTGCCGGCCTCATCCTGTTTTCGCTGCTGCTGGCCTGGCTCTCGGTAGGCGTCGCGCTGACCCCGATCCTCGGTTTGGGTCTGCTCGTCTTGGCCGGATTGGTTTATGCGCTCTTCGGCCTGGCCCGCTTCGAGCTGACTCGAATCAGCAACCTCTACGACATGGACGTCGCTCCGCTGACCTGGCGGCCTCGCCGCCGTCAGGGCTTTGGCGAATACGTCCGTTCGCTCGGACGCAATGTGTCCAACGGACGCATGTGGGCGCTGCTGGGAAGCTTGCTCTTCTCCTGCCTGGCCGGTTCGCTGATGCTCACTGCCCTGCAAATGGCCGTGCGCTCGTCCATCGTTGCCTTCGCCCCGGTTTTGCAGGCAGATAATGCCGACCCGCTGGGAACCGTTCCCGGGCTATGGGGCCTCCAGACCCCGGTAAGCCAGGCACCTTGGCTGGTGCTGGCGGCGCTGCTGGGAATAGCAGTGGTTATCGGCTTGGTTTTCTTGCACCGGATGGTCACCGTGGGAATCGTCGGCTCTATTGCCCGCGAGAGTGCACTGGTCGAACGCGTGCGCACCACTGCGGTGCAGCGCGAAGGAGCGGTGCGCGCCGCAGAGGTGGAGCGCACCCGCATCGAACGCGACCTGCACGATGGGGTCCAGCCCCGGCTGGTCTCCGTGGCCATGACCTTGGGGCTTGCGCACCAGCAGATCGACAGCGATCCGCAGCAGGCCAAGGAACTGGTGGCCGAAGCCCACGCTTCAACCAAGTCCGCGATTACCGAACTGCGCCAGCTCACCCGCGGAATCTACGCCTCGGTGCTCGATGACCGCGGACTGGATGCGGCGCTCTCGGCTATCGCAGGCCGCTCGCATATCCCGGTTGGCCTGGATATCCAGCTCAATGGGCGCTATCCGCGCGTGGCCGAAGCGGCGGTGTACTTCGCCATTGCCGAGGCGCTGACCAATGCCGCCAAGCATTCGCGGGCCCAGCGCTGCCAGATCACCGTGAGGGTCCGGGAGCATGAAGGCCAGCAAAGCCTGTGGGCCCGCATCGAGGACAACGGCACCGGCGGGGCGCGCATCACGCCCGGCGGAGGCCTGGATGGAATCAATAATCGGGTGCTCGCCGCCGGCGGCACCTTTAGCCTGGACAGCCCCCAGGGCGGGCCAACTGCAGTGGAGGTGAACGTGCCATGCGCGTACTGATTTGCGAAGATTCGGTCCTGCTACGTGAAGGGCTAGTCAGGTTGCTGGCCCACAGTGGCCACCATGTTGTCGCGGATTTGCCCGAAACCAGCGGGCTGATGGATTTCCTGGACAACTCGTCCGCCGATGATTTCCCGCAGATCTGCATCCTGGATGTCCGTCTCCCGCCGACCTACACGGATGAAGGCATCCGCGCGGCGCTGGAACTGCGCAAGAAGTATCCGGACCTGCCGGTGCTGGTGCTCTCCCAGTACGTCGAGGAGCGCTACGCCTCGGAACTGATTTCCACCCAGTCCGGAGCGATCGGCTACCTGCTCAAGGACCGTGTTGCGGATGTCAGCGAGTTCATTGCTTCGCTGGAGCAGATTGCAGGTGGTGGAACCGTCTTGGACCAGGAAGTGGTGGCACAGCTGTTGACTCGACGCAATCACGATGACCGCATGCAGAAGCTGACCGACCGGGAACGCACAGTCCTGGCCGCACTGGCCGAAGGAAAATCCAACCAGGCGATCGCCGCGCTGCTCTTCCTCTCGGAGGCCAGCGTAGAAAAGTACATCACTTCCATCTTCCAGAAACTCGGTTTGGAAGCCGACGGAACGGGCAACCGGCGCGTGCTGGCAGCCCTGGCTCATATTGAAACCCTGGGCACCAACCGCACAGACAGGACAGGATCATGACTACCACGCAAACCATGCCGCTACCGCCAAACCCACCGGCGCCACCCAACAACGGCAAGCCGCTGAATATCATCCTCGCGGTGCTCGGCGGGCTGGTCATTCTCACCTTGGTCATCGCCACGGCACGCAGCGCCTTTGCCTCGGTCTCCCGAGAGCATTCGGTCCACGAAGCAGAGGTCTCCGGGGTGACCGCCTTGGAAGTTTCGGCGAGCTCGGGACGCTTCGATCTGGTCTTTGCGGACACCGACAAGGCAACACTTGAAGTCAAAAGCGCCAAGTCCGCGAGCTGGAAGCTGCATCGGGAGCGCAATCGGCTCATCGTCGAAGCCCCGAATGCCTGGGACAACTTCTGCTTCTTCGGCTGCGGATTCGAAGACAACGAGGCAACGCTGGTGCTTCCGCAATCCATGGACAACGGAACGCTGGATGCGGACTTCGAACTGTCCGCCGGATCCTTCAACGCAGTCGGCGCCTACAAGGACCTGGTGGTTGAAGTCGGTGCCGGGGAGCTGAACCTCACCGGCAGCGCGCACACCGCCGATATCGACTTGGGCGCAGGGGAAGCAACGGTGCGCCTGGACAATGTCCGAAGCGCCCGGTTTGATATCTCGGCCGGCGAACTCATTGGCGAACTCTCGGGCAAGGCGCCCAAGAGCATCGAGGGCAGCGTCAGCGCCGGCTCGCTGGAGCTGGAACTGCCCGAGGCCACCTACGACCTGCGGCAGAATACGGCCGCCGGATCCGTCGAGAACCTGCTCGCCACCGATCCGAACTCCCCCAACAAGATCACGATCGATGTCTCCGCAGGCAGTGCCACCTTGCATCCAGCAGGCACCGCCCAGGAATCGGTTGGCCGCTAAACCCGGTTTCCACGAAAAAGGCAAAGCGTCCCATTACGG
>NZ_JBLVOJ010000007.1:147985-155001 GCF_053543715.1 Glutamicibacter sp. AGC46
TGATCCGGAAAGGGACGCTTTGCCGCTTGTGGCTAGGACCTAGGCCTGGTTCTTCTTCAAGGCAGCCAGGCGTGCTTCGATCTCGGAAACCTGCGGTGCGCCGGCTTCGATCTGCGCGGCACCGTCGGCTTCCTCGAGGATGTCCTGCGGGGCGTTGCTGGCCTTCAAGGCTGCCAAGCGCGCATCAACTTCGGTCTCGGCACCGAGGTCTTCCAGCTGCGCGAACTGCGCATCCAGGGAAGAGGCCGCCAGTTCCTGCGCACCGCGGACCTTGGCTTCGTCCTGGCGGATCTGCTGCTCGAAGCGGCTGATCTCGCTGGTCGGGTCGTTGATGTCCAGGGCCTTGAGGGTGTCCATCATCTGGTTCTGGGTCTTGGCATTGCGCGCGCGGGCCACCAGCTCATCGCGCTTGGCCACCAGTTCCTGGCGCTTGGTCTGCATGGTGTTCAGACCGGTCTTCAGCTTGGCCACGACATCACGCTGGGTGGTGATCGTGGATCCCAGGTTCTTGGCGCGCTTCTCGGCGTCCATCTGGCGCTGGATGGCCACCGTGGCCAGCTGGTTGAACTTCTGCTGGTTGGTGCTGTCACCGGCGGCAGAATATTCGTCAGCCTTGTTCGACGCGGCCAGCGCCTTGTTGCCCCAGTCCTTGGCTTCCTGCTGGAACTTGGCGTGGTCGTCCTCGGCCATGCGCAGGTTGCCGATGGTCTGGGCAACCGCCTGCTCGGCCTGGGCAATGTTGTTGGTGTATTCGCGAACCGACTGGTCCAGCATCTTCTTCGGATCCTCCAGAGCATCCAAAGCGGCGTTGGCGTTAGCCTTGCCGATACCGAACATTCGAGCCCAAATTGAGCGCTTCTTGGCCATAGTGCGTCCCTTCGTCTTCCGTTGCTTAAAGCTTAGGGGAATTAGCAGCGCCGCTCTAACCGAAGACCACGCTGCGTCGGCAATCTAGTCATTGAAATGGCGCAGGTACCGTCCCGGGGCATCCAGGAAAAGCCGCCAGTTCCGCACCATGTCCAACTCGTCGTAGTCCGATTCGCGGATGCCCCACTCCCCGATTTCATAGATTCGCGCCTCCGGCAAGGAAGCAAGAATTGGCGAGTGGGTGGAGAGAATTACCTGGGAACCGGAACGCAGCAGATCTGCAATATGCGAGAGCAGCATGAGGCAGCCATTGAAGGACAGCGCTGATTCGGCTTCGTCGAAAACCCACAACCCATTGACATACGAGCGCTCGGTGAAGAACTCGACGAAGGATTCGCCATGGCTCTGGAAATTGTGCTTTCCGCGCGAGCCGATGGAGCCCAGATAGGCGAAGTGCCCGTGCATGGTTTCCGCGCGCAAGAACACGCCGGCCTTGGACGCACCGGCTCCGCGTTCCAATTGCAGGTGCGAGGACAACCCGGATTCGGTGGGTTGGGTCTGGTGCATGCTGTTGCGGGTTCCGCCCTCGGCATTCAGCCCAAAGGCCGCTGCAATCGCCTCGACGAGCGTTGATTTTCCCGCGCCGTTTTCCCCCACCAGCACAGTCAGCTGGCCCAGTTCAAGGCCCTCGTCAAGAAGTTGCTGCACAGCCGGGATCTGGGCGGCCCAGTCGGAACGATCCATGGGTGCCTTGGGATGTTCGGTGATGCGGCGAACCGGCAGCGTGTCGAAAAGTGCGCTCATGCACCCGAGGCTACCAGCAGCGCGCGACAGCTTGGCGGCAGTTATGCAGGCTTGGCCCCTTGGCCGCACCCATGGTTCAGCAGGGTGCGGCCAAAAGAGCCAATAGGGTTTTCTAGCCGTTGGCCGGAAGCATGTTCCCGGCGAAGAACGCGGCGATCTCCTCACGCGCATCCAGCGGGAAGATCCCGGCGACGTACTGATCCGGGCGAACCAACACGATGGCGCCGTTCTTGCTGATTTCGCGGTCGCGGAAGATGTCGCGGCCGTGGCCGGCTGCGAATACCTGGTTGATGTCGTGCAGGCCGTACGGGACCTTCAGCGGCTGGAAGGCCTTGGGCACATCATGCAGCTCGACCTGCGTATAGTCCTGCTGGTAGATGGCCTTGGTATCGAATACGGCATCCTCGTCCCCGCCTGCCGGGGTGTACAGGTTGCGCGGCGATGCCGGATCGGCGCTCCACCAAGCGGCGAAGTCGGCCATTGCGGTGCCCTCCAGTGCCGGTGCTGCCGCATCGGCGAAGGCGTAGATACGCCAGCGTCCGTCAGCCTCGTGGAAGTGGCCCAGGTGGCGCCAGCGGTTATCCGAACGGCGGATGACCTCGGCGGATTTGAAGCGCTTGCCCACCGGGAAGCCCGGGGCCAGATCCTGGTGCTCCAGGCCGGCGGTGATCGGCGATTGGGTGTACTGCGTCATGAACCCGGCAGGGAATTCCTGGGTCTTGGTGTAGTACTTCTCCAGCTCGTCAGGGTCTTCCCAATCGTCCACCGACTTGGCCATCAGGGTGGACCATTCCTTGTCGAAGTCGATCAGGTTCTGCGCGATGACCTTGCGTTCCCCGGCGTAGGTATCCAGCAGCGCATCCGGGGCGCGGCCTTCGAGCACGGCGGCCAGCTTCCAGCCCAGGTTGAAGCCGTCCTGGATGGACACGTTCATGCCCTGCCCGGCCTTGGCCGAGTGGGTGTGGCAGGCATCGCCCATGATGAAGGCGCGCGCGCAGCGGGTGCCGCGCTCCTCATCGGAAACGTCGTCGAAGCCGTCGGTGATCCGGTGGGCCACCTCGTAGACCGAGAACCAGGCGACGTTCTTCACGTCCATGGTGTACGGGTGGATGATGCGGTTGGCCGTGGCCACGATTTCCTCGACCGGGGTGTTGCGGATGGCCCCGGCATCCTCGGCGGTCAGCTCGCCCAGGTCCACGTAGAAGCGGACGAGGTAGCCGCCCTCGCGCGGGATGAGCAGGATATTGCCCGCGTCGTGGGACTGGATGGAGCATTTGACCTGGATGTCCGGGAAGTCGGTGTTGACCATGACGTCCATGACGCCCCAGGCATGCAGGGCCGCATCGCCGTGCAGCTTGTGGCCCAGCGAGCGGCGCACCTGGCTGCGCGCGCCGTCGCCGCCAACCAGGTACTTGGCCTTCACGGTGCGCTCTTCGCCGGTATGCGGCCCCGCCACGTACTTGATGCGCGCGGACACCGGGTATTCGGCGTCCGGGTCGATCTCGCAGCCGAGGTATTCCACGCCGTAGTCCGGGGTGATTTTGCCCGGCGCGCGTTCGGCGTCACGCAGGAAGTAGTCCAGGATGCGCGACTGGTTCACATAGATGTGCGGGAATTCGCTCATTCCGGTGGAGTCGTCGGCAGCACGCGAATGGCGCTTGATGTTCGCCGGGTTCTCGGGGTCCGGGGTCCAGAAGCACATTTCGACATTGCGGTAGGCCTCTTCGACAACCTCGTTGGCGAAGCCGAAAGCCTGGAAGGTTTCCACCGAGCGGGCCTGGATGCCGGCGGCCTGGCCGACGTCGAGCCGGCCCGGGCGCATCTCGATGGCGCGGGCGTTGATGCTCGGGAAGCGCGAGAGCTGCGCGGTCACCACGGCGGCCGCCGGACCGGTTCCAACGATCAGCACATCCATTTCATCGGGAATTTGCTCGGCGCGGTCGATGCCGTAGCCGGCCGCTTCCTTGACCCGTGGATCCCCGGAAACGTATCCCCTGTGGTGAATCTGCATAATGTCGCTCCCCTATCGCTGTGCCGCCGAACTTCATTGTCTCTATAATTGCGACACTGTCCTAACTATAGAAACAATCGTAGCTTTCACGTAGGCTGTAGGCAAGACGTGGATCACACCGGGAACAGCGCGGCAGGCATCTGCGCAGGCCAGATGGAATGATTGGAACATGAGCAAAACCACCGAAGGCGGTTCGCAGACCCTGGGCCGCGGGCTAGAGGCACTGACCCTGATCGGGGAATCCGCGACGCCGCTGAGCGTCTCGGAACTCGCCGGACTGCTGGGCGTGCACCGCTCCATGGCCTACCGGCTGGTCAAGACCTTCGAGCAGTACGGTTTCGTGGAACGCAATCCTGCAGGCGAGCTCGAATTGGGAGCCCGCCTGGGCGCGCTGGCGCGCAACGTCGCCAAGTCCCTGCAGGCCGCGGCCGCACCGCATCTCGCCACTGTCTCCGATGAGCTGCAGATGACGGCGCTGCTTGTCGTCTTCGATGGCGAGGCAGCCGTTACCCTGAGCACCGCAGAACCCCGGCTCGCCGATGCCACCGTGGCCCAGCGCCCGGGCACCCGCCATCCGATCGACAACGGCGCACCGGGACGGGTCATCCGTTCCATGCTCAATCCCCAGGAGCACCCGGCCAAGGACTTCGAGTTCAGCCATGACGAAGTGATCCCGGGGTTGACCTCGATTGCCGTTCCGCTGGTGCTCCCGCAGGGCAAGCCCGCGGCCATCGCCGTCATCTACCCGCCGCTGGAACGCGATCGCAACCACATTGCAGCCGTGCTTACGGCCGCCTCGGCACGCATCTCGGCAAGCCTGGGTATCCGCTCGTGAGCGGTACCTGCCCGCACGCTGCGCTAGCTAGGCGGTGCAGGCCTCATTGGAGCACCCCGCATCACGCGGACGGTAGGTCTGGGTTCCTTCAACCTTCTCCCACACAATGTGGCGGTGCTGCCCGCAGCGATCGCATGAAGGAGCCAGGTACGTGGCCCGCTCTTCCATGGTGTATGCACGAAAATCACCCATCACAACCTCCGATGACCAGCCGCGAAGCGAAGTTCGCGGGCCTGCTGGACCTGCTTGGTGCCTTCACTCTACGCGCGGTTTGCACAACCGGCTAGGGTCCACTGGCGGCAGTTACCCACAGCCCCTCAAGCAGGGCTCTGCACCTCGTGGCAAACTAATGCAGAGAACCGGATATGACCGCTTCGCCACCGCCGGACCGCTAGCAAGGAAGAAGCCATGAGCACCTCTGAGCAAAAGCTGCAACGCTTGAAAGAACGCATTGCCCTATTGCTGAACAAGGCCGAGAACACCACTTATCCGCACGAAGCGCAGGCCTTCCAGGAACATGCCGAACGGCTCATGGTGCGCTATGGCATCGGCCGTGCGGAACTGGATGCCGACTCGGCCCACCGGGGCAAGAAGAAGGAAGCCATTATCGAGGAGCACTTCGATATGCGCGGCGTCTACCGCCTGGGACAGCGCGATGGCCTGTCCGCTGTGGGCCGGGCCTTCCGCACGGTGTCCATGCTGCAAAGCAACTACTCGACCTCGTGCAGGCTGTACATCATCGGCCATGAATCGGATGTAGCTACCGTCAAGAATCTCTTCGCCTCCTTGGTTGTCCAGGCGACTGCCGCCATGGCCCACTGGTGGGCACAGGAGGGCAAGCTCTACGCGAACTGGTACACCGATTCCGAGAAAACCATTGAACGCCGCGAATTCCAGCGCAGCTTCTACCTGCAAGTCGCTTCGCGCATCGCCATCCTCTACCAGGAAGAAAGCGTGCACAGCGGCAGCGGGACCGAACTGGTCCTGGCTAGCCGCAAGGAACAGGTCGACGAATTCGTCAGCAACCAATATCCGTTCCTGCGCCGCAGCAGGAACCGCGCCGCAGCCGGAAGCGCCAATGCCTCATTGGCCGGACGGGTCGCAGGAAGCCAGGCAGATCTCGGTTTCGACAAGCACGTCGACTCAGCCGCGACCGGCGAAGTCGCCAGCTAGCGCACTTGCTCTAGTTGCGTGTCCTCGATGTAGCGCGGACGCCCGGCCATGATGCCGACCAGGGTCTGGAAAACGATCAAGCCGGCAATAAGCCACATTGGCGCAACCCATGAACCCGAAGTTTCGTGCAGCACCCCGACCAGGAACGGACCGGGGAACGCCAGCAGATAGCCCGCAGACTGGCCGAAGGTGGAGAGCTTCGAGACACCCGCGGCGGTGCGGGCCTTCAAGCCGATCATGGTCAAGGCCAGCGGGAAGTTCGACCCGCAAATGCCCAGCAGCACCGCCCACAGCACCGCTCCCTGGACCGGAGCAAGCAGCATGCCGATGATCGCGATGATGCCCACGGCACCGTTGAAGATCACCAGTGGCGCCTGGTTCGAGAATTTGGCAGCGAGCGCCGGCATCACGAAGGACAAAGGCACGCCCACACCCAGCAGGATCGCCAGCAGGGATCCAGCGAATGCCGGCGAGACTCCCAAGTCGATGAAGATCTTGGGCAGCCACCCCATGAAGATATAAGCCACGGCGGACTGCCCGCCGAAGAACAACGCCACCCACCATGCGGTGGCGTTCTTGCTCATCGGCCCGATGCCGGCCGCATCATTTGGATTGCTGGCAAGATGCTGCTGCTGGGCTGCGATTTGGTTGCGCATCCCGAAGTACACCAAAAGCCACAGCACCAGCGCCAGCAAGGCCAGAATTGCCCAGAATCCCAAGCCCACGCGCCAGTTTCCGCCGAGCATCTGATTCACCGGCACGGCGACCCCCGCAACTCCGGAAGCACCCAAGGCAACCGCCGTAGTGTAGGCGCCGGTGACAATCCCGATCTTTCCCGGGAACCAGCGCTTGACCAGTACCGGCATGAGAATGTTGCCCACCGCGATGCCCGCAAGGGCCAATGCGGTGCACAGCAGGAAGAATCCGGTCCCCGGAGCCACCGCGCGCAGGGCAATGCCCAACAGGACAGCACCCATGGCTGAGGCCACCACTAGTTCCGGTCCGCGCTTCCCGGCCAGCCGCGGCGCCAAGGGACCCAGCAGCGCGAAGCACAGTGGAGGGATGCCGGTGATCATTCCGGCCACGAAGCCATTCATCTGCAGGTCGCCAATCACCAGATCAAGCAGGGACCCCAAGGAGGTGACGGCAGGACGCAGGTTCAGCGAGGCCAGGATGATGGCAAGGATCAGCAGTGCGCCAGAGCCCTTGGACAGGGTGGCGCGGTTTTTCGGGAAGTCAGGCATGGTATCCACAGACTATCTGCTTCAAAACCCGGATCCCATCCCCGTTGCCTGGACTACGGCAACCGGGCCCCCCCAAAAAGGG
>NZ_JBLVOJ010000007.1:155047-170044 GCF_053543715.1 Glutamicibacter sp. AGC46
GGCCCGCCCCAAAAGTGGGACGGCCCGTGCCGAATGAAAAGTCCAGTGTTGGCTAGCCCAGTTTGGCGCGCACCATCTGGGAGACAGCCTTGCCATCGAAGCGGCCAGCGATTTCGGCGCCGACCAGCTTCATGGCCTGGCCCATGTCCTTCATGGTCAGGTCGTGATCGGCTGCAAGTTCGGCCATGATCCTATCGACAATGTCCTGGGCTTGCGCTTCGTCAAGCATCTTGGGCAGGTACGTGGAGATGAAGGCGGCTTCGGCCAATTCGCGTTCAGCCAATTCGGTGCGGCCGTCCTTGGCGGCCAGGCCAGCAGTTTCCTCGCGGTTGCCGACTTCCTTGCGAAGCAGGTTCTCGACATCCTGGTCGTTGAGCTCGCTGGGGTTCTTTCCCGACTTCTCCTTGGTGCCGATGGCACTGAGGATATTGCGCAGGGTCGTCTTCTCCAGCTCGTTGCCGGCCTTCAGATGGGCGATGCTGTCATCGCGCAGGCGATCTTTCAAACTCATGGGAACTCGCTTTCAATACGTGTGCTTGAAATTTTACTCGCATTATCCGGTTATCGTTTTCCGGAGTACCAGCGGTCAAGCATGAGGTCGCATTTGATACAGTAGCCAGATGAATTCACTGCGCGCTGGAGCTAGCGTCATCGCACTGGCTCTTATCGCAGCCATCCTGGTGATCTGGCAGCCATGGAATTCCTGCGACGCGCCCGATGAAGTTTGCGATTTCGTTGCAGCCGTCGAGGACCGGGACGGGGTCCTTGGCGTCCAGATGTCCTCCGAGGTCATGGATCACGATGTCTTGGCCGCACCGGATCTGTCAGTTGACCTGCAATTCGTGCTATTGGATCAGCTCGATCCTGCACAAGCGGAAGTAATCGTGCGGGAGATGGCACAACAGATCCAGGCTGGGGCCCATGCCCTGAGCTTGCGGAACATCGACCTGGCCTTTGTCGCCGGTGAACCCCAGAATATCCCAGGCTCAAAGACGAAAACCTACCCACTGGAAGTCTCCGACAATTTTTCGCACTTTGGAGGCGAAGAGCAAGCGAAGCCTGGTCTTCTCGGTGAGAGGGCTTCATTCGCATTCCGCCTACGCGAGCTCGGCGCGGCAAGTGCGGCTAACTACTCGGCCACGGCGTTTAATTTGGAGCAGCTGCTGGCGCTGGGAAAATTCGCTGCACAGGCCAAGCACCCCACCGATTTGGCACTAGCAGATCGATCCGTGCGCTATTCGCCCGCGAAACGCACTGATATTCCCGAGCTCCAGCTTCTTATCGAGGCGGCCAAGCGAGGTGTCTTCGAGAGCGCCAGCATTGATCATTCCGGATTGAACCTGGTCCTCGGCAACGAGGCGCCAGCAGAGGCGGAAAAGGAAACCCGCTTATGGCTGGAGCGGTATGGTCCCTTTGGCGAGCCCATGCCCTACAAGCTGGCATCGCCTCGATACGAGGTCCTTGCTGAAGGCTGGGTTGGAAACAAGAAACCACAATGGCTGATCCCCAAGCCTGTGGTTCTTCCCGACAAGGTCAAAAGCTGGCCAGCGAATCAGTCAGCTCCGTTGTGCGCAGAGGGGGACTTGGAAATAGCCCTCGGCGCACCCGATGCAGCTGCCGGTTCACGGTACATGGCGGTCTACGCCAAGAACATTTCTGCTCGCTCGTGCGCGTTGCAGTCCTACCCGCAGATCGATTTCCTCAATGAGGCCGGCGATGCCCAGCCGGATATCGAGCTGCAGCCCGAACCGGATATCCTCCTTGAACGCGTTGCCATCCCTTCCGGCGAAGCGGTGATTTCGACGCTGGATTGGAATGCCATGTCAACGTCCCAGGATCCGGATGAAACCGTTGCCCTGGTCATCGCCGCAGCCAAGGGAATGAAACCGGTCCAGCTCGCACCCCAATACGATGGCCAGCCGACGTCCCTTGACATCCTGGACGGGGCGCAGATCGCCCAAAGCCCCTGGGTCCAGGCGCGCGACGGGTGGGCAATTCCTGGAGACGCCTTCAAACCGCAACCACCGGCCACTCCTAGGCCCTAGACCCTATGAGTAAGAGGTTTTTTCGCCAGGCCTCTTGCGGATCAGGGCCTCACGGTGCAGATTCGTGGATCATCCCCGAGAACGGCTCGGGGATGCCGACATGCAGCGGAGGCCCTGATGTTTACCCAGCGTACTGCGATCGGACTGGATGTGCACGCACGATCCATCCGCGCAACAGCCCTCGACACCCGCACGGGTGAAGTCCTCGAAGCGAAACTCCCCGGCGGGAACGAAGCCGTCACGACATGGATCAACGGGATCGCTGCCGACCACGGACCCGTCGCGGTCGCCTACGAAGCCGGTCCTACCGGATTCAGCCTCGCACGCACCCTCGCGGGCATGCACTACCCGGTGACCGTCGCGGCCCCGTCGAAGCTCCTGCGCCCTTCCGGGGACAAGGTCAAAACCGATGCCCGCGATGCCCTGCTGCTGGCACGACTGATCAAAGTCGATGAACTCGTGGCAGTGCGCGTGCCGACGCTCGCCGAGGAATCCGCCAGAGACCTCGTCCGAGCACGCGAGGACGCCAGAGTTGAGCTGATGATGTGCAGGCATCGGCTCTCGAAGCTCCTGCTGCGCCATAGCTTCATCTATGACGGCAGTACGTGCTGGGGCTCCAGGCATGAGGCATGGCTGCGGCGTATCAGGAAGAACGAGCTCGCGAGCCTTGGCACCGGAACGTTAGCGGCCTTCGACGCTGCCTTCGATGCGGCCACTTTCGGTCTTGCCCGGCGTGACCGGCTCGATGAGCAGATCAGCAAGATGGCTGCCGAATCCCAGTTCACTGCCGTGACCAACAGGCTGTGCTGCCTGCGTGGCATCAACACCCTGACCGGGTTCGCTCTCGCAGTCGAGCTCGGTGACTGGGATCGATTCACCGGCCGCACCATTGCGTCCTATCTTGGCCTGGTGCCCAGCGAATATTCCTCGGGGACCAGCAGGTCCTTGGGCGGGATCACGAAGACCGGGAACACCCATGCCCGCCGGCTGCTCGTCGAGGCTGCATGGCATCACAAACCGCGGTACCAGCCGGGGAAAACCATGACCGACCGGTGGGCCAAGGCATCGGCCCAGGCAGCGGCACGGGGCGATGCCGGGAATCGGCGCCTGAACCAGCGGTGGAATACCCTGGCCAGCCACAAGAAGAAGCACACCGTCGCGTGCACCGCGATTGCCCGTGAACTTGCCGGTTGGTGCTGGTCATTGGCCGTGATGGACGAATAATTCTGCAAGACTCGCCTCTCATATCATGCCAAGTGGAGCATGCAGCGTGAAGAGCGCATCAGCGGAAGGCCTATGAGCAGCATCCCAAGAGGTGCCACGCTCGATCCTAGACAAGCTGGTTGCTCTCGCCGAAACAGGGTCATGCGGTAACCAACCCGCGTATGTCAGACTGACCACGCGTCACCAAGACACGCCGCACCACCGGGTCGATCAGGGAGGTGAAAAGCACCCGCTCGGCAATCCAGCCGAGCGGGTGCTAACCCATGCCTACTTGACAATTACGGGCACATATCAGGCCTCGCCGGAGCGCTTCTTGCTGGCTTTCACCAGCGCGCGGTCGACCTCGTGAATGCCCAGGCAGAAGCCTGCGGACATGACCAGCGATTTGATCGTCAGTTCGGAAAGGTCATCAGCTACGTACACCAGCTGGATCGGTCCGGCCAGGACCAGCAGGACACCTGTCCACAGCACATACGCCCACGAGGTGCGTGCCTGCGCCATCACCGGGAAGCGTGCCCGTCGGCGAATCGTCCGCACGCCAATGGTGACAATGACGACGGCCAGAATCGCGGCGCCAATGAAGAAGAAATTGCGTTGGGTGCGGATCCAGGTCAAGGTGGTGCCAATAAGAACGCCGAAAAGTATCGAAGCCCACCAGCTGATACTGCGCAGTTGATCTTGCGCAGCGGTTGGTTCGCCTGTCCTCACGCCTCTCCCATCACTGATTGTCCCGAGCGCCCGGAACAACGCATCGTTCCTAGAATACGCGGTTCATCTCCCCGCAGACGAACGCGCAGCCGCACTGCGCATGCCGTGCCATGGCAGCAAGCGCAAGGGATTGGCGTCATGAGAGGATCAGCGTCCAGGTAACCACGGCAACCTCATCAGAATCGTTTTCCCAGCTATGCGGTTCACGCCCGGGGAAGGTGATCGTATCGCCTGCTTCGAGTTCTACGCGCTGATCAGGCAATACCAGGATGAATTTTCCAGCGATCACGTGCAGCACTTCCAGCTCGCAATCCACCGAATACAGCTCCGCTTCACCGGTGCCCTTGGGCGCAATCTCGGCGCGAATCATCTGCACCCGCTTCTCGCTGCGCGGCGTGACCAGCTGCTCCGTGATGCCGTCACCGCCCAGGGAAACACGGGGCGCCTGCTCCAGTCGGACCAGTTTCGTTTCAGGAACCTCGAAGAGGGTACCGACCTCCATGCCCAGCACTTCGCACAACCGCAAAAGAGTGGAAACCGAAGGGCTGGTCAGGTCGCGCTCCACACGCGAGAGGAAACCCTTGGTCAGTCCGGATAGCTCGGCGACCTGGTCAATGGTCATACGCTGGGTCTGGCGCACCCCGCGCAGCCTCGCACCGATATTGATCGCGGCACCGGTTGGTTCAACTGGCAAGGTTTTCATCGTTTGGCTCCTCGACGTTTTCTGCAGCAACAACCGCAACCACTTTGGCTTCAAGGCCTGCGGGGCAAGTTTACCAATGGTAAACACACGGCGCCCTCTACCGCGAGACTGCAGCGCTCACTAGACTCTGCCCATGGACAGCACCAAGGACAAGCTCTGCGGGTACCTGAACGACGCGCGCGAGAATGCGATCTACAAGGCAGAAGGCCTCGCCGAGCACCTGGCACGCACTCCGCTCACCCCCACGGGCACCCATATCCTGGGAGTGCTGCACCATTTGGCGATCAATGAATACGAATATTTCGGCACCTGCCTCAAGCGCAGAGCCGATGACCGCTACGTTCGCGAATTCATTGCACCGCATGATCCCGACGCGGATTTCCTTCCGCCAGCAGATATGGATGCGCAACAGCTGATCGGCCTGTATCGGAAAGCCATCGCCTTCGCCGATGAAGCCATCAGCGACCTGCCCCTGGACTGCCCCGTAGAGGTACCGTGGTGGGGGCCAGCTGGCAAAACCACCTTGGATCACCTGCTCATCCATGCGCTCGCCGAGACCTCCCGGCATGCAGGGCATCTGGATATTATTCGCGAGCAGCTCGATGGCCGTGCTGGCTGGACCGCGCAACTGGATCTGCTGCCCGACTACACCGCGGGGCAATGGGCCGAACAACGCGAGAAGCTGCAGCAACTGGCCAATGCCTTTGCCCCGGGCAGCTGAGCCGCAGTCATATTACGCATTCGGACTTCACCGCGCCCTACCGCCGGCGGTACCATCGGAAATGTTGCTTCACGAGACGCGGCGCCAAGCTCCGACTGGCCGCGCACCAACCCCAAGTTCATGGGTGGTTCGGATGAGGAAGCGGTCCGCGCATCAACAGGTGCACGGGCAAGAGCTCGCAAGAGAGTTGACCTCCATGGCATATCCGATTCTGCCCGTCATCGACCGCCAGACCGGCCAAGTGCAGTTCAAGGCCGAGGGGCGCTGGCGCACCCGCTACGTTGCAGATCCGCTCAGGCTTGAACGGCTCATTGCCCGTTGCGCCCGCAGGCCGACCTATGATCCGGCCACTTCTGAATTGCAGCTGGTGCTGCCGGTAGCCGGAAATCCCGCGGGCAAGCGAATTGCTTTTAGCCTTGCCAAATTCCCAAGTGCAGGAGCCCTGACTAAACTGGGTGGTTGATCCGATCCACGGGTTTCATTGGAAAATCCATGTTCCAGGAGAGTCATCGTCGCGATGCCACAGCACCCAGAAACCGAACCTACCAAAGCGCAGATCCAGCGATGGCGCAAGTATCTCGCAGATGAAGTCGCCGAAGGCTCCATCTACCGGGCCCTCGCGGAAAAGAAAACCGGTCAAGAACGGCAAATCCTGCTGGGCCTTGCAGAGGCGGAAGCCCGCCACGAATCCCACTGGCGCGTCCTGCTCGGCGAGCATTTCAAGGAAGTCCGCCCGTCGCTGCGACGCACCATGCTGCGTTTCCTGGCATTGCATTTCGGTTCGGTCTTCGTGCTGGCCATGGCCCAGCGCTCCGAAAGCAGTTCGCCCTACCGCGACGACAAGGACGCCACCGCGCAGATGGCGGCCGACGAACAGGTCCACGAAGAAGTCGTCCGGGCGCTGGCTACAGCAGGCCGTGCGCGCCTTTCGGGCAACTTCCGCGCTGCGGTCTTCGGCGCCAACGACGGGCTGGTTTCCAACCTGGCGTTGATCATGGGTATCGGTGCGACCGGTGTTTCAGCGACCTTCGTGCTGTTCTCCGGTGTTGCCGGTTTGCTGGCCGGCGCACTGTCCATGGCCGCTGGCGAATACGTCTCGGTGCGTTCCCAGCGCGAGCTGCTGACCGCCTCGCGTCCAACCCAGGTCACGCTGACCGCCGCCCCGAACCTCGATCTGGACGCCAATGAGCTGGTGCTGATCTACAAGGCCCGCGGCATGAGCGATGAAGATGCAGCGCACCGGGCCGCAGAACGCATGGGCCTGTTCACCTGCGATTGCAACCCCGACTTCTCGTTGAACCCGGAAGGCCGCGGCGAAGAACTCGAGAAGGAGCACCAGGAACTGGGGTCGGCCACCGGCGCGGCGGCCACCTCGTTCATCCTTTTCGCTTCCGGCGCGGTCGTGCCGATCCTGCCATATATCCTTGGGCTCTCCGGCATGACCGCGATCCTCGTCTCGGTAGTCCTGGTAGGCGTGGCCCTGATGATCACTGGAGGGATCGTGGGACTGCTTTCCGGTGCCTCCCCGCTCAAGCGCGGCCTGCGCCAGCTAGCCATCGGCTGGGGCGCAGCGGCCATCACCTACTGCTTGGGCCTGATCTTCGACGTCAGCATCGGATAGCAGCCTGCTGCGAATCGAATGCCGGTACAGCTTTGGCTGTACCGGCATTTTCCATGCCGTGCTCTAGCTGTTCTCCGGCCGCCGGGTACGCCGGCGCAGGGTTTGCATGCTCTGGATGAACTCCATCGCTTCTTCGGCGGTTTCCACCAGAGCAATCTTCTGTTCCATGACACGTTCCTTGGCCAGGGCCTGAAGCAGCGGCCAAGCAGGCAGAGCCCTCGTCCAATAGTCCTTGCCGATCAGCACCATCGGCACCACGCGAGCACCGGTAGCGTAGTAGTTTTCGCAGGCATCCTGGAAGATTTCCTGCACCGTGCCAGCGGCCCCGGGCAGAACTACCAGCCCGCCGTTGGACTGCTCCAGCAGAATCGCTTCACGAATGGAATTGGTGAAGAACTTGGCAATCTGGGTGGCAAACAGATTCGGCGGCTCATGGCCGTAGAACCAGGTTGGCACGCCCAGGGACTGCCGCTGGCTCGGGAAACGCTCCTTGACCATCAACGCAGTTCTCGCCCAGCCGGTGCGCTGATGGATCGCATCTGGCGCTTCGGCCAGCATCTGCAATGCCGTAGCGACATCTTCTGGTCCGTAATCGGCCAGCCACGCACCGGCATTGGCAGCTTCCATTGCGCCGGGGCCTCCACCGGTGGCGACCGCGTAGCCGGCCCGGGTAATCATGCGCCCAAGCTCCAAGGCTTGCGCATACTGCGCAGTGCCCCGGCTCATCGCATGCCCGCCCATCACCCCGATAATCGGGGTTTCCTTGAACGTGCCCTCGTACACCGCCGAGACCAGCGCCTGGCCAATGTGGTGATCATGCAGGGTTCTTGCCAGCGCATTGCTATCGCTATCGGAATTCACCGCTGCATGCTGCTGGGAGTACGCGTAGATCTTCGCATCAGGCACTTGCTCGTAGGTCTGCGTCCGGATCCCCGAGTACAACTCATGCGGCGAATACAAGCCGCGAGCCACCGTCTCGAAGGGAAGCTCCTCCCCCGAGCTCATGCACAGCCCGCCAGTGGCTTGCACGATCTGCGATCCTTGCGCGGAATACTGGCAATCGATGAATAGCGCTTCGGAAAGATCCAAGGATTCCAGCACGGTATCCCGTTCGCGCAGATCAACACGGTGCACTCGCCAGCCTTTTCCGCGTGCACGGTGGGAAGCCAGCGCTTCAGCTGCGAGACGGTCGAATTCAACGAGCGTCGTTATGTTCACTGCGCGTGCTGGAAGGTAGGGCCACACTTGGGACATGCGTCAACGCTACGTCATAGATAGTGATTATTCACAGAAAGGCCCTTCAACTTTCGCGAAGGCCCGGAACGTGAAACGATGAGAGGATGATTGAATCTGTTCCACCAACCATTGATGCCCGCCACTTATTGGCTTTTCTGGGCAACGTTCCTTTCTTCTATGGAAAGAACCTGGCTGCAGAAGCAAATTCCGTGGTTGACGTGGAATTCGACGAAAGCACCCACCAGATCGAAGGCACCGTCACCGATTCTGGCGAAGAATATTCTCCGATGATCCAGGTCCTCTTGGACGGTGGAGAGTGGAAAATCGAATCGTGCGAGTGCACCTGCGACGCACCGGGCATCTGCTCGCACATCGCGGCACTGGCTATTGTCTCCAACAAGATCGCTTCCCAGCCACGCGCCGTGCCTGCCCGGGAAGAGAAGCCGAACACAGTTTGGTCGCAGCAAATCGATTCATGGTTTGAAGAGTTCGAGCCGGGCCCGGCCGATGGCCTGCTTGGGTCGCAGCACGATCCGGTAGTGCCGATGGCGCTTCAGTTCCTGCTCTTCGATTCGAAGGACGCCACCCAGCAGCAACAATGGATGCCGACCGGAACCATCCCGCACCCGACCCGCAATAAGCGCTTCCGCTTGGGAGTGCGCCCAATGGTTCGCAACACCGAAGGCCGTTGGGTTCGTGGCCAGCTTCGCTGGACCACCCTGGGCTTCAAGACCTACGGCTGGAACCTGTTGCGGGCGCAGCACCACTGGTTTACCCGCTTTGCTTCCATGGCGCGCAGCGATAGCCAGCTGCAGTTCAAGGTGGATGAAGACTGGCTGTTCCTGGACGAGTACGCTTCCGAGCTGCTCTGGCCACTGCTTGACCAAGCTGATGAGCTGGGAATTCCGCTGATCACGACCCGATCCGAGCAGCGCGTGCGCATCGTTGCTCCAGCCAGCTTCAGCATGCAGGCCTCCCTGGATGAGCAACGGCTGCAATTGGACGGTGTCCTGCACATTGCAAACCAGGATCTCATTCTCGATCCGGAAGCACCAAGCGGTGTCATCGCCGAGCATGGTTTCTATGCCCAGTTGGCTCAGCCTGATGAGATTTGGCTCGCGCCAAGTGTTGAGCCGATTCCTGACGCGCACCGCCGCTGGTATGTTGACCGCCGCCCGGTCACCGTGCCTAGGCCGGAGATCAACGACTTCTTTGAATCCTCCTACCCGCGCTTGGCCCGCCGTTTCGAGCTGCGTAGCGTTAACGACGAGCTGGAATTGCCTGCTTTGAAACCGCCCTATGTGCAGGCGACCGTGGTCTACAAGCGCGAATTCAACGAGAATAACGAACCGAACGACACCGCCGCGCTGGACTTCCAGATCCTCTACCCGGGGATCCCTGGCGACCAGGAAGTGTATGACCTTGAGGCTGAGGAACTGCTTCAGGCCGCAGTGCATGAAGTTTTCCTGGTTCATGAAGAAAGCGGCAATCCCAACTTGTCGCCGAAGTTCTACGCCCGCGATGACACCATCGATTTCGTCACCGAGATCCTCCCCGCGCTGGAACGCATTCCTGAAGTCAAGCTGGTTGAGAAGGGTACCCGGCCGAAATTCCGTCAGCTGCGTGAACTTCCTCAGCTGAAGATCAATGCCGTGAATCATGAACGGACCGACTGGCTGGACCTTGGCTTGCTGATCACCGTGGGCAACCACGAGGTTCCTTTCTCGCAGATCGTCGAGGCCATGAGCAATGGCCAGATGAAGCTGCGCCTGCCGGATAACACTTGGTTCTCGTTGAACCACCCCATGTTCGCCAAGCTCAAGGCGCTCGTTGACGAGGCGCAGGCAATGAATGACAAGCCGAAGGAGGGAGACCTGAAGCTTACGGTCTTCCAAATCTCATTGTTCGAAGAACTTGATGAGATGGCTGAAGGCATTGACGGCGCGGACTTGTTTATCGCACGCATGCGTTCACTGCTCAAGGTCGCTGAAGCCCACCACGCGCAGGTGCCGAACACGCTGAACGCCCAATTGCGCCCTTACCAGGTTGAAGGGTTCCACTGGCTCTCTCGCCTGTACGAAGGCGGATTCGGCGGAATCCTCGCCGATGACATGGGCTTGGGCAAGACCTTGCAAACGATTGCCCTGATTCTCCATGCCCACAAGCTCTGGGCCGATCCGCAGGCATGTGCTCAGCTGCCCGCAACCCAGCGCACCCGTCTGCCGTTCTTGGTCGTCGCCCCGAGCTCGGTGGTTTCCAACTGGGAAATGGAAATCAACAAGTTCGCCCCATCCTTGCGGGTAGTCAGCGTCGAGGGCACCTTGCCTTCGCCACGGCAGCTGAGGGAACTGGCCGAGAACTACGATGTCATTCTCACGACCTATACCCTGTTGCGTCTGAACGACGAGATTTACGAGGCGCAGCGCTTTGCCGGTTTGATCCTCGATGAGGCGCAGTTCGTGAAGAACAAATCCACCAAGGCCCACCGCACCGCGGTGAACCTGCAGACCAATTTCAAATTGGCCGTCACTGGTACCCCGATGGAAAACAACCTTTCCGAGCTCGGTGCTTTGCTGTCGCTGGTTGCTCCGGCGTTGTTCCTGAACACAACACGCTTTAATCGCCAATTCGCCCGCCCCATCGAAGTGCTGGGCGACAAGGACACCCTTGCATTGCTGCAGCGTCGCATCAAGCCATTCATGCTGCGCCGCACCAAGGAATCCGTGGTGCTGGATCTTCCGGCCAAGCAGGAGCAACAGCTTCTGGTGCGCCTTTCCGAAGAACACCAGCATGTCTACGACACCCATCTGAACCGCGAACGCCAGAAAATCTTGCACCTGGTTGAAGATCTGGATCGCAACCGCTTCACCATTTTCCAGTCGCTGACCCATCTGCGCATGCTGGCTCTGGAACCTTCATTGGTGGATCCAGCGCTGTCGGACGTACCTGGTTCAAAGCTGGAAGCACTCTTCGACCAGCTCGATGATGTGGTGGGCGAAGGCCACCGTGCGCTGATCTTCAGCCAGTTCACCTCGTATCTGAAGGTGCTGGCCGACAAGCTGACCGAGCGTGGCGTGAAGTTCGTTTACCTGGACGGCAATACCCGCAACCGCGCCAAGGTCATCGAGCAGTTCAAGGAAGGCGAAGCTCCGCTGTTCTTGATCTCCTTGAAGGCCGGCGGCTTCGGCTTGAACCTGACCGAAGCGGACTACTGCTTCTTGCTGGATCCATGGTGGAACCCAGCCGTGGAAGCCCAGGCTATCGACCGTACGCACCGCATCGGCCAGACTCGACAGGTGATGGTGTACCGAATGATTTCGCAGGGCACCATCGAAGAGAAGGTTGTGGCGCTGCAGGAAAGCAAACGCAAGCTGATCTCGACAGTGATGGATGAAGCCGATGGATTCTCCAAGGCCTTGACCGCCCAAGATATCCGAGGACTGCTTGAGTAACAGGTTGATTAAATCCGCCGTATTAGCAGGCGGCGCTCAGTAAAACCCTGTATATTCGAAGTGACCGATGATGTGCGCTACGCCACACATAGTGCGTTCATCGGGCAAGCGCCCAGACGGATCCTCGTCGGGGCGATACGAACGACAAAGGCGGTAATAACCGTGTCCCTGATTAAATCGGAGACTCTCAGTACCCCCGATGATGACTGGATGAGCGCATCGGTGAGCATCAACAACGATCGTGTGGTGATTGAAACCGAACAGGAACGCCTGTCCCTGGAAAACGACCGGCTCCTGGAAAAGATTCGCAGAGTTCTGGCGTCCCCGCTCGAAGAGATTTTCTATAACCCGAAGCACCGAATGCTCCTGATTCCGGGCGCGTTCGCCGCCATCGGCTCTTCATTCCTGAGAGTTGATACTGAAGCTGCTGCCGGCCTCCGCGGCTAGCCTGCTTCGACTACATGCCCCAAGCTGCCCACCAGCAATCTTGGGGCATTTTTGTGCCCTGCGGACTGAGCGCCACCCGCTGCTGAACAGCGTGCGTTTTTTACCGTCGGGGGCCCTCATTTGCCACCGGATTCAGGACCTTCAAGTGCATCATTTTCGCGTTGCTTCGCTGTTTCCCAACCCCTGACGCTCCGAGTCCTTCGACACAATTTCAGCTTTTTGCGCACCTCGATCCACAACTTGGCCAATGGCTCGTTTGCCCCATGCTTCCGTGGGTATTCGGCGGTAGGCCCACGCAGGATTCGGCTGCTCCCATGGGCACGCATACGCCCCTGAAGAGCCCCTCGATCAGGGAATTAATCCAATTTTTGGTAAACTTAATGATTGTCCGCTTAAGCGTTTCATCGCTCAATGCCGGTTTTTCGCCGGATTTTTGAGTAGAAATCTATCGATTTCGACGAGTCACACGGCGACCGCAACCAGCTCAAGGAGCAGCTAATTCGCTCCTCATTCTTGTGGATGAAAATGGTCGCCGGCACCGGGACAAGATCAAGAAAGATATGAGGAGTGAAACTATGGAAGCAAAAAACACACGGAAGCAGCGATTCCTGAGGAAACGCCGCCTGAAGGTAGAAGACGTCAACGTCGTCGATAATTCGATGCTCAAGAAAGCCATCGGCGGTACCGTCGTTGGCAATTTGATGGAATGGTACGACGTAGGTGTCTACGGCTATCTTGCAGTAATTATCGGCAAGCTCTTCATGCCCGACACCGTCGAGCCTGCAATCCAAACCCTGTTCAGCCTAGGCGTATTCGCTGTCACCTTCGTCGCGCGCCCGCTTGGTGGCGTGATTTTGGGCCAGCTGGGTGACCGAGTAGGACGCCAGAAGATTCTGGTCTTCACCCTGCTCATGATGGCAGCGGCCACGTTTGGCATCGGAATCCTCCCGGATTACTCGGTATGGGGTGTAGCAGCACCAATTCTCCTGGTCGTGTTGAAGCTTGCCCAGGGCTTCTCCACTGGCGGCGAGTACGCCGGTGCTACTACGTTCATTACCGAATACGCCCCGGACAAGCGGCGTGGATACTTCGCCTCGCTGCTGGATCTAGGTTCCTACATGGGCTTCGCCCTGGGTGCCGCCTTCGTCTCCATCCTCCAGCTGACCCTGAGCGACGACGTCATGGAAGGCTTCGCATGGCGCATTCCATTCCTGGTGGCCCTTCCACTGGGTGTTATCGCACTGTGGTTCCGCGCCAAGATCGAAGACACTCCAGCCTTCAAGGAAGCCCAGGAAGCCGCTAACCGCGCGAGCGAGGACGCACGGAGCGCTGCCGATGCCCCGAAGGGCGTCATCGACCTGGTGAAGGCCTACTGGCGCGAATTGCTCACCGGGTTCGTACTGGTATCGGCTGCCAACACCGCCGGTTACGCACTGACCAGCTACATGCCTACCTACCTCACCGAGACGCTGGAATACGATCCGGTGCACGGCAATCTGCTGACCCTGCCGATCCTGGTGGGCATGTCCTTGTGCATCCCCTTGGCGGGCAAGCTTTCCGATAGCGTGGGCCGTCGCAAGGTCCTGTTCATTGGTTCGGTTTCGGCCATCGTCCTGGCTATCCCTGCCTTCCTGTTCATGATGCATGGCCAGATCTGGTCCACCCTGCTTGGCCTTGCGCTGCTGGCAGTCCCGGTAGTCTTCTACGTTGCCAATCTGGCTTCGTCGTTGCCAGCGCTGTTCCCCACCGCCTCGCGTTACGGTGGCATGGGCATCTCGTACAACTTCGCCGTAGCCATCTTTGGCGGCTTCGCGCCGTTCATCATGCAGGCGTTGGTGACCCTGACCAAATCCTCCCTGGCTCCGGCCTTCTGGGTTATGGGCACCTCGGTCGCGGGTTTCATTGCGGTCTGCTACCTGCGCGAATCCGCTCGCAAGCCATTGCCCGGCTCGCTGCCATCGGTCGCGTCGGAAGCGGAAGCCATTGAGCTAGTTGAAACCCAGGACGAGAACCCTGACCTCGATGTCGAAGCGCTCTTCGAGCAGGTTCCTGAATTGGAAATGAACTACCAGCAGGAGATTGCAGACGCCGAGGCGGAGCAGTCCCAGGCTAGATAGCCTCGCAATAGGGTTAAGCGATGGCGGAGCCGGTTCCAAGCGGAACCAGCCCCGCCATTGTTGTATCCGGTTCAACGGCTAGGAGGATTGGCAGCAGGATTCATAGGCTGCTTGCGCAGCCCATTGAGCCATCGCATCCAGCCTCAGCTTGCCGTCAAGGATTCCGAATTCGGAGTCGGACCAGGTATCGAAGACCAGCGTGTAGCGGCTCTGCTGCTCGTTGAGGCATTGAACGCTCTACGTATAGGTCTTGGGACGCGCTGCCCAGTAGCCCAGAAGCCCCGCAGACTGGTCGCAGCTTCTGATCAACGATTCCAGCCCGTCGCTGGCATCGTAGGGCTCTTCGGCGACAGTGGTTTCGGAGACGGCGCTGGCTGCCATGAGCACTTCATTGGCGTTGTCCCACTTGGGACGAGGGCTGAAGCTGATAGTCGAGCCGACGGGTGCGTCGAGCAGAGTTTGGCGCATCTGCTGATCATGGAACCGGTCGACCCGGATCAGCTGCGGTGCACCACGCAACTGACCGCCACTGGCAATGTACGGTCGATCGCAGGAACTTGCCGTTTCGGGGCTCAAAGGCAACGGCCCCGCACTTTCGCCGGCCTCCGGGATCGTGCATGATGCCAATGCCAGGGATAAGCACGCTAACGTTGCCCCGCAGCTTCTCCGCCCTAGGGATTTGACTAGAAGATTTCAATTAAATGCGAAACGGTCGCGGGGTTC
>NZ_JBLVOJ010000007.1:170109-188288 GCF_053543715.1 Glutamicibacter sp. AGC46
GGAGAAACGGCGACCGTTCGTTTCCGGCGTATGCTCCAGGGCGTCAGCCCTGGTTCAGCGTCAGCTTAGAGAGCTGCGTAAACTTCGCGCAGCAGCACAGCAGTCTCCGAAGGAGTCTTGCCGACCTTGACGCCCGCAGCTTCCAGTGCTTCCTTCTTCGCCTGGGCGGTGCCAGCCGAACCGGAAACGATGGCGCCAGCGTGGCCCATGGTCTTGCCCTCAGGAGCGGTGAAGCCAGCCACGTAGCCAACAACTGGCTTGGTGACGTTGGCCTTGATGTAATCAGCAGCGCGCTCTTCAGCGTCGCCACCGATTTCACCGATCATGACGATGGCCTTGGTCTCTGGATCAGCTTCGAAAGCAGCCAGGGCATCGATGTGGGTGGTGCCGATGACTGGGTCGCCGCCGATGCCGATTGCGGTCGAGAAGCCCAAGTCGCGCAGTTCGTACATCATCTGGTAGGTCAGGGTACCTGACTTGGAAACCAAGCCGATTGGGCCCTTGCCGGTGATGTTGTTCGGGGTGATACCAACCAGTGCTTCACCTGGGGTGATGATGCCTGGGCAGTTAGGGCCGATGATGCGGGTGATCTGGTTGCCGTCGGCGTCAACCTTCGACTGTGCCAGAGCCCAGAACTCAGCGGAGTCCTGTACTGGAACACCTTCGGTGATGACTACAACGAGGCCAACTTCGGCCTCGATAGCCTCAACGACTGCGTCCTTGGTGAACTTAGGTGGGACGAAGACGATCGATACGTCTGCGCCGGTCTCGGCCTTGGCCTCAGCCACAGTGCCGTACACCTTGATGTCCTGGTCACCGTGGGTCACGGTGGTGCCGGCCTTGCGGGCGTTAACGCCGCCAACAATGTTGGTGCCAGCCTTGAGCATCAGGGCGGTGTGCTTGGTGCCTTCGCCGCCGGTGATGCCCTGGACGATGACCTTGGAGTCCTTGTTCAGGTAAATGCTCATTGTTCGCTTATCCCTCTTACTTCGCTGCGTTGGCGAGCTCGGCAGCCTTGTCGGCGCCCTCATCCATGGTTGCTGCCAGGGTGACCAACGGGTGGTTGGCCTCGGCCAAGATGGCGCGACCCTCTTCAACGTTGTTGCCGTCCAGGCGGACAACCAGTGGCTTGTTCGCTGCGTCACCCAGGGTGTTCAGCGCGCCAACGATGCCGTTTGCGACAGCGTCACATGCGGTGATGCCACCGAAGACGTTGACGAAGACCGACTTGACCTGTGGGTCATTCAGGATGACGTCAAGGCCGTTAGCCATGACCTCAGCCGATGCGCCACCGCCAATGTCAAGGAAGTTAGCAGGCTTGACCGAACCATGGTTCTCGCCAGCGTAGGCAACAACGTCCAGGGTCGACATGACCAGGCCAGCACCGTTGCCGATGATGCCTACTTCGCCGTCCAGCTTGACGTAATTCAGGCCAGCGGCCTTTGCCTTGGCTTCCAGCGGATCGGCTGCGCCCTTGTCCTCGAGCTCTTCGTGAGCCGGGTGGCGAACCTCAGATGCGTTGTCGTCCAGGGAAACCTTGCCATCCAGTGCAACGATGTCACCGGCACCGGTCTTCACCAGTGGGTTTACCTCTACGAGGGTGGCGTCTTCTTCCTTGAATACAACCCAGAGCTTCTGGATGGTGTCTGCAACCTTTGCGCGCAGCTCTTCAGGGAAGTTAGCTGCCTCAACGATTTCAGCGGCCTTCGCGGCATCAATGCCGACGATTGGGTCAACGGCAACCTTCGCCAGAGCATCCGGGCGCTCAACTGCGAGCACCTCGATCTCCATGCCACCTTCTACCGAGCACATGGCCAGGTAGTTGCGGTTTGCACGGTCCAGCAGTACGGAGAAGTAGAATTCCTCAGCAATGTCGGCGCCCTGAGCGATCATGACCTTGTTTACGGTGTGGCCCTTGATGTCCATACCGAGGATGTTGGAAGCGTGCTCGAAAGCTTCGTCGGCGGTCTTAGCGACCTTGACGCCGCCAGCCTTGCCACGGCCACCAACCTTGACCTGTGCCTTTACTACAACAACGCCGCCGATCTTCTCAGCTGCGGCTTTTGCTTCTTCCGGGGTGTAAGCGACGATACCGGCAAGCACGGGAACGCCGTGTGCCTCGAATAGATCGCGCGCCTGGTACTCATACAGGTCCACGGGTTTGTGTCCTTCGTTCGAAGTTCATGCTGACTCGCGGCACGGCCACAGACCGAAATCCATGCCATGCCAAAGAGAGCGCACCGCAACTACCGGGACGTCGTTAGGCGCCGTAGCCCGTGCGCACCTCTCAGACTATCCCGACTTTCGCAAACTTCCCACTTTTACAACACGTAGAGAAACTCGCGGGTCCTGCAGCAAAGCAGCCGAATGTGACGCAGGAAACACGGAGGGCCGGTCGGCTAGTCCACGATTTCTAGCGGTGCATAGCGCAGCAATAGCCTCTTCTCGGAGTCCGGGAACTGCACCTTGGCCACCGTCTTGTCGCCTGCGCCTTCTAAAGCAATAACAGTGCCCAAGCCAAACGAGGAATGCTTAACATTCTGTCCGACTTCTGGGATGGTAATGTCCTTATTCTGCACAACTCGCGTCTTGGAAATAGGGGCGGCGTTGTGCCCTCGCACCGGTTGTGCCGATGCCGAACCTGCACCCCAGTGGCTGCCACGTTCATATCTGCTCGTGGCGAAATTCACCGCTGCGTTACCGAAACCGAAGCCCATTCCACCGCCAGAGCCCTCGCTCTTCCAGTCGATCAGCTCGCCCGGAACCTCTTCCAGGAACTGGCTCGCAGGGTTGTACTGGGCCTGTCCCCAGAGGCTGCGCTGTTCGGCACGGGTCAGGTACAGGCGTTCACGGGCACGGGTCAGTCCGACATAGGCCAGGCGGCGTTCTTCGGCGAGTTCCTTTTCGTCGGTCATGGAACGCTGGTGCGGGAAGACACCGTGCTCCATGCCCGTCAGGAAGACCACCGGGAATTCCAAGCCCTTGGCAGTATGCAGGGTCATCAAGGTGACCACGCCTTCCTGCACGGCCATTGCTGCTCCCTCATCATCACTGGGAGCCTCTGGAATCTGGTCGGCATCGGCTACGAGCGCCACGCGCTCCAGGAACCCTTCGAGACCGCCTTCCGGTTCTTCGTTCACGTAGTCCCGGACCACGGCGACCAATTCGGCGAGGTTCTCCACCCGCGACTCATCCTGCGGATCCGAGGAGAGCCGAAGGGTCTCCAGGTATCCGGTCTGCTCCAGCACTGCTTCAAGGGCCTCTGCCGGGCCTGAGCCTTCTGCCACGGTCTTCAAGTCATCCATCATGGAGACAAACGCAGCAGTCATCTTGATTCCGCGGGTTCCCAAGCCTGGTGCTTCATCCGAACGGCGCAATGCGTCCATGAAGGAAACGCGATCCCGTTCAGCCAACGCTGCCACGGCGCCTTCGGCACGGTCGCCGATGCCGCGCTTGGGCTCATTGAGGATACGGCGGACGTTGATGTCATCATCCGGGTTCACCAAGGCGCGCAGGTAGGCCAGTGCGTCCTTGATTTCCTTGCGGTCGTAGAACCGGGTGCCGCCGACTACGCGGTACTTCAGGTCCACGCGCATCAGCTGTTCTTCCAGTGCACGCGATTGGGCGTTAGTGCGGTAGAAGATCGCCACGTCGCCCGGGCGGACATCCTCGTCATCGTTCAAGCGCAGTATTTCTTCGGCAATCCAGCGTGCTTCGTCGGATTCTGATTCACCAACATAACCGGTGATCTTCTCGCCGTCGCCGCTGGCAGTCCACAGCTTCTTGTCATTGCGGTCGGGGTTTCGCTTGATGACCTCGTTGGCCGCGGACAGAATCGTCTGGGTGGAACGATAGTTCTGTTCCAGCTTGATGGTTGCCGCGTTCGGATAGTCCTTTTCGAAGTCGACGATGTTGCGGATATCGGCACCGCGGAAAGCGTAAATCGACTGGTCGGAGTCGCCGACAACGGTCAGTTCGCCTGGGACGGTATCACCTTCGGCACCGGTGAGTTCACGCACCAGCGAGTACTGGGCGTGGTTAGTATCTTGGTATTCGTCAATGAGCACATGGCGGAACCGGCGGCGGTAGTTATCGGCCACTCGCGGGAACGCACGGAACATGTAGACGACCTGTCCAATCAGGTCGTCGAAGTCCATGGCGTTGGCAGCGCGCAGGCGGCGGGTGTAACCGCGGTAGACCTCGGAAACGGCTCGCGAGAACGGATCATTGGTATTGATCGTCGCCGCGTAGTCTTCATCATCTATCAGCTCATTTTTCAACGAGGAGATCTTGTGGGCAATCGCCTTGGGCGTGAAACGCTTCGGGTCGATCTCCAAAGATTTGGCGACTAAGGTGATCAGGCGCAAGGAATCCGTGGAGTCATAGATTGAGAAGTTGGATTTCATTCCAATGGTGGCCGCCTCGCGACGCAAAATACGCACGCATGAGGAGTGGAAAGTAGAGATCCACATCTTCTTCGCTTGCTCGTCGCCAATAAGCTCAGCGGCTCGTTCACGCATTTCGGCAGCGGCCTTGTTGGTGAAGGTGATCGCCAGGATTTCGTGCGGCCGAGCACGTCCGGTCGCCAGGAGGTAGGCAATGCGGTGCGTGAGCACACGGGTCTTTCCTGAACCAGCGCCGGCCACGATCAGCAACGGGCCCCCAGCATAACGAACTGCTTCTTCCTGCTGCGGGTTCATGCCGACCAAAAGCTCCTCAGCAGTCGGCATGACCTGCTGTGCGGTATCCGGGGCGAAATCGTCAAAAAGGAAATCCATGATGTAGCCAGTCTACGTGGAGCGCCGGACACTTTCAGTGTGAGCGGGAAAGCCCACGCTATTGGCCGGGCATAATAGGAGATATGGCAAAGAAGGTCAGGAAAACCAAGGAATACCGCAAGCCCCAGCAGTTCGCCCAGGCGCCGAACGCGCCGCGTGGCATGAACATGGGGCCAGGCAAGGTGCAAAGCACCTCCCACGAGAACAGTTCGAACCCGATGCTGCTAATCTCGGTGGGCTTGATCATATGCGCTGCGCTATTCGCGTACTACCATCTGCTCACGATGGTGCAGATGCAGGACCTCAGCGATTCCCTGGCGATGCCCGATCAGCGTATTTTCGGCTACACCGTAAGCGACATAGAAGCATTGCGTGGCGCCATGGATGAAGATGCTGTTGGCCAGCTCAACTACTTGCACAAGACCGCTGGTTTCCTCTTCCCGATGTTTACTGCGGTCTTCTCCATGCTGTTGTTCATCCGCTGGATTCCTCACCGCCAGACGCGTTGGCTGGCTTGGGTTGCCCCGCTGGGCTTCGCGGCAATTGATATTTGGGAGAACTTCGCAATTGATGCCCTGTTCACTGGAGACCTCAGTGAAGGAGCTGTCGTTTTGGCATCGATCCTCACGACCATCCGCTGGGCACTGCTGATCATCACTGCGGGTCTTGTTGTGGGTCTTGGCGCTATCCGTGCCAATCGTGCGCTCAAGGCAAAGATGCTCGCAATTCGCGAGGGTACTGCCTAAGCCAGTGCGTGGGAATTACACCCGGGACATCCTAGTAAGATAGTGTTGTTGGTGTTTTCACGCCCATGCCCCTGTAGCTCAGTAGGATAGAGCGACCCTCTCCTAAAGGGTAGGCCGTCGGTTCGATTCCGGCCAGGGGCACAACTAGAGCCTTGTTTCCAGTCCTCGGACGGGAAACAAGGCTCTTGTCGTTACTACGGCGTTAAGCACTGCGGGTACGTTCCATCTGGAACGTACCCGCAGTGCTTAGCATGAGTCTGGCTTAACGCAGCAGCAATGCGGTCGCCTTTGGCGACAGCGAAGCGTCCATGACCACGCAAGCGCCACCGATGGCGCCGACGTTGGAGCCGAGCTCGGAGGTGCGGGTTTCGATTTCATGCACTCCGCGCAGGGCGAAGCGGCGGCCAATGGCGTCGCGGACTTGGTCGTCGACCAGTTCGGATACCTTTTCCCACTGTGGACCGCCGAAGACGACTTCGCGAACGTCCAGCGAGTTGGCAAGCTGGCCGGCAACTTCGCCAACCTTGATCATGGCTTCGGTGACCAGTTCCTTGGCGACCTTGTTTCCTTCGTGAGCCAGCTCGTAGAGGCGGTTCATTCCGGCAGCCCGCTGTTCCGGGCCAACGATTTCGTAGCTTGGCAGTTCCAGCCCGCGTTCCTTGGCCTGCGCAGCGATGAATTCGTAGGAGGTGCCGGAAGCGAGGCAATCCTCCGCACCGCATTGTTCGCAGGCCACAGATTTGTAACCGGTTGAGTAGTGGCCGATTTCGCCAGCGTTGTTGCTTGCACCGTGGTGGACATCGCCGTTGAATACCAGACCAGCGCCGAAGCCGTGACCGCAGTAAATGAAGACGAAGTCGTTGTTCTTCTCTTCCTTGGACTGCCACAGTTCGCCAACTGCTGAAGCGATGGTGTCCTTTTCGATGATGACCTGCAGGCGCAAGAGCTTGCGCAGTGGGTTCACCAGTTCAACATCTGCCCAGCCATCGAGCAGTGGCGGGTTCAGCACCACTCCTTCTTCGACGTTTACTGGACCCGGAACAGCAATGCCGACACCGACGATGTGCTTCTTCGGCACGCGGATCTCGGAAATGAGTTCCTTAACGGTAGTTGCCATGAGCTGGACGGTTTCGGTAGCTACTTCGAGGTTGGGAACTTCGATGCGGCGTTCGCGCAGAACCTCGCCGCGCAGGTTCATTGCGACGAAGGTCAGCACGCTGGGGTCTAGGTGGATGCCAATGGAAACAAGACGGTTGCCTTCGAGCTCCAGAACGGTGCGAGGCTTGCCTGGTCCGGAGACGATCGTGCGGTCTTCTCGGACGATTCCGTCATCCAGCAAACGGCGGACAACGTTGGAAATGGTCTGTGGCGACAGACCAGTCGAACCGGCCAGTTCAACGCGGCTAATTCCCTCTGGTGCCCGTCGAATTGACTCAAGAATTACGGCTTGGTTGAAGTCTCCCAAGCGTCCTAGATTTGTACCCCGTCGCATTTATTGCTCCATAGATCTGTAAAGTTGATGGATCGATCTTTCAATTCCAACGTTTTCGGTAGTCATCAATACTTCGGTTAGATACTGCGAGTAAAGTAACCATGGTGAACTAGAACTAAAACCGTTGGAGATCCAATTAAGCACGTTACCATCTCTAACTCCTATAAACACGCGATATTGTGTTTTAGTGAAGAAAAATTTGACGATCTCAGCGGCGTGTTTAATCAACAACCAAGGAGAAATTCTCCTGGTTCGCAAGCGTGGAACGACGAAGTTCATGCAACCTGGCGGCAAACCCGAAGCCGGGGAAACAGCGTTACAAACTATCATTCGAGAAATTCGTGAAGAATTGGGCCTCAGCTTCACCGCTGGCGAGCTGCAATACGACGGCGAATGGATCGGACCGGCTGCCAACGAGGCGGAGACGATGATCCGCGCCTCTTTATACAGCGCAGCCTTCGATGGCGAACTCGTCCCGTTAGCGGAATTGGAGGAGCTGCTGTGGATCGACCCGCAGGTGGCCCTGGAACGCGACGATCTAGCTCCGTTGCTTCGCGACCGCGTCCTGCCGCTAGCCATTGAACGCAGCAAGAAATAGGCGCCACTGGGTTCCTCCCAGCAGCATCAGGCCAGCGGCTAGCTTGCGTGCAAGTATTCGTCCCATGCCGCATCAACGTGCTGCAGTCCCGAAACCAGATGGCCAGCAACGCGTGGACGATGAGGTGTAATACGCAGTTGCCAGCCCAGTTGCGAGAGCATCTTGTCCGCTTTGCGGCTATTGCATAGCAGGCAAGCGGCCACGAGGTTCTCCCAGGTGTTCTGGCCTCCCCTGCTGCGGGGAATCACGTGGTCAATCGTATTGGCAGCTTTGCCGCAATACGCGCAGGTAAAAGCGTCTCTACGCAGAACGCCCCTACGGGTGACATGTTGCATGTCCCTGTAGGGGCGTCGTACATAGCGTTTCAGAACGATGACAGTTGGCCGAGGTAGATCTCCATGAGAACTGCGGATGGGGGCGAGATCATCTTGGAGAACGATGCTCGCTTTTTCGGTCATGACTAGCACTAGTGCTCGACGGAACGTCACAACTGCTAGTGGTTCGTATCCTGCGTTTAATACCAAAGTTCGCATTGCTCGTACTACCTTCATGAACCGATGGCCACCATCTGGCATTGATGGAGCTCGCGTTCTGCTCGGAGTGTCTCTAAGCGCTAGCCTATGCGATGCTTCGGATTATTGGTGGGTACCTAACCAAGAAATTGTCTTCTTTTCATCGTTCTGATGCCCGGAGTTCAACTGGTTAAACGAACATAGGCCATCGGATGTCTTTCTCATCCGATGGCCTATGAAAAGCTTTGAAGCTTAGCCAGCTAGGGTGTAGTAGCCGTACAGCGGGTTGCGCGAAACCGAGTGGATCATGGTGTCCACGGTTGGGTTCTGCGCGCCGATCATCTGGCCGCCGCCCAGGTAGATGCCGACGTGGCCACCACCGTTCTGGAATACCAAGTCGCCTGGCTTAGGGTTGCTGGTGCGGACGAACTGGCCGGATCCGAGGATGGCCGAGGTGCCGCGAGCAATGTTGATGCCGTGCTGCGCGTAGACGTACTTGACGAAGCCGGAGCAATCCCAGCCGCTTGGACCGTTGCCACCCCATACGTATGGAACGCCCACGTACTTGGCAGCGGTGCCTGCGATGCCGGAAAGGTTGGAGGTCTGAACAGGAGTTTCAGCCTTTGGCTGAGCCTTCTGCTGCGGAGCCGATTCCTGTCCACCCGAACGGCTCTGACGAGTCATCGGGGCCATCGAATCAGAGTTACCCGAGTTGCTGCTGCGGGTAGTTGGGGTGATGTCATTCGAAACTGCAATGACAACAGGCTCTGGCTTCTCTTCAGCGGTGAAGCTGGCGCGCTCGATTGCGACATCAGCCTTCTTGTCAGCAGCTACCTTTACTGCCTTGACTGCAACACGCTCTGGATTGATGGTGTCAACAGGCGATGCAGAAACGTCACGTGGTGCAGTTGCCTGGCCAGGCACGCCCAAAGTGACGATCAAGCCGGATGCTGCAGCGACAACGGCGGCCTGGCGGCCTACCGAGCCAGCGTTGGATGCTACGGCCTGTGAAATCGCCTGTAGCGAGTTGGTGCGTGGAACGTCGGCGCGGCGACGTCCGCGTGCATGACTCTTGGTCAAAATATTGCCTCTCCTTGATACCTACGAGGTAAGCTGTCGGGTTCGAAGTGGAGTTACCTCGGTGGATTCGAAGTTGCCTTCTCTATCCACTTCACCCCTAGGGTTGTTAGCCAAAACTAACAACCCGATATTGGTTCCCCCGCCACTGCCGTACGAGTTGTGTATAACTACTCATTGCGTGTTGGCAGTGCTCGGTTCTCACGCAATGATGCCCAGGGATCCCCATGGCACGCATACAAGACTATAGGAAGTTTTTTGAAATGTCACGTTTTGATCACGGAATGGTGACGAACGTCGTTATAACCAACCTGCTGGGTCTTTGAACTGACCGTCAACGATCACTTCGAAGTGCACGTGAGGACCGGTTGAGTTGCCAGTGCTGCCGGCCAACGCAACAACGTCACCGCGCTTAACTTTCTGGCCAACCTTCACAACCAGCTGGCTGTTGTGGCTGTAACCGGTCTCCAGGCCGTTGCCGTGGTCAAGGGTGATGCGGTTACCGGAGTGCCCAGCCCAACCCGAGACAGTCACAACACCGTCAGCTGCCGCGTAGACCTTGGTACCGCTTGGCACACCGTAGTCGGTGCCGCTGTGGATCATGAAACCTGGACCGGTTGGATTCTTGCGGTGCCCGAACGTGGAGGTGATGCGCTTCGTGGTGACCGGTGCGCCGAGCAATCCCGAGGTGTCCTTGATGGCCGTGACGCTACCGCCCGAAGCGGTCATGATCTCGGCGAACTTCTCTTCCTTGGCAACTTCGGTGTTCAGCTCGGAGGTCAAAGCTGCACGCTCCACGGACAGTTCCGCATTGCCGGTTGGTGCAGTTACATCTACAACTGCGGAAGTGGCGGTGCGCTGAGCTGCGACCTCAATGGCCTTGTTCTCCTCCGCGCTGCCGGAGAGCTGTGGAGTTACGGCGGCAAGCGCCAAACCCGAAACGGCGGCTACGGCTGCCACCTTGTGGGCGAATCCACGGTGGGTGGGTTTCTGAACCTTGGACTTGAGGCTCGAAATGAACTCGACATTGCCTGCTGCTTCGATCGGGGCAGGCTTGCTGGCAGGGGCTTGAACAGCTCCTGGCAATGCAACGACGTTGCTCGCGGTATCCTTGCCGGCCAGCAGGGTCTGGTTAGGAGCAACACCGTAGCGCTGCGTGGAGTCGAATCGTCGACCAACGAAATCTTCATGTACCGGCTTGACCGGTGCAATCATCGGGACGGTGGCAGCAGCACGTGCTGCTCGGCGCCCGCCGTTACGCTCAGCAGTCGAAGCGGTGACTTCTGCAATCACATCTACTTCGACGCCGGCAGCGCGGCGACGTCCCGCAGTCTTGGTTTCTACCAAAACATTCCTCTCACTGTTGCGCCTACGAAGTTAGCTGTCGGGTTCGGCTATTGAGAATCAGCCGGCCTGCTTGTCGCAGAACTTCACCCCAAGGCGTTTGCACGCCGGAAAGTGGGTCCCCCGTTATTGCCCTCAAGATTTGGTGACCGTTTCTGGCGCAGGGCAACACTAGGCGGTCGCACCAAAAATGGATAGAGCTAACTAGATCGCTAGCTCCAAGGCTTAACGCTACCTGTCAACGCCGAAAGTTACAATTTCGTTATCTTTTCTGAGACTTTACAAATACGTGTGCGCTGACCTCGACCGGCAGCTCCAGGGCGCCTTCGATGCCGTCCACGCGCACTACAACGTAGTCGTCGGCGCGCTCCAAGGTGACAATCGCACCTGGGCGGATTCCACCTTCGTTCAGTTGTCCGAGCAGGATTGGGTCCGTTTGGATCGGTTCGGCCAGGCGCTCAATTGCCACTGGGCCGATGTTTCCGGACAGCAGGGCATCATCCAAGTTCTCTACTTCATGTGAGATTTCGCCCACATTGGGGCCACCGAGGACTTCCAGGCCCGGAATTGGGTTGCCGTAGGGCGACACTGTTGGCTTGCCCAGAAGATCAAAGAGCCGACGCTCGACGCGTTCGCTCATCACGTGTTCCCAGCGGCACGCTTCATCGTGCACGTACTCCCAGTCCAACCCGATGATGTCCGACAACAGGCGCTCCGCCAAGCGGTGCTTGCGCATTACGCCCGTAGCCAGCTCGTGACCTTTTTCGGTCAAAGCAAGGTGGCGATCGGTCGATACGATAACCAGGCCGTCTCGTTCCATGCGAGCAACCGTCTGCGACACGGTTGGGCCCGAGTGGCCAAGACGCTCTGCAATTCGGGCGCGCAGTGCCACGATTTCCTCTTCTTGAAGCTCAAGAATGGTACGCAGATACATCTCAGTTGTATCGATAAGATCAGACACGGCAGTCGCTCCTGGAAGTCACAACAATTAAGTTCGCTCGAAATTTACGTGGCGTCGATATCCCACTCTACTTGGTCGGAGCTGCAGAAAGCCCTGTAACCCGCCAAGCCCTCGGCGTAACCGACCGACGCGCTTTTCTCACGACACCCCGCTATTTGCGAAGATATCTATTGAAACGCCAAGGCTATCTGTCAATATTCCAAACCATGGGTAATGGTGGCCGTTATGGCACTTCAATCTATCGCTACAAGAGGAGCGCGATGAGCACGGATATCAACATTCCAGAAAACCTTCTGCCCGCCGATGGTCGATTCGGTGCAGGACCTTCCAAGGTTCGCGCAGAACAGATCCAGGCCATCGTCGATGCCGGCGCCGAACTGCTGGGCACCTCCCACCGCCAGGCTCCGGTCAAGAACCTCGTAGCTTCGGTTCAGGACGGCCTGAAGGAAATGTTCAGCGCACCAGAGGGTTACGAAGTTCTTCTCGGCGTGGGTGGATCCACCGCGTTCTGGGATGCCGCTGCATTCAGCCTGGTCCGTTCCAAGGCGCAGCACCTGTCCTTCGGCGAATTCGGCTCGAAGTTCGCCAAAGCCACCGACAAGGCCCCATTCCTGGAACCTTCCTCCATCATTGTCGGCGAGCCGGGCACCGTACCTGAACCCGTAGCCGAAGCCGGCGTAGACCTCTACGCGTGGCCGCACAATGAGACCTCAACCGGTGCCGCGGCGCCGATCAAGCGCGTTGCTGGCGCCAACGACGATGCACTGGTAGTCATTGACGCCACCAGCGCCGCCGGAGGCCTGGACGTGGATCTGTCCGAGACCGACGTGTACTACTTCGCTCCGCAGAAGAACTTCGCTTCCGATGGCGGCCTGTGGCTGGCCTTCGTTTCTCCCGCCGCGATTGCCCGCATCGAGGAAATTGCAGCAACCGACCGCTGGATCCCCGACTTCTTGAACCTGGCGACCGCGCTGGATAACTCCTTGAAGAACCAGACCTACAACACGCCATCGCTGACCACTCTTGTGGGCCTGGATGCGCAGATCAAGTGGATCAATGCCAACGGCGGCCTGAAGTGGGCGGCAGCGCGCACGGCACAGTCCGCAGGGATGATCCGGGCTTGGGCCGAGGCTTCCGAAATCGCTTCCCCTTATGTGGCCGACCCAGCGCACCGCTCGAACGTCATCTCCACCATTGACTTCGATGACTCGGTCGATGCCTCGGCAATTGCCAAGGCACTGCGCGCTAACGGCGTTGTCGACGTGGAACCATACCGCAAGCTGGGCCGCAACCAGCTGCGGATCGCCACCTTCGTTGCGATCGAGCCAAGCGACGTCGAAGCACTGCTCAAGTGCATCGACTACGTGATCGAGCAGCTCTAAGAACCCTCGATTAAAGCCAAAGACCTTCGCACAACGATTCATCATCGTTGTGCGAAGGTCTTTGCCGCTATTGCCTAGTTTTCCTTGCGCGTGCGATTACGCTGCGCTGCCCGGCGACGGGCTGCGGTGCGCTGCGCCGTGCGGCGGCGGCGTACCTGGCGACGTGCCGGCGACTTATGCTGCTGCACAGCGTCATCGTCATTTTCGGCGCCGTCCGCTTCGACTTCGGTCTGCGGATCCTGAGCCTCGGCGCCTGGATCCGATGGATCCGGCTCCTTCGCTGGCTCCGTGGCTTCAGGACCGTCGGCTTCCCCGCCGGTCCCGGCCAAGTCCTCTGCGGCTTCGGCGGCCTTGGCCGCTTCAATCTCTTCCTTTGCCAGGCGGTCGGCCCATGGCACCCATGCCGGAGCGAGCAATGACTGCTCCCCTGCAATAATGCCTACTTCGCAAACCGTCAGGTCCTTGGATTTTGCCCGTGAGACCCGCGCAAGCGTGGCGAACCAGGTCCATCCTTGATATCCCGACTTATGGGAGACAAAACGATGGGTGACAAGTCGCTCACCTTCCGCCGTGACGCCTAGGTGTTCGCCGATTTCTGACGCACCGGCAATTTCTGCGAGCGCGCCGCGAGCAGTATCCACTGCCTCGGCGAGGATGGTGTCCAACTTGGGTTTACGGGCCATTATTTATGCGTCCAGATCGTCGGCTACCGCACGAAGTACGGTAGCAACCTTCTTGCCATATGCCTGTTCAGGATAACGCCCATTGCGCAAGCTATTGGAAACGTTGTCGAGCAGCTTAATAAGATCTTCGATCAGCACTGCCTCGTCTTCGGGCTTCTTGCGCTTGGCACGTGCGACCGATGGAGCGGCTTCGAGCAAGCGCAGGCTCAGTGCCTGTGGACCGCGGCGGCCTTCGGCAACGCCGAATTCCAGGCGGGTTCCGGGGCGCAGGTCATGCACGCCTTCGGGCAATGCCGCGGCATTGACGTAGATCTCTTTGCCATCTTCGGCGGTGATGAAGCCGAAGCCCTTCGCCTTTTCGTACCACTTAACCTTGCCGCTAGGCATGATCATTTACCTCGTTCGTTCTTGTAGCTAAGCTGCATGGCCGAGGCCTGCTCAGCGCCATGCATATTCATATGTGCGATCCGGCGGAGCCACTGCCGGAATTCTTCTCTGCTTCTTGCCGGGTGCTCAATCTGCTGGATCGCTTCAAGTCCTTTATCTAAGATTATGTCATCTCTCGTGCGGTGAATTCATCTTTGCCCGGCAATCTTCGCATTCCGCCTGTCGCCCATGGCTCCGGGGCTAAACTTGGTAGCGTGAGCGATTCATCCAAAACCATGACTGCACTTTCCCGATTGGCGATCATCATCGCCATCCTTTCCGCCTTGGCGCTGGTCGGAACCCTCGTCTTCTACTTCCAGGAGATGGCCATCCCGCCGCTGCTGATGCTCTTTGCGCGCTTGGGCTTGCCAACGGCATTCATCCTGGCCGCCATCGTGGTCTTCGGAAACGTCGCCAGGCGCCGAAAAAGCTAGCCACTCGCTTCAGCGTTCACTCAGCGGACTCCCAGACTTCTTCGGCACACTGTAATTCATGAGTCCAAAAACTGCTGAGGCAAAACTTCTCGTTGTCGATGACGAGCCGAATATCCGCGAACTGCTCTCCACTTCCCTGCGCTTTGCAGGCTTCGAAGTTGTCGCTGCTGCCAACGGACGCGAAGCCCTCGCAGCCGTTGAAGCCGAAGAACCGGACCTGGCCGTCCTGGACGTCATGCTTCCGGACATGGACGGTTTCACCATCACCCGTAAACTGCGCGCCGCTGGCCGCCACTTCCCGGTGCTGTTCCTGACCGCGCGCGACGACACCAGCGACAAGGTCACCGGCTTGACCGTCGGCGGCGCCGCCTACGTCACCAAGCCATTCAGCCTGGATGAAGTCGTCGCCCGCATCCGTGCCGTCCTGCGCCGTACCGCCAATGGCGAGGACGAGAACGCGACCATCATCGTGGCCGACCTTGAGCTGGATGACGACGCCCACGAGGTGCGCCGTGCCGGGGAGATCATTGACCTGTCCCCCACCGAGTTCAAGCTGCTGCGCTACCTGATGATGAACCCGAACCGCGTACTGTCCAAGTCGCAGATCTTGGACCATGTCTGGGAATACGACTTCAACGGCGATGCCTCGATCGTGGAATCCTACATTTCCTACCTGCGTCGCAAGGTGGACCGCCCGGAATGGCCTGCACTGATCCAGACCAAGCGCGGCGTGGGCTACCTGATGCGCACCCCAGACCGCCGTTAACGGCACACGTAACGGTCCGCGCCAATAATTGAAGGCCTTGTAAAGTCAGCATATGAAGTCATTTCGAGCCCAGTGGCGTCGCACCTCGTTGCGGACCAAACTGGTCGCGGTCATGTTTGGACTGATGATCGTCGCGATCTTCGCTACCGCTATCGGTTCGGCGCATACGCTGAGGATCGCGATGACCAGCCAGATCGACAAGCAGCTGAACGTGTCCAAGTCGACGATGGCCTACGGGCTGAACAAGGCCTACCTCTACTCCTTGAACGAGGACAACGGCAGCCATGACGCCTTGGATGTCGATGCCACGCTGCTCGGGCTCAGCAGCGCCTACGCTGACATTCGCGACCAGGACGGCGAGATCGTCTACGTGATGCCGCGTTCGCGGGTCGGTCCTTCCAACGGCACGGACCTGCCGCTGCTTAATATGGAACAGATCCAGCAGCTGGCAGCCCACCCGAACTCCCCCGCCACGGTCCCCGGCGCCTTCCCCACCTCCGCTGGTTGGCGTACGGTGATGATCCCGTTGAAGAGCAGCGAGCTGAACCTGTTCTTGTCCATGCCGCTGGATAATGTGAACCGTACCGTTAACCAAACTGCGGTGCTGGTGCTCTCCACCGGCACGCTTGCGGCCCTGCTGATGTCGATGATCGCCTACGGGCTCACCGGGCGTTCGCTCAAGCCGCTGATCAATGTGGAGCGCACTGCGTCGATGATCGCCGATGGCGATCTGTCCCAGCGCGTGAAGGACTATCCCGCAGAGACCGAAGTGGGCAGACTCTCGCGCTCGCTCAACGCCATGCTGGCCCAAATTGAAAAGGCGTTCAACGACCGCGAGGCTTCCGAGCAGAAGATGCGCCGCTTCATCCAGGACGCCTCGCATGAGCTGCGTACCCCGCTGGTCACCATCCAGGGCTATTCGGAGTTCTACCGCTACGGCGGGCTGGCGGATCCGGAGGCCATGGACTCGGCGATGGGCCGCATCGAAAGCGAATCCAAGCGCATGGCCCGCCTGGTTGAGGACCTCTTGATGCTCGCCCGCCTGGACGAGCAACGCCCCATGGAAAAGCAGCCAGTGGATTTGCTGGTCCTGGGCCAGGACGCGGTGGAAGACACCAAGGTCCGTGCACCGGACCGTACCGTCAAACTTGTGGGGCTCGTGTCCGAACGCCCCAGCCCAGCGAGCACCGTCGGTGATGATGCCCGCATCCGGCAGATCATCGCCAACCTGCTCACCAACGCGCTGCGCTACACCCCGGAAGGTTCCCCCTTGGAAATTGCCGTCGGCGTGCGTTCATTGGTGGCTGGAACGCTGGACGCGGTCGTTGAAATCCGCGACCACGGCCCGGGCATCCCGGCCGAGGATTCCAAGCGCATTTTTGAACGCTTCTACCGCTCCGATAGCTCGCGCCAACGCGAGACCGGCGGTTCCGGTCTGGGCTTGGCCATTGTTGCGGCCATCGTCCAGCAGCACGGAGGTTCGGTGGCGTTGGCAGATACCCCTGGCGGTGGCGCCACGATGTCCATCTCCATGCCCTACGTGCCGCTGCGCGAACCGAAAGCACCGGAAGTCGACGATACGGAAGACTAGCGCCGATGGCTTTCTCCACACCCCGTGCCGGTTTTGCCCGGCACGGGGTGTGGTGTTTCTAAGGTGAGTGCATCAGTGATCAAACCGCTCATTCCAGAAAGGACGATTCCAGTGAGTACGTTCTCCACCAACACCGGCGAGATGCAGGTTAAATCCCAGGCCGTCATGAACACCATTGACCGGCTACGCAATGAGGTCTCGACCATGCAAATGAACTTGGACCAGTTGCAAAGCACCTGGCAGGGTTCCGCCGCGGCCTCCTTCCAGTCGATCGTGGCCGAATGGCGCTCAACCCATGTGCAGATCGAAGAGGCGCTGAGCAGCATTGCCACGGCCTTGAACCATGCCTCCATGCAGTACGAAGAGGTCGAGCAGGTCAACACCTCGCTGTTCCGTTACTGAAAACCGCAGGCGCGACGGCCGGTTGATCAGTAGGCTTAGCCTTATGAGCATTCTGATCGACCCGCCGCGCTGGCCTGCCCACGGCACGCTCTTTGCCCACTTGGTGTCGGATTCTTCATTGGCTGAACTCCATGAGTTCGCCGGGCAGCAAGAAATCTCCCGCCGAGCTTTCGACCGGGATCACTACGATGTGCCTCGCGAACGCTACGATCGGCTCGTGGCAGCTGGCGCCCTAGAAGTCTCGGGATCCGAGCTGGTCCGCGCACTGGTCAAGTCCGGGATTCGGATACCAGCCAAATACCGCCCGGAGAAGCTGGGAACCGTCCTCACCCGGCGGTGGTCCCGCACCTTGCCCACCGAGCCTCAGCTCGGAACCGAGCTGTTGGGCTATTGGTCCGAGAGCCATCGCCACTACCACGACCGGGTGCATCTGCTCTCGGTGCTCGAAGCCATCGACTGGCTGGCTGAAGGCCAGGCCGATCCCGAAGAGCTCATGCTGCTCCAACTCGCTGCGTGGTTCCACGACGCCGTCTACGCTGGAACCAGCGAGGACGAGTTCAAGTCGGCCACCTTGGCCCGTGAACGGCTGTGGGGAGTCCTCTCCCCTGGTGCCGTCTCGAAGGTCAGCGGGCTGGTCATGCTCACCGCCAAGCATGCCCCGGCAGAAACCGATCGCCTGGGCCATATCCTCTGCGATGCCGATCTGGAGGTCCTGGCCCGCCCCGCTCCGGCCTACCAGCGCTACGCCGAGGCGATCTACAAGGAGTACGGGCATCTTCCCCGCCATGTGCTTGCTTCCGGGCGCAGCAAGATCCTCAGCGGCCTGTTGGAGAAAGAACTGATCTACGGCACCCAAGCCGGATCCCGGCGCTGGGAGCAGCCCGCGCGGAATAATTTGGGCACCGAGCTGGAGCTGTTGCACAGCTGGCTGTAGTGCAACGCTTGTCCCACGTTAAACGGCCGATGGCCCGGATTCTTCGAAAGGAT
>NZ_JBLVOJ010000007.1:188322-206874 GCF_053543715.1 Glutamicibacter sp. AGC46
AAAGGATCCGGGCCATCGGCGCGATTACTGCGTGCTTAGTGCGTGCGGGAAGCTTAGAAGCCGCCCATTCCGCCCATGCCACCCATGTCATCGCCACCGGCTGGGGCAGCGCCAGCAGGAGCTGGCTTTTCTGCGACAACAGCTTCGGTGGTCAGGAACAGGCCAGCGATCGATGCCGCGTTCTGCAGTGCCGAACGGGTCACCTTCACTGGGTCGTTGACACCAGCTTCGAGCAGGTTCACGTATTCGCCGGTTGCAGCGTTCAGGCCGTGGCCTGCTGGCAGGCCCTTGACCTTGTCAGCGACAACGCCTGGCTCCATGCCAGCGTTCAGGGCAATCTGCTTCAGCGGGGCTTCGATGCCAACGCGAACGATGTTCGCACCGGTAGCTTCGTCGCCTTCCAGAACCAGCTTCTCGAATGCTGCAGCGCCAGCCTGGATCAGTGCAACGCCACCACCGGCGACGATGCCTTCTTCAACAGCTGCCTTGGCGTTGCGCACGGCATCTTCGATGCGGTGCTTGCGCTCCTTGAGCTCTACCTCGGTAGCAGCGCCGGCCTTCAGCACAGCGACACCGCCGGAGAGCTTTGCGTGGCGCTCCTGCAGCTTCTCGCGGTCGTAGTCCGAGTCGGTGTTCTTGATCTCGGCTGCGATCTGGGCCTTGCGTCCCTCGATGGCGTCGGCTTCGCCGCCACCTTCAACGATGGTGGTCTCGTCCTTGGTGATAACGACCTTGCGGGCGGTACCGAGGACTTCCAGGCCTACGTTGTCCAGGGACAGGCCGATTTCCTCGGAAACAACCTGGCCGCCGGTGAGGATAGCGATGTCGGTCAGCATGGCCTTGCGACGGTCGCCGAAGCCCGGAGCCTTGACAGCAACGGACTTGAACAGGCCGCGGATCTTGTTCAGGATCAGGGTAGCCAGGGCTTCGCCCTCGACATCTTCGGCGATGATCAGCAGCGACTTGTTCGACTGCATGACCTTCTCCAGCAAGGTCACCATGTCCTTGACCGAGGAGATCTTCGAGTTCACGATGAGGACGTAAGGGTCCTCGAGAACGGTTTCCTGGCGCTCAGCGTCGGTGACGAAGTAAGCGGAGATGTAGCCCTTGTCGAAGCGCATGCCCTCTGCCAGCTCCAGCTCCAGGCCGAAGGTGTTGGATTCTTCAACGGTGATAACGCCCTGCTCGCCGACCTTGTCGAGAGCTTCAGCGATCAGTGCGCCGATTTCCGGATCGCCAGCAGAGATCGAAGCGGTAGCAGCGATCTGCTCCTTGGATTCGACCTTCTTCGCAGCGGCGAACAGTTCAGCGGTAACAGCTTCTACGGCCTTGTCGATACCGCGGCGCAGTGCGATTGGGTCAGCACCTGCTGCAACGTTGCGCAGGCCTTCCTTGACCAGTGCCTGTGCCAGCACGGTTGCGGTGGTGGTACCGTCGCCAGCGACGTCGTCGGTCTTCTTGGCAACTTCCTTGACCAGCTCTGCGCCGATCTTCTCGTAAGGCTCTTCGAGGTCGATTTCCTTAGCGATGGACACGCCGTCGTTGGTGATAGTAGGAGCGCCCCACTTCTTTTCCAGAACAACGTTGCGGCCGCGTGGGCCCAGGGTGACCTTCACCGCGTCAGCAAGGGTGTTCAGGCCGCGCTCAAGTCCGCGGCGTGCTTCCTCGTCAAATGCAATCATCTTAGCCATTGTGGCGTACGGTCCTTTCGGGACGATTTTGCGAAAATGCAACCGACAGACAGCGCCCGCGACGGACGAGTGGACCGGTGCGGCATCGGGCCAGCAACCGTTTCAGCTCTCGCTATCTGAGGTATTTTCCACGCCCACGCCCTGCGTCCGCTGTCCGGTGCTTCATGAAGTTCTTGGAGAACGCAAAAGCCGACCGGCGTTAGCAGTCGCAACGCATGAGTGCTAATACAAATATTGGCACTCTCGCATGGCGAGTGCAAGCCGATCGGCTCTGAGCGAATGGAATTATGAACGAATTATTCGTTTAGCCCCAGGGTGTCATCGGAGCCCAGAACCACGGTGACCCGGTTCGGAATGTTGCTGGTCTGCAGAACTTCGTCGATATTCAGGATTTCTGCAGCTTTTTCAGCGGTAGTCCGGTAGGACTCGGACATGTAATAAACCGTGGAGACTTCTGCGGGCCTGGTCCAGTTGTCGGCCACAATGCTGGTGAACCCGGCTTCGGCCATGGCGTCTTCGCCTTCATTAGCCAGACCGGCAACACTTGCCGCGTTGTACACGCCAATCAGCTGGCCGTAGAGCACGTCTTCGTCATCGATGGTGCTCGTTGGCGATGCGGATTCACTAGGTGTGGGTTCCACGGAAGGCTCAGCGGTGACTTCCTGGGTTTGCGAGGTGTCGCTTCCCGTGGAAGTCGCGAGGGTCTCCTTGAGCTGAGGGCCGAAGATGAAGGACAAGGCACCGATCACCAGCACGAGTACAGCGGTCAGCACTACCCAGCGCAATTTCCCACCGGTTGACTTCGACGCGGCGGACTGCGCCCATCCGTGGGCGTGGTGCGAACCCACACGGGTGCTGAACTCCGGAACGCGATCAAATTCGTCACGCGGGTAGTTGGTCATTCTTGTCCTTGCTCGAGGTCTGATTGGTCACGGCAGGCAGGGTTATCGTCCCGTGCCGACCTTACCGCCCACGCGACGTTTTGTGGAACGTGCTCTGCGCAGGCGCTTGACCAACATCGGGTCGTAGGCCAGTGCCGCGTCGGTTTCAATCAGCTGGTTCAGCAGCTGGTAGTAATTCGTCGGCGACATCGAAAACTGCTTGGTAATGGCTTGTTCCTTGGCCCCGGCATACTTCCACCACAACTTTTCCAGGTTGAGGATCTGTTGCGAACGCTCGTCCAATTCCGAATCCGGGTTCATGACGAAATCCACCAGCAATTCATTCTCAGCCATACGTTCTCACCTCTGTCCTTGGACCAGTTTTCTCGGGTTTCGGTTATGCATGTAATCCACCATCGGTAGACATACCACCGATATTCTAACCAATCTGCTTGCCTAACACCGTGTGGCCGAGCACAGGCACGCCAGAAAAACGGCACAATTACCCCTATGGACGATTTGCAGCCAGCACTTTTCGATGCACCCCAGCCAGCTCGGACACCAGTGTACGAAGCGGCGGATTTCCCGTTTTACCATGGCGCCCAATCCATGGCCGACCACGGGTTTATCGCTGGAGACTGGGTACCGGCACTCTGCGAGCAGGACTCGTTGCTGCGTTCCCTGGCCACCGATTTGGCGGCCCGTTCGGCGGCCGGTGAACAGATCCTGCCGGCACCGGAGGTGATGTTCCGCGCACTGAGCCTGCCATTGTCCGAAGTCAAGGTCCTAATTATTGGCCAAGACCCATATCCGACACCCGGCCACGCAAATGGTTTGGCCTTCGCGGCCAACAAGCAGGTGCGTCCGCTGCCGCGCTCCTTGGCCAATATCTACAAGGAATTGCAGTCCGATCTGGGGCTGGAGCCGGTTGCGCATCCGGATCTCAGTCCATGGCTCTCAGAAGGCGTCTTGCTGTTGAACCAGGTGCTCTCCGTAGCCGCTGGAAATGCCGGCTCGCATCAGAAGCTGGGTTGGGCGCCAATTCTGCATGCCATCCTCACTGCGCTCAATGACCGTCCGCGGCCTCCGGCGGCTTTGCTCTGGGGCAAGCATGCGCAGAAACTCTCCGAGTCCCTGTCCAACGCCGTGCAGCTGCAAAGCGCCCATCCCTCGCCGCTCTCAGCCTCGCGCGGGTTCTTCGGCTCCAAGCCCTTCTCAAGCATCAATCGGCTCCTGTCCGACCGCGGACAGAAGCCGATTGACTGGTCGTTGCCGAAAGCTTAGCGCCGGCGGATCCGCCGGCGCTCACGCCGGGCGCTGGAGGTCAATGGACGGCACAGCGTATCGCCGAAGACGACGCCGCCAGCGATGGAGAGCATGATCGCCATGGCGTTGAACATCTCCACCAGTCCCGTGGCGGTGTCATTGACGTTGATGACGATGCCGTACATCGCGCGGAAGATCATCAGGCCCGGAAGCAGGAACATGACCGCAGGAGCCGCTAGCACCAGCTGCGGGGAGCCGAGTTTGTCGGCCGCCAGCCGCGCGGCGAAACCGATCACCGTGGCGACCAGCGCCGGGGTAGCCCGGTCTCCGAGTCCTATGCTTTCGGCCAGCAGCTGCACCAGGTAGCCGCCGACCGCAATGCCGGCGGTAGGCAGCAGCAGGCGCAGCGCGCTCTGCTCGGTGACCGCACCGGCGACAATGGCCACGCCCACCAAGACCACCAGCAGCCAGGCCGGATAGTCGGTTTGGACGATCTGGTGAACGTCGACCTTCTCTCCCCCGAGCAGATCAGAGATCACCAGAGCCGTAGCAATTCCGCAGAGGATCGCCCCGTAGATCAGGCTGGCCGAGAACAACCGGCCTACCGCTGTCACCGGGAAGCCGTTGATGGCATCCTGCAATGCCGAAACGAATCTGCCCGACGGAAGCAGCAGCAAGATGCCGCCAGAGACCACCAGCGCCGGATCCAGCGGAGCGTGGAATTGATGCCCCAGCAAGGCAATGCCGGTGACCACCAATGTCGAGGCCGCGATAGTGAAGAACTCGGGCACTCTCCAGCGCGAGCCGTATCGGCCGATCTGCGTCACGAGGCTCGAGGACAGCATCGCCACCAGCGCACCAGCCCACGAGCCGCCAATGAAGAGCACGAACGCGGCCGCGAACACGGCCCGGCCGCAGGCGACGATCCAGCGCGGGAACGGCTTGGGCTGCCGCGTGATGTCCTTCAGCCGCTTCGCTGAAACGGATCGCGATACGCCGCCGGCAATGATATCCGAGACGAGTTCGTGCACCAGCACCATGCCGGCGTAGTTCGAGGTGTAGGAGCGGACCACACGCAGCACCGAGTAGCTTTCGGCGTCCGGCGGGCTGTAGTTCAAATGCAGGGACTGGTTGGTGATGTCCACATCCAAGTGGCTCAAGCCCAGTGCCGCGGTCACCGCGATCACGCTGGTTTCCACTTCCAAGGCGCCTGCGCCGTAGCGGATCAAGGTCTCGCCCAAATCCAGCGCGAACTCCATGGTGCGCCGGTTGGACGCGTCCTGGTCCACATTGACCTTGGGGTTGGCGTAGGGGGTGCCCTGCAGGCGCTCAACGATGTTCAGCGCCTCGGTGGGAGGGGTATCCGAGATCCACATTTTCGCCAGCAGCCGACGGGCCACCGGGTTGGCGCGGGTAGGCATGAGGGTAATGCCCTCATCGGTGGTGTGGACCTGGCCGGTGCGCCACTCGATATCCGAGACATCGGCAGCCGCCACGTTGGCGCTGACCGCCGTATTGAGCGGTAGTTCAGATGCCGTTGCCGGCTCTTCGGCGGGCTCTGCCGGATGGAAGCCCATGTTGATCTCACTAGTGGCAATGCGGGGCAAGACGCCAGCTAGCGGAGCCGGATCCTCGCCTACGGCATTCGACGAGGCGGCCTGTTCCTCGCTAGATCGATGCGCCACGAATCAAGCCCCCTCATCCAAAGTTTTTCCCATGGGATTCACCATACAACCCGTGCATGAAAAGTTGTCGGGAACGTGGCGAATTCGGGAGGTATCGCCGAACACATTTAAGGGTATTTTCGGCCACTGGAATACCGGCGCTCGGCAGTTGGTTGCACCATGCAGAAGTTAGATGTGTTTGCATATAATCCGGAGGATCCAATGAATACGCAGTTCCCATTGCCAGAAATCGGAGCCGAGACCTTCGGCGACATCACCGAGGATGCCCAGGGCAACCCGCTGAGCCATGCCCAGGTGATCCGCAATGTCATCGCCGAGGGGCAGCAGGCCGAAGCCTCGGGTCTTGATTTCTTCGGTGTCGGCGAGCACCACCGCGATGACTATGCCATCTCCTCCCCCGAAATGGTTCTGGCCGCCCTGGCCAGCACTACCCAGCGCATCAAGCTCGGCACCGCGGTGACCGTGCTCTCCAGCGACGACCCGGTGCGCGTCTACGAACGCTTTGCCACCTTGGACGCGATCTCCAACGGGCGAGTGGAGATCATCGCAGGCCGCGGCTCCTTCATCGAATCCTTCCCGCTCTTCGGCCTGGATCTTGAAGACTACGAGGACCTGTTCGAAGAGAAGCTGCATCTGCTGGCCAAGCTCCGCCACGGCACGCCGGTTTCCTGGCAGGGCAAGCACCGCGCCGCCTTGCGCAACCAGCAGATCTACCCGCTGCTGGAAGACCAGCCCTTGACCACCTGGGTGGGTGTGGGTGGCAGCCCGCAGTCGGTCACCCGCGCGGCCCGGCATGGCTTGCCGTTGTGCTTGGCCATTATCGGCGGCCAGCCCTCGGCCTTCGAAGGCTTGGCAACCCTCTACCGCCGTGCGCTGAAGGAGTTCGGCCATGGAGAATTGCCGGTCTCGGCGCACTTCCATGGCTTGGTGGCTTCCACCGACCAGGAGGCCCTGGAAACCCTCTGGCCGCATTACCAGCGCACCATGAATCGGCTGGGCGCCGAACGAGGCTGGCCGCCGGCCAGCAAGATGCGCTTGCAGGCTTCCATGGGGCCCGAGGGAGCCATGATGGCCGGCAGCCCGGAAACTGTGGCACGGAAGATGGCCAAGGTGGCCCAGCAGCTGGGCTTGTCCCGCGTTGACATCAAGTACTCTGCCGGTTCCTTGCCGCACGAGGCGATGATGAACAGCATCAAGTTGCTCGGAGAAGAGGTCAAGCCCATGGTGCACCAGCTGCTTGGCGCCTAGGATCCTGGCTGTCCCGGAAACAGCGAAAGCCACCGCATTGCGGTGGCTTTCGTTCTTGGTGGATCTTACTGGACTCGAACCAGCGACCTTTCGCGTGTGAGGCGAACGCTCTAACCAACTGAGCTAAAGATCCATCTGCGCCCTGACTTGCAAGCCAAGCGCATAAGCAATCCTACCGGGCCGTGGACCTCACTCCAAATCGGCCACCGGTTCCAGCGCCCGGAATCCGTCCCCGGAACACGCCGAAATGCCGCTTCCAGCGCAGGTTCGAACAGTCGCGGTTCAGGCAATGAGTAGAGCAGAAAAACAGCGCCGAATAGTTTATTTGCGATTCACCTAAAAGTACCCATTTCCACTTGTCAAAAAGGGACTTTAGACTCCATAATTTTTCTAGCTCATCGAGCTCAAACTGGACCCTACAAGGAAGTTGCCGGAAGCCGCCGGCATCGGTCCCCTCAAGGCCAACGAAACCGCGCAGTGGATTTTTCCACCGCGCAAAAGCCTCATCTTTCGTTCGTTCTTAGAATTTAGGACCGTACCCAGTGTTTGAAAACCTGAACTTTTCCTTGTCATCCCTATGCGTTCAGCCGGCCCAGCGCGCCGAATTAGCGACCCTTTACCCCCTGGTCGACCAGCGTTGGAACCAGAAGTTCGACCGGCTCTCGCTGCTTGTGACCGTGCGCGACCAGGGCACCTTGGTTGCCGCAGGCCTCGTGCATGATTCCATCATTGCCCCGACTTCTTCGATGAACGCCGTGGAGCTCGGTTGCATGGCCGTGCGCCCGGACTACCGCCGCCTGGGCATCCGCCAGCATGCGACGTCGCTGCGCCTTGCCCACGCGCTGCGTTCGGGCAAAACCCCGATCAGCGTCATCGATTCGCAGAACCCGGCATCCTGGGCCTTCTACGAGCGCTCGGAACTGTGGCAGCGCGAGCGCAGCTTCGAGCACGATGGGCAGCTGAAGTTCATCTACCGGGCCACCGTGGCCGCATGGCAGTGGGCCGCGCAATTGCCGCAGGCCTCCGAGGACCACGTGGCCATCCACCTTCCCGAAATTGCGATGCCAGCCCCGAGCCTCATGGCCGGCCCGGCCCCGGTCCAGGGATTCGCCGCGCAGTTCGGATCCGATGATTCGGCCTCCGCCGTGCCGGTGATGTGACCGCCTAGAACAGGGCGTCCTGCTGTTCGTCCACGGAGCCGTGGCCCGGCAGCGGGGCAACTTCTCCGGCCCGGCGAGCGCGAGCGGCCTCGTGCAGGTCAATCGGGGTGACCTTCAGGACCGCATCGACCATGGCGTTGAGGAACTGCGGCGCGGCAATATCCGCTGGCACCGGAGCGTGGACGCATTTCACTTCGGGATCCTCTGCGCTCTCATCCCAATCCACCAGCAGCAGGCCGGTAGCGGTGTACCCGAAGCCGTCGCCGAAGTCGCGCAGCTTGCGGATCATGTCCACGGTGCGGCGGAAGGCGGCCGGCTCGGATTCCAGGATCGTGGCACGCTGCACGAAGAAGAACCCGACGGCTGCCAGCGGGTAGCGGGCCCGCAGGTTAGCCGCATCCCCATAGGCCTCTTCATAGCGGTTGGCCAGGTTCTTGCCGAAGGATGAGGTCATCGCCTTGGTGCTGAGCAGCAGTTCGGGACCGGTGGACCAATGGGTCATCACCACGTCGGTTTGCTTCATGTAGGCGCGGCCCAGGATGCGCGCGTCGATGCTGCCCGCCTTGCCCGCCATGATGGACTCGTGCACCTCGTCGGCCAGCCGCTCCGGCAGCTTGCGCAGCAGTTCCAGGATGTCGCTGGACAAGACCCGGGGCGCCTCGGGACGCGGCCACACCAGATCCGCATCGAATCCGGCACGGCGCAATTCATGGGCCAGCCATGCGTCCACGCCCTGGGCAAAGCGGCCCGATCGGGTGACCGCCTTGTTGCGGACCGGGATGCTCAGCAGGCGTTCGAGCACCGGGAAGGACGGGTTGAATTCCTCGGTTACCGCGCCGTTGCCCAGCCAGGGCGAATCCTTCGCCGCTGACATCAAGGTGGTATCGAATTCGGCAAAGGCCAAGGTCTTTTCGATCGCAGGATTGGCCACGTTCATCCCCTCACGGCTTTGCTTCTGGCCTTGCGGCGTTCGAGCATATTCATTCGCGCTGTGCGGACCGCCTCCAGCGCATCCGGCTCCAAGCCGAGCAGCTGCTCGAGCACCACGCTGTCCACCAGGTCGGTGGCCTCTTGCTTGCGCCCCTGCACCAGCAGTTCACGCACCGCCGGCTTGATGGCACGCAATTGCCGGGCATAGCGCTGCACCATGCCGATCGCCGGGACCGGCAGCTGGTCGGCTTCACGCGGTTCCAGCTTCAGGATGCCGCCGCCGTAGGAGCGGCCCACCATTTCGGCTCCGAGCATGGTCAGGGTATTGAGCGATGCCACCGGGAGCAGCTCGCGGCCCAGCTCGCGCGCATCGGCGCCGAGGTACACCCCATGGATCGAGTTGATGTGGTGCACCGCGGCCTCGTTGGCGGTCAACCGCGGGGTGTCGGCGTTCATGTAGGTCATGAACAGATCCGGCACCGAGAGCACCGGCACCCGCCACCACGGCGAGCGCACCTTGCACTTGTAGGCCTGGTCGACGTTCTGCAGTTCACCGCTGGCCACAAAGCGCGCACCAGCACCGCTGGGTTCCGCGCCGGGGCGGAACATGTAGGCAGCTGCCCCGTGCTCGGCGAGCTTTTCCCAGCCGTCCTCGCTCAATTCCAGCCCGCGCAGGTGGCGCGAGCCCGGAGGCGAGATCCGGATCAGGTCCTCGCGGGCCAGCCCCAGGTCCTGGATCTGCTGGGCCGAGAGGGTGAACCACTTATTATTGCCGGTGACCGCGCCCAGCGAGGTTTCGCCCCAGGACTGCAGCGGCGCCATCCGGCCGGCGGCCAGTGCCGCCGACAAGATCCCCTGGGCTTCGAGGCCGACCAGGGAACCGGTCCAGCGCTCGTTCATGCGCACCGGGGTGTGGCGGGTGCCTTCGCCCAGGGCTTGCAGATCCAGCGCATTGCGGAATTGGTGCAGGTTGAAGGAACCGCTAGCCCCTTCGCGGAAGCCCTCGGCCAGCAGCAGCACCACTTCTTCCTGCGCGTCGGCGAACAAGCGCTCTTCGAAGACGGCCAGGTGCACGCTGGCGAAGCGTTCAAGCAGCATCTGGCGGACAGGCCCGGCATAGTTCACGAACATCAGCTCTGCCGGAAGCACCAGGGCCAGGCGCCCGCCGATGGCAAGGAAGCTGGTGGCATGCACGACGAAAGCGGCCCAGATGCTGGCAAGTTCATTCAGTTCCACGCCCGAGGCTTTGGCCGCGGCGCGCGAGAGCTGCCGGTCAGCCCCGCGGTGCAGCTGGTAGCGCACGTAGGGAGGGTTGCCGATGACAGCGTCGTACTCGGCGTTGCCGGTGACCTCGAAGAAGTTTGCGTGCTCGATGCGCGCGTCGATCCCGGCGGCGCTCATCCGTTCACGGGCGGCCTGCACCGATGGTTCGTGCAGTTCCAGGCCCACCAGCTCGACCCGCTCTCGGCCATCTGCAAGCACCGGATGGGCAGCGGCAAGGAATTGCGCTTCACCGCAGGAGGGTTCCAGGACCTTGGATCCTTGCTCCCCTAGCGCCCACTGCGCCATGAAGCTGGCGACGGGTTCCGGGGTGAAGTAGGCTCCGCGCGCATGGCGGGCGGTGGCCTGATCTGTCAATTCTCTACTCAACACGCATCGATCTTTCCACGTAGGCCAGACAGTTGGGCTGGACCGGTAGACCGAGTCCGGGCGGCAACTTCTCTATTCTACGTGCGCGGGCATCTGGCTGATTCCTGTTCCTAGTGGTCTGCTTCGGCTTTGCCCTTGTGGCGCAGCTTCTGGATGCCCAGGATGATGACGGTAATCACGGTACCCATGATGAAACCGGCAAGGCAGGAGAAGGCGGTGTTCACCAGCCAGCCCAGCACGGCGCCGGCCTGGCCGGTCGCGTCGTGGACCAGCAGTTCCACGTGGTGCACGAAGCCGTACGGTGCGTGCCAGCCCAGTTCGTCCATGCCGACCAGCAGCAGGTGCCCGCCGACCCAGAGCATCGCGATCACGCCGACCTTGCTCAGGATGGACATCACGATGGGCATCGCCTTGACCAGGCCGCGCCCGATCTTCTGCGTGAGCTGGCGCGGCTTGGCGGCCATGTGCAGTCCGATGTCGTCCATTTTGACGATCAAGCCCACGGCGCCATAGACCACGACGGTCATCAGGATGGCGATCACAATCAGGATCAGCGCGCGATTCAAGAATGGCTCGTGGGACACCTCGTTCAGCGAGATGACCATGATCTCCGCGGAAAGCACGAGGTCTGTGCGCACTGCCGATCCGATGATCGCTTTCTCGTCGCGCACTCCCTCCTTGCCGCCCGGAGTGTGGTGCTTGATCGCGCCCATCGCCTCAAGCAGCTTCTCGGCGCCTTCGAAGACCAGATAGGCGCCACCGATCATCAGGATCGGGGTGAGCGCCCATGGAGCGAACTGCGATAGGATCAGCGCCACCGGAAGGATGAACAGCATCTTGTTCCGGATAGACCCAACGGCGATCTTCCAGATGATTGGAAGCTCGCGCTTGGGCGAGAGCCCGGCCACGTACTGCGGGGTGACTGCCGCATCGTCGATGACGACGCCTAGCGATTTGGTGCTGGCCTTGCCAGCGCCCAGCGCGATGTCATCAAGCGATGCCGCGGTGACTTTCACCAGCGCCGCCACGTCGTCCAATAGTGCTGCAAGGCCTCCGGCCATGGTCGGCTCCTCAAATATAGGTTCTGCGCAAAATTCTACCGGCGGGATCTTTGAGCCTGCCATAGGCGCGACGCTGGCTCGGGCAAGATCTGGGGCTAAAAAAAGAAACCGCGCCACGAAGATTCATGGACACGGTTCCCGTTGCTGGTCCAGGACCAGGTCAGAGCCCCCTACCGGATTCGAACCGGTGACCTTCAGTTTACAAGACAGACGCTCTGGCCAGCTGAGCTAAGGGGGCGTACCGAATAAGAATATCCGAAAACCCTGCGGCACTGCGAATTGGCGATGCTCCGAGTTAAATGCCGATGGGAAGGAAGCCAGCATTGGCTTCCTTCCCATCGGTCGGGGTGCGAGATCAATAAGGATACTACCGGATCCCGAACAATTGTCCAGAGGCTACCGGTTCGACTTACCTGTTGGCAGCGATTGCTTCCTTCACTGCGGTTGGGAAGTCTTCCTTTGCCAGATCGACTACCTTGCCCTGGACGAAGATCGATGGGGTGCCAGCCACGCCATCGTACTGGCCGGCAGTAGTGGTGTACTGGACGAATGGACGGAACTTGTCATCTGCGATGCAGCTTTCAACGGACTGCGCAGCGCCATTCTGGATCGCCAGATCGGCCAGCTCGGCGTTCTTCATCTCGCCCTCTGGGTAGTGGCCCCACAGTGCCTTGACGAAGCCCATGTAGGCTTCTGGGCTTTCGTCGGCGACGCAAGCCAATGCGTTGGCGCCGCGCGAGGAGAAGTTAGTTGCTGAACCACGGTCAAGGTAGCCGACGTTGCGGTATTCAACGGTGACGTCGCCGTTGGCCAGCCATTCCTCGATCTGGTCCCCGTAGGTAGCCTCGAAGTCTGCACAGTGAACGCAGTTGGCGTCAACGTACATGGCGATGTTGATCGGTTCGCCCTTTTCAGCCACCGTCAGGTCGCGTGGGGTAGCAGGCGATGGCGCCTCGGCAGGTGCTTCGAGCGTCTTGATATCCACATTCTCGATGGACTTCTCTGCGACAGTGTCCGGCGAGGTGACCATGATGCCACCGGCTGCGGTAGCGCCCTGCGGCACGGCGCCGGAGTCTGCCACCTTTGCGTTGTTGTTCTGCACGATCAAGGTAACTACCAGTGCGATGACCACAATGACTGCGGCCAATACGCCCAGCTTCACGAAAAGCGACTTGCGCTTCTGAGCGGCATCTTGAGCGGCACGCATCTGCGCCGCCTTCTCTCGGGCACTCGCGGTTCGCTCTGCCTTCGATGGGCGCGGGTTATTTGTAGACATAAATTTGGCGGTTCCTTGGTCAGCGGACAACTATCATCTGGAGTCAAGCTTAGCCAACTCCGAGCGCCAATATCCTTGAAAACTCAAGATTCCCCCACCTTCACAGGACTCACATATCTTTCGCATACAGCACCCAAAGTGCTTCGAAAACCTTAAGTTGAGCGTTAAACCAAGTCATCGGCGGATATCGTTTCTTTGCTGCCGGTTCTTTGCTGACCACGCGGCACATGCGCAGAAGTAGCCCATATGACGGAGAAATCCGTCCCTTCGTTCCCTTAGCAGTCAGTTTTCACTAGGCTAAATAGCAAGAGCGAGGAAATTTGACGAGATGTCATTCACTCAGAACCGACGAATCTGCACCACGCCGGTGAACCAGATTGAACAAACCAGGAGGTTTGCAGTGGGTACCCCAGCGCCGAGTACAAAGACCGAAAATTCCTACGATTTTGTGGTTGTAGCCAACCGCCTTCCGGTGGACCGCATCACCAACCCTGACGGATCGCAAGGATTCCAGCGTTCGCCCGGCGGTCTGGTTACCGCCTTGGAACCGGTCATGGCTGCGTCCGAAGGTGCCTGGGTAGGCTGGCATGGCGGTATCGGCGAGAAGCTGGAGAGCTTCGACAAGGACGACATCCATCTGGTTCCGGTCCCCCTGGATGAGGATGACCTGACCCTCTACTACGAGGGCTTCTCCAACTCGACGCTTTGGCCGCTCTACCACGACGTCATCGTGCCACCGGAGTACCACCGCACCTGGTGGGACCGCTACAAGAGGATCAACCAGCGATTCGCCGATGCCGTACTGGAAATCGCGGCCCCGAACGCTACCGTGTGGGTCCACGACTACCAGCTGCAGCTGGTTCCGCAGATGCTGCGGCTGGCGCGACCCGATCTGAAAATCGGCTTCTTCCTGCACATACCGTTCCCGGCGGCCAGCCTGTTTTCGCAGCTGCCCTGGCGCACCCAGATCTTGCAGGGACTGGTCGGCGCGGACTTGGTCGGGTTCCAGCGCGAAACCGATGCGAGCAATTTCCTGCGCTGCTTGCGCCGGTTCACCGACTACTCCACCAAGGGGGATGTGGCTTCGCCCCCAGCCGGTAACGACATGCAGAATCTCTGCCGTGCCAATGCGCATCCGATTTCCATCGATACCGAGCAAATCGCCAAGCTCGCGCGCGATCCGCAAATCATTGCCCGTGCCGCCCAGATCCGCCATGAGCTGGGCAATCCGAAAACCATCATGCTGGGCGTGGACCGCTTGGACTACACCAAGGGCATTCGCCACCGCCTGAAGGCCTATGGCGAGCTCCTCTCCGACCAGACTCTGCGCGCCGGTGATGTCTGCCTGATCCAGGTAGCCAGCCCCAGCCGGGAAAATGTGGACAGCTACATCGAGCTGCGTGACCAGGTCGAGCTCATGGTCGGGCAGATCACCGGCCAGCATGACACCCTGAGCCACACCACCCTGCGCTACCTGCACCAGTCCTATCCGCTGCGCGAAATGATCGCCATGTATCTGGCAGCCGATGTCCTGCTGGTCACGGCCCTGCGCGATGGGATGAATCTGGTGGCCAAGGAGTTCGTCGCTGCGCACCAGGATGGTCGCGGCGTACTGGTGCTCTCGGAGTACACCGGCGCTGCCGATCAGCTGACCCAGGCTGTCCTGGTCAACCCGCACGACATCGACGGGATGAAGGCCAGGATCGTTGAAGCGGTTCAGATGAATGAGGCAGAGCAGGAACGCCGGATGAAACGCATGAACCGCCACTTGGCACTCAACGACGTCTCGAAGTGGTCCGAGGATTTCCTAGCCGAGCTGGCCGAGATCAACGCGGCCACCTCCGTGCACGAAATCGTTCGCTAGAAGATTCCGACAGGAATCCTGATCTCCGATGAGGAATACCATTGCCTGACCTTGACCCTGCCCTGCAGGCCGCGCTGGCTGAATTTGCTGGCCATCAGCGGGTACTAGTTGCTTTGGACTTTGATGGAACGATGTCCCCGCTGGTTGACCGGCCGCGAGAGGCCCGGCCGCTGGAAGAGTCTGCTGCTGCCTTCGAGCAGCTGGCTTCCAGTCCCGGGGTATACACCGCGGTGGTGTCGGGGCGTAACCTGCAGTCCTTGAGCGAGGTCTATCCTGAGCCTCGTCCAGAGATTCGCATTGGTTCGCACGGTGCCGAGCGCTTGGTTCCGCCACAGCTGGGCGCGATCTGGCACGATGAGCCGCTGACCGCTAGGCAGTCCGAGCTGCTCGGGCAAATTACCCAGCGCCTGGAACGCGTTGCTGCGATGCACGCGAACGCCAGCGTGGAGTACAAACCGTCGGCCACGGTCCTGCACGTCCGCCAGGCAGCACCTGATGTTGCCGCCAAGGCCCTGGCACAGGCGCGGCAGGCGCTAGGTGATTTGGACGGCATCAAACTGCTTGAAGGCAAAGCGGTGCTAGAGGCCACCGTGCATCACGGCGATAAGGGCCAGAGCCTGCAGTGGTTGCGTGAAGTACTCGACGTCCAAGCGGTCCTTTTTGTCGGTGATGACGTGACCGACGAGAACGGATTCAAGGTTCTTGGCGCAGCGGATCTGGGCATCAAGGTGGGACCTGGACCAACTGCGGCCGCGCATAATATCCTTTCGCCAAGTGAATTACCACACCTTTTGAAAAGTCTGATTTCCATGCGACACTGAAGTGTCCCAACTCACTTTCACTACGGATCGTCGGGCACGTACCTGCCCGTGAAAGGATTGTCATCATGGCAACTGTGACCTTTGAAAAGGCCACCCGCATCTACCCGGGCGCACTTGTGCCTTCCGTCGACGCTATCGACTTGGAAATCCAAGATGGAGAATTCCTTGTCCTGGTCGGCCCCTCGGGTTGCGGCAAGTCCACCACCCTGCGCATGCTCGCGGGCTTGGAAGAAGTAAACTCCGGTCGTATTCTCATTGGCGATAAGGATGTGACCAACGTTCCGCCTAAGGACCGCGACATCGCCATGGTATTCCAGAACTACGCGCTGTACCCCCACATGACCGTTGCCGAGAATATGGGCTTTGCCTTGAAGATCGCCGGCGTCGACAAGGAGGAACGCAAGAAGCGCGTGCTGGAAGCAGCCAAGCTTCTCGATCTGGAGAAGTACTTGGACCGCAAGCCCAAGGCCTTGTCTGGCGGCCAGCGTCAGCGTGTGGCCATGGGTCGCGCCATCGTTCGTTCACCCCAGGTGTTCTTGATGGACGAGCCGCTGTCCAACCTCGATGCAAAGCTGCGCGTGCAGACCCGTACCCAGATTGCGTCGCTGACCCGCCGACTCGGTGTCACGACCGTGTACGTGACCCACGACCAGGTGGAAGCCTTGACTATGGGTGACCGCGTTGCCGTACTCAAGGACGGCGAGTTGCAGCAGGTAGGCACTCCTCGTGAGCTCTACGATCGCCCACGCAATGTCTTCGTCGCAGGCTTCATCGGGTCCCCTGCCATGAACCTGGTGCAGTTGCAGTCTGCCAATGGACAGGTTGCTTTCGGTTCAGCTGTTATCGATGCGCCTGGGGCACAGGGTGGAGTCACCTTGGGCTTCCGTCCAGAGGACATCGAGATTGTCGGTGCCGGCGAAGGTGTGGAGATTGTTGTCGACGTTGTTGAAGAGCTCGGCGCAGATGCCTACATCTACGGTTCGGCAGAGCTAGGCGGCGAAACTCAGATAGTCGTGGTTCGTGTTGACGGCCGTACGCCTCCCGCACGTGGACAGCGCATCAATATTGCACCAAATCTGCAGCACGCGCACCTGTTTGATACGGAAAGCGGTCTGCGCTTGGACAACGCCTAATACTGGCTAGCGCCAAAGGCGGCGTGGAAATTGAACTCCAAGCCGCCATTGGCTTTAAGTCCGCTGCACGAGAGTCCGGTTAAACATCGAAGGCCCCGAACAAAAGTGCGGGGCCTTCGGCAAATTATGCCCGGCGATGACCTACTCTCCCACACCCTCCCGAGTGCAGTACCATCGGCGCTGTGGGTCTTAGCTTCCAGGTTCGGTATGGATCTGGGCGTTTCCCCCACGCTATGATCGCCGTAACTCTATACCTCATGGCTAGCCATGGGAAAACTACGGTGTCATTCGCGATTGCGACAACTCCATAACTATATCAAGCACGCAGTGGATGCGCCACTTCAGAACGCGTTACCAATAGTGTCCTTCGCCATACCCGGCTAATTGGGCTAGCTCCAGATATCGTCCCCGCGGAGCGTAGCCTCGGCACCGCCATCGCAGTAAATCGTTTGCCCGGTGACGTGAGTATTTTCTGCACTCGTTAGCCACAGCAGTAGCTTGGCAATTACCACGGCTTCAGAGTGGTAGTTCAATGGCATCGGCACATTCTGGTCAACCATCGATTTGCCTTCTTCTGTCGCCAATAGGTCCCGAGTCATGTTGGTGATCACGGTGCCAGGAGCCACAGCGTTCAATGGGATCCCTGCGCCGGCCCACTTCTCCGAGATGCACTCGCGGCGAACCCAGCGGCTCAGCGCACGCTTGGAGGACGGGTAATTCAGGTAACCGGATCGCGGGCCAGCGGCTTCCAAGGCTGCACCAATGGCCAGGGCTGCTTCCTCGTCGCCTGCAAGCAACGCATCAACGAGTTCAGCGGAATTCTGCTGGATCGAGGCCATCGAGGAAACCACGGCCACGCGTGGTGACTGCGAGAGTCCCAATGCAGGCAGCAGGCCTTCCAGATACCTGGTTACGCCGAAATAGTTTACCGAGACGGTAATCGCCTTAGGAGCCGAGATGCCTGCGGCCGCGATGACCGCGTCAATCTTGCCTTCGGAATGCTCTAGGGTCTGGCTGATGGCGCTTAGCCGGCCCGCCTGCGTCGATAGGTCAGCAGTGACCTCGGCATCGCGTAGATCAACTCCAATGACCTTGTGCCCACGTTCTCGAATCAATTCTGCAGTGGCCGCGCCAATACCGGAAGCAGCGCCAGTAACGACATAAGTTCTCACGTTCGGTTTCCCTCTTTCGCAATTGGAAGACGAGTCGAGTCACCGTCGATGAGTCAGTCGCAGCCTCGCTCATATCCCACACTATGCCCATTTCGAGTGGCCCCTTGAACAATGATGCCTAAGTCAAGTGTTTGGGGTTGCCTTAGTCGCTTAGCAGCTATCGAGGTTAAAGCAGGAGGGGAGGAGGAACCAGGCAGCACCAGCTGCCCAATTCCCCCTCCCCTTCCCGTTAAACAGGTGAGGCCCCGGCACCAAACGGTACCAGGGCCTCAAACCATCTACTCAAGTTAAGTCCGGCGGTGACCTACTCTCCCACACCCTCACGAGTGCAGTACCATCGGCGCAGTGGGCCTTAGCTTCCGGGTTCGGTATGGGACCGGGCGTTTCCCCCACGCTATGACCGCCGTAACAATCACGAAGCACACAAACCAAAACGTTTCCTGGTCAATGTTTTCCGGTGCTACAAAGTCTTGTAACTCATCTTGTATTTGCTGGCTAGAGGTTGTTGTCTCGTAACCGCATAGTGAACGCGAACAGCATTGAAATCATCAGTTCAAATATTGTTTTATTGTGTGTTGAAAGTCATCGGCCTATTAGTACAGGTCAGCTACACAAGTCTTTAGTCCTTGCTTCCACATCCTGCCTATCAACCCAGTGGTCTAGCTGGGGGCCTCTCACACTCAAGGTGCATGGAAATCTCATCTCGAAGCAGGC
>NZ_JBLVOJ010000008.1:0-22096 GCF_053543715.1 Glutamicibacter sp. AGC46
GATTAGCTACGTTTGGAAGGGATAACCGCTGAAAGCATCTAAGCGGGAAGCCTGCTTCGAGATGAGATTTCCATGCACCTTGAGTGTGAGAGGCCCCCAGCTAGACCACTGGGTTGATAGGCAGGATGTGGAAGCAAGGACTAAAGACTTGTGTAGCTGACCTGTACTAATAGGCCGATGACTTTCAACACACAATAAAACAATATTTGAACTGATGATTTCAATGCTGTTCGCGTTCACTATGCGGTTACGAGACAACAACCTCTAGCCAGCAAATACGGATGAGTTACAAGACTTTGTAGCACCGGAAAACATTGACCAGGAAACGTTTTGGTTTGTGTGCTTCGTGATTGTTACGGCGGTCATAGCGTGGGGGAAACGCCCGGTCCCATACCGAACCCGGAAGCTAAGGCCCACTGCGCCGATGGTACTGCACTCGTGAGGGTGTGGGAGAGTAGGTCACCGCCGGACTTAACTTGAGTAGATGGTTTGAGGCCCTGGTACCGTTTGGTGCCGGGGCCTCACCTGTTTAACTAGACTATTTAAGCCGTACGCGCATCGGCCGTCCTCACCCTTCCTATCTTCATGGAAGTAGATAAGGTGTGTAGTAGAAATAACAAGATCTTCTACACGAGGGGCTTTCCTTGACCACCGAGACTACGAGTCCACTGACATACCGCGACGATTCAATTCGTCCCCAGGACGATCTCTACCGCCATAGCAATGGCAAGTGGTTCGAGACAGCAACAATTCCAGGAGATCAAGGAATTTACGGTTCCTTCATGGAACTCCGCGACCAGGCTGAGGCTGCGGTCCACGGAATCATTAATGAAGCAGTGCAGAAGGTCGATTCCGGTGCAGAAACTGACGCCGCCACCCAGCGCATTGCCCGCCTCTACAGCTCATTCATGAATGAAGCCGTTATCGAAGAACGCGGTGCCGATCCGGTTGCTGTCTTCTTGAATACTATTTCGGATATCCAGAGCACCGAACAGCTGCTCGAAGTATGCGGTTTCTTCCAGCGCAAAGGCATCAGCGGCTTCATGGATATCGGCGCGATGAACGACGCCGGCAATCCGGACCGGAACCTGCTGACCTTCCTGCAAGGCGGCCTGGGCCTGCCTGATGAGTCCTACTATCGCGAAGAGCAGTTCGCTGAAACCGTATCCGACTACCAGGACCACCTTGGCCGCCTGCTGGCCCTTGGCGGTATTGCTGATGCCGAAGCCGCGGCCGCACATGTCGTAGCGCTCGAGAAGGCCATGGCCTCGCATCACTGGGACCGGGTCAAGGTCCGCGATGCTCAGGCACGCTACAACCTGATGTCCGATGAGGAGCTTTCCGCGCTTTTCCCGGGTGTGAGGACCTGGCTGGCTGGCGCCGGCATTGAGCCGAAGTACTACAGCGAAGTTGTCGTCTGGCAGCCAAGCTACCTTCAGGGATTGTCTGAGCTATTCGGCTCCCAGCCGCTGGATGCCTGGAAGAACTGGTTGCGGGTCCAGGTGCTGCGCTCCTTCGCTCCCTATTTGTCCAGCGCATTCGTCAATGAGAATTTCTCCTTCTACTCGGCCAAGCTCGGTGGCGTGGAACAGCTCAAGGAACGCTGGAAGCGAGGTGTCGCATTCACCGAAGGTGCTGTAGGCGAAGACATCGGCCAGCTGTACGTGGCTGAGCACTTCCCTGCAGAGGCCAAGGACGCCATGGACGCGCTGGTTCAACGGCTCATCGAGGCTTACCGCATCTCGATCAGCGAACTGTCCTGGATGGGCCCGGAGACCATCGAAAAGGCACTGGATAAGCTTTCCAAGTTCCGTCCGAAGATCGGCTACCCGAACCAATGGATCGACTACTCTGCCATCCAGGCTGATGAACTGGACGTCATCGCGAATATTGCCTCGGCGAACGAATTCGAGTTCGCTCGTGAATTGAAGAAGATCGATGACGGGGTGGATCGCGAACTGTGGTTCATGTTCCCCCAGACGGTGAACGCCTACTACCACCCGCTGCTGAACGAAATCGCGTTCCCAGCGGCAATCCTGCGCCCGCCATTCTTCGACGTGAACCGCGACATCGCCTCGAATTTCGGCGGCATCGGCGCGGTCATCGGCCACGAAATCGGCCACGGCTTCGATGACCAGGGCTCGCAGTTCGATGGCACTGGCCAGTTGACCAATTGGTGGACCGATGAGGACCGGGCTTCCTTCGAGAAGCTGACCGCCAAGCTGGTGGACCAGTACAACGCGCTGTCCCCTTCAGAAGCCCCGGAACACAACGTCAACGGTGCACTGACCTTGGGCGAGAACATCGGCGACCTCGGTGGCCTGGGCATTGCCTACAAGGCCTACAAGCTCGAGTTGGCCGCCCTTGGCATACAGGAAGATGAAGTGATCGACGGCATCACCGGAGACCAGCGCTTCTTCTACTCCTGGGCCGAATGCTGGCGCACGCTGATTCGTCCGGAGACCGCGGTGGTACGCGTGACCACCGACCCGCATGCACCCGGGGAGTTCCGCTGCAACCAGGTTCCGAAGAACCTGGCATCCTTCCACGAGGCCTTCGGCACCAAGCCCGGCGATGGCATGTGGCTGGATCCAGCTGACCGCGTAGAAATCTGGTAAACCGCATAACTGAATGGATAGGGCAGGGGCAAAGCCAGCTTTGCCCCTGCCCTATCCTGCGCTACGGGCCAAGATCACTGTGTAAGGCTGATCATGAAGGGCTTCAACTGCACGCCATGACACGTAGAATGGTCTATTGTGACTTCCGAAAATAATTCCGCACAGGCCCCAGATCCAAACGACCAGCGACAGGTGCGCACCGATAAGCGCAACCAGCTGCTGGCCAAGGGCGAGGAAGCCTACCCGGTAGGCATAGCTCGCACCCACTCGTTGCAGGAAATCCGCGACAAGTACGAGCACCTCGAAGCTGGTGAAGAGACCGAAGACGTCGTCGGCATTGTCGGCCGCATCGTTTTCATGCGCAACACCGGCAAGCTGTGCTTCGCCACCTTGCAGGAAGGCGGCCAGAAGGGCGAAGGGGTTCGCCTGCAGGTCATGCTCTCGCTTGCCAACGTTGGCGAAGAGCGCCTGGCCCAGTGGAAGTCGCTCGTCGATCTGGGCGACCATGTGTTCGTGACCGGAAAGGTCATCTCCTCGCGCCGCGGCGAGCTGTCCATAATGGCAGACGCTTGGGAAATGGCTTCCAAGGCCCTGCGCCCACTGCCGGTGCTGCACGCCGATCTGAATGAAGAGACCCGCGTGCGCCAGCGCTACGCCGATTTGATCGTGCGCAACGAGGCCCGCGAAATGGTCTACAAGCGCGCCGCGATCGTCCGCGCCGTACGCAACACCCTGGAGAACCGCGGCTACGTCGAGGTTGAGACCCCGATGCTGCAGCTGGTTCACGGTGGCGCTTCGGCCCGTCCATTCAAGACGCACCTGAACGCCTTTGACCAGGAAATGACCCTGCGCATCGCAACCGAGCTGTACCTCAAGCGGTGCGTCGTTGGCGGTGTTGACCGCGTCTTCGAAGTGGGGCGCATCTTCCGCAACGAGGGTGTCGACTCGACCCACTCGCCGGAATTCACCACCTTGGAATCCTACGAAGCCTACGCCGACCAGTACGTCATGGCCGATCGCATCAAGGAAATCATTCTCAATGCCGCTGATGCCATTGGTGCCGGCCGCACCATCGAGACCCCCAAGGGCACCGCTAACCTGGACGGCGAATGGCGCTGGGTCAGCGTCTACCCTGGCCTGTCCGAAGCTGTCGGCGTGGAGATCACACCGGAAACCGATGCTTCGGTGCTGCGCGAAGTCGCTGCGAAGCACGAAGTGAAGATCGATCCGGCCTGGGGCGCCCAGAAGCTGGTCATCGAGCTGTTCGGCGAAATCGTCGAGCCGACCTTGATCGACCCGACCTTCGTGTGCGACTACCCGCCACTGGCACAGCCGCTGGCACGCCCGCATCGCTCGAAGCCGGGAGTCATCGAGGCCTGGGACCTGATCATCGGCGGCATGGAGCGCGGTACCGCGTTCTCCGAGCTGATTGACCCGGTGATCCAGCGCGAGCGCCTGACCGAGCAGTCCCTGATGGCTGCTGGCGGCGATCCGGAAGCAATGCAGCTTGACGAAGACTTCCTTCGTGCATTGGAATACGGTGCACCGCCGATGGGCGGTATCGGTTTGGGTATCGATCGTCTGGTTATGCTTTTCACCAACGTCGGTATTCGTGAAACTATTCTGTTCCCACTCCTAAAGCCGGAGGCATAGGAATGCCATATATCGAGGCGATCGTCCCGACAATCGGCCTGGCGCTGCTTTTCTGGTACGTGATGAAAGCAATTACAAACGCGGATCGAAAAGAACGCCAAGCTGAAGCTGAAGCTGATGCGCTAATTCAAAATCGCTCGGATTCTAATAATCCAGTAAACGAGAATTAGTCTTTCCTGAAAGAACCTTGTGAATTCTGATGATAATTAGAGTTTAGTGCGGCTATTTGTATATGCTTGTTGTTTGAAATGGGCTGATGATCGAATGTCAGTTGGTCCAGTACATTCAAGCTCGGAGGAATTCCTAAATGGCACGTCAGGTTCAAATTGCCCTGATCGACGATATTGATGGTAGCGAGGCGACTGAATCTATTGCATTCAGCGTCGCTGGTCAGCATTTTGAAATCGACCTGAACGACGAGCATGCTGCTCAGTTCCATGCAGCCATCGAGCCGTACATCGATGCGGCGCGCTCGTCGAAGCAGACTGCAGCGAGCGAAGCTCCAGCAATCCGCGCATGGGCGAAGGAAAACAACATCAAGGTCAACGCACGCGGACGCCTTAATGCAGAAGTTGTAGATGCCTACAATGCTGCAATGCGCAAGGGCGGGCGAAACCGCGCGAAGTAATTTGCGGGGTTTTCAACAAGTCTCAATATAAGAGCCGGCACGCAATGCGTGCCGGCTCTTATTCTTATAACGACGTTCGTAATTCATCCAATACTTTCATTGAAGATCGCAATATTGGTGAGCCAAGTAAATCCGGAAATTAATTGCACCTCAATTACGGATTTCCGGTACCAGGGGACCGCTTCGGTTATCCCTGTGGCGAACAAGGGCGCATTGCCGGCGCTTGGTGCGTAGCATCGAATTATTGGTAAGCAAGGAGTGTGCCGAAGATGTTTGAGAGATTTACCGACCGTGCCCGTCGAGTTGTCGTGCTCGCCCAAGAAGAGGCGCGCATGCTCAACCACAACTACATCGGCACCGAGCACCTGTTGCTCGGTCTAATCCACGAAGGCGACGGTGTCGCCGCAAAGGCGCTTGAGTCGCTGAATATTTCGCTGGGTGCCGTTCGTGAGCAGGTTCAGGAGATTATCGGCAAGGGCCAGCAGGCGCCTTCCGGTCATATCCCGTTCACTCCTCGCGCCAAGAAGGTTTTGGAGCTCTCGTTGCGCGAAGCGCTGCAGCTGGGGCATAACTACATTGGTACCGAGCACATCCTGCTCGGCCTGATCCGCGAGGGCGAGGGCGTCGCAGCCCAGGTCCTGGTGAAATTGGGTGCTGACCTCGGTCGCGTGCGCCAGCAGGTCATCCAGCTGCTCTCGGGCTACCAGGGCGGCAAGGAAACTGCCTCCGCTGGCGTCAGCTCGGGCGGACAGCAGGAAGGCACCCCGGCAGGCTCGGCGGTGCTCGACCAGTTCGGCCGCAACCTCACCGCAGCTGCCCGCGAGGGCAAGCTCGATCCAGTGATTGGCCGCGAGCACGAGATGGAACGCGTCATGCAGGTCCTCTCGCGCCGTACCAAGAACAACCCGGTGCTGATCGGCGAGCCTGGTGTCGGCAAGACCGCAGTCGTCGAGGGCCTGGCCCAGTCGATCGTGCGCGGCGATGTGCCCGAGACCATCAAGGACAAGCAGCTGTACACCCTGGACCTCGGTTCCCTGGTGGCCGGCTCCCGCTACCGCGGCGACTTCGAGGAACGCCTGAAGAAGGTCCTCAAGGAAATCCGCACCCGTGGCGATATCATCCTGTTCATCGACGAGATCCACACCCTCGTTGGTGCTGGTGCCGCCGAGGGCGCCATCGATGCCGCGTCGATCCTCAAGCCGATGCTGGCTCGTGGCGAACTGCAGACCATCGGTGCCACCACCTTGGATGAGTACCGCAAGAATATCGAGAAGGATGCAGCGCTTGAGCGCCGCTTCCAGCCGATCCAGGTCAAGGAGCCTTCGGTAGAGCTGACCACGCAGATCCTGCGTGGCCTGCGCGACCGCTACGAGGCGCACCACCGCGTGACCATCACCGATGGTGCACTGCAGGCCGCTGCCACGCTGGCGCACCGCTACATCTCCGATCGCTTCCTGCCGGACAAGGCCGTGGACCTGATCGACGAGGCGGGCGCACGCCTGCGCATCCAGCGCATGACCGCTCCTCCGGCCTTGAAGGAAATGGACGAGGAAATCGCCACCGTGCGCCTGGAGAAGGAAGCTGCGATTGACGCGCAGGACTTCGAAGGGGCTGCCTCGCTGCGCGATAAGGAATCCAAGCTGATTGAGGCCCGCAACGAGAAGGAGAAGTCCTGGCGCAATGGCGACATGGACGAAGTCTCCGAGGTGACTGAGGACCTTATTGCCGAGGTACTTGCCAACTCCACCGGCATCCCGGTTGTGAAGCTGACCGAGGAAGAGTCCACGCGCCTGCTGAACATGGAAGACGAGCTGCACAAGCGCGTCATCGGCCAGGACTCGGCGATCAAGGCCATCTCCCAGGCGATCCGCCGTACCCGTGCAGGCCTGAAGGATCCGAACCGCCCAGGTGGTTCGTTCATCTTCGCCGGCCCAACCGGTGTAGGCAAGACCGAGCTGGCCAAGGCGCTGGCAGAGTTCCTCTTCGGTGAAGAAGACGCGCTGATCACCCTGGACATGTCCGAATACTCGGAGAAGCACACCGTTTCCCGGCTCTTCGGTGCTCCTCCGGGCTACGTCGGCTACGAAGAGGGCGGGCAGCTGACCGAGAAGGTCCGCCGCCGTCCGTTCTCCGTAGTGCTCTTCGACGAGGTCGAGAAGGCGCATGCCGACTTGTTCAACTCATTGCTGCAGATCCTGGAAGACGGCCGCTTGACCGACTCCCAGGGCCGTGTGGTGGACTTCAAGAACACCATCATCATCATGACCACCAACCTCGGTACCCGCGACATCTCCAAGGGTGTGATGACCGGCTTCCAGTCGGCCGCGGATACCAAGACCGGTTACGAGCGCATGCAGGCCAAGGTCCAGGAAGAACTGCGTCAGCATTTCCGCCCTGAATTCCTGAACCGTGTTGATGACACCGTGGTCTTCCCGCAGCTGAACCAGGACGAGATCGAAGAAATCGTCGACCTGTTCATCGCACGCCTGGCCAAGCGCCTGGAAGAACGCGAGATCACCATCGAGCTGACCCAGGCTGCCCGCAGCCTGCTGGCCCAGCGCGGTTACGATCCAGCAATGGGTGCCCGCCCGCTGCGCCGCACCATCCAGCGCGATATCGAGGACCAGCTCTCCGAGCGCATCCTCTTCAGCCAGATCGTTGCGGGCCAGAAGGTCACCGTCGACGTCGAGGGCGAAGGCGAGAGCCGCAAGTTCGTCTTCCACGCTGAAGGCGGCACCGGCCAGCTGGAAGGCGAGCCGGCACCGGCAGCACTGGAAAGCTAGGCCGCAGAGGCATAACCCATAGCCGTGGAACTGACAACGTTCAGTTCCACGGCTATTGGCTTTAATCCGGCCATGTCGTAGGCTCAACACATGAAGAAGCGAAGCAAAGGGCAACAGCTGATTGCCGCTTCCTGCCTCGCAGTCATGGCCTATTCAGCCCTGTACCTTCTCCTCCGTCCCCAGCTTCCTGGACAATTGGTGCGCCATGCCGGCACCGACGGAGCCGGATACGGCCCAACGTGGCTGGTGGTGCTGGTGATTGGTGCCGCGGGCACGCTCAGTATTGCCATCGGCATCATTGCCTACCGCGACTTCACCTCATTGGGGCACTGGAACCCGGGACCGAAATCGATTGTGGTCTGCTTCCTGGCCGCTGGCTTCGGAATCCTCGGACTGGGCGCTGCCATGCTTCTCGCTGCCATGGGAGAAGACGCCGCGCAGCAAGGCACCCTGCCTATTGGCATGGGACTGCTTGGGCTGATCGGAGTCTTCGCGCTTTCCGCCTCGCTGCTGGCAAAGGCATTGCCCCAGGCGGAGCAAGAAAGCCTCGACGCCTGAAGAGCAATCGATTCCCTCCGGGCGTGCTGGGCTTAGCGGGCCACCGCCTTGGCTACCAACTCGGCAAGCATTTCTTCGAGCTGCGCATCAAGCGCGGTAATGGCGAACGAGGTGGGCCATAGGGTGCCCTCATCCAGCTGCGCAACATCGTTGAAGCCGAAAGTCAGGTAGCGGGTACCGAACTTCTTGGCATCCTGCATGAAGCACAAGATCTTGCCGTCCAAAGCGTAAGCGGGCATGCCATACCAGGTTTTCGGCTCCAATTCCGGAGCCGTCTCGGTGATGATCCGGTGCAGCTTCTGCGCAAGCACCTTGTCGTTGCCCTCGAAGGAAGCAATCTTCTCTTCCACTTCCTTGCGGGCCTGTTCCGCCTTCTCGGCTTTGGTCATGCGCTTCTTCGAAGTGCGCACCTCAGCGGCCCGCTCTTTCATCGCGGCCTTCTCGGCGGCTGAAAAGCCTTCTTGTTCTGAACTGCTCATGCTTCTTCTCCCTGAACTGCTTGGTTGATACGGACCATATTTCCCGAAGGATCGCGGAAGGTGCAATCGCGCGGACCCCACGGTTGGTCCATTGGCTCCTGCAGGACTTCAGCGCCCGACGCGCTCAAAGTTTCAAAGACCTTGTCCAGATCATTGGTGGACAGCACCAGCGGGCCGATCGCGCCCTTGGCTACCAGCTCGGCCAAGGCCTGCGCATCGGCAGCTGACCGGCCAGCGCCCGGAGCCGAAAGCACCAGGCTGGTGCCGGCGCCGTCGGAGCCGCCAAGGGACACCCAGCGGAAGCCGCCGTTGGCGACATCGGAGAGGACCGTGAAGCCCAGCGCATCGCGGTAGAACGCGAGCGCCTCATCCACATCGAGCACGGTCAAAGGGACATGATTGATTGAAATGCTTGCCATGGCTCCAGCCTAGGGAGCGCCGACCAGATAGCGCTTCTTCAAAACTGCTCAGAATCTCTCGGGACGCAAAAGGATCTTGGCGATGCAGGCAGGGATCTGCTCGGTGGCTGAATGGTCCCGTTCCCGGTATGACGAGGGAGGTTCGCCGACCACTTCGGTGAAGCGCGTGCTGAAGGAACCCAGAGAGGTCCATCCCACTTGCATGCAAGCATCTGTTACCGAGACCGATGCGCGCAGCAGATGCATGGCGCGCTCGATACGGCGGGTGAGCAAATAGGCATGCGGGGTCTCGCCATAGGCCCGCTTGAACTCCCTGGAAAAATGAGCAGGAGACATGGAAGCACGCTGGGCCAACGCAGGCACATCCAATGGTTCCGCATAGTGCCGGTCCATCAGGTCCCTGGCCCGGCGCAAGTGCGCCAGGGTTTTCAGCGCTTCGGCATCCACCGGCTAGCCCCGGTTCCTGGCTCGCAGGACAAGGAATGCACCCAGCACCGTTGAGCACAGGTAGATCCCGGTGACGGTGATCCAGCCCGCGGTGAAGCCACCGGCCGAGCCGACCAGCAGGCCCATGGCCAAGGGCCCCACGGTGAAACCGCCAAACTGGCCCGCCGAGACGATTCCGCTGGCACTTCCCAGGCGGCTTGCGGGGATCACCCGCAGCAAGCCCGCCATCAGCACTACCGAAACTCCCAGGGCCGAGGCGCCGTGCAGGCAGACCGCTAGCCAGAGCAAGGCCACCGAGTGCAGCTGCTGGGCCATCAGGAAGCTGGCACCGCCCGCAGTGGCCAGCGACGCCAGCAGCAGCAAGAGCTTAGGAGCTGATACGCCGCGTGACATCATCTGCCCCCATCCGACGCGGGCGGAAACGCCAATGACGCCAGCGACCGCGGCGGTCAGGCCGCCAGCGACCAAGGAGAAGTCCAGCTCGCGGACCGCAAAGAGCGCCAGGTAGACGTTGGTCGCCTGTACGCCGACACCGTTGATGAAACCGAATAGGGCCAGCGCAAAAATGACGAACTTCGTGGAGGGGGCGGCCGCAGCCACCGGCTGGCTCGCGCCCGTTGCCGCCTTCTGCGGGGCAGGCGCGGCGAGCATGGGAGTCGCGCGGATAACCCGTACAGCGATCACCGCGAGGACCGCGGCGAGCACGGCGCCGGCCAGCGATGCTCCGTTCCAGCCAATGAATGCAGCCAGCAGCGGGAACCCCACGCTGCCTATGAGCTGTGAAACCTGCACGCCAGACTGCTTGATGCCGGTCCACGTGATGCGCTGGGCACTAGGGACGCGCTGGGCCAGAATGCGGTTGGTGACCCCGTTGGGGAATGACTGGGCGAAGCCGGCCAAACCGGAAGCCGCCAGGAGCAAGACGTAGCCTGCGGGAATGGCTGCCAAGCCCAGCGCGACCGCCGTCGTGCCGAAGATCAGCAGGACCAGCCTGGTATCCGGTTGCCTGTCGGAGAACTTCCCGAAGACGGCGTTACCCAGTGCGGCGCAGCCGAAGCACACTGTCGCCAACAGGCCGAACTGGGATTCGGTGATTCCCAAATCCCTGATGACCAGGTCGCTGGTGGCGTTCAACCCGTAATTAAGCAGGGGAGCGATGCCGACGGCGGATAGGAGGATGGCAAGCAACCCGAATCCGGGGCGTGCTGTTCTAGCTGGCATCCTCATCCTTGCTCCAGTGCGACTTCAATGTTCAAGTTTATCTTGGCACACCGTGTTGCGGGATGTTCCTTCAATGACATATCCGGCATCTGCTTCGATTCTGCAAACGGTGGGGCATAGGATTTAGAACGTGAACTCTTTTACCGTCCGCTCAGCCAGAACCAGTGATGTCAACGCTATCCGCAATCTTGTGCGCCCGTTGGCCGAGGAACGGATCCTGCTGGATAAGGAAGCGGTCACCTACTACGAGTCCATCCAGGAATTCCTGGTCGCCGAGGACGCGGACGGCAATGTTGTCGGCTGCGGCGGTTTGCACGTCATCTGGGAAGACATCGCCGAAATCCGTACCTTGGCGACCTCGGGCGAGCTGCGTGGCAAGGGCGTAGGCCATGTCCTGCTCTCCGAACTCTTGGAACGTGCCCGGGAAGTCGGGGTTGGCCGCGTCTTCTGCCTGACCTTCGAAGTGGATTTCTTCATACGCCAAGGCTTCAAGGTGATGGCTGACCAGAGCGCCGTGGATCCAGCGGTATACCAGGAGATCCTGCTCTCCCGGGATGAAGGCGTTGCTGAATTCCTGGACCTCGCCCGCGTGAAGCCGAATACCTTGGGCAACACCCGGATGATCATTACGCTGGACTGATACTTCTAGTCCATCCGGTCGTAGCGCGCACGGAATACCAGGTACAGCGCGTAGCAAACCAGGCCCGCACCGATAGCAACCAGGGCAACCGGCCCAAACGGCTGATCCTGGATGGCCTTCAGCGCGCCATCGATGCCGCTGGCCTCTTCCGGGTCGCGCTGTACCGTGGCCACGATGAAGAGCAGGCCCACGGCACCGAGGACTACGCCTTTGGCAGGATAGCCCAGCATGCCCGAGTACTTGATCGCGCGCGATACCTCGGTATTTCCGGAACCGGAGAGATCCTTCAAGAACTTCCGGGTGGCACCCTTGTAGATGTAGTAGCCGGCCATGGCCAGCAGCCCCAGGCCCAAGGCGATCAGCAACCCCCGGCCAAGTCCGGTCTTCATCATTTCTCCGCTGAAGCTGGTGGCAGTCTTTCCCGAATCACTGGGAATTCCCACCGCAAACCGCCCAAAGGTGAAGCCGACAGCCAAGAAGGACACCGAGATGGCCGCGGACTTGAGCCTGCCCTTCAGCTCGTTTTCGGGCAAGAAGGCCTGCGCCAAGGACCATAGGCCCAGCAATAGTGCGCCGATTGCGCAGATCCACAGCAAGACCATGCCGAAAGGCTGCTCTGCCAAGGCGCCCATGGCTCCGCCCTGATCGGCTTCCGCCTTGCCGCCGGCAGCGACGAAAGCTGCGAGGATTCCCACGGTTGCGTGAAGTACGCCGTTGGCGACGTATCCCAGGCGTGCGGCGCGTTCGAACCATGGGTGCTTGGCTACGTGGCGAACAGCAGCGGCCGGATCAACTGAAGCGTTCATGGGCTAAGCATAGGTAGGCATCAGGGCATAAAGCTAGCCGCTTCTGGCTCGTTCCGGGCCGATGCTACGAAGGCAGGCGGATTCCATCTTCTTCGGCGATCGCCAGGCCATCTTTGAGCAGCCCGGCCAGTGCCCGTTCACGCTGCTCCAATGGTGATTGCAATTGGTCAAGCGCCACATACCTTGCATGCGATTCATGGGACAGCTCGGCCAGGAAGGACTGCTCTGGCACCGCCTGCTCATGCTCGCGCAGGATCGCCATGATGGCGCCGCGGACCTGCCGGTCCGTACCCTTCCAAGCTTGTCCCTTCGGGATGTAGTGCGGGGCCGGCTGCCCCTGGGCAATCCATGCGCACTGCTGGAAGACCGGGCATTGCTCGCACTTCGGGCTGCGAGCGGTGCACACCAGGGCACCGAGTTCCATTACCGAAATATTCCACAGATTCGCTGCCTGATGATCCTCGGGCTGGACTTCTGCAGCCCGGGCGAATTCACTGGCACGCGGGCTTGGCTCGGGCAATGCCATGCCGCCAAAGAGCCGTGCATGCACGCGGCGAATGTTCGTGTCCACGACAACGGTGCGCTCGCCGAAGGCAAAGCAGGCAATGGCGGCCGCGGTGTAGGAGCCGATGCCCGGCAAGGCCAGGAGCTCGGCTTCGGTGCGCGGGACTTCGCCGTTGTACTCGGTGGTGATCTCCACGGCGGCGGCATGCAAGCGCTGCGCGCGCCGCGGATAGCCCAGCCGTCCCCACGCTTTCAGTGCTTCGGACAGCGGTTCCGCAGCCAGATCCTGCGGCCGTGGCCAGCGGCGCATCCATTCTTCCCAAACCGGCAAGACACGAACTACCGGAGTCTGCTGGAGCATGAACTCGCTGACCATGACTTCCCAGCCGCTCACTCCGGGGCGTCGCCAAGGCAGGTCGCGGGCGTTCTCTAGGTACCAGGTGTTGATGGTGTTGTGGATTTGCTGCACCCCACCACTCTAAGCCAGCGCACCGTCCGCCCGGAATCAGCGGGAATGGATTGCAGAACGTGATTTGCCCTGGATCCTACGCCATTACCGGCTTCGGGCAGGCAAATGAATTAGCCTTAAGCCATGAGCAACGCATCAGGGGGGAAACCATCGGCCAGCGTCTACCGGCGCAGGCGGATCACCGTGGCAGTACTTGCCCTGGTGCTCGTCGGCCTGCTTGTCTGGGGCGTCGTTGCGCTGGCCGGATTGTTCTCCCCTGATGAGAAGAAAACTGCAGGCAATGAGCCAAGCGCCCAGCAAACCCAGTCGGTTCCTTCGCCATCGCCAGAGCCGGAAGACGACGAAGCTGCGGCCAAGAAGTGCAAGAGCGACGAGGTCGAGATTACTGCGACTACCGATGCGAAAAGCTACGCCTCGGACAAGAAGCCGACCTTGCTGCTGGGCATCGAAAATGTTTCCAAGCGCGAATGCGAATTGAACGTCGGAACCACGCAGCAGGAGTTCCTGGTTTCCAGCGGCGCGGACCGCATCTTCTCCACCATCGATTGCCTGGATGGCGCAGAAGATGTGAATCTGGCCTTCAAGCCGGGGCAGAAGGAGAACGCGCGCTTCACCTGGAACCGCGAGCGTTCGGCTCCCGGGTGCAAGTCGGTCAGCGTGCAGCCGCGTCCGGGAACCTACAAGTTCACCGCCGCTATCGGCGAATTCGTTTCGGAGCCGGTCACCTTCACCTTGGAGTGAAAACGCCTAGATGTAGCGATCCAGCAACGAGGATTCGGCCATGCGGGCCAGCCCTTCCCGGATGGAGCGTGCACGCTGCTCGCCGACGCCCTCGATTTCCATGAGCTGGCTGGTGGACGCTGCCATGAGCAGCTGCAAGTTATCGAAGGACGCCACCAGGCGGTCCCCGACCAGCTTGGGCACCGTGCGGATCTGCGAAAGCAGGCGGTAGCCCTTCGGGGTCAGCTGGTCGTCTTGGCCAATGGTGGAGTGCGGGAACAGGATCTTGGTCAGGCCATCAAGCTCAATGAGCTGGGCATCGGAAACTTCATGCAGCGTCTCCAGGGCACGCTCGATATCCAGCTCCTGGCCTTCAGCGTCGGAATAGTCCCGCAGGAGCAACTGGTTATCCGCCTGGATGCCGGAGAGCAATTCCGCATGCTGGGCCGCCAGCAGGCGCCCATCGATGCCCAGCTCCAGCACGTAGCGGGAGATTTCTTCGCTGGTACGGCGCAGCATCTCGGTGCGCTGCAAGACAGCGAGCACTTCCCGCGCGGTGGCGACATCTTCAATTTCCGCAGCTGACAGGGCGCTGGTGACCTGGTCCAGGCGGTGGCGGTACCGTTCCAAGGTAGCAATAGCCTGGTTGCCGCGGGCCAGCAGGCGCTCGGCTGGCTCGAGCACATGGCGCTCGCCGTCGGCATAGAGGGTGATGGTCTGCATGGACTGCGAAACCGAAATCGTCGGGAACCCGGTTTGCGCGGCTACGCGTTCTGCCGTGCGGTGGCGGGTGCCGGACTCCTGGGTTTCAATCTGCGCATCCGGCATCAGCTGCACGCCGGCCTGCTGGATCTGGCGTCCTGTGCCGTCCAGAATGATCGCGCCGTCCATCTTGGCCAGTTCGCGGATGCGTGTAGGCGTGTATTCGGTGTTGATCCTGAAGCCGCCGGAGCTGATCGACTCCACGAGCCTGTCATGGCCCAGCACTATGAGAGCGCCAGTACGGCCGCGCTGGATCCGTTCAAGACCCTGGGCGAGCTCGGTACCCGGGGCAATCTGGGCCAGAACGGCAAGGAATCCGGGGGTTGGGTGCGCTTTCAACTTGCGTCCTTTCGGCGGGCAGCAACAATCAAGTTTATCCTGCGGGCTTCTGTCGCTGGTTAAACGCAATATCCAGCGCCTGCGCGATGTTCTCCACCTGGAATACGCGGATGCCCTCGGGGATATTCTTCAACGGTTCCGGGGTGGCCGGAGCCATCGCGAAAGAGAAGCCCAGACGCTGCGCCTCGGTGATGCGCCGTGAGATTTCCGGTACTTGCCGAACTTCGCCGGCCAAGCCGACTTCGCCGAAGGCCACGAAGTCCTGCGGCAGCGGGAATTCATTCATCGAAGAAGCCAATGCCAGCGCGCAGGCCAGATCCGAGGCGGGTTCGGCAATTTTCACGCCACCCACGGTGGCGATATACGAGTCCATGGACGACAGATCCATATGCGCGCGGGCCTGCAGCACCGCCACAACCATTTGCGCCCGCGCGGCATCCAAGCCACTGGTGGCCCGGCGGGCAGCAGGGGCATTGCTGCGCGAGAGCAAGGTCTGCACCTCGGCAACCAGCGGCCGGCGGCCCTCCATCGTGACGGTGATGCAGGTGCCCGGCACCGGGGTGCGGGTTCGGGTGACGAAAAGCTTGGAAGGATCGGTCAGCGATTCAATGCCGTCTTCATTCAAATCGAAGCAGCCCACCTCGTCGGTGGCTCCGTAGCGGTTCTTCAGCGCGCGCAGGATGCGCAACCGCGAATGCTTCTCGCCATCGAACTGGCAGACCACGTCCACCAGGTGCTCGAGCAGCCGTGGGCCGGCGACCGAACCTTCCTTGGTCACGTGGCCGACCATGATGGTGGACATGGCTCGGGTCTTGGCCGCGTTGATGATCGAGGCAGCGACTTCGCGCACCTGGGAAACGCCGCCGGCAGCGCCGTCCACCTCTGCCGAGGAGAAGGTCTGCACCGAGTCCAGGATCAGCAGCTGCGGATCGATCTCCTGGATCTGGCCCAAGGCCAGAGCCAGGTCGGTTTCGGCGGCCAGGAACAGCGTATCGGCGATGGCGTTGATGCGTTCGGCGCGGGACTTTACCTGCGCGGCGGACTCTTCACCGGTTAGATAGAGCACGCGCAAGCCGGTTTGCGCGGCTTTCGCGGCAACGTCCAAGAGCAGCGTGGACTTGCCCACGCCAGGTTCGCCGGCCAGCAGGATCGCGGCTGCCGGAACCAGGCCGCCACCGAGCACGCGGTCAAGTTCGGAGACGCCACTGGGGCGGAAGGCCGCTTCGGAGCCGTCAATCTGCGCGATCGGCTTGGCTGGGTGGGCCACCTTGGCCGCGGCTACGGTACGGGCGGAGACGACACCCACTTCTTCGACAGTGCCCCAGGCCTGGCATTCGCCGCAGCGGCCCACCCACTTAATCGTGGTCCACCCGCATTCAGAGCATTTGAACGATGCGGAAGACTTGCTGCGAGTGGAGGTTTTGGCCATGGCTCAATGCTATCGAGCTATGCGGACATTTTCGTTCAGGACAGCTTGGGCAGCACTTCGATGGCTTCTTCGTGTTCGCGGCCTGCCGCTTCGAGCAGATCCACCACCATCGGGCGCAGCAGCAAGACCAGGCCTTCGCCCTGGAGCCCCTCAACTCCCAGGGCGCGCGGATCCAGTTGGGCGGCGACGCCTTCGAGCTGCAGCTGGGCGGCCTTCTCGTATTTGCGTTGGCCAGCCACCGTGGTTTCGCGCACCGAGTGCGCCAAGGTGTTGACCGCCTCGGATAGCTCGCGCATCAGGGGAGCCAAGGTTTGCGCGCCTTCCGGGGTCAGTGCGCTGTTGCTGAGCACGGAAGCAAGGCGCCGGGCGAAGACCCGCGAGTTGCGGGCGGCCCAGTCGTAGTGGTTGAAACGCTTGGATAGCCGGTTCAGTTCATGGCGGTGGCGACGCCCGGTGGGGGAAATCGTTGCGATTTCCTTCGAAGCGCGGAAGGCGGCTGGCAGCATATCCAGGTACTTCTGGGTTCCGCGAGCCTTGATCAGTGCGTGGAAGGCTGCGCGCCGGTCATCGTCGCGGATGGCCCAGGCGCATTCCAAAAGCGCTTCGGAGAGCTCCTTGAACAGATCCGATAACGCGGACACCGGGCTGCGCCGCGGGTCGGTAGGCCAGAAAATAATCACCAGCAGGGCAAGCAGGGACCCGGTCAGGGCATCGATGGAACGGGCAAATGGCCCATCCGCGCTGATGGGCAGCAGCACTACCAGTGCCGATTGCATGCCCAGCTGGGTGGAGAAGATGGCACCGGAATCCAAATAGCGGGCAATGACCAGACTCAGCGACATCACCAGTGCGGCCTGCCAGATCCCCTGCCCGAACCAGTGCATGAGGGTATCGCCCAGCGCCACCCCCAGGGTGCACCCCAGGGCGACTTCGGCGGTTTTGCGCACGGTGGTGGAGGCGCCGAAGCCCAGGGAAACCAGCGCGCTGGTGGCTGCGAAAATCGGTTGGGAATGTCCCCAGATGCTTTCGGCGATCCAAAAGGCTCCGATTGCGCCAAGCGTCATGCGCAGGATTCTAGGCAGGGAGTTGCGCGAGCGTATCAGCCCAGCGCGATTGCGCTGCGCTATGAATCCGAATAGATGCGCTGGCATGCGCTTCACTTTCCGCCCAGTTGCCATGGCTTCAGTCTTCCACGTGTTCGGCGGCAGGTGGCAGAAGCTGCCGGGATATTGCGCTGGTGAGCAGGATCACTTGGCTTCGGGTATGTTGTTAACCTTATGTTCACCTTTGCCGGGGGAGCTGGTTACTTTCGATCTTTAACGTCGTAGATGAAGCGGGAAGACGCCGCTGAAGGTTTTACATCGATCTACCAACATGGGGAGTAAATCTCGTGAAGCTCAATCGCTTTGGCAGCGCAGCTGCTGTTCTTTCCGTAGCGGCACTCGCGCTGACCGCTTGCGGCTCGGATAACCCAACCGCCGCAGCAGGTTCTGAAGGTGCCGAGGCGTCGGCAGCATCCGGTGTCACCGGAACCCTGACCGGCATCGGCGCATCCAGCCAGAACTCGGCCATGGAAGCATGGACCACCGGCTTCAAGACCGCCAACCCGGAAGCCAACGTGCAGTACTCGCCAGATGGCTCCGGCGCAGGCCGCGAAGCATTCCTGGCAGGTGGCGCGCAGTTCGCCGGCTCGGATGCATACCTGAAGGAAGACGAAGCCGAAAAGGCCAAGGAAGTTTGCGGCCCAGAAGGCGCATTCAACATCCCGGCCTACGTTTCGCCGATCGCGATCGCTTTCAACCTCGAAGGCGTTGAAGAGATCAACATGGACGCAGCCACCATCGCCAAGGTGTTCAAGAAGGAAATCACCAAGTGGAACGATGAGGCTATCGCCAAGCAGAACGAAGGCGTTGAACTCCCGGACACCGCAATCACCGTGGTGCACCGCAATGATGAGTCCGGTACCACCGAGAACTTCGTCGAGTACCTGAAGGCCGCAGCGGCTGACGTTTGGAGCTACGATGTTTCCGGCGACTGGCCAAGCGACATCCAGTCGGAGAATGCCAAGGGCACCTCTGGCGTGGTTTCGACCACCACCTCCACCAACGGCGCAATCACCTACGCCGACTTCTCCGCAGTGGGCGGCCTGTCCACCGTGAACGTGAAGGTCGGCGAGGAATACACCAAGATTTCTGCTGAAGCAGCTGCCAAGGCCCTGGAGACCGCAACCCCAGTTGAAGGCGCAGCCGAGAACGACCTGGCTCTGGACCTGGAGCGCGACACCACCGAAGCGGGCACCTACCCAATCGTCCTGGTTTCGTACCACATCTTCTGCAGCAGCTACAAGGACCAGGCAACAGCCGATCTGGTCAAGGCCTTCGGCAACTACGTCATCTCCGAAGATGGCCAGAAGACCGCGCAGGCTTCGGCAGGCAACGCCCCGATCTCGGCAGCCATTGCCGAGAAGGCAAAGAAGTCGATCGACGGCATCACCGTCGCCGAGTAGTACCCCGCCGGGCAACCGGCACCAGGTGCGGGTGGACGAACTCACCCACCCGCACCAGCAGTACCCCTCCACCCCCGCAGTGAAAACTGCACCACCCCCGTTTCGTAAAGGCTCTAGCCATGACTACCAATGCTTTGACAAGCAAGTCATCGACTTCCGGCCGCGCTGGTGACAAGATCTTCTCCGGTGCCGCCCTGGGCGCCGGTGTCCTGATCCTGATCACGCTCTTCGCGGTCGCGGTCTTCTTGCTGATCCAAGCCCTGCCGACGTTCTTCGCCGATCCGGCGGAGATTTCCGGCGGCGCAGGATTCTTCGCTTACATCTGGCCGATTGTTATCGGCACCGTGATCGCAGCGGCTATCGCGCTGCTGATCGCCACCCCGATCGGCATCGGCGTGGCGCTGTTCATCTCGCACTTCGCTCCACGCAAGGTCGCAGGCCCGCTGGGCTACCTGATCGATCTGCTCGCCGCGATCCCCTCGGTGATCTACGGCGCGTGGGGCTACATGGTGCTCGCTCCGGCTCTGGTTCCAGGCTACGAATGGCTGGCCAAGAATCTGGGCTTCATCCCCATCTTCGAAGGCCCCGCCAGCCAGACCGGCAAGACCATGCTCACCGCCGGCATCGTGCTGGCCGTGATGGTGCTGCCGATCATCACCTCGCTGAGCCGCGAGATCTTCTTGCAGACTCCCAAGCTGCACGAGGAAGCCGCGCTGGCACTGGGCGCAACCCGCTGGGAAATGATCACCACCGCGGTGATCCCGTTCGCCCGTCCGGGCATCATTTCCGCCGTCATGCTGGGTCTGGGCCGCGCCTTGGGCGAGACCATGGCCGTTGCGCTGGTGCTCTCCACCGGCAACCTGATCCCATCGCTGATCAAGACCGGCAACCAGACTATCGCCGCGGAAATCGCCTTGAACTTCCCTGAGGCCTTCGGCCTGCGCCTGGCAGAGCTGATCGCCGCCGGCCTGGTCCTGTTCCTGATCACCCTGGTCGTGAACATGATCGCTCGTGGAATCATCGCCCGCCACAAGGAATTCTCGGGAGCTAACTGATGAGCACCATGACTACTAACCAGAGCAACAGGCCCGGGGCTCCGACTCCACCGGTGCGCAAGCGCAACTCCCTGGCCAAGGGCAAGCTGCCGAAGTGGGCCATCTGGGCGATTGCCGCAGGTGCCATCATTGTCGGCGCGGCAGCGTCCACGCTGACCGGCTTCAACGTTGCCTCCTTCGCCATCTACTCGGCGCTCATCTTCCTGGTGGCCGCCTCCGTGATCACCACCGCAGCTGAAGGCAAGCGTCGCGGCAAGAACGCGATGTGGACCTACCTGATCTACGCGGCGTTCATCGTCGCCGTGATCCCGCTGGTATCCGTGCTCTATACGGTGCTGGAAAAGGGCATGCCGGGCCTGAACAGCCACTTCCTGTTCAGCTCCATGAACGGCGTGACGGGCGCGGTGGACAATGAATCCGTCGCCAATGGCACCCCGGTAGTCGGCGGCGCGTACCACGCGGTGATGGGCACCTTGCTGATCACCCTGTGGGCCACCTTGATCTCTGTTCCAGTGGGCATGCTGACCGCTGTCTACCTGGTGGAATACGGGCAGGGCAAGGCGCTGTCCAAGGCGATCACCTTCTTCGTCGACGTGATGACCGGCATTCCTTCGATCGTTGCCGGCCTGTTCGCAGCGGCCTTCTTCGGCATGATCCTGGGTCCGAACGCCCGCATGGGCATCGTCGCGGCGGTCGCGTTGAGCGTGCTGATGATCCCGACGGTGGTCCGCTCCACCGAGGAAATGCTCAAGATCGTTCCCAACGAACTGCGTGAAGCTTCCTTCGCGCTGGGCGTGCGCCGCTGGCGCACCATCTTGAAGGTCGTCATCCCGACCGCGATCTCCGGCATCGCCTCGGGCGTCACCCTGGCCATCGCCCGCGTGATCGGCGAGACCGCGCCAATCCTGGTCACCGCAGGCATCGCAAGCCAGATCAACATGAACGTCTTCGCAAACTGGATGTCCACGCTGCCGACGTTCATCTACTACCAGATCCTGACTCCGACCAGCCCGACGAACATCGACCCGTCGGTGCAGCGCGCCTGGGCTGCTGCCCTGCTGCTGATCTTCATGGTCATGGCTTTGAACCTCATCGCCCGCCTGGTCGCTTCGATCTTCGCCCCAAAGAAGGGCCGTTGAGCTAAGGCTCCGGTCCGGACAAACCCGAACTTTTCAAGGATTACATCATGGCAAAACGCATTGACGTCAACGACCTGAACGTCTACTACTCCAAGTTCCTCGCCGTTGAAGGCGTCTCGATCAACATCGAGCCGAAGTCCGTCACCGCTTTCATCGGCCCCTCGGGCTGCGGCAAGTCCACCTTCCTGCGCACCCTGAACCGCATGCACGAGGTCATCCCGGGCGGCCGCGGCGAGGGCCAGGTCCTGCTGGACGGCGATGACCTGTACGGCGCCGGCGTCGACCCGGTCACCGTGCGCAGCCAGATCGGCATGGTCTTCCAGCGTCCGAATCCGTTCCCGACCATGTCCATCAAGGACAACGTGCTCGCCGGAGTGAAGCTGAACGGCCAGCGGATTTCCAAGTCCGATGCCGATGCCCTGGTCGAGAAGTCGCTACGCGGCGCCAACTTGTGGAACGAAGTCAAGGATCGCCTGGACAAGCCGGGCTCGGGACTCTCCGGCGGCCAGCAGCAGCGCCTGTGCATCGCCCGCACCATTGCGGTCAAGCCGGACGTGATCCTGATGGATGAGCCTTGCTCGGCATTGGACCCGATCTCCACCCTGGCTATCGAGGACCTGATCAACGAGCTGAAGAACGACTACACCGTAGTGATCGTGACCCACAATATGCAGCAGGCTGCACGCGTGAGCGACAAGACCGCGTTCTTCAACATTGCGGGCACCGGCAAGCCGGGCAAGCTCATCGAGTACAACGACACTGCAGCCATCTTCTCCAACCCGGAGCAGAAGGCCACCGAGGATTACGTCTCCGGACGCTTCGGATAAAGATTTCGGATACCGCCGCTCCTTGAGCCGGCGGTAGACGGACCGGAAGGGGGGTCTTCCGGGGATCCTGGAGGGGATCACCGCCAGGGGGGGG
>NZ_JBLVOJ010000008.1:22132-26976 GCF_053543715.1 Glutamicibacter sp. AGC46
GGCCCCCCGCTGCACTTTAACTATTCATGTAAAGCACCCTTGACTGTAAAGCACGCTTGTCAGTAAAGTGTGGTTTACATCAATAGGGATAGGGGACAACGATGGATTCAAAAGCAGTTGGCCAGAGCAAATGGGGCCGTTCGCGCTTCGGTGGCGGGTCGGGCGCCCTGATTGCCGTCAGCCTCAGCGCAGGGGCAGTGCTTTCAGCCGGTGCAGGTGTGCTCTTCGCCCGGCTGAACGCCCCGGAGCATTTCGTCTTGGCAGCGTTGCTCATGGCCGCTGGCTTGCTGCCGGTGCTTTCTACAGCTTGCTGGGCGTTGCTGCTGGATCGCGACACCCTGCGCGGTGCCACAAGGAACCCCGAGATATCGGTGGAGAGCCAGTGGTATGACCGAGCTGCCATCGGAGTGTTCCAGGATTTGCTGTTAGTTTGCGGCCTCGGTGGTGCAGTGTTTTCGTTCATTCAGATCCAAGCATCACTTGGCCTCGTTCTGGCTGGTGTCGTGCTGCTGGCGTTGCTTGACTTCGGAATCCGCTATTTCATCATTAAGCGGGCAGAAAGCTAGTGGAGAACAATCTCAGTGCATACCGCAGGGAACGCGGGTTCTCCCAGCAAGCATTGGCCGACCTGCTGGGCGTCTCCCGGCAGACCGTCATCTCGCTTGAAAAAGGCCGCTACGACCCGTCCCTGCCGCTGGCATTCAAGCTCTCGGCGGTCTTCGGCTGCAAGATCGAAGACCTCTTCATTCCGGGCGAAGACTAGGCGTTGCCCAGCAGCGGGTGCACCGCCAGGGTGAGAATCGCGCCGCAGGCAACGCAGGCAATCGGGGTCAGCACCCAGTGCAGCAGCACCTTGGTGACATTGCGCCACACCACCGATTCGAAAGACTGGTTATTGCCGGCACCGACGATGCCGCTGGTTACCGCCTGCGTGGTGGACAGCGGCAGGTGCAAGACGAGCGAGCCGAGGAACAGCATTGCCGCGGCTACGCCCTGGGCGATCATGCCGCGCAGCGGATCGAAGTTCACCAGCCGGCGGCCGAGCGTATAGGTGATGCGCCATCCGCCCAGGAGCACGCCAAGCCCCAGTGCCGAGGCCGCGGCCAGCTGGATAGCCCATGTCACGGGCCCCGGGTCCATTGCATGACCGGTGATCAGCACCAGTGCGATCATCGCGCCGGTGCGCTGGCCATCTTGCAGCCCCAGTCCCAGGGCCACGGCGCAGGCGGTGATGGCCTGGCCTGCGCGCGAGCCGTTGTTGACCGAACGCGAGGAGTTGTGGCGCATCAGCCAGGTCGCCGGAATCACCAGCGCATAGGACAACAGGTAGGCGATGACCGGGGTGATCAGCATGGGCAGCAGCACCGAGCCGAGCAGCAGACCCCAGGCCCCGGACATCGACAGGTCGCCCATGAAAGCCGAGGCGCCGCTGGCGCCCACCAAGCCGGAGAACAGCGCATGGGTGGAACTGACCGGCAGGCCGCGCCACCAGCAATACAGGCCCCACGCGCCGGCGGTCAGCAAGCCGCAGATCAGCAGCTTCAATCCGACGACGCCATCGGGGAGGTTGAAGTTCAGCTTGTCTACCAGCGCCACACTCAGCCCCGAGGTCGCCAAGGTGCCGAGGAAGGCGAATACCGCCGCCACAGAGACCGCAATGGCCGGGCGCAGCGCCCTGGTGCGGACGGAGGCCGCAACGGCCGTAGAGGCATCCCTGAAGCCGTTGAGCACGCCATAGCCCAGGGTCAGGACGATCGCGAATCCGGTGAGGACCGAAAGGATGGTCATTTCCCCTAGGACTCCTTCACCAGCACGCGACCCAGGTGGTCGGCGAACTGGCGCAGGGTGTTGGCGGTAAGCATCAGGTGGTCGGCCACGCGCTGGTGGCGGTGGATGGTCCCTGGCTTGGCGAACTTCGCGATCTCATTGACCCACACCAGGTGGGTTCGGGCCGCGCGCTTGGAGAACTGCAGCATCTGCAGCCAGTTGTCTTCCAGGTCATCGAGGTTATGCAGGCGCTGGACCGAATCGGAGGCCAGCTCGGCCAGCTGCGAAATGAGTTCAAGCTGCTCCGAGGAACGCTCGGAAAGCGGGGTGGAGCCAACGGTCATGATCAGTTCGCCGGTGCCGCGCAGCTGTTCCATGGTTTCGTGCAGCAAGCGCGAAAGCGTGTACATGTCTTCGCGGGGAAGCGGGCTGATATAGCTGGTTCGCAGGTGGGTGAGCACCGCGTGCACCAGATCGGAGGCCTCGGCTTCCGCGGAGGCCAGATCCCGCAGCTGGTCCGCACGGGTATCGGGTGAGCCGATCATCTCGGCGACATTGGCAACGGAGGCGCGAATGGTCGTCGTCAACCCGCACAGCAACTCGATGCCGCGCGAGGCGGAGGGAAAGATCTGGAACTTCACTTTACGGCGCACCATTCGATTCGACGGCTATTGGTACCAACGCAGAACAGTTTACGACGTGGAAGTTAACACCGGGTATTTGAAGGTGCCGGACCGGGAACGCCTCTCGGCGGAAGGCCGCTCGAAGCGGCAGAATTTTGGAGCCCGGGGTTACCAGCGGCCCGGCACCGTTACCTAGTGTTCTCGCCCTACCGGTGTGCTGTCAACCGCAGGGCTGCGCTCGTGCCTTTTCTCACGCTAGCGGCGCACGCTCTTCTCCGCTCCGCTCAGGCAGAGCAGCGCGCAGCAGAACCAGATCGCTCCCGCCGGCCCCAAACCCGCGGCGACCGTACTCGAGATGATCGGCAAAGCTACTTGTCCGACCCGGTTTCCCATGAGCCGCACGGCCAATGCGGCACCGCGGTCCACCGCCGGCACCGAGGTGGAAATCATGGTCATGGTCATCGGCTGGCCCAGGCCCAGGAAGAAGCCGCCGACCAGCAACGCGGCCCCGGAGGCCCACAGCGAATCGATGAAGATCGGGGCCAGCGCGATGGCTATGCCCGAAATGTACAAACTGGTGACCAGCAGGTGGTTGCGTTCGAAGTGGGCCGAGAGCTTGGGGATGAACAGCCGCGAAACTACCGAAGCGAAACCTCGAATGGCCAAAAGCACACCAACATCTTCGGGTGTGACGCCATGTTTCTCCGCCACCAGCGGCAAGAAGGCCGTGAGGATGTCCAGCATGGCCAGCAAGGTCATCGAGGCGAACATGTGCGAAGCCATGCCCTTGATGCGCAAGACCGAGGGAATGGAGGCTTCGGACTTCGCCGGGCGGGTTTGCGGCGCCGTCTTGGAAATCCTCGGCTGCCAGCTCGGAAGCAAGAAGGGGACAGCTAGCAGCGAGCACCCGGCCGCAATCCACAGCGACAGGCTGATGCCGGCGATGCGCTCAGGGGAGACGGCATCGGTACCGGAGCCGAGCACCAATCCGCCAATCAGCGGCCCGATGAATTGCCCAGCCGCGTAGGCGGCCGTGAACCAGCCAAAGCCCTTGTCCAGATCGCTGTCGGGGAAGAACCGGGCGATGGAAGATTGCCCGCCAATGGTGAACATCAAGTGCCCGAGCCCGAGCACGGCACTGGCCAGCGCCACGGTCAAGGCATTCGGGGAGAAATTGATGCCGATGCCGCCAGCGGCCAAGAGGGCCACGCCGGCAACCATCAGGAACCGGATCCTGCGGATTCGCGAACTGGCCCGGCCCAGCATCATTGCGGTGAATAGCGGGAGGATGGCATAGGCCGCGGTCACCACGCCGACGGTGAACTCGCCGGAGCCAAAAGAGATGAGCTTATAGGTGGTCACCGGACGAATGAGGTTCAGCGCCGTTTGGGAAAGCAGCGCCGTTGCGATCAGGATCAGCAACCAGCGTACGAGCCCTGAAGAGTTGGTCCTCGATGCGGCGCCCACACCCACCTGCCTAAAATTGAGGGGCAACTTCCTCAACCCATCCTAAGGGCGCGGGATCATGTTTCAGTCCAATGCGTCCTGGCGCCAAAGCCGGGCGCAGGCTTCCAGATCCACGGCGGTGCCCATCAGGGCCTTGGCCTGCTGGGTCAGCTTGGTTCCCCGATCGCTGCTGGAAAAATCCGCGGCATCGGCATGCTCGGTCATGCCCAGCGCCAGTACCCGGCAATAGGCGGCGGTGCGTTCCAAGGCGTGGGCGAAGTCGCCATCGAAGGCGCCGGAGAGAATCGACCCGGTCATCTTCTTCATCTCCTCGGCGGTCGGCGGCTCGGCCACTCCGGCGACGATGCGTTCGACCTGGGCCCGATGGGCTCCAGCCTGGAAGCGTGCAGAATGCACCTCGGGCTTGCTCATCGTTGCCGCGCGAACCGCATACAGGCGCCACAGGGCACCTGGCAGGGAGCGGGCCGGAGCCTCGCTCCACAGCTGCGCGAGCACCTCCAGCCCTTCTTCTTCGGCCACCGCAATCAGCCGGCGTGAAACTTCGGGGTCGTTGTTGGCAATGCCGCGCTGCACGAAAGCCTGGGCGGACAGATGGGCTGCCTCGGATACGCGCGCCGGATCAGCGCCTCCCTCATACGGCTCGAAATCTGCCGGGGCGAAGGGGCGTGGTTTGTGATGGCGGAATCCCGCATCCTGGGCAACTTTTGATCCTGCACGTGCACCTCTCATGCGCTCCAGAATACTCGCTGATCCTGAGTTCTGCGCCAACAAGTGATTTAGCTTGCAAACCCCAAGATCCAGCGGAAATTACGGGCTGCCGAATTGCGGAATACGCCGATTAATACTCATGCCGGTCCATCAGGTAGTATGGATTTTGGCCTTGTGCCGTGCGCCTTTAGCTCAGCTGGTAGAGCACTGGACTTTTAATCCATTGGTCGCGGGTTCGATCCCCGCAGGGCGCACAAAATGAAACCGGACCCGGGGGGG
>NZ_JBLVOJ010000008.1:27036-53378 GCF_053543715.1 Glutamicibacter sp. AGC46
CCCCCCCCGGGTCCGGTTTTTCGATTTATTGTCCGGCATGGAACCAGCGGACTGCCCTTGTGCTAGACGTAGGGCTGAAGGAACTTGACTATGCGTTCCATCACCAACGCGCGAGCTTCTGGATCATGCGAGCGAAGCGAGCTGTCGGTGAACAGGTGCTGCTTGCCAGGGTAGGTGAAGAGCTGGGCTATATCGCCGCCCTCTGCTTCAACGAAGCGCTGAGCTGCCTCCAGGTCGCCTTCCTTCGCGAAGAACGGGTCCTGGTCCATGCCATGGATCTGCACCGGGACATTTTCCGGCCACGGCCCGAAGCTCCAGTCGGCGTCCAGATCCACGAAGGATTCGAGCAGGATCGCGGCGATGGCGCCGGGACGTTGCTGCGCGCACTGCTGGGCCAGGGCCGCGCCCCAGGAAGTGCCGATGTAGACCAGCTCTTCGGGCAGTTTGCCAAATAGCTTGTCGACGCGTTCCTGGATCTTGTCCGCGGTCAGCTTGCCTGCCATGCGCATCCCGGCATCGAAATCCTTGGGCAGCTTGCCGGCGTACAGATCCAGTGCGTGCACGGTGTGGCCAGCGGCGCGCAATTCTGCGGCCATCTCCTGCACCCCGGGGGTCAGGCCCTGGACGTGATGGAAAAGAACAATCGTAGCCATGGGTGCTCCTAGCGGTTTCTAGCGTTCGTCGACCAGGTTCTCGATGCGCTGCGGCAAGTGCTCAATGGCCATGTCCCAGCCGGGCATCTGGCTATTGATCTCCACGCTGTACCCTTCGACCAGCATGAATTCTGCGCAGGTAAGGATTTCCTGGCCGGAACCCGTTTCATAGATGAAGGCACGTTTGATGTCCTGCCAGAGCAGGGTTGCGGACTGGTCGATCACGAGGCCGCTCTTGACGACTTCGACGGTGCGCTGGGGGTAGGACATACTCAACTTGCTTTCGGGGTCCTTGGCGGTGTGCTTTGAACAAGTCTAAACCGGCAGCACACCGCCGTGGGGTTATCAAACTGGATTCGGGTAGGACTTCGTTAAGGTTCCCTGCGCATCCAGCTCCAGCAAATAGTCCAGATCCAGCTGCGACAGGAAATGCTGATCGTGGCTGACTACCAGCAACGCGCCCTTATAGGCGCCCAGTGCTTCGCTGAGCTGGCGCACGCTGTCCATATCCAGATTATTGGTGGGCTCATCGAGGATGAGCAGCTGCGCGGCTGGTTCTGCCAGCAGCAACGTCGCCAGATGGACCCGGAAACGCTCGCCGCCGGAAAGCGCCGCCACTGGCCGGTCGGCGCGGGCCCCCCCCAGCAGCAACCGGGCAAGCATATTGCGCACGTCGTTCGCGGTTGCTGCGGGCGCCACCAGCGCCACGTTCTGGATCGCGCTTAGTTGGCCATCCAGGCCGTCCAGGCGCTGGGGCAGGTACCCGACCCGGTCCACGAAGAGCGTTCCGCCCGGTCCGGGGCCGGGATCTTCGCCGGCGAGCATCTGCTGGAGCAGCCGGGTCTTCCCGGAACCATTGGGGCCGACAATGCCCACGCGTTCGGCTCCCTGGATGATGAACTGGTGATCTTCTGCACCTAGCGCCGCGACCTGCTTGCCCGAGGGCAACCGGGGATCGGGCAGCTCGATGCTGATGTGCTCGGCCTGCCGAACCCGCCGATCGGCATCGTCGAGCCTGGCCTGGGCCGAATCGACCTTGCCATCCAGGTTTGAACGCATCTTCCCGGCGTTCGCCTCGGATTTCTGGCGAAGGTGGTTGGCCAGGATCTTCGGCATGCCTCCGGAAAGCTGGGTGGCCCGACCCTTGCGCTTGGCCCGCGCCAACTTCGTTTCGGCCTCTGCCCGTTGGCGCTTTTCCACTTTCAGGGAGGCCTGGGCAGTTCTGGCTGCCTGCTCGGCCGCCTGCTGCTCGGTTTCAAGCTGCTCGCGGTATGAGCTGTAGGGCCCTCCGAAAACGCTGAGCTTCCCGCCGTACAGCTCCACCGTATGCTCCATGAGCTCGAGCAGCTCGATATCGTGGCTCACCACAACCAGTGTGCCCTTCCAAGCACGTACAAGGTCGTAGAGCAATTCACGGGCAGGGCGATCGAGGTTATTCGTCGGCTCGTCGAGCAGCGTGATCGGCGAATCGGCCAGTCGCAGGCCCAGTACCGCCAGCAGCATGACCTCCCCACCCGATAAGGTGGTGATTTGGCGGCCCAGATCCAGCCCGTCGAAGCCCAGCGGCGCCAGTTCAGCTCGAACCCGGGCTTCGGCATCCCAGTTCGCGCCCACCGCATCGAAATCCGCTGGGTCGACACTGCCGGACTCGATAGCTTCCAAAGCCGCCAGGACCTGATGCACCCCCAGCAGCTGGGCGACGGTCGTGTCCTGTTCCAGAGCCAGCGTTTGCGGCAGGTAGCTCAGCGGTGCGTTCGTTTCTGCCGTTCCGCTCGTTGGGCGCAGCTGCCCGGCGATCAGTTTCAGCAACGTCGATTTGCCGCTGCCGTTGGCGCCGATCAACCCGGTCCGCCCGGATGGAAACGTGCCGTCCAGATTGGCCAGGGCGCTTTCTCCCGTGGGCCAGGAAAAGCTGAGGTTGTTCAGGGTAATTGGTGGTGTCAAAGACATGCAGGTCCTCCCGCGAATGCGAAGGGGCTGCCGGCTTGGGGGATCGCAGAATTGGCTCAACCCCGCAGGGGAGCCGGAAAGGAAAAGGATACCGAAGCCGGTAGCCGAAATGAACAAGATGCACCGTTGGGAATCGATGCGGGGTCATCGGCTGGCTCAGTAGGTATCCATGCCAACGAGTGTAGCAGGGGGGAATTGGGGTGTTAACCCCCTCAGTACAAGAAGATCGGGAGCCATTCCCGGTTGTGCGCGTGGACCAGCGCGAGGAACAGGACGAAGTCGAAGATCAGATGCACGCTAACTACATAGGACAAGGACTTGGTCAGCTTGAAGGTATACCCCTGCAGCAGGGCGAAGGGAAAGGTCAGCAACGGCCCCCAGGATTGGTAGCCGATCTCCCACAGGAAGGAGGAGAAGATCACCGCTTGCAGGAGGTTGGCCTGCCAGTCCGGGAAATGCTGGCGCAGCAATGCGAATGCCGTGCAGATGAAGAACAGCTCGTCCCAGATGCCCACCGAATTAACTCCGAGGAAGAGCCGCCAGAAGATGGCTGGGTCCGAGGCGTCCGGCCAGTTCTGGTAGACACCGGTGCTGATCAGGTACACCGGGAGGATGAAGAAGCCCAGGGCCACCACCCCCAGCAAGTACAGCTTCGCTGCCAGCGGCCACTTGCGGCCGGTGTTCACCGGGAACTTGATGATCTGCTCGCGCAAGGCGAAGCGCGAGATCAGCCAGGGCAGCAGGACTGCCGCGGCCAGCGCGCCACCCATTAATGCCATATGCCCCAGGCTCAGGTCGGCATTCAATGGAACCAGGCTGATGACCACCAAACCGGTTGCGATGAGTCCCAGATGCCGTGCAAGCCTGCGGTCGATGAACCCCGCGCACAGCAGGCTCAGCGCCAGCAGGCCGTAGCCCAACAGGTCGTTTTCGGCGCCGAAGAGGAACACTGCGGAACCCGAGAGCAGGGAGGCTGGCAGCAGCTTCCAGCTCATCGCGGGGCGGTGCGATTCGGTTGGTATCTGGCTCACGGACACAAGCATGCCAGCTGGGCCGGCAGAAAGACACAGCCCGCCGCCGCGGAACCAGTGCTTTAAAGCTTCTGGCCCGCATCCGTCATTTCGGCTGCGGGCCAGAAGGAAAATTCTGGAGAAGTGCTACTTCCAGGCGCGGTGCACGGCGACGATGCCACCGGTCAGGTTGCGGTATTCCACGTTCTTCCAGCCAACGTTGACGAACTTGGCACCCAGTTCGTCCTGGTCTGGCCAAGCTGCAATGGATTCAGCCAAGTAGGCGTAAGCGGTCGGGTTAGGGGAAACCAGATAGCCCAGCGCAGGAATGGCGCGCGGCAGGAACTGCTTGTAGGCCGTCTTGATCGGGGCGACGGTCGGAGTGGAGAACTCGGCGACGACGATCCGTCCGCCGGGCTTGGCCACGCGGCGCATTTCGGACAGGGCCTTCTCGGTATCCGCGATATTGCGCAGACCGTAGGAGATGGTCACTGCATCGAAGGTGTTGTCTTCGAACGGCAGGTCGGTTCCGTCTCCGTAGACGAAGTTCAGCTGCGGGTAGCGCTTGCGGCCCTCATCGAGCATGCCGTGGGACATGTCGCAAGCGGTGACGTCAGCGCCGGCTTCCGCGAGCGGGACCGAGGAGGTGCCGGTGCCTGCGGCGAGGTCGAGAATGCGCTCGCCGGGCTTTGGCGCGATCGCTTCGGTGGTGATCTTGCGCCAGTAGTTCACGATGCCGCCGGTCATCAAGGTATTGAGCAAGTCGTAGCGAGGAGCCAGCTTGTCAAACATTTCCTGAACCTGATCGGCCTTCTTGTCCAGGCCTGCGCGCGCATTCTGAGAACTCATGGGTCTAAGTCTTCCATATTTGCGCGCGCCAAGGCGCCGGATGTGGGGCGAATCGCCCTTTAGAGAATCGATTCGAGCCGGGCGTAGCTGGCCTCCATCCCGTCGGTCATTCCGGTGGCGAGCACCATGTCGCGGGTTTGCGCATCTGGGTAGGTGATCAGGATCGTCAGCAGGGTGCCGCCCTGGTTGGATGTCAGCGTTAATTCATTCACCGTGGCCGGGTAATCGGTGCCGATCATTTGCTCCGTGGTCCGCTCGTAGGACTGGGGCAGCGTTTCAAGTACGGTTCCAGTGAAACCGAAACCGGAGCCGTCATCGGCAGATAGCGGTTCCCACCAGTACCGGTAGGTCTCGCCGGCCTCTTGCGCCGTCACGCATTCAGCCAACTGCCATCCGTCGGGGCCGAGCATCCAACGCTTCATGAGTCGCTGGTCATGGTGGGCCTGCCAGACTTGCTCCATTGACCCGCGAACCAAGCGGGTAATGCGCACCTGGGTGTCCGACAGGATCTGTGCGTCGGTGATGAAATTTTCGGCATAATTGCGCAGGTCGATGAGGACTTGCTCGATCTGGCTCATGGCCGAGCGGGTGCCATCGATCATGCCCATGGAGACGACTTGTTCCAGCTCCTCAACGGAATCGAAAACTGCTGTAATCGTCAGTTTTGATCCTTCAGGCGTCGGGTCGAAGGAGAAAACCATGCGGTTGAGGGGCAGGTCGGGGTTCGGAGTGCCGTCGGCGTGCGCAAAGCCGTCGCTGACCTCAAAGAATTTGTGCTCGACGACTTCATTCCAGATCCAGTAACCGTGGAATTCTTCGCCTTCGGGAGAAGTCATGTGGTAGTTCGAGCGTCCACCAGGGGTGGCATCGTGCCGGGTGAAAGTTGCCGGGTATTCCACCGGCCCCCAGAATTTTTCAAGTTGCCGGGCGTCCAGGTAGGCATCCCACAGGCGGGAAACCTTGACCGGAAATTCTGCGTGGACAGTCAGTGAGAGTGCTTCGGAATCTTTGACAACGGATGTGACAGGCATGGGAATGCTCCTTATTTGTCCCCATCGGCGAGGAAATCATCGAGCCGGCTGATGCGTTGGCGCCAGATGTCTTCGAGGGAAGAGAGTAGCTCTTGCGCGTGCCGGATGGTATCCGGCTGCCCGCGAACTATGCGTTCGCGACCACGTGCGATTTTTGTGACCAGACCAGCGGATTCCAATGCCGCGACGTGCTTCTGAACTGCCGCAAAAGACATGTCATAGCTTGCAGCAATTTCCGAAACGCTCACCTCGGCGTTTAGCGTCCGCCGCACGATGTCTCGTCGTGTGGCATCTGCCAAGGCGCGGAAGACCTTGTTTGCCTGTTCTTCGCTCAACTCATATACAACCATTTGGTTGTATGTTACGCCCGGAATGGGCTGGAAGTAAAGAGGTGGATCAGAACTTTTGGAGGTAGTGTACTTATCCCCTATATAATCGACATTGTATAGGTGATATGTCACCTGCGAATTTTAGCCTTGGGATTGCGCGCCGCGGGGCCGCCCCCATGCCACTCGCGAGCAGCCGTTCCCATGTCGGGAACAGGGTGCTGATGCGCATCGTGCGCGGATTTCCGATTTGCCGAACCCGAGGCGGTGGCCGATGCGATCGCATCCCTTGCCTCGGCGAGGCGTCGGGCATGAGCGGAGCGAATTCCCCAGTGCGCCCTGAGGCGACTGCTTGCGCAAAGCCTGGACGGGGCAAGCATCATCCATGGCTCCGGTGATCATGATTCAGCGCTTCTGCAGCGTCGCGCCCAGGATTGCTTGGGCGCGCGTGGCAAGTGGATGCGCTGCCCGGGGCGTTCGAGAGGCCGGATTGTAAAAATATATAGACTGGTCTATTTTTAATTGTATGACTTCCAAAGGAGACCTCACCAAGGCACGGCTCGCAGAGTCCATGCTTGAACTCATCCAGACCAGCGGATACAGCGGCACCGGCCTCAATGCAGTGATCGAGCACGCTGCAGCACCAAAGGGGTCGGTCTATTTCCACTTCCCCGATGGGAAAGAGGGGCTGGGCGTGGCCGCAGTAGAACTGGCCGCCAAGCAATTCGAGACCATGATTATCCAGGTCGCCCAGAGCGCAGGAGGTGCTGCCGAAGCCGCCAAGCTTGCTATCCAAGCGTTGGCCGCCATCATCAGCGATAGCGGCTTCCGCTTAGGCTGCCCCGTGTCAGTGGTGACCTTGGAAATGGGAGACTCAAGTGAACGCCTGCGGCAAGCCTGCGCCACCGCATTCGAGTCATGGATCACTCCGACCACTGCCCTGCTCGAAGCCGATGGCGTGGGCAATGCCCAAGCGAAGTCCCTGGCAACTGTTATCGTCTCGACCATCGAAGGGGCCGCCATCGTTTCCCGGGCGATGAAAAGCACCCGGCCGCTTCTCGCCGCCGCCGACGCGGTAGCCGACCTCATTGGCCTGCGCCAACAGGGCGAAGGGGACCAGAATTGATGCACGGAGCCAACCTTCGCCATGCGCTGGTTTTCGGGGCATCGGGACTAATCGGCAGGCATCTGATCCTTGCCCTCCTCGACGCCCGAACGCAGGTAACAGCAGCTGTCCGGAATGCTGAATCCGCAGCGAAGGTCAAGAATTGGCTGAGCCAGCACGGACTGGAACAAGAGATCAATACCGCGATCGTCGACTTCGACGCCCCTGAAATCCTGGCTGGCGGACCTGCGGCCTTCACCAGCGTCACCGAAATTCACAATTGCGCCGGAACCTACCGATTCGGCATGAGTGCGCAGGAAGCCCGCAGCGCTAATGTTGGCATTGTCGAGAAGCTGGTGGATTTTGCTGCAGCACTGCCAGAGCTGCAGCGCATTGTGCATATTTCCGGCTACCGAGTCGGCGGGCAGGATCCCTCGAAGGTTCCGTGGCCGCAGGACTGCCGCGATCATCTCTACCGGAAACTAGGCGCTTACGAAGCCTCGAAAGTGGAGTCCGACGCGGTCTTCCAAGCCCTCGGCAAAGAACACGGAATCCCTTGGACCATCGTCAATCCGGCCAGCGTCATCGGCCACAGCATTACCGGGGAATCCGACCAGCACATCGGGCTGGCCGGCACCATTGAGCAGCTCTGGGAAGGGAAAACCGCAGCTCTTCCCGCAGGTGACTCGACTTTCTTGCCGGTGCTCACGGTCGACTATATGGCTGCGTTCATGGCGGCCGTGGCCATTGCGCCGGAGGCGATAGGCAAATCCTACTGGCTGCTGGATGATGCCACTGCGCCACTGGGGCGCTTGCTGGCCGAAACTGGCCGGCATCTTGGCGCGAAAGTCCCCAAGCTGCGCTTGCCCGTGGGTCTAATCAAGGCTCTTCCTTCGTGGGTCACCAAAGCCGATCCGGAAACGCTCCACTTCATGTCCGCGGACCGCTATCCGACCGGGCCCGCGATCGAATTCGCCAACCGGCACGGAATCCAGATGCCTGATGTTGGTTCCTCTCTGGAGCGCTGGGCCGACTATCTGGCCGCCCACCGATTCGGGGCCGCGGCATCTGGGGCACGCCGCTATGTAGATGTCGGGGGAGTGAGAACTTTTGAGCTGGGCGACCGCGAGGAACGCCGGTTGATCTTCCCTGGCCTTCCGGTAAATGCCGATACCTGGGCCGCAGTAGCTCAGGGCATTGGCGGACGGGCCGTTGACCTGCCAGGGCTTGGGCTCAGCGGCGGACGGGGCGTCCCGGATTGGGACCGGTGGCTTCCCGCTCTCCTGGCAGGCGGCCCGGTGGATCTGATCGGGCACTCCATCGGGGCAGCCGCCGCCACGCTCGCCGCGGGTCGACTGCCGGGCAAGGTCCGCTCGCTGACCTTGGTTGCGCCGTTTTTCTTGCAAGGGCCCGCAGGGAAGGCGCCAAGGTTCCAGCCGCTGGTCCGCGGCTATTTGCGCCATGCGACCGCGGAGCAACTCTCACGTCAATTGACCGGCAACGAGGCGAGCTCAACTGCCTTGGTCTCCAGCGTCAGCGATCTGAAGCGAAGTACCGCCGCCGCGGTAGCTGGCCATCTCGCCCTGGCGAGTTCCAAGCAGTGGCGCCGGCAGTTGCGGGAGATGCTCGATCGCTATGACGGTCCGCTCCGAATTATCTGGGGAGCCGAAGACCCATTGGACCCCGCCGCAATCCGGCAGCTGGAGTCCCGGCCCGAGGCTGGACTGCACTCCATTCCCTCCGCGGGGCACCACCCGCAGCTGACCCACGAGGATGCCCTGATTGAACTGTTGAAGTAGGGGTTGGAGCACGCCTCTTCTCAAGCATCCCCTCTTCGCCTAGTCTGGTTGGAACTGCACAGAACCATCTTTCCGACGGGGTGAAGGGGGAGCGTGAGCACATCTGCCATCGACTGGTCCAACGCAACTCGCCGCGCACAAAAAGCCCGCGAGCTGCTCTCCTCGCAGGAAACCGGACTGGGCGACCTCCCATTGCGCAATGACGTGCGCGAATCCTGGAAACGGTCGCTGGCCCAAACAGGCTCGGTTCAAGAACCGCCGGTTCTGAGCAACGACCGGTTGCGCCTTGCCCGCGAGCGCAGCGAGCTCCAGCGGATTTGGCCTGTTTTCGAAAAGCTCCTTGTTCCCGCCGCAACCGACGCCAATCTCTTGGTCGCCCTTGCGGATGCCGGCGGAACCTTGTTGTGGGTTGCGGGAAGCACCAGTTCGATGAGCCAAGCCGAGCACGTGGGCTTCATGGCAGGTGCCGACTGGGCAGAAAAGAGTGTTGGCACATCCGCGCCGGGAATGGCGCTGGCAACCGGGGCCGGTTCGCAGGTCTCGGGGGCTGAGCATCTCTATGAGCAAGCCCAGCAGTACAGCTGCTCGGCGGTACCGATCCGCGATCCGCGCACTGGTCAGGTAATTGGCGCAATCGACCTGACCGGTGGCCCGGAAGCCATTGCCACGCACTCCTTGCCGCTGCTGCAAGCGGCGGTCATGGCTGCGGAAACGCAGCTGCTCTTGCCGGGTGCCGGAGTCGTGGCCGATCCCGACTACCTGGACTTGGGGCGCTCTGATGGGGCCCATCTGGGATCAGTGCCGATTTCCCTTCGCCATGCAGAAATATTGACCCTTCTGGCGCACTACCGGGAAGGCCTGAGCACTGCCCAGCTGGTGGAAGAGCTGTTCGAGCGTCCCGATTCCGCGGCCGAGGGCACGGTCCGCGCCGAAATCGTCAGGCTGCGCAAGGTACTCGCGGGCCCAGGCGGGCGTGCCTTGACTTCACGCCCGTACCGCCTTCAGTGGGACCTGCATACGACCCTTGGCCGCCTATGGCGTGCACTGGAGCAGGGCGATCTCGATTCCGCCCTGCCGCTGTACTCCCCGGGCCTGCTGGCCCGCTCCCAGGCGCCAGGCATCGTCTCGCTGCTGTACCGGACCGAGGCCGCGCTGCGTGAAATGGTGCTGGATCGAGGAACTGCGCATCAGCTGCTGAACCTGGGCCGCCAGCTGGCTGACCCTGGCCTCTTGCGAGCTGCCTTGCGCGAATTGCCTGCGCAATCGCCAGCGCGCTCACTTGTCGTCGCCGAGGTCCAGGCCCTCGAGAACTAGGTTCCTTGCCATTGCCGTTCCTCCCGCCAGGCACGAACATGCCATTGCGGTCATCTGGGATCCCGTTGCAACCTGACTGCAACCTTCGTGTGACTAGAGTCACAAGCAAGGTTCCGCGATGATGCCATCGCGGCCAGGACATCCGACTAAGGAGACGTGGAGCAATGGCGGTTTACGCAAACCCGAATACCGATGGAGCACTGGTCAATTTCAAGCCGCGCTACGAGAACTACATCGGCGGTGAATGGGTAGCCCCGGTCAAGGGCATGTACTTCGAGAACATCACCCCGGTCACCGGCAAGGTCTTCTGCGAGGTGGCCCGTTCCACCGCAGAGGACGTCGAAGTAGCACTGGACGCGGCGCATGCGGCGGCTGGCGCCTGGGGCAAGACCAGCCCGGCCGAACGCGCAGTCATCCTGAACAAGATCGCGGACCGCATCGAGGAAAACCTTGAAATGCTCTCCGTGGCCGAGACCTGGGATAACGGCAAGGCGATCCGCGAGTGCCTGAATGCCGACCTGCCGCTGGCAGTTGACCACTTCCGCTACTTCGCCGGCGCCATCCGCGCCCAGGAAGGCAGCCTCTCCCAGCTCGACGAGGACACCACCGCGTACCACTACCACGAGCCGCTGGGCGTGGTCGGGCAGATCATCCCGTGGAACTTCCCGCTGCTCATGGCCGTGTGGAAGCTCGCCCCGGCCCTGGCTGCCGGCAATGCGATCGTGCTCAAGCCCGCCGAGCAGACCCCGGTCTCCATCCTGGTTCTCATGGAACTGATCGGCGACCTGTTGCCGGCAGGCGTGCTGAACGTGGTCAACGGCTTCGGCGTGGAAGCGGGCAAGCCGCTGGCCTCCAACAAGCGCATCCGCAAGATCGCCTTCACCGGCGAAACCACTACCGGCCGGCTGATCATGCAGTACGCGTCGGAAAACCTGATCCCGGTCACCCTGGAACTGGGCGGCAAGTCCCCGAACATCTTCTTCGAGGACATCGCTGCCAAGGATGACGCCTTCTACGACAAGGCGCAGGAAGGATTCACGCTGTTCGCGCTGAACCAGGGTGAAGTCTGCACCTGCCCATCGCGTGCGCTGATCCAGGAAAGCATCTATGACCGCTTCATGGGCGATGTGGTGGCCCGCACCAAGGCCATCAAGCAGGGACACCCGCTGGATACCGACACCATGATGGGTGCCCAGGCATCCAACGACCAGCTGGAGAAGATCCTCTCCTACATGGACATCGGCAAGTCCGAGGGCGCCAAGGTGCTGCTCGGCGGGGGACGGGCGGATCTGGGCGGAGAGCTCTCCGGCGGCTACTACGTGCAGCCGACCATCTTCGAAGGCACCAACGACATGCGCATCTTCCAGGAGGAGATCTTCGGGCCGGTGGTCGCGGTGACCAAGTTCAAGGACTACGACGACGCGATCTCCATCGCCAACGACACCCTGTACGGATTGGGTTCGGGGGTGTGGAGCCGCAATGGCAACGTGGCCTACCGTGCCGGCCGCGCCATCCAGGCCGGACGCGTGTGGGTCAACCAGTACCACGCCTACCCGGCGCACTCGGCCTTCGGCGGCTACAAGTCCTCGGGCATCGGCCGCGAGAACCACCTGATGATGCTGGACCACTACCAGCAGACCAAGAACCTGCTGGTTTCCTACTCGGAAGACAAGCTGGGCTTCTTCTAGGAGCAGTAGCTGCCACGAGCAGCATGAGATGACAACAGACCTCGAAGGTGCGGGGCCAGCCGGGACGGCGTCCGGGGATCGATTGGCCTCATCCCCCGCACGCCAGCCGGCACCCCGCACCTTCGAATGCCATGCAAAGGACAAAGTACATGAGCAAGATGAAAGCTGCAATAGTCGAAGGCTTCGGCGAAGAGTTCCAGGTGAAGGACGCCGCGATCCCCGAGCCCGGCCCCGGCCAGGTGCTGGTGAAGCTGATCGCCTCGGGCGTCTGCCACACCGACCTGCACGCCGCCGAAGGCGATTGGCCGGTCAAGCCGAAGCTTCCGCTGATTCCCGGGCATGAAGGCGTGGGCATCGTGGAAAAGCTCGGCGAAGGAGTCACCGAGGTCGCGCTCGGGGACATGATCGGCAACGCGTGGCTGGCTAGCGCCTGCGGGCACTGCCAGTACTGCCGCACCGGCTGGGAGACGCTGTGCGAAGCCCAGTCCAATGGCGGGTACTCCGTGGACGGTTCCTTCGGCCAGTACATGCTGGTGGATTCCCGCTATGCCGCGCACATCCCGGAGGGCTCGGATCCCCATGAAATCGCGCCGGTGCTGTGCGCGGGAGTGACTGTCTACAAGGGCCTGAAGATGACTGAGGTCAAGCCCGGCCAGTGGGTGGCTATTTCGGGTATCGGCGGACTGGGCCATATCGCGGTGCAGTACGCGGTGGCCATGGGCATGCGGGTGATCGCCATTGACGTGGCCGATGACAAGCTGGCGCTGGCCTCGAAGCATGGAGCGGAAATCACCGTCAATGCCTTCGCCCAGGACCCGGCCGAGATCATCCAGCAGAAGGTTGGCGGAACGCACGGCGTGCTGGTTACGGCGGTGCATCCAAAGGCGTTCGGGCAAGCGATCGGCATGACCCGGCGCGGCGGAACGATCGTGTTCAACGGGCTGCCCGCCGGTGATTTCCCCGCACCCATTTTCGACATCGTGCTCAAGGGCCTGACCATCCGCGGATCGATCGTGGGAACACGGCAGGACATGATCGAGGCGCTGGAATTCTATGCGGCAGGGAAGATCAAGCCGACCTTCCATACCCGCCCGCTGGAAGATATCAACGCCGTATTCGACGAAATGCGCCATGGCAAGATCGATGGGCGCGTTGTCATCGACTACGCCGGCAAGGCGTAGCCGGATCCGCAATGGTTGATGGCACGGTACCGGATGCGGCTTTTCGAAGCGGCATCCGGTACCGGTGTCCTGGCCGCCCTGGCCGAGCGATGGACGGTGCGGCCCAAAAAGAGGACACTGGCCACAACGAGATAAATCCGGACGTGGACAACGAGGCAGGAGCAGGACATGAGCACCGTAACCGAAACGCGCGCCGCAATCGAGGGCGAAGAGTTCTCGCGGGTGGCCTTCACCTCCGAAGCCCTGGATCTGCTGCGCAAGCTGTGGGGGATCCACGGCCCGCTGATGTTCCACCAGTCCGGAGGATGCTGCGACGGGTCCTCGCCGATGTGCTATCCGGCCGGCGAGTTCCGCACCGGGGGATCGGACATCCGGCTCGGCGTGCTTTCCCTGGACGGCGCTGATGGCACCGCCCTGGGCGACATCGATTTCTGGATGTCCAAGGAGCAATTCGAATACTGGAAGCACACCAAGCTCACCGTGGACGTGGTCAACGGGCGGGGATCCGGTTTCTCCGTCGAAGCCCCGGAGGGCAAGCGCTTCTTGATCCGCAGCGAGATCATCGAGTTCCCGGCTGGCCCGAACCCCGACTAGGCTTGGCCCATGCGACTGTGGTCCCTGCACCCCTCATTGCTCGACGCCAAAGGGCTCGTTGCCTGTTGGCGTGAAACACTGCTGGCCCAGAAGGTGCTCGCAGGCCAGACCAAGGGCTATACCGGGCACCCGCAGCTTCTCCGGTTCAAGGCGCAGCCCGCCCCGCTGGTGCATATGGGCGGCTACCTGCAGGGCTTGTGGGACGAAGCGGCTGTCCGGGGCTATCGCTTCGACGCCGCGAAGATCCTGCATCCGGCAGCCGCCGCGCAGCTGGAAAAGATCCCGGTCACCCAGGGGCAGGTGCACTTCGAGCGCGAGCACCTGCTGCGCAAGCTCTCCGTCCGGGATCCCGCGCGCATCGCCCGCTTGGAACCGGCAGGGCAGGTGGCCCTGCATCCGCTGTTCGTGCAGGTCCCGGGGCCAGTGGAGGCCTGGGAGAAGGATGCGCTCGCCAGCGGATGAGCTGCTGGCCCGGCAAAATCCTAGAGCAGCTCTGCGCGCAACTGTGCGGGGGACTTGGGCGAGAGCAGCCCCGGGGCCACATCGTAAACGGTCTGCGCACCGGTGATGCCGCGCTGGTTCATCCGGAAGGCGGCCCGGGCGTAAGCCACCAGCACGCTGGAAGTGAATTCCGGGTTGGAGCCAAGTGCCAGCGAATACTCGATGACCTGCTTCTGCTCGTCGCTGGTATTGCCCGAACGGATCACGAACCCGCCATGCGGCATATTCGAATGCTCGGCGGCCAGGGTCTGCTCGTCGATGAACTGCACCGTGGTGTCGTACTGGTCGAAGTAGTGCTCCATGGTCACGATGGCTTCGCGCACCGACTCCGGATCGGCACCGTCTTGGAGCACGACAAAGCATTCGCGCTGGTGCTTCTCGCGGGTGCTCAAGGAAGGGCGCTCGCCGGCCCGGACCCGGTCGATAGCCTCCTGGCTCGGGATGGTGTACTGCACGCCGGCGGCGACGCCCGGGACGCGGCGGATCGCATCCGAATGCCCCTGGCTCAGCCCGCGGCCCCAGAAGGTGTAGGTTTCGCCGTCGGGCAGCAAGGCCTCCCCGAAGACCCGGTTGATCGAGAACATGCCCGGATCCCAGCCCACGGAGAGCAACGCGGTCTTGCCAGCTGCCTTCGCTGGGCCGTCGATGGACGCGTAGTACTCGGGGATGCGGGCGTGGGTATCGAAGCTGTCCACGGTGTTGAACAGCGCCGCGAACTTCGGGCCCTGCTGCGGCAAGTCCGATTTCGAGCCGCCGCAAAGGATCAATACGTCGATCTGTGCGGCGTGCTTTTCCAGCTCATCGATGCCGAACCGCCGTGCTGGCTGAGCCAGTTGGAGGGCCTGCGGGTCACGGCGGGTGTAGACGCCCACCAGCTCCATATCCGGATTCTTGGCGATCGCGGCTTGGACGCCGCGTCCCAGATTCCCATAGCCAGCAATACCGATGCGGATCTTTGAAGTCATGCCTGCCGTTTCCTTGGGGGAGTGAAGTTTGCTCAGCCGCGGATGGGCTAAATACTTCGGATTATGCCAACGAATCCCGGGGCAGTGAAACCCTTGACCCTCTATGACCCCGGTCTAGCCGAACAGGCGCTTGAAGAAGCCCTTCTTCGGTTCGGCTTCGTGGCCCTGGCAGCGGTCCTTATTGGGGACATTGCGCATAGTTGCTTCAACGTGCTGGCCGCAGCCAGCCCACGTGGTCTTCTGGCAGATCTTGCATTGAACCTGGCGGCACATAATTTTTTCCTTGGGGTAGTGGTTAGGACAGGGAGAGGAAGAGCTTTTCGAGTTCTTCGACGCTCAGGCCGTCTTCTTCCTCGGAAGCCTTCTCGGGATCGGCGATGCAGTACTGCATCGCGGTGGAGACAATGGCGAATCCGGCGCGGTCCAACGCGGTGGAGACGGCGGCCAGCTGAGTGACTACCTCTTTGCACGAACCATCGGTTTCCACGGCGTTGATCACCGCATCAAGCTGGCCTCGGGCACGCTTAAGGCGGTTGAGGATCCGCTTGCGGGTCGCTTCGTCAGCAGTACGCATCAATTTCTCCTTGGTACGGGTAGCGGGTTAGTCGTCTTCTGCAATTTCGGCATCCAGGTGTTTGAGTTGGACGAGCAACTGCTCCATAGCGCCAGAGCTCAACGCTCCGGGTTTTGAATGTACAAGTATCCCATCCTTGAACGCCATGAGCGTCGGTATGGATGCAATCCGGGCTGCCTGCGCCAAATCCGGCTGGGTTTCGGTATTCACCTTGGCGAAGGCGATTTCAGGATGCGCCGCGGATGCTTCGTCGAAAATCGGGGCAAAGCCGCGGCAAGGACCGCACCAAGGCGCCCAGAAATCCACGAGCACCAGCCGGTTCCTTGCGATGAACCCAGCGAAGTTCGAAGCTGACAATTCAAGCGGCTTCATCGGGTTTCTCCTTTCAGAACGAGCGGGCAGCGCGCCCCCATCGCCGGAATTTTGTTGCACAGCAGCACCAATGCGCCCGCGAGGGCTGCAACCGCAACTACGACCAGCCCGCCGGGAGCCGGCAGTTCCTGGCTGAGCACGAACACGCCCATGGCCAAGACGAAGTAGCCAAAACCCTTGCGCAAAGCGCGTTCGTCGATCCTGCGCGAAAGCCGTGCGCCGATCAACGAACCGAGGATCGCGGTGGTCGCCAGCCCTGCGGCCAGCGGCCAATCCAGTGCAACTGAATTCAACTGCCCGGCCAGGCCAGTGATCGAATTCAGGGTGATCACCAGCAGGGAGGTGCCCACCGCCTGTTGCATGGACAGCCCGGCCAGCAAAGCCAGTGCAGGGACGAGCAGGAAACCGCCTCCGGCACCGACCAGGCCGGTGACCATGCCAATGCCCAAGCCGACCGGGGCGGACAGCCACAACGACTGTGTTGCGCTGCCAGTGTTTTTCCGTCCGCGGATCATCCCGCGGGCACCGGCCAGCATGATGATCGCGAAACCGAGCATCAGCAGCTGGGCAGGGATCCCGCTGGCCAGCAGCCCGCCGCCAAAGGCGCCAAGCATGCTGGTGGCCGCGAAGACCATCCCCTGTTTCCAACGCACATTGGCCTTGCGGGCATGCGGGATCAGGCTCGTTGCCGAGGTCGCACCGACCACCAGCAGGGAGGTGGCGATCGCTTCCTTGGCGGGCAACCCGGCTACATAGCTGAGCAGGGGAACCATCAGGATTGAACCGCCGCCGCCGAACAGTCCCAGGGACAGCCCGACGATGCTCGCTAGTGCAAGGGCCAGAACCAGCAGCGGTCCGAACTCCATGGCCTACTTCTTTACTTTGTTCCAGGGCATCTTGCCCAAGAAGCTGATCATCGGGCAAGAATCCCGCAGGGCTGAGAACACCAGTCCGCCACCGATGGCCGCCGAAAGATAGGCGAACTTCGGGGAGATGAACTTCGCTCCGAGCAACCCGGCGAGCACCACGGAACCTGCGGTCATGCGCATCTGGCGGTCCAGCGCCCAACGCTGCACGCCGCGCACCATGGTGCCGCCGGCATTTTCGTAGGCGGTGACGCCGCCAAGCAGTACCGTGCTGTGCTCGATCTGTTGCTCCTGCAGGGCACGCTGCGCCTTGGAAGCACGGTTGCCGCTGTGGCAGATCAGCACCGGCTTGCCTGGAATCTTGGCGAGCACCTCGGTGGCGTTGGCGGTGAATTCTTCGAGCGGCACGTTGTACGAGCCGGGAATGTGGAGGGTTTCGAATTCGCCCGCGGTGCGCACGTCAATCAAGGCGAGGTCCGTGTCGGGGGCTTCTACCAGGCATTTAAGTGCTTCGGCGTCCATGGTGGTCAAAGGGGTAGTCATTGAATGCAGTTCAGCTTTCGTGGCGGGGGTGGCTAGTTGGCGAAGGAGGACCAGCCGAGGTAGCTGCCCTCAAGCTCGACGACGTTGTAGCCGGCATCGCGCAGTGCGCTGGCGGCCACGGCATTGCGCATGCCGCTTTGGCAGTAGGTGACGATGGTGCCGCCGGCGGGCAGCTGATCGAGATTCCACAACACCCGTCCGCCGGACAGCTGCTTGGCGCCCGGGATATGCCCGGCGGCGAACTCGGTCTTGTTGCGGACATCCAGCAGCATCTCGTACTCGAAATCGTCCAGCTGTGCCGGGGTGATCGACTTCGGCTTCACCGTTGGCAGGCCTTCCAAGCTGGTGGTGAAACCCTTGACCGCGTCGATGCCCACGCGCATTAGGTGGGCGCGGATCGTCGCGGCGTGTTCGCCGGTCTCGGCCAGCACGATCAGGGCGCGTTGGTCCTTTTCCGGATCGTAGGCCCAGGCGCCGAAGCTGGCGGTCTTCGCCGTACCCGGGATGGACAGCGCGCCGGGAACGGTGCCTGCGGCGATCTGGGTGTGCCCACGGGTATCGACGAACACCGAGACCCCCGCCTCCAGCTGCTGGAGGAGCTGCTGGACGGGTATTTCAGCTAGGGGGTCGAGCTGGCCCAGGATGGCTGGGCCCAGGCGGTTCTGCCGCTTCATGCGGCCGAAGTAGGCGTGGGCGTCAGGCTGGCCGTTGAGCAGTTCGGCGATGAAGCCGTCCTGGTCGTCGTTGGCCAGGTAGGTGCTCCACCAGGCGAACTCGCGTTCGTAGCCCAACGTGGTGGAAGGGACCGCGCCCAGCGCTTTGCCGCAGGCGCTGCCCGCGCCGTGGCCTGGATGCACCTGGATGTAATCGGGCAATTCTGCCAGGGTTTTCTTCAGCGAAGCAAAGAGATCGCGGGCGCCTTCGAAGCGGGTATCGACACCGCCGGCGGCCTCGTCCAGCAAATCCGGACGGCCTAGGTCGCCGGCGAAGATGAAGTCGCCGGAGAGCAGGTAGCCAGGGTCTTGGCTGAAGGCTCCGTCGGTGATGGCGTAAGCCAGGTGCTCCGGGGTGTGGCCCGGGGTGTGGCGGGCGGCGATGCGCAGGTTGCCCAGCGTGATGATATCGCCATCCATCAAACGTTCTGCCTCGAATCCGTACTGCCAATCTTTGCCGCCCTCGCCCGAAACGTAGCTGGTGGCGCCGGTGGCGGCGGCTAGTTCGCGGGTTCCGGAAAGGTAGTCGGCGTGGATGTGGGTTTCAGCGACGGCCGTGATGCGCATGCCGTGCTTGGCAGCCAGGGCAAGGTAGTCGGCGATGTCGCGGCGCGCGTCGACCACGAGAGCTTCGCCTTTGGCCTGGCAGCCGATGAAGTAGCTGGCCTGCGCGAGATCTTCGTCGTAGAGGCGTTCAAGCAGCATGGTTGGTTCCTTTCAAGGTGGATTGGAACCAGACTAAACTATACCCCCGGGGGTATGTCAAAAATACGGGTGGGGGTATGTGCGGAGGCCCGCAATGCCGCTAGGTGGGAAAGGTGTTTTTATGCCCGGGTGAAAGTGCGCAGCCAGCCGGTTAGCCGCAGCTGCTCCGCGGGGTCCAAGGTTGCCAATAGCTGCAGGGTGCCGTCGTCTGCGGGGCGCAGAATACCCAGGTGATCGGCTGGAACATCGGACATCGCCTCGCCAGCCGGGGAATCGGGCGATGCGCTCGCCGCCCTGGAGATGAAGACCTCGTCGGGTGAACCGTTCCAACCCTCGAGGATCGAGATGGTGCCTTCCAGCAGGCGCAGGGCCTCGTGCGCGTGGATCCATGCGGTGGCATCCTTGGCAGCCAGCTCGAACCCGGCTTCGGGAACAATCTTGCGCAGGCCCGTGGCCAGGACGCGCGCTTTCGCGCTGAGCCCCTCGGCCTGGAAGGCGGCTACCGCATCCAGGCGCTGTGTCATGCGCGCGAAGTCCTGCTCAATGCTTTTCCTGCTTGCGAAAATGCCCATGCTCCTATCTTCGCCTACCTTGGGAAAGGCTGTCGAGGTGCTCGGCCAATCGGGTGCTGGCGCGGGAGAGGTGCTGGGCCAAAACCTCTGCCGCGCCCTGGGCATCGCCGGCGGCGATGCATTCGAGCAGGCGTTCATGTTCGCTGGCGATGTCCGCGGTGTTCAGCAGCGTTGCATCCTGGACGTGGGTCATGCACAGGCGGATCTCATCGCTGAGCTGGCCGTAGATTGCGCTGGTACGGGTCGAATCCAGGGCCTGGACCAGTGCGGAGTGGAAGCGGACATCCGGATCGACGATCTGGATCGGGGAAGCATCGCGCAGTGCGGTGATTTCGGCATTGGCCTCGCGTGCAGCTTCCGGGACCTGTCCGGTGCTGGCCAGCAGCCGCACGGCCTCTGCTTCGATGATGGCGCGGGTGCGGTAGATGTCGCGGGCGTCGGCGGATGAGAGCAGCGTGACTTTCGCGCTCTGATGCGCGTTGCGCGTCAGCAGGCCGCTGGCAACGAGGTTCTCCAGCGCGGCCTTGGCGGTTGGCCGGGCCACTTCATAGTGCGCGGCGACGTCCACTTCGCCCAGCGGGGTGCCGGGGGACAGTTCCCCGCTGAAAATCCGGGCACGCAGTGACTTGACGACGGCCTGAACCACGGAAACCACACCTAAACGGGCCGCCATCAGGGTCCTTTCGAGCCGCGGAAAATTTACCTAACAAGTATCCCATGAATAGTACTACTATGGCTTGTATACTTGTAAGACAATTTTCGTATTCGGCAAGCGCCGCTTGCCAACTGCACAGGAGCGCACCATGGCATTGAGCACGCCAGCACTCGGAGAAACGACGGTTTCATCCGGCATCCTCGATCTGGTCGGCGACCAGGATCGCGTCAAGACCCGATCCATCGACCGCGTTGCCTACGCCTCGGATGCCTCGCACTACCTGTACACGCCGCAAGCTGTCGTGCTGGCCAAGGACGCCGCGGAAGTCTCCGCCCTGCTGGCTGCGGCCGCGCGCGGCAACCAGCCGGTCACCCTGCGCTCGGGCGGCACCTCGCTGGCCGGGCAAGCCAGCGGCGACGGACTGATGATTGATGTGCGCCGCAACTTCCGCGGCATCACCGTGCTCGATAACGGAGCGCGCGTGCGTGTGCAGCCCGGTGCCACCGTCCGCCAGGTCAACGCGCGCCTGGCCGTCTATGGCAGCAAGCGGGGGCCGGATCCGGCCAGCGAGGCGGCCTGCACCATCGGAGGCGTGATCGCGAACAACTCCTCGGGGATGGCCTGCGGCACCGAATTCAACACCTACCGCACCCTGGAATCCATGACTTTCGTGCTCCCCTCGGGTACCATGATCGACACCGCGGATCCGCAGGCCGACCGCAAGCTGGCCGCCGCTGAACCGCAACTGGTCGCCACGCTGGACAAGCTGGGCCAGCGCGTGCGCAGCAACCCGGCCTCGGTCGCCAAGATCGAGAAGCACTTCGCGCTGAAGAACACCATGGGCTACGGCATCAATGCCTTCCTGGACTACGACACCCCGGCAGAGCTGATGGCACACCTGATCATCGGCTCCGAGGGCACCCTGGCTTTCGTCGCCGAGGCCGTCTTCCGCACCGTGCCGATCCGCAAGCTGGCCATCGCCACCTTGGCCGTCTTCGATAACCTGGATCTGGCCACCCGGGCGCTGCCTGAACTCGTGGATTCCGGCGCCGCCACCCTGGAGCTGATGGATTCCACGTCGCTGCGCGTGGGCCAGTCGCTGCCCGGCGTGCCGGATGCCATCATGGGCTTCGACGTCGACCAGCAGGCCGCCTTGCTGGTCGAATACCATGCGGACACCGAAGAGGAACTGGCCGGGCTGCGCTCCGCTGGCCAGTCGCTGCTCGACGCATCGGCATTGCGCGCCCCAGCGGTGCTGTCCCCAGATGCGAAGAACCGTCAGGCCGCGTGGAAGTTCCGAAAGGGCCTGTATGCTTCGGTGGCCGGTGCCCGCGCCACAGGCACCACCGCGCTGCTCGAGGACGTCGTGGTCCCGGTAGAGTCCTTGGCCGAAACCTGCGACAGCCTGCAGGAGCTGTTCACCGAGTACGGCTACGCTGATTCGGTGATCTTCGGCCACGCCAAGGACGGCAACATCCACTTCATGCTCACCGACCGTTTCGAAGGCGATGTGGCGTTGAACCGCTACAACTCCTTCAACGACAAGATGGTCCAGCTGATTCTGGACAAGGACGGCAACCTCAAGGCGGAGCACGGCACCGGCCGCGCCATGGCGCCGTTCGTGCGCGCGCAGTACGGCGATGAGCTCTACGAGGTGCACCTGGAGCTGAAAGCCGCCTGCGACCCGCGCCTGATGATGAACCCCGGGGTGATCATCGACGAAGACCACGCCGCGCACATCCGCAACATCAAGCTCAACGAGACCATCGAGATCGAGGCCGACCACTGCGTGGAATGCGGCTATTGCGAGCCGGTCTGCCCGTCCAAGGACCTGACCCTGACCCCGCGCCAGCGCATCGTCGTGCGCCGGGCCATCGCCAAGGCCGAAGCCGAGGGCAACGCCGAGCTGGCGGCCGAACTGGAGCGCGACTACGAATACAACGGCGTGCAGACCTGTGCCGTGGACGGCATGTGCGTCACCGCCTGCCCGGTGGGCATCAACACGGGCCTGCTGGTCAAGCGCCTGCGCCGCGAAGACGCGCACCCGGTCCTGGAAGCCGGCTTCAAGGCCGCGGCCAAGGGATGGGGACCTGCCACGCGCGCTGGGTCGCTGGCCCTGAGCATCGCCGATAAATTCCCTGCTTCGCTGGTCCGCGGTGCCACCGATGCTGCGCGCAAGGTGGTCAGCACCGACACCATGCCACGTTACGATGCCGACCTGCCTGGTGGAGGCAAGGCGCGCAAGCCCATGGCCGGCAACTTGGGTGCAGCTGGCACCGAGCCGCTGGCCATCTACCTGCCAGCCTGCGTGAATTCGATGTTCGGCCCTGCAGGAGACGGGGAAGGAGTCGCCCCGGCGTTCACCAAGCTGCTGCACGCTGCTGGCGTCTCGGTTTACGTTCCCGAGGGCATTGAATCCACCTGCTGCGGTACCCCGTGGACTTCCAAGGGCTACGAACAGGGCCATGAGGTCATGGGCCAGCGCGTGCTGGAAGAAGTCCGTGCGGCCATGCCGGGCAAGGACCTGCCGATCATCTCCGATGCCTCCAGCTGCACCGAAGGCTTTGCGCATACCCTGGCCGAGCATGGCTACGAAGTGGTTGACCTGCTGGCGTTCACTTCGCAGCACCTGCTGGAGAAGCTGCCAGCGCTCGAGAAGATCTCCTCGGTCACCTTGCACCCAACCTGCTCGTCCACGCAGATGGGCCTGAACCCGGACATGCAGAAGATCGCAGAGGCTGTGGCAGATACCGTGAACACCCCGGTGAACTGGGGCTGCTGTGGTTTTGCCGGTGACCGCGGCATGCTGCATCCGGAGCTGACCGAGTCGGCTACCGCTCGCGAAGCTGCCGAGGTTCGTGAACTGGATGCGCAGGAACACGCTTCGTGCAACCGCACCTGTGAACTGGGCATGACCCGTGCGACGGGCAAGGAATACCGCCACATCGTTGAACTGCTGGCAGACGCCGCCAGCAAGTAGAGGTCGGAGCAAAGCCGGCGGCGTCGAGCGGCATTAAGCCATGGGTACGCGCAATGGTTGCTTGCCGGGAGTCAGGCTGCGAGGTCTTCGGGGCCGTCCTTGGGCTTCAGCCGTTCCTTGAGTTGCTGTATCCATTTCGAGTCGCGTCTCAATTGCGGGAACGGCTTGTGCGCGTAGCCCGTGGCTGGTGGCGCGGTGGACTTGTAGGACATCGCCGAGCCGGGACAGATCATGATGGTGTGGCCGTTGCCGTAGGTCGTGTATTCGTACCAGCCGGCGGCTTCCTTGGCCTTGTTGCAACTAGCGCATCGGCCATCGCCGTTGAAGACGGTGCTCTTGCCTCCGCGGGCGTATTGCTTGACGTGGTCTATTTCCTCCACGATGCCGTCGCAGAACGGGGTGCGGCAGTGCCGGTCGCGGATCGCGATGAACTTCTTGAGCTTTTCCGGGAAGATCCGGGCTTTGGAGTCCATGGCGATCAGGTCCTGGTCGCCGGGTGCGGTGTAGAGGCGGGCGAGTTCGGTGCGCACGTCGAGCTGTTCGATCAGCTCCGTGGTGGGTTTGGCGTCCATTTGGTCGAAGGTCAGGCTGTTGGGGATCTGGTGCCCGCTGATCCATTCGCGTACGCTCTGGGCGGGGATGAAGCCGTAGCCTTCCAGGTAGGCTGGTTCGCGTTCGCCGGCGAACAGGGCCCGGTCGGTCATGACTACTGCGACTTGCAGGGCGATGGGCATTTTGGAGGGTTCGCCGACCATCATGTAGCTGAAGAGCAGGTCGGCGCGGATCTGGGTGCGGGTGCGGGGGTCGCCTTTTTTGCGCAGGGTTTTCGATTCTTCGTCGAGGTAGCGTTTGAGGCACATGCCCTGCAGCAGGGGGTATTCGCCGTGGATGATGATGCGGCCGTGCTGGTCGTCGATTTTCAGGGTGAGGTTGCGTTGCTCTTCGACGGTTTTCTGCTTGATGGAGTCGGGGTCGGAGATGTAGGCCAGGGCGAATTTTCGGACTGTTTCCCTGATTTGGGTGGTGCCCATGGATTCGAACATGTGCGGGTTCTGGGCGTAGAGCTGGTCGAATTCGGTGCGGCGCTGGGGTTTGAGGTCTTGAAGCGGGGTGAGGATGGCTTGGGTTTGGGCTTCGGTGAATTCGCCGCGGGCGCAGGCGGCGGCGAGGTTCGGGGTGTCTTCGAAGAGGATGCGGCAATTGACCAGGTAGTTGCGCATGCCGTGCGGTGATTGCTTGCGGGCCAGGGCGACGCAGGCGGCTGCGCCGCGGGTTTGGTCATCGAGGTGGACGCCGCGTTCTTCGTGGTCGCGGACGTATTCTTTTTCGATTTGGTGGGCGAGGCCGGCCTGTTTGCAACGTGCTGCGGAGATGAGGGCTTCCAGCAGTTCGATGCCGTGGGCGCAGTCGGCTTTGCTGCCGTGTTCTTCGAGGGCGGAGAGGTCGTTTTGCACGGTTTGGACGTGGAGGTCGAATTCCTCGGGGGGTGCTGGTGGGGTGAGGCTGTTTCCGTGCGCCTTTGCTTCGGACATGTTCTAATTATACTTCGCTTGTTCGAATATGTCTTCTAGTAGTGTGGAAAACTTCAGGGGTTTTCGATAGGCGCTAGTGCGCGAAGCGGAATAAAATGCATAAATATGCATTCCTGATCATGAAATCCATCTCAAAAGCTGACTGCCGAGCGATGCGCAAATACGGCTAATGCCCAAGAAGAAGCGGGAATTAGTGCGAACCCGCCGGATTCCTGAAAAGTCGGGACCAGCTGGATTATGACATGATATTCCAGTTCAGAACTTCCACGCGCAGCGCCCGGCCGCATCCTAGGCAGGGGCGAGGCAGCACCACCATTTCCCTTGAGGATCCGCGATGAACCGCAAACCGTCCGTGAGCTCCAGTCCGGCCACCCTGCTGGGCGCGCAGCTGCGCCGCCGCAAGTCGATCACGAATATGATCGCCGAAGCGGAAACCAATGCAGGGGCAGGCCAGCTGCGCCGCACCTTGGGCATGTGGCAGCTGACCATGATCAGCGTCGGCGCCACCATGGGCACCGGCATCCTGGTGATCCTCGGCGATACCGTGCCGATCGCCGGTCCGGCCATCTGGATCTCGTTCGTGATCGCGGGCATTACCGCGCTGCTTTCGGCGGTGTCCTACGCCGAAATGGCCGGCATGGTTCCGGTTTCCGGCTCCAGCTATTCCTATTCCTATGCCACCATGGGAGAAGGCATCGCCTGGATCTGCGGCTGGTGCCTGGTGCTCGAATACGCGGTGTCGGTGGCTGCGGTGGCCGTGGGTTCGGGCCAGTACGTGAACGAAACGTTGCGCACCTTCGGCATGGAGCTGCCCGAGCTGCTGGCTGGCGGCCCGGCCGACGGTGGCGTGGTGAACCTGCCGGCGCTGATCGTCGTCGCACTGGCCACCTTGCTGCTGGTGCGCGGGGCGCGCGAGTCGGCCATCGTGAACTCGATCGTCGTGGCCATCAAGGCCGGCATCCTGCTCTTCTTCTCGGCCGTCGCCTTCAGCGCTTTCAATGCGGGCAACTTCGAGCCGCTGCTGCCAATGGGCGCCGCCGGCGTGACCGCGGCGGCATCGAGCGTGTTCTTCTCCTATATCGGCTTCGACGCCGCCTCGACGGCCGGCGAGGAAGCCAAGAACCCGAAGCGCGACCTGCCCCGGGCGATCATGCTCTCCATGCTGATCGTGACCATCAGCTACGTGCTGGTGGCCGTTTCGGCGATCGGCGCGCGCGAATGGAACTGGTTCGAAGGCGCACAGGCGCCGCTGGTGCAGATCATCGGCGAACTGACCGGGCAGCCGGCCTTCGTGCTGGTCTTCGCGGTCGCCGCCGTGCTGGCCATCGCCTCGGTAGTGCTCACCGTGCTCTACGGCCAGACCCGCATCCTGCTGGCCATGTCGCGCGACGGGCTGGTGCCGGCGGTGTTCGGCAAGGTCTCGGCCCGCACCGGCACCCCGGTCGCCGGCACCTGGATCACCGGCATCCTGGTGGCGGTCACTGCCGGGTTCATCCCGCTGGGCGCACTGGCCGACGCCACCAGCATCGGCACGCTGTTCGCCTTCGCGCTGGTCGGCGCCTCGGTGATCTACCTGCGCAGAACCCAGCCCAAGGCCGAGCGCACCTTCCGCGTGCCGCTGTACCCGCTCACCCCGATCCTGGGCATCTTCGCTTGCCTGTTCCTGATGAGCCAGCTCGGTTGGCATACCTGGCTGGTGTTCATCATCTGGATGATCGTCGGCGCAGCGCTCTACCTTGGCTACGGCCGGCGCCGTTCGCGCCTGGGCCAGATGAGCGCGCAGGACTACGCGGCCAGCCACGGAAACGAAAAGTAGCTGCGCGCAGCACGCAGCAAGCAGGCGGGGGGCCGGCATGCCCAAGGC
>NZ_JBLVOJ010000008.1:53419-61318 GCF_053543715.1 Glutamicibacter sp. AGC46
TGCCGGGCCCCGCCCCTTTAACTACTTGCCCTAGTAGCTGAGCCCGAAGCCGTAGTCGAAGAGCGCTCCGTCGGCAGTTTCGCCGTAGCCGGGCAGGTCGCTGGCCTCGTCCATGACGAATGGCTGGCGGATCGCACCGGGCGCTTAATGCCCGTCGCGCTGCTGAATTCGCCGTTCGCCGCGCTTGATGAGCAGCAGCGAAGTTCCGCGAAGTTGGGGGCGGGTGCGGCTTTCCGTACCGCCCCCAGTTCTGGCGCCTAGATTTCGCAGGTTTCAGAGGGCGCGTTGCGGATCAATCCGCGCTCGGCCACCAGCGTGCTGATGAGCAGAATGGCGGCGGCCGCGTTCCAGGGAACGAGCGGCAAATAGCCTTCTGGCGGCAGGTCGGAGAGCAGCCAGCGGGTTATCAGGAACGTGGCCAATCCCAGCGCAAGCGAAATGGCGAATGCGATGCCCCGGTGCTTCTTGGAGACGCCCTGCCACGCGGGGATTGACCCGTCGGCAGGTGCTTCAGAGGTGATTCCCAAGAATTTCAGCATGCGTTCCTTCTCGATAATGTCCGATAGTTGTCATATAAAGATCAAGTCAACTGAGTGTTATTTCGATAGTATCGAATCTGAAAATTGCTGTACATGGTACTTTCGGATGACACTTCGACCTCGAGCTCCGAGCCCGGGTGAAACTTGCGGCCCCGTGCACGGCGCGCAGGCCACGGTGGCGCCATTCGGCGCCCGGTGCAGCCAAGCGCGGGAGCAGGACCGAGGTGCGTGGGCGCATCGCTCGGAACGCTGCGAGATCGCCCCCGGGGGAAGTGTTAATGGGAAGGCGCACTAGCGGCCTAGCGCCAGGCGCGGTTCCTGCCTTATCATCAGTGAGTCAGGAACATGGCTCCGCCAGGTTCCGGCGCTCTCAAAAGGGGCGATACCCGTTGCGGTCCAGCAACCGGTAACGGCAGACATATATGGAATTTCTTCAGCACGATTTCTTGAAAAGAGTCCATAATGTCTAGCGTTTCAGCTGCCATTGCCCACGCCCTCAAGCCGCTGGCCCCGCGGATCTTCGGATTGATGGGCAACGGCAACGCCCACTTCCTCGACGCCGCAGTGCGTGCAGGCTTCGACTACACCGCTGTGCGCCACGAATCGGCCGCCGTTTCGGCCGCCGACGCCTACTTCCGCATCTCCAATAAGCTGGCCATCGCCTCCACCACTTACGGTGCCGGCTACACCAACACCATCACCGCACTGGCTGAAGCCGCCGCGGCCCGGACCCCGCTGCTGTTCGTCACCGGCGACGCGCCAACTTCCGGCCTGCGTGGCTGGGACGTCGACCAGGCCGCGATCGACACAGCAGTGCGAGCACCGCGCTACGTCGTTGACCGCAACAACCCGGGTGCCACCGCTCTGGAGGCGGCCGCCCGGGCGTTGCGCGAACGGATGCCGGTTGTTTTGGCGATCCCTTATGATTTGGCCGCGGTGGATTCGCTCGAAGAGCAGCTGCCCGATTTCGCCTCCCTGCGCAGCACCCCTCCGGCACCGCAGCTGAACTCCACCCAGCTGGAGCAGATCGCTGGAAAGCTCAACGCCTCGCAGCGCACCCACATCCTCTATGGCCGCGGCGCGATCGATGCCGCGGCGCAGGTCCAGTCGCTGGCGCAGAAGCTGGACGCCACCACCTCGGGTACGTTGCTGGCCCGCGACCTGCTGGACTACGAGTTCGATTTGGGCATCACCGGAGGCTTCTCCACCGAGGCCAACGCCCGCATCATCGCGCAGGCCGATACGGTATTGGTGCTCGGCGCCTCGTTGAACCAGTTCACCATGCGTTTTGGCGATCTGGTCGCGCAGGATGCCAGCTTGATCCAGATCGACCTGGGGTGCGCCGCCACCAACCCGCGCGTGGACTATTTCGCCACCGCCGATGCGACCCTGGCCGCCGCGGACCTGCTCGGTGCGGTGGAGCAGGCGCAGGGCGGATGGCGTTCAAGCCTGGACCTGTCCAATCTGCGCACCCGTCCGGCCGGTGACGACCTGGCCGCCGACGGGCAGCTTGATCCGCGCCGCGTGGCCAGCGAACTGGAGAAGATCCTGCCGGCCAATCGCGTGCTGGTGCAAGACGGCGGCCACTTCATCGGCTGGGGGCCCATGTACTGGTCGACCACCGGTGCACGCTCCTTGAGCTGCGTGGGCACCGCGTACCAGTCCATCGGCCTGGGCATCGCTTCCATGGTGGGCGCAGGCCCAGCGGCGCAGGGGCGCACGGTCGTGCTGGCCGCCGGCGATGGCGGCTTCCTGATGGGCCTGGCGGACCTCGAATCGATCGTTCGCACCGTGGAGAGTGGCGTAATCGTCATCTACAACGACTCCGCGTACGGAGCGGAAATCCACCAGTACGGATCCGTCGGCCTGCACGAAGACCCGATGCTGATCCCGACGGTGGATTTCGCCGGTATCGCCAAGGCCATGGGAGCCACTGGAATCCGCGTTGACACGCTCGAAGACCTCGCCGGGGTCCAGCAGTGGGTGGATGCCGGAGCCCGTGGTGTGTGCCTGGTGGATGCCCGTGTCTCGATGCATGTGCGTGCTCCTTATATGGACGAGGTCCTTTCCGCGAACAAGAAGGCCGCCGCGGCTGCGGCATTACAATCCGGTAAAGGTGGTGGCAAGCGGTAGCCGAACGTCGTAGGGTGGTTGAGTGCGCAAGTTATTAGTCGGAACAGCAAGTCTGGGTCTAGGGGCACTTTTGATGTTCCCCTCAACCGGCGCTTTTGCTGCACCCACTGGCCCTGGCGACTCGGCGGGTGCCAGCGCAGCGCAGCTTTCCGAGACCTCGCTTCGCGTGGCAACCATTCAGGCAAATCTCAGCGGCGAAACCCCCCAGGAGCTGCCCGCGAACCTGATGCGCGGATCCGACCGCCAGGCGGCGCAGGTTGCAGACAAGATCAGCAGCGCCAATGCGGACGTGGTGGTGCTGACAGATATGGACGCCACCCAGGACGCGGTTGATGCACTGAACGACCAGTATCTGAACAATCCCGACGATGCCCGCGCCGATGTGGAATACGGGTATTCCTACCTGGCCGTGGGCTCCAAGGGCCTGCAAAGCGGTGCCGATCTGAACGCTGATGGCGTCATCGGCGGCGCCGAGGATGCGTGGGGCCAGGCTGCATTCGCCGAGCAGGGTTCGATTGTCGTGCTATCGAAGTACCCGATTGCACAAGACCAGGTCACCAGCGTTTCCCAGCTCAAGTGGCAGGACGTTGCCAACGACATGATGCACCACACCGACTTCTCTGGTGTGCTGGCCGCCTCCATTCCGGTGATGAGCACCGGGCTGTGGGACATTCCCATCCAATACCGTGGCGAGCCGGTGCATATTCTTGCGACCCAAACCCAGCCAGATGCGCAGGACCAGGAATTCGCCAAGGCACGCCAGGCTGATGAGTTGAAGGTTCTCACCGGCTACCTGGCCGGAGAGGACTACGTTCGCACCGATGAGGGCGAGCAAGCAGAAGGAGTCGGCGAAGACCGCTATGTCATCGCCGGCGCACTTGGCTTGCAGGAGAACGCGGCAGATCGCGTTGAACCATTCCTCCAGGGGCTCAAGCGCGCGAACGCTTTGAATGATTCCGGAAGCTACCTGGTCCCCAGCGCAACTTGGCAGGTATTGGGCCAGGGCCGCATCCAGGAGCATCCGCCAAGCAGTTCCCAGCCCCTGCCCGGAACGGTGCCGGACTTGGTGAAAGCATCAAGCCCGCTGATCTGGACCGATGTCCAGTTCTAGATGCCGAGCAAACCCCGCAGATAAGGATTGAGGAATCGTCCCTCCGGATCGGCAGTTTGGCGCACCCTCGTGAAATCGCTGAATTTCGGGTAGAGCTGCGCCAAATCCGCTGCTTGCAGGCTATGTTCCTTGCCCCAATGCGGCCGGCCGCCCAAAGAACGGAAGATCTCTTCCATGGCCGGGAAGTATCCCGGAGCCTTATCCCGAATGTAGCGGTGCACGGCAATGTATGCTGTCTGCCTGCCGCTGGCGGTACCCAACCAGGTGGAGTCCCCGGCCGCGGTACGCACCTCGACAGGGAAGGAAACTCCAATTCCCGAACGCCTGAAATACGCTCGCACCTTCGCGAAAGCTTCATCGAAGCCAGCTAGCGGCAGCGCATACTCCATCTCGGTGAAGCGCACCCGTCGCGCACTGGTGAAAGCTTCATTCCATGGCGCGATGCTGCTGCGCTCCGGCAGGGCCGCGCAAGCCACCTCATTCAATTTGGCAGTGGTCCGGGGGACCGCTGCGCTCAGCGAGCTGAGCAGCTGCAACGCGCCATTGGAGAGCAGTTCATCGTTCAGCCAGCGGGCCGCCGCAGGCGGCTGATCGGCAGGGACCTGGCCGTCGAGCCGGGTATTGATCTTCACCTGGGCTTTGCTGGTGCCCGGGAACCAGAAGAATTCCAGATGGTCTTCTTGCCGGACACGATCAACAAAGCTTTCGGCGATCTGCCCGATGGGTTCGATGGATTCGGCCGCACGCATCATGTAGTAGGGAACGCACCGCAGCCGGACGTGGGTGAGTACCCCCAGTACTCCCAGGCCAAGCCGGGACGCCTCGAATAATTCGCTATTCTCCTGCGCGCTGGCGCGCAGATGGGTCCCATCGGCCAGCATGAGCTGCACTCCGGTGACCGTTGCGCTGAATCCGCTGAATTCCAGGCCCGTGCCGTGGGTGCCGGTGCTGATTGCTCCAGCGACCGACTGCTTGTCGATATCTCCCATATTCTCCAACGCGAGGTTGAAGGGCCTGAGCAGGGCGGGGATCTGCCAGAGCCGGGTTCCGGCGCGGAACGTCACCTCGTGGGTGCGAGCGTCGACTTCCTCGATGCCGCGAAAGCCATCCAGATTCAGCAAGATCCCGTCGGTATCTGCCAGCGGAGTGAAGGAATGGCCTGCGCCGACGGTGCGCACCGGCTGGTGCTGGTCGGCGGCCTGCTCCAGGCTCTGTGCTAATTCTGCGATGCTGCGCGGAGAATGGACAGCTGCTGGGTGGGAGACCACGGTGCGTGCGAAATTCCTGAAAGTACTCACAGGAATGCTTTCCCTTCTCCACGGTAAGTAGACCATTGTTCGACGATCCTGCCCTTGGAGTACACCGCCGCCTTATTAACGCGTTCGGCCGGTTCGCCGGACTTGGCATGGCGCAGCCACACGGTATCGCCAATGGCAATGCGATGCGCCGAGGGGCCAGTGAGCGGAGTCTGCACTTCGCCGGCGCCTTCCATGGCCAGGTAGCGAAGCTTCTTGGGATGCTCGATGGTGGGCAAGCGGTCCTTGCCGGCTGGACCCGATGCGGCCCATCCGCCACCAAGGATGGTGACCGTTCGCTCATCGGGACGGCGTACTACCGGGAACCCCAGGTACAGGGCAGGGGTGGGGCGGAATGCGCGGTAGGAATCGAAGAGCGCGGGCGCGAATAATCCTGAGCCCGCGGCGATTTCGGTTACCGCTGGTTCTTGGATGGTGCTTTCTACCGAACCGGTACCTCCGGCATTTACAAACCGCAGGTCGCCGAGCTCCCGTACCAATTCCACGGTTTCGGCCCGGCGGTCCGCCAGTTCGGCGGCGCTGGCTTGGCGCAGCTTGCGGGCGATCAGTGCCCTGGGGCTGAAACCCCCATCGGGGACCGAAGCGATTTGGGATTCGTAGCCCATCAGCCCGTCCAAGATGAAGTTGCGCCGGCGGTGCACCTGGGCGGCCAGTTCGGCGACCTGTTCCGGCCGGGTCAGCGGGGAACGCGCGGCGCCGATACGGAGGTTGCTGCTGGGGTAATAGGCAGCATCCAGTTCCAGGGCGACCTTCAGCGGCCCGTGCCCCGGTGCGATCCTGTCGATCAAATCCAACTGCTCTTGGGTATCCACCATGAGCGTTACCTCTTCGCGAGCCTGTTCGCTGGCGGCCCACCGGCTGATCGCTTCGGCATCGGTTTGCGGGTAGGCAACCACCAAGTCCTTCAAGCCATGGCTGGCCAGCCATAATGCTTCGGCCAAGGTGAAGCAGAGAACGCCGCGGAAACCGGGCTCATCCAGGACCCGTTCCAATGCCTTGCGTACACGCAGGGATTTGGACGCGATGCGAATCGGCACACCTCCGGCCCGTTCGCGCAGGGCGATCACGTTGGAATCGAAGGCATCCAGATCGAGCAGCGCGACCGGATGCTCCGAGATCCCGGCGCTTTTCAAGGCGTGGTTATACCGTTTGGCCTGAGCGTTCTTCATAGGCCAACTCTTGCACCAGCGTCGGGGAGTTTCAAGGAATTTTTCAAGACGCTTGCTTGAAAGCGCAAAGCCCAAGGTAACTCTCAGGGTCTTGCGGTTAAGCTGGAGCCATCATGAAAAACGATCCGATTTCAATGACTTTGATTGGCAAAGATGGAAAGCCGCGCTCCGGCGTGCAGGACGCCATCATGAAGGGCATCGGCGTGCAGCGCCCGCTGGTGCTTGCCTACATCAAGCGGCTGCGCAAAAAGCACCCTGACGCTACTACTGCCCAGCTGGCAGCTATTGTCGAGCGCGATTACCTGCGCGTAGTTACCGGTTCCGGTGCAGCCGTGGGTGGAACCGCAGCCGTTCCCGCTGTTGGTACCGGTATCGCCCTGGGCCTATCCATAGCTGCGACCCTGGGCTTCCTGGAAGCCTCGGCGCTGTATGCGCAAAGCCTGGCAGAGCTGCACGGCATAGCCATCGACGATCCGGATCGTTCACGAGTCCTGGTTATGGGCATCATGATGGGCGATGAGGGCAGCTCGATGATTGCCGGATTGACTTCCCAGGCCGCAGGTCGCGGTGGGGGTCCAATCCAGGGATGGGCCAAGTCCTTCGGTGCCAGCAAGTCCACGAGCATCTACTCTGCAATGCAGCGCACCATGCAGAAGAAGTTCCTGCGCAAGATCATTGGCACCCAAGCGGCTAGCACCATCGGCCGTTTGGTTCCGTTTGGGGTCGGCGCAGTCATCGGTGGCGTAGGCAATCGATATATGGCCAAGCGCGTGATCGAGAATGCGGCAGTGGCCTTCGCCGGCATTCCCACGGTGGCGCCAAGCTCTCTGCCCCTGGATGATCCTAGAGTCATTGACGCAGAGATCGTCGAGGACTAGCTCAATCGCGGTAGCCGGCCACTGAGGTGGTCGGCTACCGGCTTTTAAGACGAATTTTTATGCGTTTTACAGATTTTTGCGAGCACCGAACCGCATGAACCCGGGCTTTAATCGGCGCTCCGGAATTAAGTGTGCACGGTCACCGTCAAAAACCACCCACCCGATTTGCAGGACCCCCAAAACCTGTGTATAGTTTTTCCTTGTCGCCGAGAACAAAACGGAAGAAATAACCGGATGTGAAACGGCGGCAGAACCCCAGAAAATCAAGGTTTTTCCACAGTCTTGTGGACAACAATTGAAAAGAATGGGAACTGGGAATACTGGTTCAAATCACAAACAATGGATTTGACTTTCAGGAATTCGAAGTTATAGAATATGAATATAACGCTGGACGAAATTACCGCCTGGAATGGTGGGTAAAGAACCGGTAAGTGTTTGTTGTTTGAGAACTCAATAGTGTGCCAAGTTTGTTGATACCGAATATTTTTATTTGGTGAATACATAACATTTGCTTGAGGCATTGCACCCCCGTGCAGTGTTCTTGAGTGTTTTATTATTCGCCAGGACTTCATTGGCTTCGCCCTTATTTTCCAAGGGGTTGCCGGTGGCTTTTTATTTTTTTATGGAGAGTTTGATCCTGGCTCAGGATGAACGCTGGCGGCGTGCTTAACACATGCAAGTCGAACGATGAAGCCCAGCTTGCTGGGTGGATTAGTGGCGAACGGGTGAGTAACACGTGAGTAACCTGCCCCC
>NZ_JBLVOJ010000009.1:0-15862 GCF_053543715.1 Glutamicibacter sp. AGC46
TCCACCCATGAGCAACCCACCCGGACAACACTCGTGTCCAGCATGGGCAACCAATAATGGTTAGCTCCTTAGAAAGGAGGTGATCCAGCCGCACCTTCCGGTACGGCTACCTTGTTACGACTTAGTCCCAATCGCCAGTCCCACCTTCGACGACTCCCCCCACACAAGGTGGTTAGGCCATCGGCTTCGGGTGTTACCAACTTTCGTGACTTGACGGGCGGTGTGTACAAGGCCCGGGAACGTATTCACCGCAGCGTTGCTGATCTGCGATTACTAGCGACTCCGACTTCATGGGGTCGAGTTGCAGACCCCAATCCGAACTGAGACCGGCTTTTAGGGATTAGCTCCACCTCACAGTATCGCAACCCATTGTACCGGCCATTGTAGCATGCGTGAAGCCCAAGACATAAGGGGCATGATGATTTGACGTCATCCCCACCTTCCTCCGAGTTGACCCCGGCAGTCTCCCATGAGTCCCCACCTTTACGTGCTGGCAACATGGAACGAGGGTTGCGCTCGTTGCGGGACTTAACCCAACATCTCACGACACGAGCTGACGACAACCATGCACCACCTGTGAACCAGCCCCGAAGGGAAACCCCATCTCTGAGGCGGTCTGGCACATGTCAAGCCTTGGTAAGGTTCTTCGCGTTGCATCGAATTAATCCGCATGCTCCGCCGCTTGTGCGGGCCCCCGTCAATTCCTTTGAGTTTTAGCCTTGCGGCCGTACTCCCCAGGCGGGGCACTTAATGCGTTAGCTACGGCGCGGAAAACGTGGAATGTCCCCCACACCTAGTGCCCAACGTTTACGGCATGGACTACCAGGGTATCTAATCCTGTTCGCTCCCCATGCTTTCGCTCCTCAGCGTCAGTAAATGCCCAGAGACCTGCCTTCGCCATCGGTGTTCCTCCTGATATCTGCGCATTTCACCGCTACACCAGGAATTCCAGTCTCCCCTACATCACTCTAGTCTGCCCGTACCCACCGCAGATCCGAGGTTGAGCCTCGGACTTTCACGGCAGACGCGACAAACCGCCTACGAGCTCTTTACGCCCAATAAATCCGGATAACGCTTGCGCCCTACGTATTACCGCGGCTGCTGGCACGTAGTTAGCCGGCGCTTCTTCTGCAGGTACCGTCACTTTCGCTTCTTCCCTACTGAAAGAGGTTTACAACCCGAAGGCCGTCATCCCTCACGCGGCGTCGCTGCATCAGGCTTTCGCCCATTGTGCAATATTCCCCACTGCTGCCTCCCGTAGGAGTCTGGGCCGTGTCTCAGTCCCAGTGTGGCCGGTCACCCTCTCAGGCCGGCTACCCGTCGTCGCCTTGGTGAGCCATTACCTCCCCAACAAGCTGATAGGCCGCGAGTCCATCCCCCACCGATAAATCTTTCCACCAACAACCATGCGGTCAAAGGTAATATCCGGTATTAGACCCAGTTTCCCGGGCTTATCCCAGAGTCGGGGGCAGGTTACTCACGTGTTACTCACCCGTTCGCCACTAATCCACCCAGCAAGCTGGGCTTCATCGTTCGACTTGCATGTGTTAAGCACGCCGCCAGCGTTCATCCTGAGCCAGGATCAAACTCTCCATAAAAAAATAAAAAGCCACCGGCAACCCCTTGGAAAATAAGGGCGAAGCCAATGAAGTCCTGGCGAATAATAAAACACTCAAGAACACTGCACGGGGGTGCAATGCCTCAAGCAAATGTTATGTATTCACCAAATAAAAATATTCGGTATCAACAAACTTGGCACACTATTGAGTTCTCAAACAACAAACACTCTCGACACCACAACCACCAATCCATCGATGACTGCTTCGCTCCGGAGCAACTTTTCCAACTTACCAGAGTTCCTGATCCGATCAAAATCGGCGGAAAACCTTTAGTGAAAAGTGATTGGCTGCCGGGTGAACAATCGGTAGATTCCGTGTTGTTTCCGTTCCGGCAACAGATAAAAACTATACACAGGTTCTTGGGCACTTACAAATCGAGGGGCCGCGTTCTAGGTCACATTCATTTCGCTGTTCTAGTCTGGGCTCATGAGCGACCTGCAAAGACTCCTTGGATACCGTGAACCCATCTTCAATGCATCTATGGCTGGCGCGGCTGGCGGCGCCTTGGCTGCAGCTGTTTCCCACGCGGGAGGTGTAGGGATGATCGGTTCGCCTGCAACTCCCACAGCTGACTGGATTGAACAGCAAACGCAATTCGTTGAATCCCTGAGTACTCCATGGGGCGTCGGCTTCATGGCCTGGGCGCTGGAAACGGATCTCTCCCCGCTAGAGGTCTTCTTGGAGTTCGGGCCCTCGTTGGTGACCTTGAGCTTCGGCGATGTCACCCGGGCCGCGGCGGTAGCCCATGAGGCTGGAGTTCTGACCGCCATGCAGGTAGGCAATGCGGCAGATCTGGAACGCGCGATGGCTGATGACATCGACATCATCATTGCCCGTGGCGCAGAAGGGGGCGGACATGGCCGCAATGAAGCCGGAACTCTGCCGCTGCTGCAGCTGGCAACCGCCCAGCACCAGAAGCCTGTGGTGGCGGCCGGAGGCATCGGCACTGCGCGAGGTATCGCCGCGGTGCTGTCAGCTGGCGCGGAAGCTGCCTGGATCGGGACCCGTTTCCTCTCGGCAGCAGAGTCCAGCGGGCACGGGAACATGAAGAGCGCAGCACGCAATGCGGGCCTGGATGACACTATCTATACCCGCGCCTTCGATCTCGCCCAGCAATTGCCATGGGCGCCCGAGTTCGGCGGACGGGCGCTGCGCAATGAGTTCAGCGACAAGCACGCGGATCTTTCCAGCTGGGAGCCGAACGATGCGCTGCGCGAGCAGATGGATCAGGCCCGCTCCGAAGCGCTGACGGACATAGCCCCGGTCTATGCCGGTGAGGCGGTGCAGTTCGTTGGCGCCGAGCAGCCCGCCGCCGAAATCATGCAGGAGCTGTGCGGCTTCCGCCAGGTCCTCGGGCAGACTGCTCGACGCTTTGCCTAGATCGGCTGGTTGTCGATCAGACGGACGTTGCCCACCTTCGCCGCGACAAGGATCAAGCCCTCGCCGGTGAAGGGGGTGTCCTGGCAGTTGAATGCCAGTTCCTGCAGGGTATCCGGGTCAACGACGGCGAAGTAGTCCAGCTCCACCAGCGGGGCCATCTGGTACATGCCGATGGCATCCTCGATGTACAGCGGTTCATTGCGTGCCGCACGGTCGGCAACCAGCTGGATCGAACGGTGCAGCACCAAGGCTGCTTCCTTCTCTTCCTCGTTGAGCAATGCATTGCGGCTGGAAAGCGCCAGGCCTTTCGGGCTGCGCACGATCGGCACCGCACGCAGTTCTACCGGATAGTCCAGGTCGGCAACCATGCGGCGGATCAGCATCAGCTGCTGGGCATCCTTCTGGCCGAAGTAGGCGCGGTATTCGCCCCGACGCGGGTCGGCCAAGTGCAGCAGCTTGGCGACTACGGCCAGCATGCCATCGAAGTGGCCTGGACGCGAGGCGCCTTCATACATTTCGCCCAGCGCGCCGGAGCTCAACTTCACCAGCGGAAGGCCGGCATGGTAGATCTCGGAAGCGTCCGGGGCAAAGACAAGATCGACGCCGGCGGCCGCGGCCAGCTGCACATCAGCGTCGAGCTGGCGCGGATAGTTGGCGTAGTCGCTGGCATCGTTGAACTGCAGCTCATTGACGAATACGGAGATGACTACAAGTTCGTTTTCTTCGCGGGCGGCCTTGAACAGCGAAGCATGTCCGCGGTGCAGGGCTCCCATAGTGGGCACGAAGCCCAGCGATCCCGGGTTAGCTGCGGCAATAGCAGACTTCAGCTCGGCACGGGTCTTTACAATCTTCGGGGTTTTCACGCTTCTATTCTAGAACTCGCAGAAGCTCTTCCAGCGTGCCTTGGGAGATCAGTCCGCGTTCTGCGGCGCGCAGCGCGGTAGCGCGCGAGAGGCTCCGATAGGAATTGTTGGTTTCCGCCGGGGCGTCGGCCAGCGCCTGCAGGTGCGCGGTGACCGTTCCGCTATCGCCTCGTGCTACCGGGCCGGTCAGTGCGCCCGCGCCGGAACGCAGGGCATTATCCAGGCTCGCGTACATCAGGGCGCGCAGGGTATTGGATGGTTCTTCCACGCCGATCCGGCGCAGGATGTCCGCCGATTGCGCCGTGATGGTGTTCAGGTGGTTTGCCGCATGGGCCAGGGCCGCGTGGTAGCTGGCACGATCCTGCTCGGCGATCACCACCGGCTCCCCGCGCATTTCCACCACCAGTGCCTGGGCTACCGGGAGGATGGCCTCGTCCGCGGTGACCGCGAAGACGCAGTCGGTCAGGCGCTGGAGGTCCATGCTCATGCCGGTGAAGGTCATGGCCGGGTGGATTGCCAGTCCAAAGGCGCCAGCATCCAAGGCCGGTTGCAGGATCGAGGTGCCGTACCGCCCGGCGGTGTGCGCGATCAACTGCCCGGCGGCGATATGGCCGCCCGCTGCCAGTCCGGACACCAGTTCGCCGAGCACGTCGTCGGGTACCGCAAAGAGCACCAGTTCGCTGCGGCGCAGGATTTCTGCTGGGTCCAGCAGTTCCACGCCGGGCAGCAAGGCGTCGGCGCGATCGCGCGAATCCTCCGAGACGGCGTGGATTCCGGTGATCCGGTGTCCGCTGGCTGCCAGCGCCGCACCAAGCACGGTGCCTACCTTGCCGGCGGAGATGATGCCGATTCCCAAGCGTGGTGCGTCCACTTCTACCTTTCAACCAGGCGCCGGGTTTGCGCCCGAATAAATTCTGCTGCGGTGTCCGCATCAATTTGATGCAGGTATCCGATGATGTTTCCGCCGGCACAGTGCAAGCGGACACCGGCCAGTTTACGTCCTTGCTCCCATGGTCCCTGGCCCCAGCTCATGCCCTGCACCCGGTTATGCGGCACGAAGCTGGCCTGCCGGGCCAGCCAGCCATACCGGGAAATCACCGTGGTGCCGGTGGCCAGGAACGCCTGGTGCTTCCATGCCCCGGGCGATAGCGGCTTGGCGCGTTCCGGGGAGCCGGTGAAACCGTGTTCGCATCCGGTGCTCACCGCGGTGGCCAGCACCTCGCGCTGGTTGGCGACGCCAAGATCCGGCAGCAGGATCCCCATGATCCGGGCGACCGACTCGAAGTCGCCCACCGGGAGCACTTGCAGGTTATCCGCGTCATCGCTCTTGGTGCCCAGCACGTTGACTTCCACCTTGTACCAGCCCAGCATCCGCCAGAAGAAGGGTGCCGTCACCGAAATGGCCTGGACGCGGCCGGCAGGAATGGAGTGCTGGCGGGTGTCAGCCAGCCCGTAGCTGATGCGCATGCCGGTGTCCGAGGCGCTGGCGGTGAAGTTCCAGCCCTGGTTCAGCTGCTTGTAGTAGAAGCTGCCGAAGGCCAAGGCCGCGGGGACCAGGGCTGCGATGATTCCGTCGACCCCGGCAAGCCAAAGCACCAGCATCGCCAGGCATGCGAGCACCCCGAACATCACCGGCAATTGCAGGAACATGGAGCCAATCAGGCGCCCAATGGGCACGTTGGCCATCAGCGGCAATGCGTCCGCGGCGGCCTGCGGCTGGGCTGCCGCGCGATCCGCCGCGTCGTGGGAGCCGCTTTCTTGGGCAGCGGCAGGTTCTTCGCCGCGGGCCCGCTCCAGGATGACCACGCGCAGCGCGTGGGCATCGGCCTTGCGCAGGAAGGAAAGGCGCAGCACCGACTCGGAGGAATCGGCCACGTCAAAGCGCAGTTCGGCGAGGCCCAGCAGCCGGGCTACCAGTGGCTGGGCAATGTCTATGCCTTGCACCTTGTCGATGCGCGCCTGCTTCTGGCTGCGGAATAGCATCCCGGAATTCACGTACACGTGGGTGCTGGTGAGCTTGTAGCGGGTGAAGTACCAGGAAAGGAAGTAGAAGATGAGCACCACGGCCAGTGCGATGCCGGCGCCCGCGACGGTCCACATCAGCCTGGTGCCGGAGAAGCGCTCCGCCCAGGACAGGTCGTCGGTGTTCTGCCAGTAGATGTAGCCCAGGCCGATGATGGCCAGCCAGCCGTGGACGAACGGGCTGGCTGGATGCACCCGCTGCCATGGCTCGGCACTGTCTCCGGTGGCCAGCTCTTCGGCCTGGCTCATAGCATTTTCTCTTCGCCGGCGGCCACAAGCCGTTCGCGCAGGGCCTGCCCTTCGCCCTCGGGCAACCCGTAGACGTGCGCGGTGGCAGCGCTGCCGGCGGTGTTCAGCGTTAGCTGGCATAGCCCATAGCGGCGCTCCAGCGGCCCGCTGTTGACCTCGACGTATTGCATGCGGCCGTAGGGAATGACCACCTGCTTGCGCCACATCACCCCGGAGCGGACGATGAAGTCTTCTTCGCGTTCGAGATAGCCCAGTGCGGCGACCTGGCGGCGGATGATGCGCAATGCCGGCAACGCGATAGCCAGCACCAGCAGGACCGGGGAAATCACCAGCCACAGCGGGACGCCGACGCCGGTGACTGCCAGCACGGCAGGGACCAGGGCCGCCAGCAGGAACAGGCCCCAGGTGATCACCCAAGTGGTGAACTTGACCTTGGCGTAGTCCCGGTGGGCTGGGGTGAAGTTATTCGGTGACCACGGAGTCGCTGTTGCCATCGGTATCCTCTGGAGGTAGTTTGCACAGTTGCTGAACAATATACCCAATAATCACCATGAGGACACCAGCACCAGTCAGCACTAGGCCGCGGGTCAGGGTGGGGGTGATCCCAGTGGCCGCCCAGAGGGTGATGATGGCCGGAACATGCCAACCGACAATCACCGCACCAGCATACGCCGAGGCCTGGGCCAGAACCAGGGTACGAGCTGCGGCGATCGGCTCGAAGTCCGATTTGCCCAAGGTGGAGCGCTTCACGCGGATCCCCAGGAACAGGATCACCGCGCAGACTGCGCCCAGCGAGTACAGGGCGGAGTAGTCCAGCACCGGCGCGTACCTGCCTGCCGCGGTGAGCAGGCGCAACGCGATCCAGCCGGCCACGGCCCCGAGCCCGGCGCACCAGAGCAGCCAGCGCAGCTTCAGCTTGGCCATAGCCGGATGATGTCCTTCGTATCGGCAGCTTCGGCGGCCAAACGGGAAACCAGTTGCCCGTTCAGCACCGCGTCCGGATCCATCCAGCTCCACGGGGCCAGCACGAAGCCGCGGATCGCGGCGCGCGGATGAGGCAGGGTCAGCCGCTCATCATCCAGGTTCAGCTGGTCGTAGGCGATCAGGTCCAGATCCAGGGTGCGCGCTTCCCAGCGCACCTCGCGGGTGCGGTGGTGCTTGGCTTCTATCCACTGGCACAGATCCAGCAGCTCATGCGGGGCCAGCCGGGTACGCACCTGGACGACCTGGTTGGTGTAATCGGGCTGTTCCGGCGGACCGCCTACCGGCTTGGTGATGGCCAGCGGGGAAACCTTGAGCAGCTCGACTTCTGCGCCGAGGTCCTGCACCGCGGCGGCCAGGGTAGCCTGCGGATCACCCAGGTTGGCGCCCAATGCGATGATCGCGGTGTGCTGCTTCTGGTGCCGCGTCAGCGAGATGGTGACATCGGTGAACGGTACCGGGATTGGAGCCTGCGGCTTGTGCACCACCACGTCGATGGTGAACACGCCCGGGTAGGCGGCGAGGATCGCCTCGGCGATTTCGCTGCCCAGCTTCTCGATCAGGTCCCACGGGCCGGCCTGGATCTGCTGGACTACCAGCTCGCTGACTTCGCCGTAGTGCACCGTGTCAAGAACATTGTCGCTGGCTGCCGCACGTGAGATATCCACGTGCAGCACCACGTCAATGATGAATTCCTGGCCGTCGCGCTTCTCATGGTCGAAAACGCCATGGTAGCCGGTGGCCGAAATTCCGTAGATGCTAATGCGATCCATAGGCCTGCACGACTTCAATGGCGTCGCGGTTGCCGGTGACATCGTGCACGCGCACTGCCCAGACCTTGTCGCGGGCGCCCAGCACGGTGGTCGCGGCGGTCGCGGAATCGCGTTCCATCGGCGCGCGGCTCTTGGAGCCTTCGGCCAGCAGTTCGCCCAGGAAGCGCTTGCGGCTGGTGCCGATCAGCACCCGGTGGCCCAGCTCCTCGATGGCAGGGACGTTGGCCAGCAGCGCCCAGTTGTGCTGCGCATCCTTGGCGAAGCCCAGTCCCGGATCGATGATGATCTGCTCCGGGGCCACGCCCTTGGCGACGAATTCATCGCGCAGCATGCGCAATTCGCCGATGACCTCGGTGACCACGTCCTGGTAGTTGGCCTCGGAGACCATGTCCTGCGCGGTGCCGCGGCGGTGCATCAATACGTAGGGGACGCCGGTTTCCGCGATCAGCTCCGGCATGCCCGGCTCATAGGTCAGGCCGGAAACGTCGTTGATGAGGTGCGCGCCGGCGGCGATGGCCGCGCGGGCGGTGGAGACATGCATGGTGTCCACGGAGATCACCGCGCCGGCCTTCACCAGGGCTTCGATGACCGGGATGATGCGCTCGCGCTCCAGGGCAGGATCCACGTTCGTGGCGCCCGGGCGGGTGGATTCGCCGCCCACGTCGATGATGTCGGCACCCGAGTACAGCAGCTTCAGGCCCTGGTCGATCGCGGCATCGGCGGACAGGTACTTCCCGCCATCCGAGAAGGAGTCCTCGGTGACGTTCAGGATGCCCATGACCAGGGTGCGGCCGGTTGGCAGGTCGGCCATGGTCTTCTTGCTGGACTTGCGGATCACCGGCAATGGGCTGGTGTTCGGGCCGGTGCCCGGGATCGCTCCAAGCGACATGGGGGTTCCTACTTTCCGAGGATCAGGCTCATGGCTTCGGCACGGGTGGCGGTTTCCCGCAGCTGCCCGCGCACCGCACTGGTCACGGTCTTCGCGCCGGGCTTCTGCACCCCGCGCATGGACATGCACATGTGCTCGCATTCAACGACGACGATCGCACCGGAGGGGTTCAGGTGCTCCACGAGGGCATCGACGATCTGGGTGGTCAGGCGCTCCTGGACCTGCGGGCGGCGGGCGTACACCTCGACCAGCCGGGCCAGCTTGGACAGGCCGGTGACCTTGCCGCCCTTGCCCGGGATGTAGCCGATATGCGCCGAACCGTAGAAGGGCACCAGGTGGTGCTCGCAGGTCGAGTAGAACGGGATGTCCTTGACCAGCACCATCTCATCGTGCTCGATGTCGAAGGTGGTGGACAAGTGGTCTGCCGCTTTCTGGTGCAAGCCGGCGAAGAACTCCGCATAGGCCTTGGCCACCCGCTTCGGGGTGTCTACCAGGCCGTCGCGGTCGGGATCCTCGCCAATGGCTTCCAGGATCTCGCGCACGGCTGCCGCGATCCGCGGCTGATCAATCTCTTGTAGTTCACTCACGCTTCGATCCTAGTCGGTCGAGGAAGCTGCGCGCTCCTTGGGGCTTAATATCGGGCCCTCTTGGTGCACCGGACGGGCCTCGTTGCTCAGCCAGACTTCGCGCTTGTCGCGCTTCACCAGGTCGGAGAAGATCTCGGCGATCTCCTTCTGGTTCAGCGTCTCGCGCTCCAGCAGCGCCAGGGCCAGGCGGTCGAGCACATGGCGGTTGGCCATCAGCGCCTGGTAGGCGTCGTTGTGCGCCTGCTCGATCAGCTCGCGCACTTCCTGGTCCACCAGGTGGGCCATTTCGTCGGAGAAGTCGCGGGAGGCGGTGCCCATGCCCTGCTCGGCAGCCGAGCCGGCCAGGCGCACGGCGCCCACCTTCTCGCTCATGCCGTATTCGGTGACCATCTTGCGCGCGGTGGCGGTGGCCTTCTCGATGTCGTTGCTGGCGCCGGTGGACGGATCGTGGAAGACGATCTCCTCGGCGACGCGCCCGCCCATGGCGTAGGCCATCTGGTCCAGCAGCTCGTTGCGGGTGACCGAGTACTTGTCGGATTCGGGAACCACCATGGTGTAGCCCAGCGCGCGGCCGCGCGGCAGGATGGTGATCTTGGTGACCGGTGCGGTCTGGTTCATGGCCGCGGCCACCAGCGCGGGGCCGCCCTCGTGGTAGGCGGTGACCTTGCGCTCGTGCTCGTCCATCAGGCGGGTGCGCTTCTGCGGGCCGGCCATGACGCGGTCGATGGCCTCGTCCAGGGCGCGGTCGTCGATCAGGTTCGCGTTGGAGCGGGCGGTGAGCAGCGCGGCCTCGTTGAGCACGTTGGCCAAGTCGGCGCCGGTGTAGCCCGGGGTCTTCTTCGCGACGGCGTTCAGGTCCACGGTGGCATCCATCGGCTTGCCCTTCACGTGCACGGCCAGGATCTGCTCGCGGCCCTTCAGATCCGGTGCCTCCACCGGGATCTGGCGGTCGAAGCGGCCCGGGCGCAGCAGCGCCGGGTCCAGCACGTCGGGGCGGTTGGTCGCGGCAATCAGGATGACGTTGGTGGTGGCGTCGAAGCCGTCCATCTCCACCAGCAGCTGGTTCAGGGTCTGCTCGCGCTCATCGTTGCCGCCGCCGATGCCGGCGCCGCGATGGCGGCCGACGGCGTCGATTTCGTCGACGAAGATGATCGCCGGGGAGTTGGTCTTTGCCTGCTCGAACAAGTCGCGCACGCGCGAGGCGCCCACGCCGACGAACATCTCCACGAAGTCCGAACCGGAGATCGAGTAGAACGGTACCGCCGCCTCGCCGGCTACGGCCTTGGCCAGCAGGGTCTTGCCGGTGCCCGGAGGGCCGTAGAGCAGCACGCCCTTGGGAATCTTCGCGCCCAGGGCCTGGAATTTGGCTGGTTCCTGCAGGAATTCCTTGATTTCGTGGAGTTCCTCCACGGCCTCGTCGGCGCCGGCGACATCCTTGAAGGTCACCTGCGGCATGTCCTTGGTGATCAGCTTCGCCTTGGACTTGCCGAACTGCATGACCTTGGAGCCGCCGCCTTGGGAGCGGGCGAGGATGAACCAGAAGATGCCGGCGATCAGCAGGAACGGGATGATGATCCCGAGCATCGACAGCAGCCAGTTGCTTTCCACCGGCTGGTCGGTGAACTTGCCCAGGTTGGCCTTGTTGATCTCATCGACCACCAGTTCGGCACGGGCGGTGGAGTAGTAGAAGCTCACCGAGGTGCCCTTGTCCACGCCATCGACCTTCAGCGAGTCGCGCAGCTTCAGATCCACGCGCTGGTCGCCGTCGAACATCTTCGCTTCGGTGACATTGCCGCTGGTGAGCTGGTGCAGGCCTACGGAAGTGTCCACCTTGGCCGAGTTATTGCCGAAGACCATCGGCAGGAACAACACCACGGCGACAACGCCGACCAGGACCCAAATGATCCAGCTGTTAAAAAGCTTCTTCGTTTTCATTGATCCGACAGGCCCCGCGCCTGGCGCATCCCCCTCACGCACTGCTCTGGCGTCCGGGTCACGCCACCTTCGATATTTCTCAACGCCCCATTGGCGAGAAAAGTTCCCTACTGGTAAATATGCGGGGCCAAGGTGCCCACGCAATCAAGGTTGCGGTACTTTTCCGCGAAGTCCAGGCCGTAGCCCACCACGAATTCGTTCGGGATGTCCATGCCGACGTACTTGACGTCGATTTCCACCTTGGCTGCTTCCGGCTTGCGCAGCAGGGTGCAGATTTCCACCGAGGCCGGGCCGCGGGATTCCAGGTTGGACTTCAGCCAGGACAAGGTCAGGCCGGAATCGATGATGTCCTCGACGATCAGCACGTGCTTGCCCATGAGGTCGGAATCCAGGTCCTTGAGGATGCGCACCACACCGGAGGACTGGGTACCCGAACCGTAGGAGGACACTGCCATCCAGTCCATGGTCAGGTGGGAGTTCAGTGCGCGAACCAGGTCAGCCATGATCATCACGGCGCCCTTGAGCACACCTACCACGAGGATGTCGCGGCCTTCGTAATCCTTGTCGATCTGCGCGGCAAGTTCTTCCACGCGGGCCTGGATTTCTTCCTTGGTGTACAGAACGTGCGCAAGATCGGCTTTGACTGCATTGGAATCCACGAGAATTCTCCTGATTCTAGAGGTGTGGTACTTACCTAGAGTGCCACATTTAGCGGAAGGTTGTTTAGCCGGTTGTGGTGAAAACGATCACCGATTGCCGCCGGAAGGCGCTGATCCTGCCATCCAGCTGCACAGGACCAGCTGATTTGGACTTGGGGACGCCGAGCCCGGCCAGCGCGCACAGCGCCGCCGTTCGCTCATGGCCCACATTCCTGGCCCCGGCTTCCATGGCGGCCAGGCGTAATACTCGCGAGCTGATGGCCACCGGCAGCTTGGCCAGGTCCGGGATCGCCAACCCGTGCTCGTCCTTGGCCGCTTGGGCCCATTCGTCGAGGGCTTGGGCGTCGGCGGCGGCCAGGCTGGCGGTGCGCGCCAGTGCTTCGGGAACATGCTCGCCAAGTTCCTCGCGCAAGAAGGGCAGGATCCTATGGCGGATGAGGTTGCGCTTGTACCCGGTGTCCGCGTTGCTCGGATCTTCCCAGTAGCCAAGCCCCGCCTGCCGGCAGATTTCCTCGGTTTGCGCCCGGGACAGTTCCAGCAGGGGGCGCCGGTAGGCTCCGCGCCGGGCAGGGATGCCGGCCAGCGAGCGGGTTCCCGATCCGCGCAGCAGCCCCAGCAGCACCTGCTCGGCCTGGTCGTCGCGGGTGTGGGCGAGCATCAATGCCTGCGCGTTGAACTGCTGCAGGGCTGCTTCAAAGGCCTGGTACCTGGCCGTGCGGGCCGAAGCCTCGTCATCCGAGGTCTCGACCTGGACCACCGCCACCGGGTCCAATCCCAGCTCGCGGCATTGCCCGGCGGCGCGTTCGGCCGCCTGGGCGCTGCCGGGCTGCAGGCCGTGATCGATAACCACGGCGCCGAAGGAAGCGGGCAGCGTCGCCGCGGCAATGGCCAGGGCTAGCGAGTCGGCACCGCCGGAAACCCCGATCAGGTTCAGCCCGGGCGCGCTGCTGGCACTGATGGCGGCGCGGGCAAGGTGAAGGGCGCGGCTCATCGGGTGCGGGCCAGCCAGCGTTCCGGGTCATCGAGTTCCCCGGCGCTCGGGAACATCTCGCGGGCGGTGAAGATTTCGTTGAAGCCCTCGTAGCCGATCGCGTCGACGATATGCCGCACGAATTTTGCCCCGCGTTTGTACTGCAGCGCCTTGGCATCCAATCCCAGCAGCTTGCCCAGCAGGATCGCCAGGGCCGAACGGTTCTCGCCACGGGCTTCGAAGCGGCGGCGGATGGTCTTGATGCTGCGGATCGAGGTGACATCGTTCATCACGACCATGGCGTGGCCTTCGAGCACCGACATGATGCTGGTCAGTTCGCTGACCTCGGACTTCATGGACTTCAGGCGTTCACCCAGTTCGCCCATGGAGTGGGTGGTGCCGGCCAGCGGCTCGAAAGCCTCGGCCAGGGTCTGCTTCATGACCCCGGGAATCCAGGCAGCGTGCTCGAATTGCAGGCGGTGGGTCTGCTCGTGGGTGGCGATCCACAGGTAGAAGTCGCGGGCGTTCACATTCAGCTCGCCGCGGATCTGGGTGATGGTCGGGGCGTTGAGCAGCAGGCGCGGGCCGACGAACGGGTCGAACTGGCCCAGCACCCGGGTGCCCAGCACCGAGAGCACCGCGCCAAGTTCTGCGCCGGCAATCAAGGGGACCACCCCGGGGACGTCCTGGCGCGCTGCCGGGAGCAGGGCCGCGAAATTCTGGCTGACGGCCTTGGCCCAGCCTGACCGGTCCACCACCAGGGTCTGCGAGGGCGCGGAAGCAGCCAGCTTGGAAACCTTCTCGGCCTCCACCAGGCCTTCGCCGGCGGCGATGCGCAGTTCCTCGATGATCCGCGCGGCATCCTGGGCCTGGATCCCCGGCCCGGCGGGCATCAGGGTTTTCGCGGCCTTGGCCGCCAGCTTCCAATCGACGAACTGGTTCATTTGCTGCTCCTGCGGCGTTCAGCTCCGGCAGCCACAGCCACGGATGGCGGTGACAGCAGAGTCAATGGTTGGCTTGTGGGGTGCGAGTGTTCCGTTGGGCTGATCGGCATAGATCGAGAAGGCGAGCAGGCGCCCGTCTTCGGTCATGGCCATGCCGGTCAGCGTGGCCACGCCGGTGAGCGAGCCGGTCTTGGCGCGGACCAGGCCAAGTGTTCCGGCACCACCCAGGCGGTTCATCAAGGTGCCGTTGTAGCCGGCGACCGGCAGCGAGTAGACGACCTCGCGCAATTCCGGCTTCTTGCTGGTGGCGGCCGAGCGCAGTACCGCGGTCAGCGCCGCGGGCGAAATCCGGTTCCTGGCAGCCAGGCCGCTGGTGTCCACGAGCGTGTGGCCAGCAGCCCCATGGGCCTGGGCCACAGCAGCGACGGCGGCCCCTGCCTGCTCCCCGGGCATCTGGCGGTCCAGCGCCACCAGGCGGCCCATGGATTCGGCAATGTAGTTATCCGAAACCAGCAGCATGTGCTTGATGACATCGCGCAGCGGTGCCGACTTCACCTCGGTGATCTGCTCGCCCCCCGCATAGGGGCCGCGGCCACCCTCATCCACCTTGACCCGCTCGCCCAGGGCTTGGGCGAAGACCTTGCGGACCTGCGCGGCCGGGTCGGACTGGTAGGCGGTGCTGGTGCTTTCCCCGGCACGCCCGGCGTAGTGCGCAATCGGGTAGACCTGGCCAATGTTATTGGAGGTGAACAGCGACTTGTCCCAGGCGGGGTTGCTGTGCGCATCGCCGAACAGCGAGTCGTCCAGCCACAGCTTGACCTCGCTGATGCCGCGCTTTTCAAGTTCTTCGGCGGTCTGCTTGGCCAGGGTTGCCAGTCCTGCATAGCCCTTGGGGTGCGCCGGGTCCGATTCCCCGTCGCCCAGCAGCACATCTCCCCCGCCGCGCAGGATCAATGTGCCGCCATCGAGCAGCACGCTGGTGGACAGCTGGGTGTCGCCGCCGAGGGCATCGAGGGCCGCGATGGCGGTGACTACCTTCAGGCTGGAGGCCGGGGTGCCATTTATTTCGGAGTTCCTGTCATACAGGACTGTGCCCGTGGCCACGTCGACCACCTGGGCGTTGAAGGACGTCCGGTCGGGCTTGTCCGCCAGGATGCTATCCAGCTTCGCGGCGAGGATCCCGGGGTCCGGTTGCGCGGCGTTGGGGTCCAGGTCCCGCACGGCGACTGGGGATTTATCGGCCAGCGGCGCGCTGGCCGGGGTGTAGAAAGCCTCGGGCTCTCCGGTGAAGAATCGCGGGGCCAGCAGCATCGCGGCAATCACTGCAACCATGGCAACAATCGCCACCCCCAGCGTAATAGCGCGTCGGGCGGCAGTGTTCATATGGTTACATTCCTCTCGCAGTTTTATCCATCAGGCGCAATGGGGCGATACCCTTATTAGCGGATATCCCTAAGACTAGTTTAGGAGTGTGCTTTTCATGAGCCACGACGTGACCATCGAGATCCCCACCGGATCGCGCGTCAAGTACGAGATCGACCACGAGACCCACCGCCTGCGCCTGGATCGCGTGCTGTTCACCTCGATGCAGTACCCAACCCACTACGGCTACTTCGACGATACTCTGGGCGAAGATGGCGATCCATTGGACGCCATGGTCTTCATCCCGGGTGTTGATCTGATCCCAGGTGTTGTTGTCGAAGCACGCCCAATTGGCGTATTCAACATGACCGACGATGGCGGTGGCGATGCCAAGCTGCTGTGCGTTCCTGCCGACAAGCGCTTTGACCACATCAAGGAACTTGAAGACATCGACGAATGGCTGATCAAGGAGATCGAGCACTTCTTCACCCGCTACAAGGACCTGGAACCAGGCAAGTGGGTCAAGGCCGAGGGTTGGGAAGGCCGCGAGGCTGCCGAAGCCGAGCTGGCTCGCTCCATCGAGCGTTTCAAGGCCTAGCCACTAGGCTCAAGCCGAACATGGCGGGGGG